>CAZSSM010000001.1:0-108432 GCA_964609385.1 uncultured Planctomycetia bacterium
CCCGGAAAACGGCGGGGGCAGCCGCCCCCGACCCGAAGAACGGATCCTCCTCTTCCTCCGCGCCATCAGCAGAATCGACCGCGAACCAGCCTCAGGAGAGCGCTCGCGACCTCTTTGAGCAGGTGATTTTCGCCTTCATTCTGGCCTTCGTGATCCGATTCATTGTAGCCGAGCCGTTCGTTATCCCGACCGGATCCATGGCCCCGACCCTGATGGGCCAGCATAAGGAACTGGAATGTCCCGAATGCGGTGAGGTCTTCCAGGCGAATGCGTCGTCCGATCCGTCACGCCCTAAGGTGACCGTCGCTGGAATCTGTCCCAACTGCCGTCATCTGGTCGATCTCCGTGACCATCTACCCTACTCTGGTGATCGGATCCTGGTCTCCAAGCCGCTTTACCTGTTCGGCAATGTGCTGCCCTTCGGCGCGACGCCGACTCGCTGGGACGTCGCCGTCTTCAAGTACCCCTATCAGGCCGAGGAGAACTTCATTAAACGGATCGTCGGGATGCCCGACGAACAACTCTTCATCTTGCTGGGCGATGTTTTCGTCCGCGACGCCGCGAACCGGACCGATGTGGACGAACAGACCGCAGCGGATTTCCGGATCGCCCGCAAGTCACTCGAGGTCGTCCGATCGACCCGGATCCGGGTCTTCGACGATACGCATCGCGCGAAGAGTTTCGCCGACCGCCGCGAATGGCGTCGTTGGCGTCTAGGCTCCGGGTGGTCGCAGCCCGAACCAGCCCGCTATCAGATCGATCGCGACGGCGGCGAACCGCCGGCCCGGCTGACCTATCACCACCTGATCCCGTCCCAGATCCAGTGGACGCTCGCGTTAAATGGCGAGGCCGATCTGGGTGATCCTCAGCCCAGTTTGATCACCGACGTCACCGGATACAACATGGCCTTCCAGGTCAGCCCAACCGAGGTCTCCCGACAGCAAGTCCGCGAGGAAGCCCAGCATTTCCGCCTCCATTGGGTCGGCGACCTGACCCTCGAAGCAACCCTCGATGTGCAGCGGATCGGGGCCGACGCCCGGATCGATTTGGAACTGGTTGAGGCTGGCACGGTCCACCAGGCCCAGCTCAACCTAGCCGACGGACGGGTCGCCGTGCTCCGAGGTGATACGCTCTTGGCCGAGGCTTCGATGCCCAGACTCCGAGAGCCAGGCACCCACAAGGTGTTCTTCGCCAACGTCGACGATCAGCTCATGCTGGTCGTCGACAATCAACGCCCGCTGGGTGACTCTGTTCCTTACGAACGCCGCCCCGCATCCAACCGCCTAGGCCCAACCACGGAAGACCTGGAGCCGGCTCGGATCGCCGTCCAGGATGTGTCGGTGGCCGTCACCGACCTGCTCTTGGGCCGCGACATTTACTACACCAAGAAGCCGGGCGAGTCGGATTACCCTCGCTTCAACGCTCTCTCCAGCGCCCAGGCCCTGGAGTTCTTCTCCGACCCAAACCAGTTCGCCCAGATCGCCCGAACCGAGCCCTCGCGAATCTACACCATCTCGCCGGACTGCTACATGATGATGGGCGACAACAGCCCGATGAGCAGCGACGCCCGCGACTGGGTCGGTAAGGACCAGGCCGACTTGCTCCGGAACCCCGAGTATGCCAAGTACGAGGTGCCCGAGTCGATGATCGTCGGCAAGGCGTTCCTGATCTTCTGGCCTCATGCCTGGCCGGTCGAGCCTCACATCACGCTGCCGCGCATCGGTGACATCCCCTTCGTCCCTTACTTCAGTCGGATGGGCCGGATCCGCTGAGCGTTTGCGGTCCGATCCCAATCGCTTGGCCGCGCGTCGACCTCCGCGTTGCCAGAGGGGTCGTCGACAGGCGTCAATGGTCTTCGGTTCCTCCCTTACGGGCCAAGTAGTCGACCGAGACCGACTTGAGCAGGACCCGTCCTGAGCCGCCGAGGGCCGGGTCGTATCGCTCGCGGACCGGTCGGACGACGAGCCCCTCACGCCCCTTGAATTGTCCTGCCGCCTCCGGATCGCAGAGGGTCGTCGGGCCATCGGTCTGGTCTTCCAAGATGTCCCATGAAAAGGGACCGCGATACAACTGCGGGACCGACTCGATGCCGAAGCGATTCAGGAGGGCGACCATTTCATCGTAGTCGAGGTAGGTGCCCTCCACGGCGAGGTCGAAGGCGCGGAACGCTTGATGACTTTGGGTCAGGCCGTAGGCCATGTCTTGGACGCCGCTCCCATAGATCTCACCGAACAGGACGACGCTTCGCGAGTCGGCCCCGACGTCTTCGAGCAAGTCGCGGACGTTCGGTGCTAACGGTCCCCAGAAGTCCGAGGGGCGGCCTTTGGCATCGACGGGAGCACGTCGTTGACCGTGCGAACCGGCGACGAACTCGAACCGATCGCCTTGTTCGTCGATGACCCGGACACGGCCCAGTCGGCAGTTCTTGCCGTGGAGCTTCTCGGTGAAGATCACCTCCTCACCGGGCTTGAGGGTGTCGGGGAAGTTCCGGACGTTCTCGATCTCGGTGTACTTAGGGAAATTCGGCAACGGCGGTAGCGCGTCTCCGTCGTTGGGACAGACCGGGGGCTCGAACTTAACGACCCCGAAGAACCCCTTGAGATCCTGTCCGACCTCCCAGGACGGGTCGACCTCGTGATCGATCGTCCCGAAGCTGGGCTGTCCGCGCAGTCGGGCCGCCCGAACTCGGAGGCCCGGCTTGCGATGACCGTCCGCGTCCATGGGCAGTGGCGAGAGATACTTGCTGATCCCCAGCCGCTCGGCCAACTCCGGCGGCATCACACTATCCGGCGGGAAGTAGACCACCCGGTCGCCGGGCTTTAAGCCCAGCGCTTTGCGGACGATGACCTGCCACCCTTTGACGGTGATGAACTCCAAAGCATCGGCGTTGGGGTGGGGGTGGACCGCCTTGACCTCGCAAACCTCGACGACCAACGTGCTCATCGAACCATCGTGCTCCTCTGGATTCAGACGGGATCATGGTCGTTCTCGACCTGTCGAGCTGGACCCTCCTGACTTCGGGGCGGTTCGGTCGATTCACGAGCATGCTTCCTTCGACACGAAATACTTTTTGGTCATTCGACGCGCCCCGGTCGGCCTCACCCAGGGACGACTTGAAGGTGAGTCTGACAGTGACCCGCTGATGAGATCACGATCGATCCTCGAATCGGTCAGACCTAGACCCGAGTCAGCCGACGAGGCCGCACTGGCCTGGACGGACTGCAAGGCTCGGCTAAGCTACCCGGCCGAGTCGGGTGTCATCGCGGGGACTCAACGGGTGCGAGGGGATCGGCCATGGCGTTGCTAGAAGTGCATGACCTGGAGAAATGGTTCGGGCGTCGTCAGGTGGTCCGCAACGTCTCGTTCCAGGTCGACGCCGGGCAGATCGTCGGCATGATCGGCAACAACGGGGCCGGCAAGTCGACGAGCTTCAAGATGACCATCGGCCTGATCGATCCGGACGGCGGCCAGGTCCTCTTCGATGGCCACGACGTGACGCGTTGGCCGATGTATCGACGCGCCCGAGCGGGCCTGGGCTACCTTCCGCAGGAGCCGAGCATTTTCAAGCAGCTCACCGTTGAGAAGAACCTGATGGCCATCCTCGAGACCATATCGGGTCTCTCTGGACGCCAGCGACGAACGCGACGTGATGAACTCCTCCGGCAATTCGGCCTCGAGGCAGTCCGCAAGAGCCGGGCCTATCGCTGTTCCGGTGGCGAGAAGCGACGCCTAGAGATCGCCCGATGCATGATCAGCGAGCCCAAGCTGATCATGCTCGACGAACCCTTCGCCGCGATCGACCCGATCACCGTCGCCGAGATTCAAGAGATCGTCTGCGACCTGGCCCGCAAGCACCAGATCGGTATCCTCCTGACCGATCACAGTATCCGCGAGACGCTCAGCGTCACCGACCAGATCTATGTGATTTTCGAGGGGACGGTCGCCGCGACCGGGGACAAGTACGACATCATCAACAACCCGAAAGTCCGACGCGATTACCTGGGTGAACGGTTCGATGCGGGCCACCTGCTCGATCGGCCGCCTCATCAGGCGATTGGAGGACCTGACCAACCCAGACCAGCGCCCGCGATCGCCAATCGTGAGGAATCCGACGTCGAAGATCACCCACGACCGATCACAAGGGCCGACGATCCTTCGCCGACACCCAACCCCCGCCTTATCGATGTTCCACCATCCCAGGAAGCCTCAAAGGTCGGCTCGGAACCGCGACATGCCGTCAACACGCTCGACTTGAGCCTCCCCCCGATTTCGACTGGCTCCTACATGTCGCCCGAGGGCGATCTGGTCATCGATCACCCTGATCTGGGTGACCTCAATCTCGACCCCGAGGAACTGCGGTCCCGGGATACTTCTGGGTGATCGCCTAATCTGTCACTCTCCAGAACGCTCGATTCCTGAATCCCTTCAGGATTCCGGATCGTGAGATGGTTCAGGTTTGGTTGGACTTGGATTCGGCAAGCCAACGCCGATCAGGGCTCCCCAGCCAATCAGGAAGGCCAGGCCGCCGGTCGGAGTAACCAGGACGATGGGTCGAGCTGAGTAGCCCAGCAACGCATCGGTGGCTAGGAGATAGATGCTTCCAGAGAACATCAAGATCCCGAGCACGAAAGCGAGATTGGCCACCTTGATGGCTCGGCTCTCGGGGCGAAACCAGGCGATCAGCCCCGAGCCCAACAGAGCGACGCTGTGCAACAAATGGTACAGGACCCCCGTCCGATACATCTCCAGATCGACGCTCGAGAGTTTGTTCTCCAAGCCGTGCGCGCCGAACGCTCCCAACATCACGCCAAGGAATCCCAGGATCGCCGCCGCTCGAACCGCCAGTCGTCCCGACATCGCTTCGCTCCACCTTCGACAGGGTAATCCGATCTCGCCGCCTTGTTGGTTGTATTTGTCTGTTTCGTTGTATCCGCGTATCTCGCACGGGTCTCGTTACCGAGCAAGGACCGGCGGGTCATCGGTTTCCGCCGACAATCCATCCCTCCGACGCGAAAAGCCTTTGGGTTCGGCTCCGATCGGGACCATCAGTCCTCGAACCCGCCTTCGGAATTGCCGGGCGCGGATCGCGGGTCGGATGGCCGCTCAACCTCACGATCCTTCTGCGTGCGGAGCTGACGTCGGGCCTCGGCGCGTGAAGTCAGCCAACTGGCCACGAACAGGGAGAAGGTGACGAGGTAGCCGGCGCCGTAACCGAGGCGCTGGAGCCAGGTCTCCGAGCGCATCAGGAGGTAGAGTACAGCGGTCGTGGCCGCCATAGCGTCGGCGACGGCGATGGCCTGCAGGATCCGCCGCCTGGCTCCGGAGACGACCGAGAGGACGACGGTGACGCCTAATCCGAGGGCGACGCCGAAGGCTTCATGTCCCGGTGCGGCCCGGAGCGCCGCACTGCTCCAGGCGAAGAGAAGTCCGAAGTGAGCCACGACCAGGAGCCAATGCGACAGGGGCATGAGAAAGCCTCTGAGATCGGGCACGAAGGGGTTACCCACTCGGGTCGTTGGCCCAAAGAACCCTCAATGGCTGGGCGCGAGTAATCCGGAACCGGTCACCTGCTCCTGACCTAAGAGGAGGGAGCGGACCTCGGCGATCAAGAACAGCGAGCCAGTGACCAGGATCAGGCCGTCTTGTGGGGTCAGCGAGCGCGCGATCCGGAGCGCTTCGTCGAGCCGAGGTTCGGCAAGAACGCTGATCTCGGGTCCGCAACGGCTCGAGGCCGCCTCGAGGACCTCGGCGGCCGAGAGGGCGCGGGGGTTCACCCAATACTGGGTGGCGATCACACGTGAACAGAGCGGCCCCAAAGCGTCGAGCTGACCCTCGAGGTCCTTATCCCGCGAAGTGCCGAACACCAAGGTCAATCCGCTCGGCTTGGGGAAGCATGTCCGGATCGTCTCGGCCAGAGCCTCAGCACTGGCGGCGTTGTGGGCGCCGTCGAGTACCAGATACGGCCGACGCTCGACGATCTCGACCCGGCCCGGCCAGTTCAGGCCCGACCAGCCGGAACAGACCGCCTCGACATCGATCGACCAACCTTGTTCGGCCAGCAAATCGAGGCAGGCCAGGGCCACCGCCGCGTTTTGAGCTTGATGGGCTCCGAAGAGTGGGAGGGGGAGCCGACCCCACTCGCGTCGCCAGGTCCGGACTTCGACATGTCCCGGCTCGGGCTCCCGGAGCGGACCGGCCGGCGGCACATATCGATACTCGATCTCTTCGCCCAGTTCGAGAAGCCGAACCCGGCGCTGAGCAGCGACGCGTCGAATGACCGCGCGAGGGCCGGGCGCCTCGACGCCTGAGACGGCCGGTACACCGCGCTTGAGAATCCCCGCCTTTTCGCCGGCAATCGCCTCCAGCGTCGAGCCGAGCTGACGCATATGGTCGTACGAGATCGAGGTAATCGCTGCGATTCGCGGCCGGATCACGTTGGTGGAGTCGAGCCGACCCCCCAAGCCCACCTCGATGATGCCAAGGTCACAGGCCGCCTCGGTGAATCCAAGAAGGGCCAGCACCGTACAGAGTTCGAAGAAGGTCAGACCGACCTCGCGGGGCGCCGAATCGGGGTCCGAGTCCCGTTGCGCGACCCAAGGACGAAGCTCGTCGATTAGTCGCGTCAGCACCTCCGAAGCGATCGGGCAGCCGTCAATCCGGAACCGTTCCTCCAGACGGTGCAGGTGCGGTGAGCTGTACATGCCCGTCCGGTAGCCCGCACCACGGAGCGCAGCGGCGATCAGGGCAGCCGTCGATCCCTTTCCTTTGGTCCCGGCGATGTGAAGCCAGGGCCGATCGACTTGGGGATCACCCAAGCGTCGGAGGAAGCGACGGATTCGTGACAGGCCAACGACTGTCCGCCTTGACGCGGAGGGCATACCCAGTCGTTCGTAATCGATCCGTCCGAAGAGAAACTCCCGGGCCTCTTGAGTGAGGCGGATTGGCTCAGGTTCCATCTGGGTCATCGCGTCGCGCGATCCATGGGCGTCGGCTCCTCGATCGACCAACGGCGCCGCAAGCGAAGGGCAAGAAATGGGCTCGGTCGGGTCGGTCGAGCAACCCGATTCAGACGTACCGACACCAGGCGATTCCAAAGGCCCGAGCCGATGTCGAAGGCAAAAGGTTCAAGATACCCGGTCCGAGGCCATCGACGCCACCAACCTTGGCATGCCCTGCTTGGCTTGACCGGCCCTCCGGCTTGGCTACCCTTGGGAGTCGCCGGGACGGCTAGCCGGACGGGGCGGCCTCGACTTCTCCTCGGGAGATTACCCGCTGTCGAGAACCTGGACGAGCACCCCGACGCGACGTGGCCGATCCACCAAAGGAGGGAAGAGCCGGTGACTGCCACGGTGTCAGACTTGATCGGTCGGGTCGAAGGTCTCGGCCGACCGCGGATCACGGTGATCGGCGACTTGATCTTGGATCGCTACGTCTGGGGAGACGCCGAGCGGATCAGCCAGGAGGCGCCGGTCCCTCTGCTGCGTGCCGACTATCGAGAGCACCGGCTGGGCGGGGCCAGCAGCGTCGCGACAATGTTGGCCGCCCTGGGCGCTGAGGTCCGCCTCATCGGGGTTGTCGGGCGTGACACCGAGGCTGAGTTGGTTCGCACCATCCTGGACGATCTCGATATCAACCACGATCTGGTGCTCGGGATCGATGGACGCCCGACCACGCTCAAGGAGCGATATATCGGTCGAGCCCAGGACCGCCATCCCCAGCAGATGATCCGCGTTGATTGGGAGGTCCGTGACCCGATCCCCGAGTCGGCCCAAGCGGAGCTACTCGAACGGCTCCCTGACGCCTTAGACGGATCCGACATCGTCCTGATCTCCGACTATGACAAAGGCGTCTGCACGCCGTCGATGCTCCGAAGACTCATCGACGCCTGTAAGCAACGCGGCCTGATCACGCTGGCCGACCCGATCCGTTCGCGCGATTACTCCCGATATCTTGGCGTCGACTGCATGACGCCCAACCGCCTGGAAGCGTCGATGGCCACCGGGACGTCGATCAAGACGCCCGAGGACGGAATCCGCGTCGGTCACCAGTTGCTCCGAGAATTGAATATGAAAGCCGCCCTGGTGACGCTCGACCGCGACGGCATGGCCCTCGCCCGCGCTGATGGGACCGGCGTCATCGTGCCGACCCGACCTCGGCAGGTCTACGACATCACCGGCGCCGGCGACATGGTGCTCTCGGTTGTCGGCTTAGTCCTGGCCAGTGGCGGGGACTACCAGGAGGCGGCCGCCTTGGGCAACGTCGCCGGTGGCCTCGAGGTTGAGAAGATCGGCGTCGCCCTGATCACCCGCCAAGAGATCCTCCGTGACCTGCATCAGCATCGACGGGGCGACACCTCCAAGATCATGGGCCTGGAGACGCTTCTGGAGGAGGTTCGTCGACGACGAGCCGCCGGCCAGTCGATCGTCTTCACCAATGGCTGTTTCGACCTGTTGCACATCGGCCACACCCGACTGCTCAACGAGTGTGCTGACCAGGGCGATTACCTGATCGTCGCGCTCAACTCGGATGCCAGCGTCCGCCGGCTCAAGGGTCCGGAGAGACCGATCACGCCCCAGGACAACCGCGCCGAGATCATCGCGGCCCTCGAGTGCGTCGACGCGGTCACCCTTTTTGAAGAGGACACGCCGCTCCGGCTCATCGAGGCGATCAAGCCCGAGATCCTCGCCAAAGGCGGCGACTACACCCCCGAGACCGTCGTCGGCCGCGACTTCGTCGAGGCAAACGGTGGGCGCGTCGTCCTCATCCCCCTCATTCAAGGTCAGTCCACTACCGGCATCGTCAAGAAGATCGGGGCTCGACCGGAACAACAGCCGGCTGGTTCCTGATCGTTCGAGGGACAGAGGCCGCCGAATAATCGTCGAACCGGCACGAACAGACCGCACGACCGCCACAACCGGTTGTTGGCCTTCTGCATCGAGGCCTACGTCCTCGCGGAAAACCCCGCGCACATCCGATCCACAACGGTGGCTCAGGATGAGCACGACGGCCGGGTGTGGTGGACTCCGCGCGGATCGCAACGCGTGGATCGTTCGGATCCCCGACCCGTTGAGCAGCCGACGTGGGACGCGGTCGAGGGCTCGACATGCAGACGTATTCTCGACGATCCACGCGGATCGAGTTTGAGGGTCAGACGGGAACGTCCGGACATTCGACAATGTCCGGGAGCGGAGGATTCGCCTCCGACCTCCTCCGAATCCTCGTCGCGCTCTCCACAATCGCGGTTACGCCACCCTTAATCGTCGCTCACTATCGCCTTCATGCCGAAGAGGTTAACGCTCTCCGACCACCTATCGCCATCATCGAGTCAGACGACCCTATTGAAATTCACAAAAACACGTATTTCAAGCCAGACAACTCTGGATTGTTTTCCAGTGAATCTGTGCGCGACGACTCGTCGAGTGCAACGGATTCCCGCGATTCCATTCAGATCCCCGAGGTTACGATCATTGATCCGACATCGGAGCGAATCGCCGGATGGTCCGCCGATCGGGCGGCGTTGGACGCCGAGACGGCTCGTGACCGACTCAAAGTGTCGATCATCGAGGGCTTCGCAACGGCATTGGAAACCGCCGAAGATCAATTGCAGAAGACCAAAAAGGTCGTGACGGAGTCGCGTCGCGAGTTGAAGGCGGACGCCGAACGCATTTACGTCGCGACGAAATCGGACTACCTCGAAGCGCAACGGCTCAGCGAAACGCTGAAGCGACGGATCGCCGAGCATCGGAAGGCCGAAGCGGTCGCTCAGGCGGACGTGATCATCGGGCCGTATCGTGGTCCGCAAGGCACATGGCAACGGCCGATCGTTCTGGAGTGTGACGTCGACGGCCTCCGGATCCGACCGGGGGAAAAGTCGTTCTCCTTCCATGAGATCGCCGCCTCCGCGACCAACCGGGCCAGCCGCCTCGCGCTGGAGGTCCGCCGGTCCCTCAAAGCGGCTGAGCAGGCCGCCGAGGCGAACGACCTCGAGATGGAACCGTATCTACTCTTCCTCGTCCGACCCGATGGCGTGCGGACTTACTACGAGGCTCGTCGACGCTTGAGCACGCTCGACGCACGTTTCGGGTACGAATTCGTGGACGACTCCGAGACGGTGCACTATCAAGGATCGGACCCCGAGATGATCGTCGACACCTCACCGACGGCCGATGGCACGCCGCTCAACCGATTCGGTTCCCCTCCTCGAGTTGGGCAGGGCGGAACCGCTCGCAGTGCGAGTCCGTCTCAACCGGGCATCCGTGTCGATGAGCCGCGTCGACTCGACGATGAGATCTGGACCCAAATCCGCTCCCCCAGACCCGTTGAGGAGCGACCGCGATGACGACTGCCAACGCGGACGACCGTTGCGCGACCGTTCGACCGACTCCTGAGAACTCGGATGACTCCCCGATGCCGGTGTGGGATCGCCAGGACGTTCGGGATGATGCGCGGAGTCGAGGTTCCATTGCGACGCTCCTCGGTCTCATCGTCGCCCTCGGATTCGTGGCCGTTCGCCTCTGGTTCGACGTCGACAAGGATCCGCACGATCCATCAACGGCACCTGTGGTCACCTCAACGGACCGGACGGTCGAGGAGCCCGTCGACGAACCGGCTCCGGTTGAGGATCGGGAAGTGGCTCAACCGGACGTTGCCGAGCCGATGCCTGACGCGACCGTCGTTCTGCCGCCCGATGAGGAGGCGATCGCGGCGGCCGAGGCAGACTGGACTCGCGCAGTGGATCGAAGGACCGAGGCCGAGGCGTCGCTTCATCGGGCGGGTCGTGCGCTCGGTGACCTGACGGAGTCGGTAGGATCGCGGTTCCAAGCGTGGATGGCGTCTCGGGCTGCTCGTCGGGACGATGTGGAACGCTTCGACAAGGTCTCAACCCGACGAAACCAATGGGCGGACTATCGGGCCAAGCTGGAGGATCGCCTGGCGTCGTTGGGCGAGCCGGCGAAGCCGACGGTCCGCGCCTCGACGGTCCGACCGACACCGGTGGCCGAGATGATCGTTGACGAGGAGCAACATTTTGAGTTGCGTCAAGGGCGGATCTCGGTGATCGACCTCGACGCCTTGTTGACAAAGGTCGAGGCCGATGCGCGGCTCCGGCTCCGGATCGGCACCGATCGCGGCGGAGCGGGTGGCGAGGTCGGGCCGATCGGCGCCTTCCGGATCCGCTACGAGGTCACGGCGCGTTCGATCGGCGGACCCGGCGGGTCGTTCCTGGGCGGCGTCGAGTACATCGTCGGCCTCTGGGAACTGGTCCCGATCACGGACCTCCGCGGTGAGACCTTCGAGACGCTCCAGCACCCGGCCTCGGATTTCTCGCGCCACCTGAACCGGTACGACCCGACCCGGACGACCCTGACGCTCTGGGTCTACCCCGACAGCTTCGTGCTCTACCGCCAGGTCCGCGACCTCCTCCACGACCGAGGATACCGCGTCGCCGGCCGGCCCCTGCCCGAAGACGTCCCCATCCGAGGCAGCCCGAGCGGGACCCTCTCGGCCGCGCAATAAAGACTTACGAAGAGGTGTCGAGAACGCGATTCCATTTCCCCGCAGATATATTTCAGGGTCTCGACAGATATTGACCGCCGGACTGCTTGGCGATCTGCTTGAGGTCGTCTCCGGCGACGCCTCCAACCAGGTCGACGCAGTGGATCGGGATGCGGTTGTCGTCGTTGTACGCGTTGATGGTGGACGCGGCGCCCTCGGGGAAATCGCCATCGGCCAGCAGGAAGATCGCGTCGGGCCGGAGGTTGATGGCCATCCGCATCGCCGGCAGGGGGTTGGTCTCGCCGATCGGCTCGACGTATCGGAGCTGACGCCGGAGCAGATCGGACCCTTGCCGGTTGGCCGAGACCGGAACGACGTCGATAAGGGGTCGGGCCGTCTCGTTGAATGTGATGACCAAATATCTCTGCGGAAACTGCATCTTTCGGATCGTTTCAATCAATTGGAGCTTGGCGCGGATCAGGCGGGCGTTGCTGGCCATGCTCCCGGATCGGTCGATCACGAAGATGAAGACTCGACCCTCGGCGCGGAGGCCGAAGAAGGAGATCTGCCGCCATTTGGGGATCTCCGAGAAGTCGGGGCTCTCGTAATTGCCCGAGCCGGGCAGTCCGGGTCGCCGGAATCGGGGCGAGGAGGTCTTCGGGCGACTGGGGACAACCTGAATCTTCGACCGCGCCTTCGTCCTCGACGATCCCTCCGTTGCGGGTTTCTGACTGTGGACGCGGCCCGTTTGCTCGGCCGATGATTCCGTATTCTCTCGCTCAGCCCGCTCGACATGCTGGACAGGGCGGGGCGCCGGCCTTGGCTTGGGCTCGGGAACCGGAGGATTCGCCTCGACGATCGGGCAAAGCGTGAGAATCGTCAGGGCCACGAGCGTGGGGATCATCGGTTCCGTCTCCTCTCCGCGTTCGTTCGGGACGATTCTCTGGGACACGGACGGATCTAGGAACCGGGCGAGCCGAAGAGGGTGTCGATCAGACTGGCTATGGCGTAGAAGGCGACGAAGAAGCACATCCAGCAGATCAGGCTGACGATGAACAACCCGACGACCTCAGAGGACTTGAAGGAGCCTCGATCGCGTGAGAAGCGTCCGCGCATTATGGATCGTACCTCGTCCTACCGCGACGGTCCGAACTCGCCCGCTCGTTTTGCCGACTCCGGCACCTCCATCCGTGCGAATTGGCTCCTAAGTATAGGGGAGTCGTCCTGTTCGGTTCCAGGTGAGGCCGGTCCGGTCATTGTGCCGAGATGGCTCCGTCTCGGATCGTCGGGCGAGTCGACTCGGCCGGGTCGAAGTCCTCGAAGCATGGACGGGCCGTCATCGGCTCTGCTAGCCTGGTCGTTTCGCCAAGGACTGGCCCGAGCCGACTTCGTGTCCCCCTACGCACCAGGCTCGGCCGGCTTCCGATCGATTCAATTGCCCTGAACCGCCAGAGATCGAGCCTCGCGATGGATAAGATCGATCCGTATGACCTGTGCCCCTGTGGGACGGGCAAGAAATTCAAATGGTGCTGTCTGGCCGGCGAACCCTTCATCGAGCGCGCCCAGCGTCAACTGGCCCAGGACAAACCGCGTGCCGCCCTCAAAGCGTTGGACGAGGGGGCCAAGGCTCATCCGAAAAATGCCTGGCTCCAAATCGAACGGAGCGGGGTTCTGTTGCGGTCCGGTCAGCACGCCGAGGCGGCCCAAGCGCTCGAAGAGGCCTTACGGGTCATGCCCGAGGCCTTCACCGCGCTCGTGCTCCAGGTCCGGATCCTTGCGGAGACCCAGGGGGCCCATACCGCCGCAGCCCGAATGCAGGGGATGCTCGAGGCAGATTGGAATCAGAAGACGGACGATGAGTCGACCACAATACGTCAACGGTACGCCAGCCTTATGGTCGATGTCGGCGAGTCGCTCGTCCGAAGTCAAGAGATCGTTGCGGGGCTAGCCCACCTGCGATGGGCCGTCGCCCATGGCGTACCCGAGACGGCCGCCCGCGCTACTGAGGCCATCGATTCGGTCATGGCCAGCGCGCGGATTTCCCCATGGCTCAAGCGGGAATATTCTCTGGAGCAAGGCCCGACGCGCGGTTCGGACCCGCGCCTGGAAAAATTCCGAAGCGCCTTGACGATGGCGCGTGACGGACTCTGGACTCGTGCCGCGACCGACTTCTCCGATGTGGCCGAGCAGGACCTTTCACTCCAGCCCATGGCCCTTTGGAACGCTGGGCTCTGTCTACTCTGGTCGGGACAGTCACAAACGGCCGTCGAGTCGTTGCGACGGACCATCGCTCGCAAGTCGCCCGATGACGAGGCCGTCATCGACCTGGAGGTCCTCTGTCAGTTGCAGGGCTCCTTCGAGCAAAGCGACCTCATCGATCTGGTCCACCTCAGTTGGCCGATCCAGCACCGCGCGGCATTGCTGACCACGCTGCAACGCCACGATCGGTTCCAGGAACTACGGACCAGCGAATCGAACGAGCGCGACCCGTCCGCCCCCCGGCTCTTCACGATCGTCGAACCGGTCGTCTCGGCCAGCGCCTTGAGCGTCCACACCGCCCTGGAGGACGTGCCTCAGGACGTCGCCGCGCTGGTCGTAACCGATGAGCGTTGTGTCCTGGAAGCGGTCGATGACAGTCGCCTGGAGTCCTGGTGTGCGGCGATTACGCAGGTCGCCGGTGAATCGTTGTCGAGCGATCCGCCTTCGCGGGAGATCGTCGGGGCCCGCTCGCGGTTCCTGTTGGCTCTGGAGAACCGACTTGTACTTCCAGCCGGAGTCGGTCCAGAGGTCGTCGCAGCGCTCGAGCTTCGGTTCCGCAAAAAGCAGGTCCGGACCTACTGGCCCGAAACACCCAGTCCGCACTTGGGCGGTCTGTCGCCCCGGGCCGCCGCCGAGAAAGCCGATCATCGGGTCGCGCTTCGAGCCGCCTACCGCTTGTTCCGACACACCCACTTCGGATTCGATGACCTACTCCCGGCCCTCGACGCCCTTCGCGATCAACTGAAGCTGCCCATCGAACCGCCAATCACACTGACGGCTCAAACCGACCTGTCGACCATCCCCGTGACTCAACTGGACCGGATCCGGCTCGATCCGCCACCGATCAACGCCAAACTCGGCGAACTCTTCCTCCATAGCGCGCGAAGTGGACACATCACCTTGGCGTTGCGCACGGCTCGGTTACTCGCTGATCGCCCCGAAGTGTTCACGGAAGGTCATGCCGCGCCCTATCCGGTCTTCGGCCTACTCGCCCAAGAGGCCTTGCGTGAGGCGAAGCCCCAAGAGGCGCTGGCTTGGGTCGAACGGGGACGTCAGTCCGGGTCGGGCCAGACGTCAGAGTCGGTCCCAGAGCGCTGGGATATGCTCGAACTCCGGATCCGTGCCCAGAGCGAATCGCCGACTCAATGGGTCCCATACCTCCAGTCCTTGATCATGCGATCCGGCTCGGGTGAGTCCAGAACTGAGACGACGGTCGCGCCGCTGCTGACCCAAACCCTGATTCAATTGGGCTTGATCCAGGTCACGACCGCCCCGGAGGATCCGCAACGGCGATTACTCGATACGCGCCCGCTCCAAGCGCTGCTCTCGAGGTTCGGCACGCCGGAGTCCGGCGGCGATGGACTGATCGATGTCCAAGCCGGTGGCGGTACCGACCCCGCCTCATCGATCTGGACGCCCGGTCGGGCCGCGGCCGCGCAATCCGGGGGAGCGATCTGGACACCCGGACGTGACGCCGGCCCGACCACGACGCCCGAGACGAAGACCGACAATTCGGCCGACCCCGGTCGCCCATCTAAGATCATCATGCCTTGAGGATCGTCGAAGGGGGCGAGGCGTTGTCGAGTTCCCAGGACTGGATGAATGCGGGTTGGGACCACCTGAATCACCAGCGACCTCTAGCCGCCTGGGCCTGCTGGACCCGCCTGTTGGGCGATGACCCGGATCGTCCGGCCGCTCGCGAGGCCCTGGATCGGCTGGTTGAAGCCCGAGATCTCCCCGCATCGGCTCGCAAGTCGCCTGCAATCCGCTTGCCCGAGTCGCCTGGACCCGATTCGGCCTGGTCAGGGCTGATCGATGAAGTCGATCGACTCGACTGGTCCACCCTGCTTGAACGTCTGGAACGGCTCGGAGCGGGCTCGGAGGCGGCGGACTTGGCCCAGTTCGATCGCGGACTGGTCCTCGCCTGGCAGGGTCGCAACGCCGAGGCGATCGCGGCCCTGGATCGCGCCGTCAACTTGGCCGAACAGGATCGAGTTGGGGTGGATGCCTGGAAGCTCGCCGAGATCCTCCGTCACGGCGCTGGTGCCGAAGCGTTGGCCGACGACTGCCGCTACAACCTTGTCCTGAACTGGGAGCCCAGCAGCGGTCCGGATCCCGAGGCGATCCTGGACCTGCTCGGTTCCCCAGACTGCCTTCGGAGCCTGCCGACGCCTCAGGAGGTTGGGGCCAACCTGGACGAGCACAACGGACCGATCGCGCTGCTCGACTGGCTCGATCGGCCCATGCCGCGTCCTCAAACCATCGAGAACCAAGCCCCCGATCCCGATCCTCCGATCGACAATCCACGAGATTGGCCACGCATCTTGGGGAGCCTGATCTTGTCTCGCGGGTCGCTCCGGATCAGCACGCCGCGCCTCGACTTCGCGTTGGAAGCTGGCGAACGACTCCGGTTCCTCACCGGTGCTGGCGGGCGCCCCGGCCTCCGTTCGCGGTCCGAACGGACACCGCTCAGCCTCCTCTTGCTCGACGCAGCGATCTGGGTCTTCCGCTATCCCGAAGGGCTCGACGAGACGACTCAGCCTTTGCTGGTCTCACGCGCTCTGGCCTCGCAATTCGAGGATCATTGGATCCACCAGCCCCGGCATGGACTTGACAGTCGGAGCCCACTGGAAGCGGCTGTCAGAGCCCGCGGAGGTGATCCGCGATCGCGTCGACACCTTGAGGCGATCCTCGAGGTCCGAGAAGAGTTGGCCGACCGGCCTGGGATGCGTTCGCTCTACGGCGACTACCCATTCGCCAGGCTCCGTCGACGACTCGGGCTGGTCGATCCGCCACCAACCACGATGCCCGATGATCCCAACGACTGGGGCTGTTGCGGGCTCGACGAGTTAACTGCCTTGGACGTCGAGTCACTCGACTCCGAAGCCTTGGGCCATGCGATCCGTTCGGCGCTGGGCCTGCGTCACGATCCGACCGTTGTCCGCTTGGCTGATCGGCTCTTGGACAATGATCCCGAAGCCTTAGCCACGCTCGGCGACTCGGCGCGGGAGGTCGTCGCCGCGTTGGTCCGCCGCGAGTACCGCGAGGCCGGCTCGAACATGGATCGACTCGATCCACTGCTCGAACAAGCCGCACGGCTCGATCCCGCGCATGAGTCAACCTATCAGACGTGGCAGGCTGAGATTGCTGCACGGGCGGGAGCGTTCGATCGGGCCGCCTCGATCGCCGAGACCCTGGCCGACCGGGCCTCCACACCCTCGGAGGCGGTTTCCCTCCTGGTCGAGATCGCCGAGACGATCCTTCTTGAAGGTTCGGGGGTGGAAGCCCATCGGCTCCGCGCGCGTGCTGAGGCCCTGGTCGACTCGGAGGCGGACCGGATCCGCTGCGACTACCTGGACCGGCTCGGCGAACCCTCGAAATCTGACGGCCCGTAGTATAATGCCCCAGGCCGGTCGGGTTGTGCCGGCCCCAAGATAACGCTCACGTGCAAGATAGGCCCGTGTGATGGTCCCCCTTGTCACCTTGCAGGGAGATGGTCACCAGGATCACGAGCACGACCGCCCCGAAGTGTTTGGTCCGATCCGCTTTGAATCAAACACGAACACCCGCCCTTCAATCGCTATTACTCCTCGACTTGGAATCGCCATGCAAAAGCCTCGACTGATGACTCCCGGACCGGCGCCTGTTCCCGAAGATGTTTTACTGGAGATGGCCCAGCCGGTCATTCATCACCGGACCCCCGAAGCTAAACAGGCCATCATCACCGCGACCGAAGGCCTGAAGCGCATTTTTCGGACCTCCAACGATGTGATGATCCTGACCGCCTCGGGCACCGGCGCGATGGAGGCGGCGGCCGTCAACGCCGTGCCGGCCGGCCAAAAGGCGTTGGTCCTCGATGCCGGTCGGTTCGCCCATCGTTGGGCCGAGGTCTGCAAGGCATATGGGATCGAGGCGATCTGTCTGGAGTTCGAATGGGGTCAGGTAGTTGACCCGCAACGGGTCGCCAACGCGCTCCGGGAACATCCCGACGTCCGCTGCGTCATGGGCACGCTCAGCGAGACCTCGACCGGCACCGGCCACCCCGTCGCCGAGATCGGCCGGATCGTCGCCGAGACCGACGCCCTATTTGCTGTCGATGGGATCTCAGGCGTCGGCGCGATGGACTGCCGGGTCGACGATTGGCAAATCGACATGCTCTGCGTCGGCTCGCAAAAGGCCCTGATGCTCCCGCCGGGCCTCGCCTTCATCTCGGTCAGTGCCAAGGCCTGGGCTCAAATCGAGGCGTTCAACTCGCCCTGCTTCTACTTCGACCTGCGGAAAGCCCGCAAGAAGATGTTCGACCACGACACCCCCTACACCCCCGCTCATACCTTGATCATGGGTCTCTGCAAGGCCCTGGAGCGGATCGATGCGGAAGGGCTCGACGCGGTCCTGGAACGCCATCGACGAATGAGCCAGGCCTGTCAGGCCGGCATCAAGGCGCTCGGCTTGGAACTCTTCAGCGAACGGCCCGCCGAAGGTCTAACCGCCTTCTATGTGCCCGAGGGGCTCAAGGACACCGACGTCCGTAAGCAGCTCAAGGAGCGCTTCGGGATCACCATCGTCGGCGGTCAGGACAAGCTCAAAGGCAAGATCCTTCGCTTCGGCCACATGGGTTACACCGACGAACTCGATGTCGTCGGCGGCCTCTCCGCTCTCGAGTTGGTCCTCGACGACCTCGGCTACCCGGTCGAGCCCGGCGTGGCCGTTCGCGCTGCCCAACAAGTCCTACTTGGCCGCACCACGGCCGAGACCCTGGTGACTGCCTGATCCGAGAGCAACCCGATCATACACGCTCACGTATCACGTCATGCGGTGCATTGCGGTGTGTGATCGGGGCAATCTCAGACAAAAACGAATCCATTTCTGACGACGAACTCCCGATCGCACGGAGATCTCTCCCTTCCATGACCGCTCGTTTCCGGATCCTTGTGACCGACAAACTAGCCCCCGAGGGCTTGGATGTGCTCCGCTCGGCCGATCCCTTCGAGGTCGTCGAAGCGCCCGAATTGGCCAAGGACCCCGATGCGCTTCGGGCCGCGTTGCGCGACGCCGACGGGATCGCGGTGCGGTCAGGAACGCAACTGACCGCCGAGATCCTCGAAGGGCAGGAGCGGCTCCGTGCGATCGTCCGGGCTGGCGTGGGCATCGACAACATCGATGTCAAGGCGGCCACCCGTCGCGGGATCGTTGTGATGAACACGCCAGGTGGGAACACGATTTCCACCGCCGAACTCACGATTGCGTTGTTGCTGAGCTTGGTCCGACACACACCCAAGGCTCATGCCAGCCTGATCGAAGGGCGTTGGGAGCGTAGTCAGCTCAGTGGAACCCAATTGGCCGGCAAGACGATCGCCGTGATCGGCTTGGGGCGCGTCGGTCAGGCTGTGGCCACCCGCGCCTTGGCCTTCGAAATGACCGTATTGGGTTACGACCCGTTCCTTTCCAGCGAGCGGGCCAGCGAATTAGGCATCGAACTCGTCGCCGACCTCAACGATCTCTGGGTGCGTGCCGACGTGATCACGTTGCACGTCCCTTTAACCAATGAGACACGGAATCTTATTGGTGCAGAACAAATCGCCAAGATGCGCCCGAATGTCCGGATCATCAACTGTGCCCGGGGCGGCCTCATCGACGAGCAGGCCCTCTGCGAGGCGTTGGATGATGGAAAGGTTGCCGGCGCGGCCTTCGACGTCTTCGATCCCGAGCCGCCACCGGCCGATCACCCCCTGATCGGTCATCCCAAGGTCGTCGTGACGCCGCACTTAGGCGCCTCGACCAAGGAAGCACAGGTCAATGTGGCCGTCGAGGCGGCGCGGTTGTTGACCGACTATTTAGTCCATGGAAAGGTCCGGTTCGCGGCCAACATGGCCGCGCTCGATCAGGCCCAACTGGATGACCTTCGGAGCTACATCGACCTGACCCGTCGACTCGGCATGCTCCACGCTCAGATGGATCGGGGCGCCGTCAAGTCGGTGACCCTGAATTATCGGGGCGAGGTTGCTGGACGCGACACGCACCTGCTGACGTCCAGCTTCGCCGCCGGTTGGCTGGAATCCGCGCTGGAGGAGCAGGTCAATTTGGTCAATGCGCCGGTCTTGGCCCGCGAACGCGGCGTCCATATCACCGAAACGACGAGCCGCGACACGATCGACTTCGGCACCCTGATTGCCACCGAGGTCGAGACCGATTCGAAGTCCTACACCGCCTCGGGTACGCTCTTCGGCGACCGTTACCTGCGATTGGTCCGCCTGGGGCCGTACCGACTCGACGCCCACCTCGACGGAACCTTGCTGATCTTCACCCACCGCGACCGACCCGGCCTAATCGGCCAGATCGGCACATTACTCGGGCAACACGACGTCAATATCGCCCAAATGAACGTCGGTCGTGAGGCCCCCGGCGGTGAGGCGATCGCCGTGCTCAACATCGACAGCGTCCCTAGTCCCGAGGCGCTCGAGGCCGTCCGCGCATGCCCCGACCTCAAGAGCCTCAGCGTCATCGAACTGCCGCCCATCGACTCCCTGCCATCCTGGCTGAGCAGTTGACGGATCGGTCCTTTTTTGGCCAAGCGAGAACAGGCTTGGATGGCCCCTCTTACTCATGGATATGAGCGACGATCGAGCGCGGATCCTCGCGCAACTCGACCGGATCGCCCCGGAGCTGACGACAATCCGTCGTCATCTCCATGCCCATCCGGAACTCAGCGGTGCGGAGTTCGCCACAACACGGTTCCTCCGCGATCGGCTCGATCTGGAGGGACTCGACCTCCGCATACCCAAATCGGGTCGCGGTCTCGTCGTCGAGCCATTGGACAGCGAACAGGGTTCGGGTCCGTTGATCGCGCTCCGAGGGGACATCGACGCTCTGCCGATCCTCGAGGTCGATGACGGCCGACCCTATCGCTCAATCATCGATGGACAAATGCACGCCTGTGGCCACGACGCTCACACCACGATGGCTCTGGGTGCGGTGCTTGCCCTCCATGCAGTGCATCGCGACCTGGTTGACCCGCCACGCTGGCGGGCGATCTTTCAGCCGGCCGAGGAGATCTCACAAGGCGCCCGGGATATGGTCGAGGCCGGGGCCATCGACGGGGTCGCCGCAATCCTTGCTTTACACGTCGATCCGAGCCGTCCCGTTGGCGCGATCGGCCACCGCGCAGGGGTCATGACTGCCTACTGTCAAGAACTCCAGATCGATATCCAGGGCCGGGGAGGACATGCTGCGCGACCGCACGAGGCGGTTGATCCGGTTCACGTCGCCGCGATCCTGTTGACACAGGCCTATCAGCTTGTGCCGCGCGCCATCGATGCCCGACACGCTGTTGTCCTGACCTTCGGTGTGCTCCAAGCCGGCCAGACGGCCAATGTCATCCCCGACTCCGCCTCGCTCCGCGGGACGCTCCGGACCTTCTGCCCCGACGCTCGCGATCGCCTCTTGGAACGACTCGAGGCTCTGACGCGCGGTGTTGCCGAATCGACCGACGCTGAGGTCCGCTTGACCCTCAAGACGCGAACCGATGCGGTCCGCAACGACCCGACTTTAACAGAGACTTGGATCGCGTCGGCCCGCAACCTGCCCGAAATCGATGCGATTCAGCCGATCACCGAGCCGAGCCTGGGCGCCGAGGACTTCGCGGCCTATCTGGGAAGTTGCCCAGGCGCCCTGCTCCGACTCGGCGCCGCACCGCCAGGCTCTTCACCGGCACCACCGCTGCATTCACCCCATTTCGATATTGACGAGGCCGCGCTGATGCTCGGATCGAGATTGCTCATCGCCGGGACTCTGGCGGCCCATCGTCTAATGAATGTCTAATCGCATAAACGCATCACAATCAAAAATTATTTGCAAGAAACTGTCTTCGATAGAATAGACTGGCCGTCTGTCAACGACCGATCCGGACCGCTACACGCTGCAAAGGCTCAGTCACCCCAAAGCACAAGTCATTCAATAAAGAAAATTGATCAACCAAAATATACCGCTATTAAAAGGTGGATAAAATTGCGAAGATAAATACTAAAAAGACCAACACGATCATATCAAGGCGTAACAGTGGGTTCGGGAAGCAGTTGGACCGGTGGGATCATACGGATGATGCCAGGCTGGGCCTGTTCGGCTCGGTCACGGGCGGCCTGGGCGTCCTCGGGGCGATCGAGCAGGTCGAGAGTCTGGGCGCGTCGAAGGAGTGCTAGGGGATCGTCGGGGTCGCTCTGGAGGGTGATCTCGAAGTCCTCAAGGGCGTCGTCAAAGCGTCGGAGGATCAGCCGGAGCGTGCCGCGGTTGGAGTGGAGATCGGGGTTGCCGGGGTCGAGTTCCAGAGCGCTGTCGTAGTTATCCAACGCCTCGTCGTACCGTTCGGCCAAGACCTGCATGCCTGCGAGAAAGCTCAGGACTGTCAACTGGTCTTGGGGACGCCCCTCCATTCGATCGAGGACCGTTTGCAAGAGGTCAGCCGACTCACCGTAACGACCGAGCGACGCCTCCGCGCTGGCCAAGGAGGTGAGCAACTGCGGATTATCGGGCGTCCAAGTAAGGGCTTCCTGATAGAGCGCGATAGCCTCCTCGAACTCCTGGGCGAGCTGAGCGGCGGTGGCCTGCGCATCGAGCTGCTGGGCCCGCTCCTGTCGATGGATCAGCCATTGCAGGCGAAGCGTCGGCTGGATCTCGAAGGCCGCTTCGAGGTCGTCGCGGGCGTTCTCCTCGTCGTCATCCCAGGTCAGCAGGGCGCGTCGATAGCGAGCGACCCCCGACTCGGGGTCGACCTCGATGGCCTGGGTCAGCCGCGCAATGGCTTCATCGAGGCGCTCGCGATCCTGAAGCAACGCGGCCTCGTCGAGGAGCTGGGCCGACTCTTCGGCGCGGGCGATCTGGTCGGAGTTGCCTTCTCCCGAACACCCGGGAATCCCGGAGATCGTCAGCAAGACCAGGGTCGCGAGAGCGACTACGCTTCCGATCGCTTGATGGGAAGGACGCCGTGGACCTTCACATACCGTTTCCAGGGGTTGTTTATGCATCGGCGACCGAGCCTCCTCGATTCTGCTCTGCGAGGCGATCGAGAAACCATGGGGGACCTGGTCGACACGCGGAGCGCGTGGACCCCATCATGGACAATCGATACCGACGCGCCGAGGGCGTCGGACATTTTCCTTCGATCGCGTCTCACGAGAGAGCCCGAGACCTCCATGACCCACATCAACCACGGCTCGGAATCGGACGATCCTGCGCTCCACGCGGTCTACCAAGACTGGCGTGCCGCCAACTCGGGTCGCATGGCGATCCCGGGGATCCTCCAGTGCTTCAGCCATCGTCCGGATTTCCTTCGCGACGTGATCTCCTTCTCCGATCGCCTCCACTTCTCTGAAGGTCATCTCAGCCGTCGGCTCAAGGAGATGATCGCAACGTATGTCTCGGCCCTGAACCAGTGTCCGTACTGAACGGGCTCGCACGGCCACTTCTTGCAGTTGCAAGAACAGGACCCGAACTCGCCAGTGCCCGACGCGTTGCGGGCGGGCGATCTCGAAGCCGCTAGGCTTGACCCGGCCGAGCATGCCTTGATGCAGTTCGTCGCAACGGTGACCCGACACGCCTACAAGGTAAGCCCGGAGGCCGTCGAGGCGCTCCGTGACTTCGGCTGGACCGAGCCCCAGATTGCCGAGTGCGTCTACATCACCGCGCTGTTCGCCTTCTTCAATCGAGTCGCTGATGCATTCGGGATCGCGCCAGAAGCTTATGGTGTCTCATCCAATCCAGAAGAGCCATCCGACTCATCCCAAGACCTCGAAGCAGAAGATGACCCGCACGACTCGCCTTGACACGCCAATGCGACGACCTGGGCAGCGATCTCTGGCTGATTGAGGACCGCACGGATCGAGGTGATCTCGTCCTCTGAGAAGATTGGGGTGTTCTCGTGCAAGAGACTCAAAAGATTGAGGCGGATCTGATCACGGCTTAGCTTGAACAGGGGGTTTGTGTCGTCCATAGGCGGCGTCATCCGTCGTGCTCACTGAGGCATGAAGAAAGCGGGAATCGATCGTTTTCGAAACGCGTTGTGCCTGTCGAGGTCCGAGGGCGGAAGCAGGTCAGTGAGGCTCGCGGGATAAAGCAGGAGATTGTTCCCGTGATGCTGCCCAATTCACGACGATCGAACTTTAGTTTAACACACCGGACCGCCATCACTTACTGCTGTCAGTTCACCTACAAAAATCGTTTTCATGATAAGCGGGTCTGCTCATGCGCGACAAAGCGAGGCGATAAAACAAAACACCATTGTTTTTATAATTTGACCGTTTCGTTCCATAAAATCATCTATCAGAGCGAGAAAGCGAGTTGGACTGTGATCGGACTGGAACCGCTGGGTGATCGCGCGATCCTGATCTGGTTTGAAGATCAGGATACTGCATTGCGGTGGGCCGATTCATTTCGGATGGCCTGCCCGGATCCTCCCGAGGCTTGTGAGGCGGTCCCGGTCTATCGGGTTGTTGCGGTTCACTTCGATCCGGATCAGGTCGATTTGTACGACCTGCTCGCACGCCTCGGCCAATGTGCACCTTCTTCCAGACAGAACGTCGTTTCGCCTGAGATCGACCGGGGAACGATCACGATTCCAGTCATTTACGACGGGCCCGATCTACCAGACGTCGCGTCTCGGCTGGGCTTGAGCGTCGCGAAGGTCATCATGCGTCACCAGCAGGGCGACTACAGGGTTGAGGCAATGGGATTCGCGCCTGGTTTCGGTTACCTCGGCCCGTTGCCGACAGATCTCGGAGGCCTACCACGACGCGAGGTGCCACGGATCAAGGTGCCTGCCGGGTCCGTTGCTATGGTCGGTGGTCAGACAGCGATCTACCCGGAAGATTCGGCGGGCGGTTGGCACATAATCGGTCGAACGACGGTCTCACTGGCCGACCCGGAACGCGAGACGTTCCTCTTCCGTGTCGGGGCACGGGTCCGGTTCGAGGCCGTTGCGGCGGAGGATCCGGGCTTCTCGACAATCCGAGCCGTCCAGTCATGATGACGGTCCCTCAACACGACCGGAGCGTTCGGTCGATTGACCTGAACGCCGATCTAGCCGAGGGTGCTGGATCGGATGCGGCTCTGTTGACTTTGGTCAGCTCGGCCAACCTAAGTTGTGGTGCGCACGCCGGTAGTCCACATACGATTCGGCAGACACTCCGGGAAGCCAAGCGTCTCGGTGTGGCCATCGGCGCCCATCCCGGCTACGCCGATCCGGTCCACTTCGGCCGACGGCCTCAAGCGATGACGATCGATCAAGTCATCCGCCTCACTTTCGCGCAGGTGGATCAACTTAGAAAAATTTGTTATGAATTTAATCTTGAAATAAATTACATCAAACCGCACGGCGCTCTTTACAATCAGGCGCAGATCGAATCGACCATTGCCTTGGGGATTGTCCGTGCGGCCCAACACTGTGACTTGGCACTGGTGGGCCCGCCCCACTCGATCCTTCAGGAGGAAGCGAAACGTGCTGGGATTCCCTTCGTGGCCGAGGGGTTTCCTGACCGACGTTACCGACCCAATGGCACGCTTGTCCCTCGAGGCCAGCCAGGAGCCTTGTTGCACGATCCTGATGACGTTCGCGATCAGGTTGTCCGATTAGTCGCGGACGAGACCATCGAGACGCTTTGTCTGCATGGCGATCATCCTGAGGCGATCATGCTGGCCGGGCTCGTCCGCGAGACCCTCGAGCACGTGGGCGTGCGTGTCCAAAGCCCTTGGAGCGATCGGGATGGGCCTCCGCGTCCTTGATTCGGGACTCTTCACGACCGTCCAAGATCGAGGACGGCCGGGTCGTCGACGCTTCGGAGTCCCTCCTGGCGGGGCGTTCGATTTGTCAGCGTTTACCTTGGCCAACGCGCTGGTTGGTAACGATCCGCATGCCTCAGCGCTCGAATTGACGATCCGGGGCGGAATCTATCGGGCCGAGACATCGATGGCCCTGGCCTTAACCGGCGCGCCGATGCCGGCCCGGATCCTCGATCGTGGTGGCCCTTCGATCAATGAAATCGTTACGATCCCCGGCTCCTTCACGTTGGAGCCCGGCGATCGCCTTGAGCTAGGGACGACCCAACGCGGGGCCCGTACCTACTTGGCGGTCCGCGGTGGTTGGCGGACGACGATTCGTTGGGGGAGCCGATCGAGTGAGAAACCGATCTCCGATGGTCAACTCCTTGAGGCGGAACCGGGGCGAACCTGGCGACGCGTCCCGTCGTGGTGTGCCTGGCCGATCCCTGCGCCCGGGAGCATCGTGACCATTCATGCCATGGACGGTCTGGACGGTCCCGAGCTGTTCGCTCCGAACGCGGGTCGGCCACGCGATTGGTCGGGGCTGGTCCTGCGGGTGACGTCGAGGAGCAATCGCGCGGGGCTTGGACTACAGATTGAGCGGAATGGTGATGGCCCGTTTTGGGGTCCCTCGGCGGATCGATCCTCGATGCCGGTCATTCCGGGTACGCTCCAAGTGACCGGAGGCCGGTTGGTTCTGTTAGGGCCGGGCTGCGGGACAACCGGTGGCTATCGACAGGTTGCCCAAGTGCTCACGCCCGACCTGTCGAGTCTGGCTCAGGCAGCCCCAGGGTCCCGATTGCGCCTGGTCCGTGTCTCTTGGGAAGAGGCCTGTCGTCGTGATGCGGTCTTCCGTAAGCAGCTTGCCAGGATCGAATCGTTGGGTCGGCGAATGAACGAGGCGATCCGAAACGAGTCGAACGAGCGAGCTGCCCAGATGCTCGGTCCTTTGAGTCCCCAGCGCGACGGGAACCGTTCGGGTCCAAGTCCGCTTGTCGGAGTGGGTCAGTTGCTGTAGATCGAACCGGGATCGCCGATCGAAGGGCACTATGAAGCGGACAACCGACGGTCAAAGGCGGAGCGGCGGGGTTGGTCGGGACCGGGACCGCGTGTCCCAAGGTGACGGGGAATACCTATGCGAATCACGGATCGGACGAAGCCTCCGGGGTCGTGGCGACGATCCTGGTCCCGGACGATTCGGTCGGGATTCGGCCACCTGATGATGTTGGCCGGTCTGAGCCTGTGCGGTTGCGCGGGGGATCGGTCGTATCAGATCTCCACACAGCCGGGTGATTTCCGATCGAAGTTTCAATGGGTCGACCCGTCGGAGATTTCGAAGGGTCCTTCACCGTTCCCCCCACCAGGCTTGGTCGCCTCGAGCACACTGCGTCCGGAACGGACGATGAAATCGCAAGTGCTCGATCTGCCGGTCAACCCCAGGATTGGCGTGCCGAGCCGATTGACCTCAGTCGCACGATCGCGACCGGTCTCTTCTCGGCCGGTCTTGTTGGATCCGTTCCCCGAACGCGCCTCGGATCGTCGCGAACGTCAGAGGACCGGTGTGCCGACTTATGATACCGTGATCCGCTCTTCGGTCACGCGAACGGGGACGAGACCCGCCTCAAGCATCGGATCGGACGCGACGCTCGACGTCCAAGCCTTGGCGATCGAAGTGACGCGATTGATGGCCACGACCGCACGCGTCCGAGCGCAGCTCCAACAACAACAGCGAGTTTGGCTCGATTGGATTGGTGAAGCGCTCCGGGCACCGGACGAGCCAGCTTCCACGGGGGAGAACTTCCCCGTGGAAACCGCCCAACGCGAGATCAAGGTCGAGGAAATGACCGAGGCCGATGCTTCGCTGGCCGCGTCCGACTTGCAAAAGGAACCATTCACGAAAACCGTCGATGCCGGGTCCCAAGTCGTTCAGAAGGATCCGTCCAGTCGCGCGGAGGTTTCGGAGTTCCGGATCACCGAACTGGCCTTCTGCACGCAAATCAGCTGGTTCGATTCCTATACGCCGAGGACACATAAGACGTTCCGCCCCGGCGAGCGGACCTTGGTCTACTGTGAATTGGCCGGGGTCCATCCCAACAAGAGCTCCGGATCGGATCGGCCTCACGTGCGGATCCGTTCCAGGATCCAACTGCATCCGGTCGATATCGAGGGGCTCGACGACGAGCCGGTTTGGGATACGGGCTGGATGGAACCGAGCGAGGTGTTTGCCGAAATGGATGATCATGTCGTAGCGCATGTCATCGACCTCCCGTCCAAGCTACCTCCGGGAGCGTATCGGTTGCAGATCGCCCAAGTCGAGGAAACGGCCGAACCGGACCGGCCGATGGCCGAGGACTCCTTGACCCTTTATATCCAAGATCTCGGTCAGGTCGGCGACTCGGCGCGTTAACCTCGATCGAGGTTCGATTCGAGATCGCGGGTCTCGACGAGCATGCGGCCGAAAATATACCCAACCTGGATCGTCTCCTGTTGCTGAGATCCAACACCGAGGAGGAACGATGTCTGAGAAGAACCCTTACGTTGTGCGCAACGGATCACGCGACTCGCGCGAGTTATGCGCTGGGATTCATCAAACCTTGTCGGTCACAGGCCAGCAGATGACGATCTCCCGACTCCGTTTGGAGCCTGGCGCGATCCTCCCCGAACACGACCATCCTCATGAGCAATTGGGAATTCTGCTGAGCGGTCGGATGCGCATGACCATCGGCGCGTGGACTGCGGAACTAGGACCCGGTGATGTCTGGCGGATCCCTGGTGATGTTCGACACAGCGTCGAGGCGCTTGATCAAGCCGTCGAGGCGCTCGACATCTTTTATCCGGTCCGTGAGGACTATCGTCATCCCGACGATGCGTGAGGGCTCGTTAAGATCGGCTGATCGCAGACACGGATGTCGGGTCTGGTGATCGGCACATTGGTTCGCTTCGCGTTTCGGTTCAGGCGGTCCGGTCGACCGCCTCAGCCACGCGTCGACACTGGGCCATCATTTCGGCGAAGAGCTTGGGTGTGATCGTTTGGGCACCATCGCTGATCGCCCGCTCGGGATCTTGGTGAACCTCCACCATCAGGCCGTCGGCGCCAGCCGCGACGGCTGCGCGGGCCATGGCGAGGACCAACTTCGATTTCCCCGTGCCGTGAGATGGGTCGACGACCACGGGGAGGTGGCTCTGAATGTGGAGGGCGGGCACGGAGGCCAGCGGGAGCGTGAACCGCGTATGGTCTTCGAACGTCCGGATTCCTCGCTCACAGAGAATCACGTTCGGGTTGCCACGATCGAGGATATATTCGGCGGCGAGCAGGAACTCGTCGAGCGTCGCGCTCATGCCCCGCTTCAACAAACAAACTTTGCCCGAATCGCCGACGGCCTGGAGCAGTTGATAATTCTGCATGTTGCGTGCACCAATCTGGAGCACGTCGGCATAGCGGGCCACGAGC
The DNA here is from genome assembly GCA_964609385.1 of uncultured Planctomycetia bacterium. GTDB lineage: Bacteria > Planctomycetota > Planctomycetia > Isosphaerales > Isosphaeraceae > CAZSSM01. Next base: position 29,009 of record CAZSSM010000001.1, read on the forward strand.
TCAACATGCTCCGGAGCCATGACCTCGGTGACGATGGCCAGGCCAGAGGCTTCCCGAGCCGTCTGAAGCATCTTCAGGCCGTCTTCTTTGAGGCCTTGAAAGCTATAGGGGCTGGTCCTCGGCTTGAACGCGCCGCCTCGGAGCCCCTGAGCGCCATGCTCGCGGACAATCCGAGCGATTTCGACGATCTGATCCTCGCTCTCGACCGAGCACGGGCCGGCGATCGAGGCGACCTTCGAGCCCCCCACGACGAGATCAAGCGCTTGAACCTGAGTCCGGTCGCTCTTCAGCTCCGAACTGGCACGCTTGTAGGGGCTCAAGATCGGCAAGACTTTCTCGACCCCTTCGCCAGGTTCCAAGGTCTCGGTCAAACCGAGCCGTTCCTCGCCGATCGCCGCGATGACCGTGCGTTGCGTGCCCACGAGGATTTGTGGCGACAGACCCAGTTCGCGGACGTGATGGACAACATGATCGATCTGTTCTTGAGTCGCGTCGGGCTTCATCACGACGATCACGGCAACAATCTCCGGGAGCGTGAACTCGGGCCGGCTGAGCAGAGGAGCGATATTCTACCGGCTCGATCCGCCTGAATGAACGTTGTTGCCCGACGAGCACACGACCGACGGATTTCGATGTCGACGCCAAACGCGTTGAGGGGACTCTCGCCACAAGGGGACGTGGGTCGCCGATCGAGAGGAGACCAGATCAAAAAAACAAGAGGCCAACCCCCTGATGAAACGGGAGGTTGGCCTCTTGAAGAAATGCGGCTGCCGGCGGGCAACCCGTCGACCGCCCTTAGGCGAGCCGCCTCTGGTTTTCAGGACACACGTGGTCACCTCCTTTCGTTAAAACTCCCCAATCCCACGGGAGTCCAGCCTCGGGTGGGATCAGGCTTGATCCTGTCGTACCACGCTCGTACGACCCGAATCCGACCTGGGGAGATGACCAGGTCGGCTCTTAGAGGTTATACGAGCGGGAAGCAGTCAGCAACCACGAGATCAGACTCGACAGATGCACGGGGTCGCCCCATCTCGTGAGGCTGGCCCATCCGATCCCAGCCGTACGACCGACCGTACCGATCAGTGACTCGAGGCCAATGGGATCTCAACGGTCGGCGTAGACCGAGCGCCGGACAAACTTCGCGATGGTACGTGCCAAGGCCCGACGATGGGACAGGAACCCAATATGACCCGCTCCCGCAAACTCCCGGTAGCTCGAGCCAGGGATCCGATCGGCCAAAGCGCGCTGTTGGTCGGGCCGAACGATCACATCGCCTTGACCGGCCAGCACGAGCGTCGGTGCATCGATCCGCCAGAGTTCGTCGGACAGGTCGAAGTCCTCAAGCATCGCGATCCGCCTGAGGATCTCCGACTGGTCGGTCTGCCAGCATTGCCGGACGACGAATCGGAGCAAGTTGGGCCGCTGAGCACGAGGCGCGTCCAACAGGGCAAAGAACTGATTGAGAAACGCGCTGTCATGGGGCAAATCGTGCCGTCGGAGAATCGACTGGACGATCCGCGAGCCAAAGCTGGGAAGAAACCTCAAGGGCGTCCCATAGGTCACGAGACCCTCGATCCGCTCAGGGCACTCCAGGGCCATTTGCAACGCGACAGCTCCACCGAAGCTCACTCCCAGCACTGTCGGACGATCCAAGTTCAATGCCTGGAGGGTTTCGGCCATCTCTCGACCCAGATCCGCCAATGTGGAAGGACATCGGCTTGGATCCGACCAAGACTGATCCCCCGGAGAACTGAGTAAATGAACCTCGTGGGATTCCGCCAGGGCCTTCGCGAGCGGCCAGAGTAATGGCCAACCACCAGCCAACCCAGGGACCAAGACGACCGGTCGCCCCCACCCCATACGGATCTGGGAAGTGGGTGCGATACTCCGGCTTCGAACCAAAGTTACTCGGGATTCGCGAGTCAAATAGGGCAACCAAAATGATTCGGGGGCGCGCGAGATCCTCATCAGCAGTCGCTCCAGCCAAGTTGCAGGCTCCGTGATGCAATGGAGTGAGATGCATGAGCTGTTCCAATCCTCGCACTTGGAAAAATAGGATGATTGGGAAACTCACGAGGGCAATTTGCTTTTCCCGAGTGTCTCTTGAACGCTTTAATGGAGCGATCGCTTATCGAAACTGGGAGTTGGAGAAAACAACGGTCATCAAAGGATTTAGGCTCAGGGCGATGGAGCGATCGTTCGGATTCTGAGGATAGCCAGCATGCAATAATAGAGCGTCTAGGCAAATCAAGTCGAATGGGAAAATTCTAGGGATTTTCGGCGCGTTCGGCGCTTTTTCTGGCGCCGAATGAGCGCCGAATGCTGGTGCTCGGCGCTCGTATCGTCGACAATGATGCCAGGTTTGGATGGCACTCTGAATTCGCACCGTTGTGACTTCAGTTCGCGAAGGATTTAGGTTTGAGTTCATTTAGGCGAGTCTCATCCGGCCACCGATCCGTCAGGGCTGGACGGTTCGGCTCGATCCATCATTGGTTCTCTCAACGGAACCTCATCTTCGTCTCATCGTTGATGGTGCTGCTCTACGCGTTGTGGGTCTTGATTCGCGTGGCCACGTTGGGCGATCTGGGGATGGTTTGCCTCTTCTCCCCGACGATCGAAGAGGTGACCGATCCCGAATCCTGGACCCCCGAAGCGCCTGAACCGGGATCACAACTGATCCGCATGGGCCCCGTTCACACTCCGAGAACGAACGGCGACGCGACGTCGGATCGCATCGGACTCGAGGCCGATGCCGAGACGGTCGAGGTCCGAGAATTTCCCGATGTGGTTGAAGCGATGCGTCGCTCGAGCCGTTGGCGAGGCGGGTTGATCCAGGTTGTCTGGGTCTCCCCAGAAGGCGGTCCACCTCGGACTGCACAAGTGCAGGTTCAACCGAGGCCATGGTTGGCATTCGTTCGTTCGGTTGTCTGGCTGATCCTCCAGGTGATCATCCTGGTGATCGGTGCGTTGGTCTGGTTGGGCAAGCCGCGCGATCCAGCCGCGTCCCGTTTCTATTGGGTCTGCGTCTGCACCGTCGGCGCCTTCATCGGGGGCTACCACTGGCTCGAGATCATCGTCGACTTCTGGTTGATCGCGTTCTTCGCCGGCTTCGCGATCACCCTGCCGTTTCTGAGCCTGGCCTTCTACCTGGTCTTCCCGCGGCTCAACCCGTTGTTATACCGAAGTCCACGGTTGATCGGCGGTCTCTTGGCGGCGGTACCGTGCCTGATGATCGTCCTGCTCTGGGGGACGATGTTGTTTTTGCAAACCCAACGGAGTGGGGATCTAGCGGAACTCCGGACCACCTTGGAGTCGATCAGGGTGCTGGCCCTGACCGATTTGGGCCTTTGTTTCCTGACCTTCGTGCTCTGTGTCGTTTGTCTGGGTTACAGCTATCTGCGGGCCGAATCACAGGCCGAACGCAATCAGGTGCGGTGGATCTGCATCGCTGCGACGATCTCGGTCTGGCCGCTCGGCTTGGTCCTCTATGAGGCCTTGTGGGTCGATCCGGTCAATCTTGCCCGGGAGTCGACGGCTTGGATCTTGTTTGTCGTTTCGCTGGTATTCACGCTGTCTTATGCCTCGATGATCATCACGCGGTATCGCCTGATGGAGGCCAATCGGATCATCAACCGAGGGATGATCTACTTCGTTTTCAGCGTCTTGGCGGGGCTGGTCTATTCGAGCGTCCCTGTGCTCACGGCCTTGGCCGTGGGGGGGATCGGCCGATGGCCGTCGACCTCCGAGGCGGTCGTCTTCGGGGTTTTAGCGATCGCGGCCTTGGTAGTCTGGGAGTCGTTGCGGAGCCGGTTCAACCGCGCTCTGGAGCGCCGGCTCCGGAGCGAACAATCGCACTTTGATCAAGCCCTCCGACGGATGACCGACGCGGTCCAGAGCCTGGTCGATCGCCGTGAGTTGAGTGGTCGTCTGCTCGCAGCAGCCGTTGAAGGTTTACGGGTCGAGTGGGCCGCAATCTATCTGAACCAGTCCGGATCGGCTCGCACGACCAATGAAGTCGGAGCAGACGGCCCGGACACCCTGGTGTTGACCAACGCCGTGGGACCGGAGCCGGATCGACGTCAACTCGGGATCGATGACCCTTTGGTGAGAGCTTTAAAGGATCGGCCGATCTATCAGATTCAACATGCACCTCGGTCTGATTTAGTCGCGGATGTGACGATCGAGCTCATTCGGCTCGGCGGTGAGGTCGCCGTCGGATTGCCCGATGCCCGAGGCGAACTGGTCGGCCTGATCGTGCTAGGGCCAAAGCGTAACGGTCGCCCCTACCTCGACGAGGAGCGCGCGTTCCTCAAGGCATTGCGGTCGTTGGCCACAGTCTCGTTGCATGCGTCGACGATTCAAACGACCCTAACAACGCTCAACGACCAATTGCGGGTCAAGGCCGACCTGGTCGCCCAGCAGCAGCGGCGGATCCTCGTGCTCCAGGGGCAGTTGGCCCACCGGATTGGCGACAGCTCCGACCCAACGGTCGTGACGGATCCAATGATCACGGACTCAGATGTTGCGGAGACCGATCCAGACTCCGCAGAGGATCGTCGGGACCAGATCGACTCCGCGGTGGGCGCCAGGGATCCACGATCGTCGGAGTCCACCCCGGCGTTGCCGATCGGCGACGACCCGTTCGCCCGGCTCATCGGTCGGAGCGCCTCACTCCACGACCTGATCCGGATGGCCGCCAAGGTGGCGCAGAGCGAGTCGGCGGTCTTGATCCGTGGTGAGAGCGGAACTGGCAAGGAGCGCCTCGCCGAAGCCCTGCATCGGGCCAGCGCACGCAGAGAGGGGCCGTTGATCCGGGTCCATTGTGGAGCCTTGTCAGCGAGCCTACTAGAAAGCGAGCTGTTCGGCCACGTTCGAGGGGCATTCACCGGTGCCGATCGCGACCGGGTCGGCCGGTTCGAGGAAGCCCATGGCGGGACAATCCTGCTCGACGAGATCGGCGACATCGCGTTGGAGACTCAGATCAAGTTGCTCCGCGTGCTCCAAGAGCGTGTCATCGAGCGGGTCGGCAGTTCGCGACCGATCGCCGTCGATGTCCGGATCCTAGCGGCCACCCACCGCGACTTGGAATCGATGATCGATCGGGGAACCTTCCGGCTCGACCTGTACTACCGGCTCAACGTGATCAGCTTGATTGTGCCGCCGCTCCGGCAACGTCCCGAAGACATCATCGCGTTGGCTTTACACTTTCAACGCCAACAGGCGATCCGGCTTGGCAGACCGATCGCCGAGATCGACCCGGACGCTATGGAAGCCTTGCTCGCATACCCTTGGCCGGGCAACGTCCGCGAGTTGGAGAACGCCATGGAGCGTGCGGTGGTCCTGACCGAGGGTGACCGACTCACCCTCGACGATCTCCCACCCGCTTTGCGGACTTCGACGGTCACGTTGTCGACTCGCTCCGACTGGTTGATCCCAACGCGCTCCGCGATCAAAGCGGACGCCTCAACGCACTCGCTCGAATCCCCGCTTTATCGCCAGATGGGTCACGATCTCTCATCCCTGTCCGACCATGTCGAGGTTCACCCCGAACGCGAACAGCTCCTTCGAGCCCTCCGAGACGCCGGTGGCAATAAGAGCGAAGCGGCGCGACTGCTTGGGATGCCGAGAAGTACCCTCTTCAGCAAGCTCAAACGCTACGGGATACGAACAGATGCGCAACCTTGAACGGCTCGCGATCTTGACGTTTATCTGTCCCGCTCGGAGCCCAAGCGCTGGGAGAGGATTGCCTTGGACCCGCGTCGGTTCCCCCCGACGAGAAACAGGCTGAGCCCGGGTACGTTGTCTCGGCCGCGAGGGAGTTTCTTACGGAAGGCGTGGGGGTCGACGTCGACACCACGCGGCTTGACCTCGACCACCCACGCCCCGCGCTCTCGGAGCCAGCCGGCGATCGTCGAGGATTTGCCGGGCAGTATATCGAGAACGCCGAAGGGAACCAGCAAAGGATGATCACAACGCGTCTCGCCGCTCAGTGGGGTCCGACCGGGCTCGATCCGGTGGAGACCGTGGGCGCGGGCGAAGTGATCGAGCAGGCCGCTTCGGGAGAGTCCGGGATCGGGATCGAACAACCAAGCCGAAACCGGGCCGATCGTCGAGTGGGCATCGTCTATGGTTCGATCGTCGAAGTCCTGGTCGGACCACGAGACCCCCTCGGGCATTCGCGTGACGCGTCGACGGCAGGTGACCAGGGGGCCGAACCAGACGGTGGCTTCGCGGCACTCCCCTCGATGAGTAATCAACTCGATCTCGAACCGGTCATCGGGGAAGGCGGTGTCGAAGTCGCTGGCCGGACCGAGCTTGATCGCTCCAGTCTCGACCCGATCGGTGAGGTCGCGGAGCCACTCGAGGGGCGGTTCGTAGTGTTCCAGACGACGGGCACGAGTGGTCCGGCCGGCGCGTCGGTCGGGATCGATGTGGACCGCCATATCGAAGCCCAGTTCCACTGCCTGCGCGGTCGCTTGCCGGACATCAACGCGGTCGTTGATTTCCCATCGGCAAAGGTTCCATTGCAGCCGACGAACCATGTCGGGATCGGCCTCGACGGCGACGATGTGCTCGGCACGTGCGGCCAGCGCCCGAGTGTCACCGCCGAGCCCGGCGCAAAGGTCCACGACACGTCCAACGTCTCGAAACCGCGAGGCCTTGTGTGCGGCCACAACATGATGTGTCGCTTGCTGAACGGCGACCGGCTCGAGCCAGAGCCGATCGACATCGGGCAGTTTGTCGAGGCCTCGCCGAGCCGATTCGGCCAACCGGAGCGCGGCCTGCGTGACATCGAGTGATGTCGAGGCGCGCCAACGCTCGATCTGTTTTGGACTCGGTGTGCCTGCTTCCGCGATCTCGGCCAGCAGACGTCGCCCCTCAACGTGCTGGACGACCCAGGCCTCGGCATCGATCGGTGTCAAGGACACAGGTCGCGGTCCTCGCGATGGTTCGAGTTTCGGAACGGGCACCGACTCTCCACGATCGACCTCAACGAACGGAGTCGACCCGTCGTGAGATGGTCTGCGAAAGGTCGTTATCGATAACGATCGGCGTCCCGTCGCAATCGACCCGACCAAGGTCGAGCCAACTGACCAGGTCGAACCGGAAAAGGTCCTTGAGTGTCGCGTTGTAGGGTTGGTCGCCTGAGTTGCCCGACGGGGTCATCACACAGCTATTGAGGATGGGACCGATCCGGCTCCATCACCGACGTTGCCGGCTTGTGGCAGCAGCGATCGGCCTCGCCTTAGCCCAGCCTCCAGACTATCGTACCACTAAGGCGAAAGCGGTCCTGAGCCAAAGGCCAACACCGTCGGATTCGGGTCTTCTTCGCGACGGACAATCTCCCGCATTCGATAAAGGATCGTATTGGAGTGAGCATCGCCCTCGACTTACCGAACGTGAACGTCTCGGGATCGGTCGCTCCGGTGACTTGGCCGTCGCCGCCAGAGATCCTCCGACGGCCTCTCAGCCTGGACAGGGTTGCGATCCCGTCACGTTTCTTCCTAGCGCCGTTGGCCGGCTACACCAACCTGGCATTTCGCTTGGCGGTCCGTAGTCTGGGCGGCTTGGGACTGGCCACTACCGACTTGGTCAACGCGCGTTCCTTAATCGAGGGAACATCCAAGGCGTTCGATCTGTCCGAAACCTGCGCGGTCGACACGCCGATGTCGGTGCAGATCTACGGGCCGAAGCTCGACGAGATGGCTATAGCGACACGGGTGGCCGTCGACCGCGGCGCTCAGTTGGTCGACATCAACATGGGGTGCCCGGTCCGCAAGGTCGTCCGTTGCGGCGGCGGGTCGGCCCTGATGGCCGAGACCGACAAGGCCGTCCGACTCGTCTCTACGGTCGTGGAAGCCGCCGAGGGTCCGGTCACCGTCAAGATGCGGCTGGGCTGGGCCCAGCACAACCAGACCGCTCCCGCACAGGCCCCGCGCTTCGAGCAGGTCGGTGTGGCCGGCGTCATCGTTCATGGACGAACCCGTGCTCAGGGATTCTCAGGCGACGTCGATCGGCAAGGCATTCGAGCCGTCGTCGAGGCGGTCGAACGAATTCCGGTTGTCGGCAACGGCGACATCCGAAGCCTCCAGGACGCTGAGCGGATGTTCCGTGAGACCGGCTGTGCAGCCGTTTCGATCGGCCGCGGGGCGCTGGCCAACCCGTTTTTCTTCACGCAGCTCAAGCACTGGGCCGAGTACGGAACACCTGGTCCCGAGCCGAGCTTCGAGCAGCGGCTCGACCTTATGGCCGACCACTTCCATCGATTGCTCGCCTACCGAGGCCAGCACATGGGCTGTATCCAGTTCCGCAAGACCCTCCGCTGGTACAGCAAGTGGACGCGGATGGCCAAATTCCTCTATCGCAACCTCATCCAGATCGCTGATGCGATGGTCTTCGATCAGACTCTGGAGCGGATCCGACAGGTCGGCCCGATCTCACCGTTGCCCGGACACCTTGATGTTGAGGTTCCTGTGCCTAAGGGACCCATCGACAAGTGGTAGCCAGGAATTGCAGACCGCATGGTGCCATCTGACTATGCTGGCATCTCGAGTCCGGAGGCCGGCCTGAGACGACTCAGGCTGACCTGTCGTAATGGATATGACGATTCTGTCATGATCCGAAAGCCGATAGAGGCTCACGCGATAAGCCGGCCGTTCGGCAGGGGTTCGACACGTCCGGGTGTTGGTCGCGGATCGCTGACGAGATGAAGCGTGTGCGGGCGATCCCAGTAGAGTCGGTTGGGATTGAGCGTCATCCGGCGCCGAGGAGGCCGTCGTTGGGAAAATTTCCCGAGGAGTTGATAGAGCAGATAGCCGAGCAGGACGATCGGAACGACGACGATCGCGGCGGCCACGCCGATCAAAAGGGCCAGACCCAAATAGCACCGCAGGATCGACAATGCGACCCGCTCCCAAAAGCTTCGGGAGTGAGGATCGAGGTCGCCAACCAACCGTTTCGAGGCGGCAGGCGTAGGACTGGATCGAACTATCATGGGATTTGCTGGGCTCGAGTCTGGGAACGACATCCGTGAATCCCTCCGGGTCGTGCATCCGTTCTCGACGCGCTTCACCCAGTCGCGTCGCGTTCCATCGAGCGGAAGACGTCAAAGGCAAAGGCCCGTGTCTCCACGCGTGCTCGAACGGCGCACCTCGTTCGAGGTCGCCTCTGATTCATATTATCTTCAAACTCAAGCCTTTGAACAGACGGTTCCCGAGCCAAACTGGGACGATTCTCGACCTTTCCATGGGGAACGCGACGGTTGCGCGGATCGCGAGACCTTGGTGGGTGGCGGCGCACCTGAGGGGTTTTTCCTGTCGGCTTAACCGGACAGCCCGTCGGATCATCAGTTCAGGGCATCAGATGCGTTTGCGGAGCCGCTCGATGGCCGAAAGGGCTTCGTCGAGGAGATGGTGGTCTTCTTCATAGAGGTCACCGGCCTCGCGGGGGATCCGGGAGGTCATATCAGCCAGTTGGTCGCGGGCCCCGATCAGTTGGTGGTAGATCCGTGTGTAGTGGGTGCGGTCTTTTTCGTCGCGGATCACGGAGAGCTTACGACGGCACTCGTCAAGCAGTTGATTGCAACCCTTGAGGTGTTGTTCCAAGACAGGTCGTTCGCTGTAGTGGGTCCGCTCGGGGTAAGACGGATTGGCCAGTGGATGAGACGGCCGGGCGGGCAGGGATTCGCTCATGAGAGGCTCTCGGGACCGGGCAGGGGGAGGCGATGGCACGTCCTCATCTTAGCAACCGGTCTCCGGGTCCGTCACGCGGCGTCGGTTTGCTGTCGATCGCGAACCCGCCGGACGAATCGCCGATAGTCCTCGGAGGTGTCGATGCCACCGAAACCGGCCCGGTCGACGTGCCCGACGCGGATCGCATGGCCGGCTTCCAGAACTCGGAGTTGTTCCAGCGACTCGATCGCCTCCAGTCGTGAGGCTGGTAGGGTCGGCCAGACGTCGATCAGGAAGTCGCGGCGGAACGCATAGAGGCCCAAGTGGAGGCGAGCCCCCGAGTCGTCGGGCAGCGCTTTGGGATCGGCCCGATGGAACGGGATCGGTGCCCGGGAAAAGTACAGGGCGTTCCCATTTCGATTGCAGACGACTTTGACGCGGGCCGGGTCGCGATAGGCCGTCGGGTCGTTCAAGGGAGCGGAGAGCGTTGCCATGGGCGCTTCAGGATGACCGGCCAACTCCTCGACGAGTTGGTCGATGTGATCGGGCTCGACCTCCGGTTCGTCGCCTTGAACATTAACAATCAAGGTCGCCTCGGGGATCCGCGACGCGGCCTCCAGGACGCGGTCGGTCCCGCTCCGATGATCCTCGCGGGTCATCGTGGCCTCAGCGCCAACCGCCTCGACCGCCTCGACGATCCGCACATCATCGGTCGCCACGACGACCCGGTCGACCCGACGAGCCCGACCGACCGCCTCGATGACATACTGGATCAGCGGGCGCCCCGTGTCGTTCAGGAGGGCTTTGCCGGGCAAACGGGTCGATCCGAATCGCGCGGGGATGATCGCCACGACCGGACGGATTCGGGGCCAGTGGCCTGTCGTCGACATCCGATAGGTCCCTTTGTCAAGAGGAAAACCGGTCGAGGTCACCCGAACGATCGGCCAGATCGCCTCGCGAGTCCGGGGCTGGCCCCCGAGGTTCTGCGACCTTCGGGAATTATTCGCCCGTCAGGAGGGACCGAGGCTTGAACCAACCACGACGATCGCGTGGGCATTGCCCCGAGGTCTCCAGGCTGGAGCCGCGACAAATGCTCGATGCGGGTGGGTTCGTCAACGTGACGACCCCGATCGAGCACACCCCGCTCACGATGCAGCCGGCCGAAATGGCCAAGTCATCATCGACGTCCGTCCCATCCGGTCAAGCCGATCTGGAACGGGCGTTCCGGGAGGCCCGCGACCGGTTCGGCGTCGACGGCTCGGGGCTGACGGTCGCCGTGATCGATACCGGTTGGGACAACGAGCATCCGTCGTTGACCTCCGCATCGATGCGGATCGTCGGCGGCTACGACTTCGCCGAATCGGACGACGATCCCGACAGCGATGGCCATTCGCACGGGACGGCCGTCACCAGCTTGCTCCTGACCGATGCATCGGGGGGGAACGGACCGGTCCCTGGAGCCGACCTGGTCGCGCTCCGCGTTTACGACGATGACGGCGCCAGCGACTTCGTCTGGATCGCTGAGGCCCTCCGCTGGGTGATCGAACACCACGAGACCTTTAACATCAGCGCGGTCAACCTCTCGACCAGCGACGGTCGAAACTATCAAGCAGACGCGGCGCTCCGGGTCGCGGGTGTCGGCCGCGAGGTGGCCGACCTCATCGCCCAGCTCCGTACGCTCGACATCCCGGTTATTTCGGCGGCCGGTAACGCGTTCGATGGTCAGCCGGGCATGGGCTTCGCCGCGATCGTGCCTGAGACGATCAGCGTCACGGCCAGTGATTCTAACGGACGCTTGCTTGACGCGGCCCAACGGCTTGGAGCGGCCTATTCGCTCACCGCGTCGACCGACGTCGCCGCACCCGGCGCAGGGTTCGAGGCCGCCGTCGACGGAGGGGGCACTGCGCCGGTCTCCGGAACCAGCTTCGCCGCCCCTTGGGTCACCTCCGCCGTCGTCCTGATGCAGGACCTCTATCGAGACCGATTCGGCGCCTTGCCTAGCGTCGACCACCTCGAGTCTTGGCTGCAAGCCGGGACGGCTTCGGCCTTTGATCCGTTCGGATACGGGCGGATCCCATTGCTTGACCTCGAGGCAGCGTTGGAGTCCGTCCCGTTGCCTTCGACGGTCGAGCCAGCGATCCCCGATGTCGGATCGGGAGCAACAGGATCGCCGTGGCCAGGTCAAGGGAGTGGACCGAACGCTCCGTTCAGGGCGACTCGGCCCTCGGCGATCCTCGCCCGGTCGGGATCGTCGGAGGTCCCGTTCCGCTCCTCGATTTGGGCGGGACGGTCATCCGCCTCACCCTGGTCGGTGAGGGCCTGGCCAAGCCGCTCGGTGTCTCCATGGTCATCTTTGGCTTGGTCTCGGCCAATTCCAGAGCGGTTCATCGATCGCGTGTCCGGACCCAGCGATCTCCGAGTCGGCCGGTCCTGGTGGTGGTGAGTCTCGCACAAGCAGCCTACAATCGGCTTCGGAGCGAGTCGCCAACGCGAGCATGGAGTCGTCGCCTTGAGCACATCGAGCACCCATATGAAGGCCGCGATCGTTACCGGAGCCGGCAGCGGGATCGGCCGAGCGGTCGCTAATGTCCTACACAGCATGGATTTCCGCGTCGCCCTGGTCGGCCGCAATCCACGCAAGCTGGAGGCGGTTCAAAAGGAGCTCTCCGGCAAGGCCGAGACGCTCTTGGCTTCGGTCGACGTCTCCGATCGCGATGAGGTCCGCGCCATGGTCGAGCGGACCGTCGAGACGTTTGGACGGATCGACGTGCTGGTTTGCAACGCCGGGGTCAACGTCTCGCCGCGCGACCTGGAACACCTCGACCCGAGTGACTGGGACCGGATGATCGCCACGAATCTGACCGGCGCGTTCAACCTCGTTCACTTTGTTTTACCCGAGATGCGACGTCGGAAAGACGGTCTGATCATCCAGGTCGCCTCGATCGCCGGGACGCGGGCCAGTCGACTCGCCGGCGCGGGCTACTCGGCCAGCAAGTACGGCCAAGCGGCCTTGGGGCTGGGCATTGGCTTGGAGGAGGGCGAGCACGGAGTCCGCTCGACGGTCATCTATCCCGGAGAGGTCAACACGCCGATCCTCGAGGCCCGGCCGCAGCCAGTCCCTGACGAACGGAAAAAGCAAATCCTTCAACCCCTGGACGTCGCCGAAGCCGTTCGGTTCCTCGTCGAACTCGACCCCCGTGCCCGCGTCCCCCAACTGGTCATGACCCCCACAGTCGATCCCTGGTCCTGAGCGGCCGATATCTCTCCGGGCGGGATCCTGGAACGACAGACTTCTAGACGCTCCGCTTCGGCGTCTCTAGTGAGACTTCCCGATGAAATCGATCACCCGCCACTTGACGTTCAACATCCCGTCGCGGATGGATTTCGTGAACATCACACCGAAGGTCGAAGAGGTCCTAGTCGAAAGCGGGATCCGCGAAGGACTTTGCTTGGTCAACGCGATGCACATCACCGCGTCGGTCTTCATCAATGACGACGAAACGGGCCTGCACGACGACTACAAGAAGTGGCTCGAAGGGTTGGCCCCTTTCGATGCCTCCCCACAACGGTATGCCCACAACCGGACCGGCGAGGACAACGCCGACGCGCATATGAAGCGTCAGGTCATGGGCCGTGAGGTCGTCGTTGCCGTCACCGACGGCAAGCTCGACTTCGGACCGTGGGAGCAGATCTTCTACGGCGAGTTCGATGGTCGCAGGCCCAAGCGGGTGCTGGTCAAAGTCATCGGAGAGTAGAAAGAAATGAAACATGAGTTCTTACGAATTACTCAGTTGCCCCTCATGCAAACAATAATGTCACTTTCTATTATAAACAGAACAACTAGACACAAGAACACGCTCAACAATTCCACCTATGCCGAATCACTTTCCCCAAAGCGACGATAAGGCACCGTTTGGAGTCTCTTTTTTCCGCACTTTTTCTGAGAATGTGATTTGGAGAACCTCACACTTCCTCGCACGTTTCTCGGCAAGTCTGAAATTGGGCCGCTTTGGTCCAAGAGTACCGACCTGTCCGAATCCAACCTTTGTTGGAATGATTTCAACGAACTCAATTTCAAGGACGCCGCCTTATTTGGAAGCGGTCTGCGTGCTTCCCTCTACAACAGCATCGAAGCCTCAAGAACGCTAACCTTCGCTTACCCACCTTCAATTCCTGCGATTTCATAGGTGCGAATACACAGGGATCAAAACTGACCCGCGAATAAGCTGGTGCCATTGGTTTAACTAACAAAAGACGAAACATGACTACCCGACACAAATCTGATAAGCAAGAAACTGCCTTGGTTAGCAAAACCAAATTAATTTTATTTACTAACGATGAATATACAAGATAAATTTGCACATTTTTAACATGTCGCTTCGGTTCCCCAGTTCGAGTTATGAACTCAAGGTCGTGATTCTTGAGCAAGTCGATGGGCGGGAGACATTCTGGGAATTTGTGCGGGTTATTTGCGATCACAAACCAGACGAGATTGGTCGGCCAACCAACGCACATGCCCGTGGAACAAATGGCTGGGAGAATCACACAAGAGAAGAGTTCCTTGGGGCGCCAATCGCTTGGGCGGATGGTTCGAATTTCAGGATCAACCAAGAGCTTCGGAACGTGACTGCTCAGAAAATTCGCATACATCTTATCGAAGACAAATGCTTGTCTCAACGGAAATTGCCTGAGCGGCTTATCAAGGTCCACTCCACCGACGTCGTGAATCCGGTCGAGGTCTTAGGAGAGTAACACGATCTTGCCCCCGAGGAGGATCGTGGTTGGGAGCAGCGAGTCGTTGACCATTTCAAAGGCCGAATCAGGATTGCAGTCGGGCTATCTCGAGGAGATTCCACGCCCCGATCGCGGGTCGACGTGGTATAACGTCCCTCCAGTGTCAAGGCCATGCGACCACCTATCGAGGGAGATCCGTTGGGGTCACGCACGACACGTCTCCTCATGTTTTGGGTCTTTGCTGCGATCGTGATCCAGGCGATCCCCTGGATCGTGGGACTTCGCGATCGGACGATTGAGGAGGCCATCGCACAAGGGGAAGCGCGGATCGAGGCTCGGTTGGTATCCGACGCGGCCGATCCCGACGAGCTCCGAACGTCGCTGTTGGTTCAACGGCAAACACGCCCTTTTTGGCGGACCCTGATCCTCATCGGGGATCTGGTCGCGGAGCCCTCGGCGATCGTCTTGCGACCGCTGGTGGTCGCTTGGATACTGACGGCCTTGGCGGCATACCGCGGTCGCGGCGGCGGAGATGACGAGGTGGTCTGGAAGTCGGTCGTCGCCTGGCAGGGGGTTTGGGTGGTTGGATTGGCCGTCCGCGCGGGATTGATGGTGACCTTGCGTCGCGTCGATGTGGAGACCTCAGCGACCCTCTTGCTTTCCGTGGGTCAGGTCGATGCGGTCATTTGGGTTGGCCTTCGCCAACTGGAGGGGTTCGCGATTCTTGGTTGGCTGGGTATCTTGCTCTCGACCTGGCGGGCTGGGCGGGTCGGACCGTGGACGGCCCTGGGTTTAGTCGTCGGGCTGGCGACTGTTGAGGCTGCGCTCCGGGTCGGTCTGCAATTGGTGATCGAGGCGGGCTTGCGGACGACGCTCGAGGAACTCATCCTATCGCTCAACGAACGGTGAAGCCCATCGACCTTTAGGGGCTCGTCTATGCTGGGTCGGCTGATCACTCGGCAACCCGAACCGTCACCGCCAGCCCTGCCTTCGGCGATCGAGAAGACGCTGATCGCTGAGGCGAAGGCGGCGTCCAAGCGGGCCTACTGCCCGTACAGCCAGTTCCGCGTCGGCGCAGCGGTATTGGGTACCGACGGCCGAGTCGTCTCCGGTTGCAACGTCGAGAACGCCTCTTACGGCCTGACCCTGTGCGCTGAGCGCGTCGCGACCGTCCGAGCTATCGCCGAAGGGTCGACTCAGCTCAAAGCACTGGTCGTTTACACCCCGACGTCCGAGCCGACACTGCCCTGTGGCGCCTGTCGCCAAGTCCTCTTCGAGTTCGGCCCCGAACTGCTCGTGATCTGTGTCGGACAGGGCGATCGGGCAATCCGCCGCACACTCGCCGAACTCTTGCCCGACGCCTTCGGACCTCGAGATCTGCAACAAGCCGTGCCTAATGGCCCGAACACGACAGGCTCAGATTGACTGGGACGGGAGCCGTCAGTGTCGGTACCCGAGACCATCCCCCATCCACCCCGGTCGACCTAATCCAAACCGAACGTCGGAACGATCCTGGGAAAACCGCTCCGTGGGGTGTTCGGTCGTGATCGGGTCGTTTATCCCATAAAGAATCCAGAGCGGAGACGAAACCCTGTCGTCCCGCACGTTTGTATCTCGACCGCGCTATGGGCCTCTGGCTTGGAGGGTCGAGACAGGGAAGCCACTGCCAAAAAATGCAAGTGTTGGTCATAAATGTCAGTGGTCCCGAGTCGCCTCAGAGGAGGTCGTGAGACGGTATGGCACGGGCGATGTTAGTTGGCCTTGCGCTGGGCGTGTTGACGTTGGTCTTGGCTGCGGCGAATTTCGCCCGCGACCCGGATCGCGTCGCGGTCGATTGGCGCTTGATGAACGAGCCGACGCCCGAGGTTGAGGTGGTTCGCCCGACCCGCCGCGCGATCGTTCAGCGCATCACCGCCTCAGGGGTCATCGAGCCCATCGACCAAGTCGACGTTGTCCCCCAGGGCACCGGTCGGGTCGTAGCTGTCTTGATCGCTGAGGGAGATCCCGTTCAGCGTGGCCAATTGCTGGCCCGGCTCGACGACGCCGAGGTCCTCGCCCAACTCGACGCTTTGGCCGAGCAACTGCGGCGGATCCAAGAGATGCAACGTGCCTGGGATCGCGAACTCTTCAACGCGCGTCGGGAGGTCCAGCGCCTCGATGCCGAACAGGTCCGTCGACCCGAACGCAGCGAGTCTAACGCGTCGGATCGATTTCCGAGGATCTCGGTCAACGCGGTCCGCGATGATGTGGCGCGGGCCGACCTGCAGGCGCGAATCGCTCAGGCCGAACGGGCCTTGAAGACCAGTCAATCGCAATATCAAGAGGCCGAAGCACTCTATCGAGCCGCACAGCGACGCTGGGACGCCACCGAGATCCGTTCCCCCCTGACCGGGCAGATCACCGCGCTCGACCTTCGGGTCGATCAAGTTGTCGGACCATCGCTGGCCCTCGGAGGTGGCGAAGCTTCTTCGTCAGCAATGGATCCCGCACGCATGGGGATGGGTGGCATGGGTGGTCCCGGCGGACTAGACGCGCTCATGTCGACGAACTTGATGGGCGATTCGCCCCGTCAAGGTGTCGCGACGGTTACCGAGACGCGAAGGCTCCGAGTCCGGGCCTGGGTCGACGAGGCCGATGTCCCGCTGGTCGCGCCGGGTCAATCGGCCGAGATCTACTTACCATCGGACCCGTTGAGGGCGGTCCTGGGCCGCGTCGAGCGGATCGCGCTGATAGGACGCCCCCAAGGAGACGTGACCGCCTTCGCCACCCGGATCCTGATCGATAATCCTTCGGTCGATTCCTCGAGCCTATCCGCAGGCTCGGAGACGCTCCGGATCGGGATGACGGCCACCGTCGAGATCGCGGTCCGACGCGTTGATGACGCCTTGGTGATCCCTGTCGAGGCAGTCATTCAGCGCCCGCTGGAAGAACTGGGGTTGCCCCGATCCCCCGGCCTCATCGGTGACCTCGGAGCGACTTCGAAGGCCGAAGAGCGGGTCGTCTTCGTCCTCGATGGGACGCGGGCCTCGGTACGATTCGTCCGACTCGGCTTGAGCGACCCCGGCGTCGTCGAAATCCTCGACGGGCTCGAAGCGGAGGACCGCGTGATCGTCGGACCGTTCCGCGTGCTCGACCAGCTCCGCGACGGCCAGTACGCCCAAGCTTCCACAGCCTTGCCCACGACCGAGTCGAAGGACCCATTGGCCGATCGCGGCTTGCTCAACAACGTGCGACCGAGATCCCGATGAGAGGCGCAAGGGTTCGCTCATCGCAACGGTTGAGATAAAAATACGATGGTGAGTATCTGCTTATGACTCTGAGCCGACCCGGATGGATGGCCGAGGAAGTGATCCGACTCGAGGGTGTGACGAAGGTCTATCGCCTCGGTGAGGGTGAGGTCGCCGCGCTCCGTGGAATCGATCTGAGCATCGCGCGCAACGAGTTCTTGGCGATCATGGGCCCGTCGGGCTCGGGCAAATCGACGCTGATGAACCTCTTGGGCTGCCTCGACGAGCCGACGGAGGGCCGATACCTGCTCGGCGGTCAGGACGTCGCAAGGCTCCGCCCGACCGAACTGGCCGAGATCCGCGGTCGTCGGATCGGTTTCGTCTTCCAAACCTTCGAACTCCTCCCGCGTCAGTCAGCGCAACGCAATGTGGAGTTACCCCTAATCTATCGGGGGGTTGGCGGAGGTCAACGGCGGAGACTCGCCCAGCGAGCTTTGGAGCGGGTCGGCCTGGCAGACAGGATCGGGCACCGGCCGAACCAACTCTCTGGAGGTCAGCGGCAACGGGTCGCGATCGCGCGGGCATTGGTCAACGAGCCCGACCTGATCCTGGCCGACGAACCGACCGGAAATCTGGACACGACCACTGGGGAGGAGATCCTGGAACTCTTCGAGCGATTACACGCTGAGGGGCAGACGATCGTGCTGGTGACGCATGAGCCCGAGGTGGCCGCGCGTTGCCATCGGATCATCAAGATCCGCGACGGCCGGATCGCCTCGGACCGTCGAACGACCACACAGACGTTTCCCATGATCGCTTCCGCTTTGGAGCACGGAACACCTCCGGATCGGCCCGCGTTACCTGGACTGGATCCCGCCTCGCCGCCTGGGATCCCCGCGTCGTGAGCGCTCTGGGTGCCAACATCGTCGGGGCCGTCGAGCAGCTCCGGATCCGCGCCCTGCGCTCGGCCTTGACGGTGCTCGGAATCGTCATCGCGGTCGCCTCAACGATCACGGTGGTCAGCGTGGTTCAGGGCTTCACCGGGTTTGTGGGCGAGCGGCTCCGGAGCTTCGGCACGAACGCGATGTGGATCTGGCCGGAGCGACCAGCCGGCGCCGAGGGTCGCGCGCTGGGACGGATCACCATGGACTTGGCCGACATCGAAGCGGTCCGTGAGGGATGTGATGCGTTGCGACGCGTTTCTCCGATCGTCCGTCGCGAGGGGATTCTGATCCGACACGGTCGCGACGAGGCCACCTCGATCCTCGAGGGCGTGGCATCCAACTACCACGCCATTCGCGACCTCGAGGTTGAGGCCGGCCGGCCGTTCTCAGCGCTGGACATCGAGCGAGCCCAACCGGTCTGCGTGCTGGGCCGTGACGTCCTGCGCAAGATGGGGGCCGACACGTCGATCGTGGGCCGGACGATCCTCGTTGAGGACCGTCGGATGCGGGTCATTGGCGTACTCGGCGAGAAGGGCTCTTTCTTCGGCGTCAGCCTCGACGATATCGTTCTGGTTCCTTACAGCGTCGCGATCAAGATGTATCCGGCCATGCGGCGCTCCTTGGCCTTTGCCGCTCAAGCCGATTCGGCCGATGCGGTACCCGAGGCCAGCGCCCAGATCATCCGTCTCCTCCGCTCGCGGCACGACCTGACACCCGATCAACCGGCCGACTTCGTGCTCCGGACCCAGGACGAGGTGTTGGCCACCTTCAACGACGTCCAGTCGGCGGCCCTGATCCTGCTGGCCGGGATCGTTGGGATCTCGCTACTGGTCGGGGGGATCGGAATCATGAACGTGATGCTGGTCTCGGTGACCGAGCGGACCCGCGAGATCGGGCTCCGCAAGGCTGTCGGAGCCCGTCGTCGCGACATCATGGTCCAGTTCCTCACCGAGGCGGTCGTGCTCAGTCTGCTCGGCGGCTGCCTGGGCGTGCTGGTCGGTTACGCCCTCTGCGGCCTGGCCAGCCTGCATCCCCAGATGGTTGACGTCCGCGTCCCCTGGTGGGCGGTAGCGCTCGGCTTCACCATCTCAGCGGGCACGGGGATCACCTTCGGCCTGCTGCCAGCCATCAAAGCCGCCTTGCTGAGCCCCATCGATGCCCTCCGCCACGAGTAATAGCCTTGGATCCGCTCCCTCGGATCGAACTCCCTTGTTGGATTTGAGGCTCAGATACGCGATCTCCCTCCAGGAATTATCCCGCCCTCCCTCATGCACTGGCCCACGAGGGCAAACCGTGATTTGACCCGATGGTCTCCTGCGATCGAGAGGTCGGCGAGACAAGGAAGTTTGGGCCCCGATGCAACCGGAGCCGAGTTGGCGTATCCTGGAGGGTCGGAAGCCTGCTGCCGTCCCCGAACATCAAGGGGCCGCTGTGGGCTCGACTGCGTTCCCAGAGACCCCAATGCGGAGGGATCACCGTCCATGCTGGCTCACATCGTCTTCTTCACGCTCAAAGACTCGAACGAGGCCAACCGGACCAAGCTGGTCGAGGTCTGCAACCGCTACCTGGCGGCGCACCCCGGCGTGGTCTTCTACTGCTGCGGACCCCGCGAGGACAGCCTCGATCGCGAGGTCAACGACACCGAGTTCGACGTCGCCCTGCACTTGATCTTCGACAGCAAGTCGTCGCACGATACGTATCAGGACGCCCCGACACACCTCAAGTTCATCGACGAGTGCAAGGATATGTGGGCCAACGTCCGCGTCTTCGACTCCATTGTCGAAACCGTCCCCCCCGTCGCCGGCCAGAACTGAGTCTCACCCTCACCCACGCTTCAATCGCATTCGGGAGGAGCGATACCGCTCCTCCAAAGCAATCCGTTCGAGCCAACAACTCAACAGACGTAGCGAAACTGCACTTAATTAAAATTTATCTACTTATATAAATTAATCCAAGAGAATACATAACAACACTCTTGGATTATTGCCTTTGTCCAGCAAGAACCATGCCCTTCGATCTCCGATTCCGGTCATCCACCGCGACGGACGAGATCAGTCCAGTCGAGGCCGATCGAACGTGGGTCCGCTTCGAAGTCGCAGATCAGCCGATGGCTTGGGGCCCGGATAAGAAGATCCGATGAGGGGTTGCCTTGGGCATCATCGATCTCCTATACGGCACACGCTCGACTTTCCGTCCCCGACTTTCCGGCCGTTTTTACTCGTCGATGACGGGTCGCAGCCGTTACAACCCGAACCCGTTTTCCGCCTCAGCGCATGCGAAACCCTCCCGGCCGATCGCATCAGAATCGGCCGATATCTCGATCCGTATGACCCCGGATTGCCAAAGAGTTCCCGCTCCTCGCGGTCGTGGACCCGATCTCGAGCCCGCTCCGACGCCCCTTTCCGGCCGATCTCGACGCGCGACGCGGGCATCGTGTCGACGTCTCGACGCGTCTGCTCGACCCAACGGATGGCGGGTCGGACACGTCGAGCGGTCCGATGCGCGGACGCTCGCCCGGCGGTGCTCCGGGGCGTCGAGCTGATCATTCGCGCTGAGGGAGCGAGCGTCCCGTCCACGCCAACGCCCCGAGCCTCCGATCGGGGCGGACGAGGAAGATCGGATGCGCGGTCCCTCGCGATGCTCGTGCGACGGGGTACGGGCACGCTTCGGCTCCTCCGCCCCAAAGCGCCCGGAGGCCGGCCCGCCAACGGGAGGCCAACGCCAAGGCGATCCGGATCGGGCCGACCACGACGAAAACAGCCATCGCGATCAGGATCGTCACGACGATCATCGCGAGCGTGGCGATCAGCAGGACCAGATCGACAGTCAAGGCCACGAGAATTGCCCAGGTCGGCGCATCGCGATTCGCACCCGACGGCTCGCCCCCAGCCGGCGCTGGGATCGCCGTCTCGGCTCCCTCCGGAGGCTCGACCTCGGTCACGATTGCCGCGGGCGTCCGGTCCGCTTCGGGCTCTACGACTTCCGATCGACGTGCCGACGTGTCCCGGTGCTGCTCGGGATCGGGTCCATAGACCCATGCCGGTCGCGATTCGAGGACGATCTCGATGGGAGCCTCGGTCACGACCAACCGAGCCAGGGGAGCCGGCACGCTCGAAGATCGGGACGCCGGATTCCCCGAGGGCCTCGACGCCGAGCTATCCGAAGGACGCGGGTTCGCTCGATTCGGTTTGCCGATGCGCCCCGACGATCCGTTCGGTCGCGACGAGTTCGGCTCTCGCCCACGCAACCCGAGACGGAACCCAGAGGCCCGAGCCGCGTTACAAGCCCGTCGAAAGGCGACATAGGAGACCGCATAAGGGTCCTCGGCCCGTCCCTCGCGATGGGCCACCTCACCGCGTGCCATCCATCGTTGGATGGTCGGCTCATCAACGCCGACGGCCATGCAAGCCCGGGGGACACCCCAGCCGGCACGGATGCCTTGGCAGATCGCCTCGATGACCTCGCGACTGGGACCCACGCCGTCCATCCCGCACGATCCCCCCGATACCCCTGATCCCACCGGCAAGCTCCCCGCACCGACGCGCGAAGACCAGCTCTCCCCAAATAGGATCAAACGATCGGGGTGAGGCGTTCACGGAATTTTCTTCGGGGCTTCGACGATTCGGCTCGTGCGGTTGCTCGATCGATACAATCCGAGCAATCAGATCTTGCTCTCTAGCAGTTCGTTTAAGATGGAGACTCCTAATCTCGTCGTCGCGAGGAGCTAAAGCACCAGGACATTCTCGTCCTTGGCCAATAATATGTTGTACATAATAATTTTATTTATGATTTTTACCACAAAATTGTGACAGCAACAGAGCTCATATAACATTTTTGATTAAATAAACTTGATTATAAATATGATTATTTCAGATTATTAAATTAAAAATTCGATTAAAATTCAAAAATTTGGTATAATTATTTTGCAGGATTAAAATCGTTTATTTTGGTAGTTCTATTCCAGGAACTTTAAACAAAAGCGGCATCTCGTCGATGTAAAGAAAACGAGTGTTTTCTTTACTGTAAGCCAGAGGCACCCCGTCCGGTCGATTTTCCTTGCCTTTTGGTGTAAAGTAAGTCAGTCAGGAAATCAAGGTAAAGCAACAACGGCTCGACCTGAGTTTCTTAACGACTGGCTGCCATCGCATGGGATTTTGTTTATGAACATTGGCTACGCACGGGTTTCGACGCTTGAGCAGAACCTCGACCTCCAGAAAGACGCCCTGGAGAAAGCAGGCTGCAAGAAGATCATCGTCGATAAGATGAGCGGCACAAGGAAAGACCGCGCCGGCCTGGAGCAGGTGCGCGACCAGCTCCGCAAAGGCGATGTGCTCGTGGTCTGGCGGCTCGACCGGCTGGGCCGGTCCTTAAAGCACCTCATCGAACTGATGCACGAGCTGGAGGAACAGGGCATCGGCTTCAGGAGCGTGACGGAAGCCATCGACACCACCACGCCCGGCGGCAAGCTCGTCTTCCACATCTTCGGAGCGCTGGCGGAATTTGAGCGGAACCTGATCCGGGAACGCACCAAAGCTGGCCTTGAAGCGGCCCGTGCCCGCGGTCGACAGGGCGGCAGGCCCAAGAAGAAGGATGCGAAGCAGCGTAAGTTAGCCGTCCGACTCTACGAGGAGAAGAAGCACAGCGTTGGAGAAATCTGCACCTTGGTCGGCATCTCCAAGCCGACGCTCTATGCGTATGTCAGGGCGGCGGCGGAGGGATCGGCGAAGTAACCCGCCATGAGGCACCTGACCGGTCCCGACGAGGTGCGTTGCCCGGCCAAGCGTCCCGAAACCGTACGCTAAGGGGCTTGAAAAACCAGATTGTCCCGTACTCTGGGCCACCGCACCAGAAGGCCCAGGAGACACGGAGATGGTCCCATCCTCACCCGAGATGATCCCTGTCCTGCTCGACGACATCCGGCAGATCGCCGACGCCCACAGCCAAGCCAACCCGAAGTTCCAAACCGACCGGCTGTTCACCCGCATCAGTGCCGCTGAGGTCCGCCGCGAGTTGATCACCGAGAAGGTGTCACCGAACCCGTCAAACTGGGAGTTAGCGAACCCGAATCGTTACGAGCCTGAGGCGGTCCGGCGCGGCGGTCGCGCCGGCCCATCGACAGGCATGCCGAGGCGTCCCACCCTGGCACCGGATCACCCGGGCCACTTGCGGGGAAGACACCTTGGCCAAGCTCACGAGGGAGCAGATCGTGACGATCGAGGTCTTGCGCCAGCGAGGCCAGTCCGCGTCCCAGGCCGCCCGCATCCTGGGCGTCACCGAGGGCGCCGTCCGCTATCATCGCCGTCGGGCCCGCGATGGGGCCGCCGACGGCCGCAGCAAGCCGTTGCAGGTCGAGCAACTGGGCCTGGCCGAGGTCATCGAGCACTGGTGGCAGGCCCAGGCCGAGGCCCTGGGCGATGACCGGCCGCCCAGCGTCCAGCTGCTGCACGACTACCTCCGGGAGGAGTACGGCTACTCCGGCTCCTACAAGTCGGTCCGCAAATTCGCCCGGGCCCGCTACGGCCGGCCGCCGGTCCGGCCATTCCGCCGGGTCGAGACGCCGCCGGGGGCCCAGACGCAGAGCGACTGGGGCGAGTTCCGCGGCGTCGACCTCGGAGGCCCCGACGGTCCGGCGACCGTCTATTGCTTCGTCATGGTCCTGAGCCATAGCCGCCAGCACGCCGTCGTCTGGAGCCGCTCGACCGACCAGCTGGCCTGGCACCACGTGCACAACGAGGCGTATCGCCGGCTCGGCGGCGTGGCCGCCGTCAACCGGATCGACAACCTCAAGACGGGCGTCGCGCGGGGGAGCGGCGCCTGGGGCATCATCAACGAGCAGTACCGCGTCTACGCCCGGTCGATGGGCTTCCACGTCGACGCCTGCGAGGCCCGCTGCCCCGAGCAAAAGGGCAAGACCGAGCGGCGCGTCGGCGTCTGGAAGCGGCTGGCGGTCCATACGAGGGCCTTCGACGGCCTGGCGGGGCTGCAGGACTGGACCGACGCCCTGCTGGGAGACGACGCCCGGCGGCGGACCTGCCCGGCGACCGGCCGGAGCGTGGCCGCCAGCTGGGAAGCCGAGCGACCCGCCCTGCGACCGCTCCCGGAGCCGCTGCCCGAGCCGTTCGACCTGCTCCGGACGGCGACCGTGCACAAGGACTGCACGGTCCGCTTCGAGGGCCGCAGCTACGTCGTCCCGTTCGCCTACGTCGGCCGCGTGGTGGAGGTCCGCGGCTGCTCGGGGACGGTGCAGGTGCTCGACCCGCAGACGGCCGCCGTCCTGGTCGCCTATCCGCGGCACACCGCCGAGCGGCTGCTCATCGACCCGGCCTGCTACGAGGGCCGAGGCACGGACCGGGTCCTGCCCCCCAAGCCGCTGGGGCGGATGGCGCGCCGGCTCCAGGAGATCGCCGCCATGCCGGTCCAGGCCCGGCCGATCGACCTCTACGCCGCCCTGGCGGAGGTGGCCAGCCCTTCCAGCCGGCCGTGGAGCGGTCGAAGCTGGAGGCGCTGGCCACCTGCGGCTGGCTGCGGGAGAAGCAGGCACTGCTGATCCTGGGCCCTCCCGGCGTGGGAAAAACACATCTTGCTGTGAGCCTGGGAGTCCGCGCCGTGGAGTGCGGCTTCTCGGTGGCGTTCTTCCGCCTCGAGGAGCTGCTGCATGCCATGCGGAAGGACGCCGAGGTGCCGCCGACCCGCCTGAAGGGGAAGAAATACATGAAGGCCGGCCTGGTGATCATCGACGAAGTCGGCTTCGAGACCTTCACACGCGAGGAGGCCAACCTGTTCTTCCGGCTGGTGAGCTACCGCTACCGGCGGGGGTCGCTGTGCATCACGTCGAACAAGGCGATCAAGGACTGGCCGGAGATGCTGGCGGGGGACGAGGTGATCACGGCGGCGATCCTCGACCGGCTGCTGCACGCCTGCCACGTGCTGAACATCCGGGGCCGGAGCTACCGGCTGCGGGACCTGGAGGAGAACCTCAAGGGGCGGCCATAGGGGCCGCCCCGGGAGCGGGGCCGCCCCCGAAGGCGGGGCGTCGGGCGGCGTCGCGCGGCGGGCGTGGAGGGGCCGAATGCCGCGGCGAGAACAGGTAGGTAATGGGCCCGATCCGGGGCTCGATCCCGGCCATGGCGGAGCGGAGGGCCGCCGGCCGGCGCGGGAATCCGTAACGATCCGAGTCCATCATCCTGAGCCGCTGGCGGGCCCGGGGGAGCCGCCATCGCGTCCGGAGCGGAAGTATCCGAGGCCCGCATCAAGCGCGAGACACGGGCGATCGTGGAGGAAATCGCCCCGGAGAGGAGGGCTCAGGCTCGTAACAGTTCGGGTTCAGTAACCTCGTAAAAGTTCGGGTCCATTGACAGAAGGGCTACACCGACGACGAGTTGCCCACCCAGCAGACGATTAACACCAAGCTCAACGACCTGGGCTACCGGCTCTCTTCGGTGGCCAAGTGCCGTCCCCAAAAAAGATCCCGCAGACCAATTCCATCTTCGAGCAGGTGAAGCGGGTCAATGAGCAGGCCGTCGCCGCCGAGGATACCCGAGACCACTTCCAATACGTCACGGGAGGCTGGGCGAATCGGTTCGCTTCGTCCAGGAGCCCGAGTCGGAGATCGGCCGGTTGAGGAGGCAGTCGGGTCTCTGTCTCTGCTCCACCTCCAGTCGGGCTTTCAGCCGACTCGCGAACCTACCGGCTTCCAGCCGGTCGAGCGTCAGTTGATCGTGGCGTCGGGGGCCGGTAGCGATACCGATCGGCCGAGGTGAGACCGACCAAGGGGGCGTGAGGCCGTGCCAGGCTTGACCCTCCGAAGGAAAGTCATTCAGCCGCGGTGATTTCTCGCCCGGCTCGGGTGCATAGCGCCTGCCAGATACCTCGCGGTGGCAAGTCCAACCACCAGCCGGACGGATGCTTCTCAGCCCCCTCGGGCCGCTCGTTGACGTGATCGAAGTCCCAACTATCGATATTATCTTCGATGAACCTGACCGAACCGTCACACATCAACACATTAGCCCCGGCGCCGTGATTGCTGGAGGCCGAGAACAGGGCCGAGAACGAGGACGACGCGGCATCCCGTCC
This sequence comes from uncultured Planctomycetia bacterium, assembly GCA_964609385.1. GTDB lineage: Bacteria > Planctomycetota > Planctomycetia > Isosphaerales > Isosphaeraceae > CAZSSM01. The sequence goes on from CAZSSM010000001.1 coordinate 55,658, forward strand.
TCGGGCGTTTATCGGGTACATGGAAGTGAAAAGTGTGTCGCCCCAGTTACCGGAGAAGTACCAGCCGTACATGGCGAAGGGATCTCCGGGGCCCTTGAGCAGTTGCGTCGACCTCTCCGACGCGAGGACCGTGTTGCTCAGCCCGTCTCCGATCGCTGCATATGGGATGGGAGAAAAGTCCGATACGACCCCGTCGGCCTGCCTCAGCAATCTGCCATCGACGCGACATCCGCTGAGCGGGGTGGAGAGTGCGGAGACGAACAGGGATCCGTAATTCGCCACGTAGCTTGATACGGACGCCGTGAGACGTTCCTCGGGCTCCGCGAAACCGAGGGGGACCAGCAGGGATTCGTCCATCGGCCTGGGGGTCCCGGCCCCGCTGTCGGCGGGGCAGACGAACGCGGAGACAGCGACCGAATGAGAAGTCCTGTTTTCTTGCGAAAATATTGATAGATTTTGATTTGCCATGTTGTACAGTGCGTCCTGCTCGACATGGGGTAGGATCATGAACAGGAAACTCTTGTCGACGACGCCGGGGAAGCAGGGGGCGTTGGGTCGCAGGAGCCGCGGGTCGTAGGCCTTGATCCGTCCCGGCGGCAGTGACCCGTGTTGGGAGTGATAACTCGCGAGCGCCACTCCAATCTGCCTGAGATTGTTTGAGCATAACGCCTTGCGCGACGCATTGCGTGCGGCCTGGATTCCGGAGAGCGTCAGGGCCGACAGGATCGCGAGGACGGAAAGGACGGCGACGAGCTCGATGAGGGTGAAACCAAGCCGTCGGCCGCGACGGAGTGAGCAGCGGGGACGCATGTGTCGGTATTCCAACGGAGTTGACGGGCAAACATCGGTGATCGCCGGTAGATGACCGTACAATCGGACCGTTTACTTATTCGTTCAATAAACTGGAAATGGCCGATTCCATGACTCTCGGCCCCGGATCACCTACGAATTTGAACTGGATCACGCCCTCGCGGTCGATGACGTAGTAGGTTGGCCACGCGCGGACGTGCCACGCCGAAGCGATGCCGCCCGTCGCACCCTCATTCCACCAGGAACGCCAGCTCATATCCGAAGCCTCCCGAGCGGAGATCGCCTCTTCCCTCTCGGCGTCGCCGTTGACACCGAGGACGATCAGAGGCTCGCCGCGAAATCGCTCGACCAGTTCGCGTTTTGCCGGGATCGCCTCCATGCAGGGTCCGCACCAGGCTGCCCAGAAATGCACGATTACAATTCGACCGCGGAAATCGTACAGTCGGAGGGGCTTCCCCGAGAGGTCCTCGCCGACAATGTCGGGCGCAGGCTTACCCACGGTCAGGCGACGCAACTCGTCCAGGGCCGGTCCGGCCGCCTCGGAGATGGTCTCGCCGCGGAACGCTGTCTCGCCGTATTCCGAGACGACCTCGCCGAGGACGGCCTCCGCCTCTGCTGACAGGCGACGCGACGCCCGGCGGAGGTCGTCCGGGTCGGCGCTTCCCGCGACGATCTCCGACCGACGCTTCAGGATCAAGCCGAGCGTCAGCAGGGCCCGAGGGCGGACTTCGGGGTCGGGATGGCTGGTGGAGAGGGCCCTGGCGAGGGCCTCGGAGGTGCCGGCGGACGCGGTGTCGGAATTGCCGGATTTTATCAGAATTGAATAGATGTATTTAAATTTTTGGTTTTTCATATGATTGCTGGTGAGCCTGTCGACCGCTTCCTCGGCTTGGCCGCTGTCCGGGTGATTCCGGACGATCCAGACCAGCGGATGCCAGGCGTCCTCCGGGGCCCGATCGGCGAGATCTAGTAATCGGTCGTAGACCGCGTCCTTGAGCGAACGCTGTTCGCCGGGAAGTGTGCCACTAACCGCGGCCTCGGCTCCGCGTTTGGCGAGCCGTCCCGCCGCCGCCTCGTATTCGGCGACAAGTGCCGCGTAGGGCGACTCCGCCGCGAGAGGCGAAGCATCGGCCGACCGCGTGAACGAGATGATCGTCGCGACGACTGCAACCACGGAGTGTGTCAATATGGGGAAGGAGTGACCTTTGGCGGTATTCACGATTCCAGCCTCGCTCCGATGGTTGGTCGCCGCGTCGGAAACCGTCCGGCCGGAGGCCGCAGCGGGAAATCGTACACGGCGGTCAGATCCGATCGTTCGCCTGCCGAGCATGTTAATGTTCGATGTAGCAGGATACAGGCACCTCGAGGGAACCGTCCAGCGTTTCTAGGGACAGCGATGCCCTGTGGTATCCCGCTGCTTCGGGGAGTTCGACGGTGACGCCCAAGTTAACGAGACCGGGTTCCGATTCGCTGTGGTCGAGGCGATGGCTGCGGACCTTCCAATCCTTCCGGCTGAAGGCCGGCACGCCGATCTCGGGGTCGACGCCGGCAGACCCGCGCGTTTTGACCGCCAACTCGAGGGAAGTCGTCGAATTGGGCAGCCTCGGGCCGAGGATCACGCGATCGGGCTCACAAGCCGGGAGAGATTTCGCGTATCCCGTCAACTGGACGAAGATGTGCTTTCTCGACTCGAGATCGGTCGTCAACCGGACCGTCTCCGAGATCTCGCCTTGAACCTTGGTCGGATCGACTTTGACGGCGTAAACCCGCTCGGTGGGAGAGGAATCGACTTCGACGACATCGATGCAGTCGGCAGTCGCGTCGATCTCCTCGACCTTGAACCTGCTCCCCGTGGGGCTGTAGACGGTGAATTGGTGCTCGCGTTCCCCTTCCGACCCGATCCGGCCGAGGTAGACGTTCGACGGATCAGCGACGGCGTCCCATCTTGCGTCCGCATCGAACCGCAAGGCATGGTCGGGGCGCTCAGGGTCGTTTGTCGAGAAGGTCACGCTGCGTGCGAAACGCCCCTGGTAATGAGGCGCTTCGGTCCTGACAATGAGCCGGGTAGATTCCCCAGCGGGCACCACGTCGGACTCGAGCTCCGCAGGAGAACAGCCACAGGACGTGGTCAGGTCGCTCAGACGCAGCGGGCTCCGGCCAGCATTCCGGATCTCGAAGATGATCCGCTGCTCTTCTCCGGGGGTGACTGTGCCGAGGTGCCGCACCGGATCTTCGACGATTGCGACGGGATGGTCGTGTGATCCCGCCCCGCACCCCGCGACCGCGGAAGCGGCGAAGAGGCCCGTCCAGGCGGTGTATCTGGCAAAAGAGTTCATCTCGTGTTGACTCCTGGTTCACGCCCCGAGGCCGTCGAGCTTGCGGTCGAGGGCTTCATCGTCCTCCGCAATGATGATGCACACGCCGTCCCACATCGGCCCCAGCTCGTCCGCATGGACCTGACGCGGCGACTTCGGGGGGTCGACAAGCGTAGTCCAACCGTCGGAGCTTCCGCGGGCGACGAGGAAGTGACTGCCGTCGACGTGCAGGATCGCCGGCCCGACGGAGGCGGGCAGCGAGCGGGTGTTGGTCAGTTCGAATGCCTTTGCGGCGAAGCCGAGCTCGTCGAGGCAGGCGACCAGGTCGGCGGCCGTTGAGTTCCCGAAGACGTTCGAGTCGATCGTATCTTCAACGGTCTCGAGGCTGCTGGGTGCCCCGAGCATGTGAGTGATCATCGCGACGCTGACGGTTCCGCAGGGGTAGCTCGGATCTATCATCCTGAGGACCTTCGGCTTGGGATCGCCGGCGGCCGGCATGGTTTGGAAATGCTCAACGCAGAAGAGCCGTCCCTGGCCCGGCCCCCAGGGCAGGAACAGGTCGCCCACGATCACGTCGAATCGCCCCGGCGAGGCGGCCAGGCCGGTCCGGCCGTCGTCCACCACAATCCGGCACCTCGGGTCGTCGTGCAGCCCGTTGGTCCCGTCTCGGAAGTGCTGGGCGGCCAGCTCGACGATCGGGCGCGCGATCTCGAAGGCGACCACCCGCTCGACGCGGTCGTGCGACAGCGACGCCCCGGGCGTGATCCCGGTGGCCACACCCACGAACGCGACCCGGCGCGGGTCGTCGTGCAATAGCAAGGGCAGGTGCCCCTGACGCTGCTCCGACCACCGCGCTTCCGTGCTGCCCAGCAGGTACTGGTTGGACACCAGCAGGCCCAGGCCGATCCGGTCGTTCTCCACCACGCTGACCACACCGTCGCGGCCGAACCGCTGGTCGACCACGCGGAAGCCGGCATACGGATTCACGTGCGGCAGCCGGGCCGCCCAGCCCAGGGCCAACGCCCCGACGATCGCGAGCACGATCAGGCCCTCGATGGCCGATGGGCCTCGACGACGGGGTAGGACGCCCACCCAGGCCAATGCCGCCAGCGCGTACAAGCCCCCGATCGACGCCAGCCCCAAGTGCAGCCCGAGGGTCGGCATCACGACGCGGTAGGCCAGTTCCGCCCCGAAGATCGCTCCCAGACCGTTGCACGCCAGCAGCCCCGCCAGCCAGGTGGCCCCGGATTGGCGCCCAGTGCCCGAGCCCTTGCTCTGGACCAAGGCGAGTGTCAACGGGAAGACCAGTCCGGCGATCAGGAAGGCAGGCCCGAGGCTCAGCAGCGTCAGGCCTCCCAGCCGCCCCAGGAACCCGGACACCGACCCGGCCGGTGTCAGCGACGTCCCGAACCGCTCGGCCAGCAGCATGAAGAGGCCCGGTGTGACCGCCATTGCCAACGCGGCGCCCTGCAGCGAGGTCATCAGCACCCCGCGCCCATCGCCCCCTCGACGACGCCAGAACGGCAACGCGATCGCCGCCAAGCCCAGGGAGAGGATCACCGCCATCAGCACGACCGCCGGGGCAAAGAACGAGAGCGGTGCCACCAGCATCATCAGTTCAATGCCGATGACCTCCGATGCCAGGATTCCCATCCCCGAGAACGCTGCGGTCACCCCGATCAGCCAGGTCGGCACCGCTACCAGGCCCGCCTCGGGCTCGGGGGTCGGAGGTGCCTTGGGCTCGGGCTCGCTTGGGGCCTCAGCGGGACCGGTTAGGCGGTCGGCCAGTGCGAGCAGTGCGGCCAGTGCCAGGTTGCCGGCGATCAGGGCCGCCATCGCCCCCGAGGCCCCCAGCCTCGGTAGCAGGACGACACTGGTCAGACCCAGGCCGACCACGCCGCCCAGTGTGTTGATCGCATACAACCAGACGCCCTGGCGCCCCAGCCCTCGGCCGTTGCCGAGCAACAAGGCCGCCAGCAGCGGCAGGACCGTGCCCATGGCCACCGTTGGGGGCAGCAGTACGGCCAGCGAGAGCACGAGCCGGGCCACGCTGCCGGCCGGGCCCTCCAGCGCCTCGAGGCCCAGTGCCGGCCAGAACCCCGCGCTCCATGCGGGTAGGGTCCATGCGGGGATCGCCCCGACGGCCGTGGCCGCCTCAGCCCATGCCGCGGCACGGAGCGGGCGACGGATCCGGCCGACCCGGCGCGCCATCCATGCCGCGCCGAGGGCGAGGCCCAGAAAGAAGACGCCGAAGACCCGCGCTGTCGCCTCCCCGCTCGCACCGAGCAGGTCGACCAGCCGTCGCGTCCAGAGCAGTTCGTGCCCCAGCCCTAACGCGCCGCTGCCCAACGCCACCGCCAGGCACGCGGCGGGCCCGGGGCCGATCCAACGGGCCTGACCCATCCGAAGACACCTTCCCCTCAACCCGAAACACAGGGGGCCGAGGGCCTCACGCGGATGCCTTCGGTCTCACAGATCGTCCAGTCCTAAGGCCGCTTCGGATCCTGACCCAGGCAACCGGCGACGAGCAGCTCCAGGGCTGACGGCTCAGGTACGATCTCGCTCGATCGGTGCCGCCGGGTGCCGGTGAGTTCCCGGAGGATGAGAACTTCGATCATCCTCAATAGGGGCCGATCAGTCGTCGTTGGCGAGGTCGCCGAATCGTTCTAGTAGGGTGGCAGCAGCCGTCTCAAGCCGTGCCCTAGGATAACGGTTAGAAAGATCGCGTTGCGGATCGCGATCGCAGGGGCGGCAAGCTTCAGGTTCTCCCTGGCGTCTCGGGGGGTCGATGCCTCGGCAGCGGTCTTGGCCAGTCGGGTCATGTAGCGGACCGTTCGCGGCCATTCCACGAGGTGTTCGAGCCAGTCGTGCGGGCAGCCCGCTCGGCCGACCCGTGCGCCGACGATGCCGCCGGCCATGGCGGCGATCGTGTCGGAATCGCCTCCACAACGGACTGCGTCGATGATGGCGGCCTGGAGGTCGCGTGGATGGCTCAGCCCGGCATGGAGCGCGACCGGGACCGCGTACAGGACGTATCCCGAGACACCCCGAGACCATCCCTGCCGCGCGGCGTAGTCGGGTGTCGATTCGCCGAGACGGACGCTCCGAAAGACCTCAACGATGGCCTCGGCGAACGCGCTGGCTTCGAGGCCGTACCGGCGGAGCAGCGGATCATTGAATTGCTCGGGGTCGACATTGAGGTCGACTCCACGCGCGTTGAGGTGGCTCGCCCAGGCGATGAGCCATGCGCCGTGCTCGGCGCGGGGGTCGCGGTGGGTGATCCGCGTCGAGGCATGGACGAGGCCGTACAACTCCTCTTCGTCATGACTGAGAGCACCGAGGATCGGCGCCCGCATCGCCGGCCCATTGCCGGCCGAACGGACTCCGCTGGTCGCTGGGGACCAGCCCAGCCACGAACGGATCGAGGCCCACAACGTCGCGCGACCGATCCCGGCGGGAAGTCCAAGCAGCCAATAGCGGAGCCGACGGGCCAATTGTTCGGCGAAGCGATCAGGGTCGATCACCTGGCTCGGATCAGGTTGTCTCCGACGAGCGGCGATCCAAGCTTGCGCGACTAAGCAACTATGCTCGGTGTCGTCGGAGACAAATCCGCCGTTGAGCCAAGGAACCAACCGCATCCGATCCGGCTCGCCGAGCAACCGACGTCCACGACGCGGCGAGAGCCCCTCATACGGAAGCCCGATCGCATCGCCAAGCGCCGTGCCCAGCAAAGCCCCGAGGACCGCATCGACACGTTGGTGCCCCGATGAACCATCGTTGCTGATCGCATCCTTCAATGGGGGATTCGCCACCACTCAACTCCCCGACTCGTGATGAAGCTTCCGTCGTTGAAAAGCTTCATCCTACATTTGTCAGAGAGCCGGGGCAATCTGCGGTCCAGCAGCGGGGATCTTTCGTGTGTCGTAGGGACAATCACTTGTTGGGATTGAGGGGGTCATCGGGATCCCAAGCGGGGGTAACTTGGCCATCGGCAACTAGATAGACGGCCTGATAGATGGCCCGGGCGACGGCTTGCATGTGGTCGAAGTCAATCGTCCCAATTTCGTCGCTGACCTGGTGGTAGTCGCGGTGCTTAGCTGGGTCGAAGCTGCAACAGGTGTGAGCGATGACGCCCTTCTGGGCCAAGGGAAAGTTATCGGAGCGTCGGAAGAAGTTCTGACCGGGGAAGGGGTCCGGAGTGGCCCGAACGCCGAGTTCGGCGGCGGCATCGCGGAGGATGGGACCCAAGGTCGAGCGATCGAAGCCGGTGATCCAGAACGAGCCGGCGCCCACGGGAGCGGGTCGACCGACCATCTCGAAGTTGAACGCCGCGATGACCCGATCCAGCGGGATCGTCGGGTTCTCCGCGAAGTGTCGCGAACCGATCAGGCCGATCTCCTCGGCGGTGAAGGCGACGACGATCACGTCGTGCTTGGGAGGGCTCTTCACCAGCGCCTCGGCCAGTTCGAGGATCATCGAGACGCCGCTGGCGTTGTCGTCGGCGCCGTTGTAGATCCGGTCGGCCTGACCACGGTCGGGCGCGATCCCGATGTGGTCGTAGTGGGCCGACAGCACGACGACGGCATCCGAATCGGGATCGGTGCCGGGGACTCGGCCGAGGATGTTGCGTAGTTTCAGGGTTTGACGGCCAAGCGTATGGGTGAAGGGTTGCTCATAGGTGTCGTCCAGGCCGGCCGGCTCGAGGCCGATCCGCGTCATCGTCGCGATCAGGGCGTCGGCCGCCCGATCCAGCCCGCCGTTGCTTAGATCTCGGCCCTTCATCGCGTCGTCGGCCAGGACGGCCAATCGGCGCTCGAGGTCGGCTGCGACGATCGAGTCGACGGCGTCCTGAGTTGGTGGGGCCGCTAAGGTCTGGCAAGCAAATCCCAGGATGAGGGGGATCAGGATCGCGATGGTGCGTCGAGGCATGGTCGGAAGTCCTCTCGCGGAATGGCTCGTCGGCCGTCTCATCAGAAGTGGTGTGGTGGAGGAATCGTCGGTCAGTTCGGTTGAGATGACTCGGGATCGAGGCGTTGGATCTCTTCCTGGAGCAGTTTCTGGACCCGGTGTCGGGCCACATAGATCCGCGCCACCGGCATCTCTAACTGGTTGGCGACCTCTTCGGCAGGCACCTGCTCTAAGGCCGTGAGCCGGAAGGCGTCCCAGGTATGGGCCGCGACGCGGGCCCGGACGCGGACGATGGCCATGTCCATCAGTTCGAGGTCGAATCCGGACTCGAGTTCCCGCTCGAGATCGTCGCGGTTAACCAGATCGTCCAGCAGGGCGTTGGAGGCGTTGGCCTCTCCGAGGCTCCGACGTTTGGCCTGTTGCGCGGCCAAGACGGCATGGCGCGCGACGGTCCGGAGCCAGGCGCGGAAGCTGCCGCGCGCATCGTAGTCGAACCGCTGCATGGCGCGGAGTAATTGGGCGAGAACATCCTGTGTCACATCCTCGGCGTCGGCCGGTTGTAACCCGTGACGCCGGCACCAGCTCGCGATCCGAGGCTGGTAGCGCTCCACGAACGCCTGCCAGGCCTCGGGATCGCGTGGATGCTCCCGCAAGTGTTCCAGCAAGGTCACCGACGTCGTCGAGTCGGACATCGCTTCGGCTCGCGACGGGTGGGTCGGCATGCGAGGCCCCAAGAACGTCGGGCGATCGGTCTGGAGACGGATGACATTAACGGGAGGTCGAAGGGGCTCGAGGCAGGGGGCGGCTCAACCAACAAGCCGGCCGGAGTCCATTCAGCGCCCCGAGCATTCCCCGGACCAGCAGAGCCGTCGACTCCGATGGCCTGGGGTTGTCGATGGTCCGATCCACGACGAGAATCCGCCCCAGAGCGATTTCCCATGACGGCCAACCACCAAAGCGTGGTCAAACCCCTGTCGGAAGATCGTGTTGGGGTTCGACCCTAGCATGGGCTCGAAAAAAACGAAAGCCGTGAAAGAACGAATGACTTTGCGGACTATTCCTCTTGGTAACGGGCCGACGGGGCGTCGCGACGCCTTGACTAGGATTCCCGTGAAGCTCGGGCGGCGCTGTCATGCGATGCTTGACCGAAACTGATCTGCAGGCGCTGCTTGAGGACTCCCTGCCACCGGACCGCGCTGCCGCTTCGGAGGAACACGTCGAGCAGTGTGTTGTCTGTCGAGGCCGACTTGAACTGCTCTGTCAGCCCATCGAGCCGCTTCAAGTCCGCCTGAGCACGTACCGGGATCGGGGTGGATCGACCGCACATGGATTCTGGTCGACCTCGTCGGTGGTTGGCTCGGCTGCGCTCCCGCATTTGCTCCGTGAGGCGCTTCGGGGCGTGGGGACCGATCAGCCTGAGGCTGCCACGACCGACGTCCCGATCGGGAAAGGAAACCCCGATCGTCCCGTGGAGAAGGGAGTTTCAACGGTGAGTGCGACCGCGGAGTCCTCCTCAGCCGATCGCTCCTACACGACGCTGCTGCACCGACGATCGGTCCGACCTCCTGCGGTCCCCCCGGACGACGACCAATGGACCCGTTTGCGGGCCGAATCGCCGCAACGGCCTCACGTGCCCGGCTACCAGATCCTCGGACTGCTGGGCCGCGGCGGAATGGGCGTGGTCTACAAGGCACGTCAGATCGGCCTGAATCGGATCGTGGCCCTGAAGGTCTTGATCGATGGGTCGCCGCTGGACGTCCAACGCCGGCAACGGTTCCAGATCGAGGCCGAGTCGTCGGCGCGGTTGGATCACCCGCACATCGTCAAGATCCACGACGTTGGTGAATCGGCCGGTCAGCCCTATGTCACCTTGGAATACCTGGGTGGGGGAACCTTGGCGCATCGGCTCAAGGGCCGCACGATGCCCTCGGAATCGGCTGCCGCGCTGATCCAAATCCTCGCCCGCGCTGTCGAGGCGGCGCACCAGGCCGGGATCCTCCACCGCGACTTGAAGCCGTCCAACGTCCTCTTCGACGAGCACGGGACGCCCAAGATCGCCGACTTCAGCCTGGCCAAGTGGGTCGACGCCGAGGAGGGCCAGACCGTCACCGGCCAAGTCATGGGGACGCCCAGCTACATGTCGCCCGAACAAGCCCAGGGAGACTGGTCGCGGGTTGGCGTTCGCAGCGACCTCTACGCCCTCGGCGCGATATATTACGAATGCCTGACCGGAAGGCCCCCAATCCGCGAATCGTCGCCCCCCTTAACCCTCTGTCGGGTCATCGACACCGAGCCGATCCCGCCGGCCGAGTTCGCACGCAACCTTCCGCGCGACCTGGAAACGATCGTCTTGAAGTGCTTGGCCAAGGACCCGACCCGACGCTACGCCAACGCTGGCGAACTGGCCGACGAATTGGAACGGGTCCTCCAAGGCCGGCCGATCCATGCCCGACGGACCCCGGTCTGGGAGCGGGCCTGGAAATGGGCCCGTCGACGGCCCGGACGCGCCGCCTCTGCGGTCGCCTCCAGTCTGATCGCCGCCGTCGCACTGGTCATGGCCGGCTGGCAATACCAGGCCGAACTCCAGCAACAACGACGGATCGAGCGACTCCGCCTCGAGATCGAGGCTCAACTGGCTGATCGAATCGAGCCGCAAATCGAACAGGGTCAATGGCTTGAGGCGCGGGACGCCCTGGCCCGTCTGACCGCAACCTTGGAAGCGACCCCGCGACTCGACGATCTGTCCAAGGCCGTCGCCGAACGCCAAGACGACCTGACCGAACGGATCCAGCGGCGTCGCGACCACGATGCGGACCTCAAGGCCGACGAGACTTTTCACACGTTTCGGGACGAAGCCCTTTTCCTGGCGTGCTCTCCGTTCGGCGCTGATCCGGAGGTCGTCCGGATGGCCTGTCGACGCGCCTTGTCGGTTTTCGGCGGTGACCTCGGGGGTGACCGTTGGATCCCGGACGATCTCCCGACGACCCTCGACGAGACGCGCCGAAACGCTCTGCAGATCCAATTCCAGGAATTGCAGATCTTGCTGGCCCGTTCGCTGGCCGAGGGTCCCGAGCCGATCGAACCCGACGCGCTCCGTGCTCTCTGCGATCACGTCGACTTGGCCTTCGGACCCAGCTTGGCCATCGAACAGCTCCGAACCGAAGTCGTCGAGGTGAGCGGGCCCCAGGATCGATCGCCCGTGACTGATGAACGGACCCCATCAACGACCCTCGATTGGTTCCTCCAGGGATTGGCCGCCTACGAGCGGTCCGAGGTTCGCGCGGCGCGACTGGCCTTCGACCGAGTCATCGCTCAGCAGCCCCAACATTACTGGGCGCACGCCATGTTGGCCCGCTGTCACCTCCGTGGTGATCGTCCCGAACCACGAGCCGCCTTGGCCGAACTGGCCCTTTGCGAAATGGCGCGTTCGGGCCGCGCCACGACCCGTTGGCAACGCGGTTTCGCTCAGATCCAACTGGCCGCCCGGTTGATGGCCCGCTACGAACAGGCCGTCGAGGTCGACGAGAAGAACTGGTTGGCTGCCGAGATCGATGCGGCCCTCGATGCCGCCGACGACGACTATCGGATCGTCGACGTTTCGGGGTCCTCTTCCGAGACGCGCTATGTCGTCCACGTCAATCGCGCTCAGCTCTTGATCGAGCGCGGACGCTGGCAAGACCTCCAGGGGGCCTCGCTCCTCCGGCTGATCGGTCGTCGTCCCCTGCCCGAGGCGGCCCGCGAACTTCGGATAGCCATCGGCTTGAAGCCCGAAGCGACCCCGGCCTATCTGGTCCTGGCACGGGTCTACGACCGGATGGAACGTCCGTCCGAGGCCCTCCAACAGATCGAACGCGCCTTGGCGGTGGCCGATTCCGATGAGGCCGCCGACCTCGGTCCGCTTCGGATCAAGCATCAGCTCGACTTGATCGAAGCCCTTGAACGGTCCGATCCTCGACGCGACGAAGTGCTCGTCGAGGCTTTGGAGGCGTTCGATCGCGCCGTCGAAACGGCGATCGATCAAGCCGATCCAATCCAATCCGACTCGATCTCTGGTCTTCGGGGTCGGGAACGGCTGGTCGACCTGATGAAGCTGGCCCGGGTCGGACTCGTCGACGCCGATGAGCCCCGCTTCGAACCGCGCTGGCTGGCCGCCGCTGAGGCTGTCTTGGCGATCGATCCTGAGTCAGTGCTCGCCCACGCCCACCATGCGAAAGCCTTGATGCGGGGCGGCCCGGATCGATCGTCCGCACAATGGGCGACGCTCCGGCAAGACTGTCGGTTCGTCCTGGCACACGACCCGGACGACGCCGAGATCCGGGTCATCCGCGGCCTGATCCGCCTCCTCGACGGAGCGCCGCAAGCGGCCCTGGATGATTTCCAACTGGCCCGGCTGAGCGATGCTCCGCCATCGGGCCTCGAGACGCTCTGCGGTTGGGCCTGGCTCCTGTCCGGCCAGCCCGAAATCGCTCTCGAGCGGTTCGATGTGGGGTTGGGTCAGACACCCGACGATGCCGATGCGCTCATCGGACGCGCCCGTGCCTTGATCCAGACCGAACGGGTCGAGGAGGCGTTGGTCGACGTCGAGCGCGCCTTGAAGCAATCGTGGACCAACAACGGCTGGTTGACACGCCCCAGTGCCATGTTGACCAATGCGGCTTGGGTCTATCGCGAGGCCGCCCAGTGCCTCCGCGACACCGAAGTTACGACCATGCGCCGGCGCGTCGAGATCGACCGGCAATGGCAACGGCACCAAGCCCGCGCCCGCGAACTCGACAGGATGGCCCAACGCGCCGTCCTCGAAGAACGGGCGGCCCAACGAACTCAAGACGACCGGCCTCGAAGCTGGTCCTGGACGACCTCCCCGATCCGTGAGTCGTTCTGAACGAGGACAGAAGCCGATGAGATCGATCCTCCGGCACCTCGCCCCTCGAGGGGTTCGGACTCGTGGCATCCGAGGTGGTGCCCGTCCGACCCGAGCAGTCCGGGGTTCTTCCAGGGGCTTTCAACCCACGATCGTCGCCTCAAGCTTGGAACGGCGCTGTTACCTGTCGGCAGCCCCGCTCGATCCGACCGGGAGACCCCCGATCCTTCCGACGTCCTCGATCCTCATCGAGGGTACGCCCGTTGAGGATCGGTCGATAAGTTCTTCGGCGTTTCCTGCAGATGTGACGATCATGTCGATCGCTCCGACGGACGGTCGACCCTCGCCGAATTTCGACGCTCTGCTTGAGAGCTACGCCGCGCTTCGGCGCGAACTACAAACGAGTCTGTCGGCCGACCCCAATGTCTTGAGCGACCTGGAACGCGGTAACACGGAGTCGATCCTCAGCCGGGTTCCGGAACCGCCCATCGACTTCGACGGCCTCGTCCCCGATGACACGGACCTGACGTTCGACGTGACGATGTGGGCCGGCGATGGGAACCGGTTCGGGGTCGCCGACGTGAACCGTGATGGCCTCGAGGATTACGTCTTCGCCGATCGCGAGTCCGGTCGCGTTCTGCTCCACATGCACGGCGCCGTCACTCCCCGGATCCTGCTCGATATCGATCACGGCCTGGGCGACCCCTCATCGGTGGCCTTGGAGGACCTCAATGGCGACCTGTTGCCCGACTTGGTCGTCACGGACGGCCGGAGCGATCGGGTCTTCGTTCGGCTCGGCCACGACGACGGCCAGTTTTCCGACACGATGGCCCTGGCGACCGGGGTCGCGCCCAGCACCGTACGGGTGGCCGACCTCAACGACGACCTCCATCGCGATCTGGTCGTCGTCAATCAAGGGTCGCGTGACATCCAGATCTACTACGGTGTGGGCGAGTCGGAGGCCTTTCGGCTGGAGCCGGGCGTCGTGCTTGGGACGACCAATTTGAATGAAAGGCTCTCCGATTCGTTCGCCACGATCACGACCGACCTGATCGATCTGGACCTCGATGGGCATCTCGACATCGTGGCCCGAGGCGTCCACGATGAGGCCCTGTTGGCCTTCCGCAGCGGGGTCGCCTCCCAGACCGGGTACCACGTCGTCGCACATCCGACGGGCACGGGCCATTCGATCGGAGTTGGGCCGCTGTTCGTCGGGTCGTTCCGCCCGGAGGCCGCGCCGGGCGCCATCCTGCTCGACCCGGTCGACGGTGCTCTGACCTTGGTGGAAGGCTTGGACGAGGCCTCCAGCACCTCCTTCGTTTCGACAACTCCAAACTCGCCGCCGACCGACGGCCTGTTGGCCGATCTCAACGACGACGGCACCGATGACCTGATCACACTCCAGGCCCAAGCCGGGACGGTGACGCTCTGGTACAACTCCCTGACCGGCTGGGAGCCGAGGTCGACCACGCCGATCACCGAGATCAACCAGCCCACGGAGATCTTGCTCGGCGAGGTCGCCTCCGACGCGGTGACCATCTATGTCGGGTCGTCCGAGAGCGGGGACCTCGCCCCGATGATCATCCCCTTATCCAACGGGCTCGACGACGCCGGTGGATTCGTCCCGACGGACCAGATCCCCGAATTGCCCGAATTCTCGCCCCAAAGCGTCGGTGATTCCGAAGCGATGAGCGACCAGCTTGAGGGCGGTGCGGGAGACGATTTCCTCCTCGTCTCAGACGACGGTTCGACCTTCGATGAGCAGATCCCGAGTCTCGATGAATTTGACGGCCAGTTGATCGCCACCTATCGGGAGATCGACTGGAGTTCGGTCGGGTCGGAGACCGTCGCGCAGGCCGATCCGGAACGCCTGGTCGATCTCGAGGACGTCGAGCCCAGCGCCGCGCTCGATGAGACCTCAGACGGCCTCGACGTCGACGACTCGCTCAGCAACGACCAGGCCGATGCCTCCGACGATCGCCCCTTTTCTCGAGCCCAACGTCGCGCTTTGCAAGCGAGCCTGAACCAGCTTTGGGGACGCTTGACCGATGCCCCAGAGGGGAACATCGAGCACGCGGATGCTCGCGATACCCAAGGCGCGTCCGGCACGATCGACCAGGTGCTGGGCACGATCGACCTGGTCCTCGACGCTTGGTATCAGCTTCAACAAGGCGTTGCGGGGAGTGAACACCAGAGCGCGGACGTCCCATCAGTAACCGACGCGTTGCCGATCGGTCATCCCGGATCGGAATCGATCGATCAGGGCGGACCGGGCACCCTCTTTAAGGCGATCACCGGCCTCGGAGACGATCATCGGGCCGGGTTCTTCGGTCACTGGACGTTCTGGGCAGCCGCCTCGGGGTGTGCTGCGTTAGGGGTCGTCGTCGCGGTGGCTTGGCAGTCCCGCGACCGACCCGCAACGATCCCTTGGGGACAACCCGACCCGATCTTCCCGCTCGTCTCCTGATCCATTGATTGGAATCGCTAGATATCCCGATCACTGCCACCTCAATGGGCGATCGAGGTGGCATCGGCTTGACGGTCGACTCGGTTCAGTCCTGGACGTCTCCGGTGGCGGCCCATTCGACGCCACGGGTCATCCAGCTTTGGAAGCCGGGCGTCTCGATGGCCGGCTGGCCATGACCCAGTGCGCAGTGGAAGACTCGGCCCTCGCCGTAGGTGTTGACCCAGATGACCGCCTCGTCCTGACCGGTCCCCTTGGGTTTGTTGGGGTCACAGTAGGCGGTGGCCAGAACGACATTGCCGGGCACCATCATCGAGTTGGAGTAGAGTTCGTCGAGGCCGTGGTCGAACACGTCGGGGGCGCCTCGGGTGATCGGGTGCTCGACGTCGGTCTTGCGAACGGTGAACTCGTGGGCCGGACCGTGGAACCCTTGAGTCCTCCAACCGCCGCAGATGGCGAGTTCGAACTCATCCCAATTCTCCGGTCGGGTGAACGCCGCGGCGGCGTAGTGGTAGACGACCAGGCCGGTCCCACCTCGGACGGCACTCAGGAAGGCCTGCTTGTTCTCCTCCGACCAGGTCGTGTCGGCAGGTGGTTCGTTGGAGTCCTTGTAGTTAAGGATCAGAACATCGTAGTTGGCGAGGTTCTCGAGGGTCAGGGCGGTGCTCGGGGTTGTGGTGACGTCGAGGTCGATCCGACCCGACTCGGTCAGGAAACGCTCGAAGGTGGCGGTGGTCGCCCGCCAGTCGTGGTAGGCGTGGTCGCCGGTGATGAGCAGGGCCTTGACCGGATCGGCCTCCGACGAGGCGTCCGTTGAGGTGGAGGCGGTCAGCGCAACGGTCGTGATGGCGATCGCCGAAAGCCACTTGAAAAACACACGTCGGTCCATGAAAGATCTCCTTGATGCAGGATGCTTGGTTGTTTGGAGTATGAAGAGGTGTCGGTTCGAATCCAAAATCGTCGGGGGAGCGCAGCCCGTATCGGGTTCAGGCCAGCAGAGGCTTGACGATCCGTCCATGGACATCGGTCAGTCGGAAGTAACGTCCCTGGTACTTGTAGGTTAGTCGAGTATGGTCGATGCCAAGGGTCTGGAGGACGGTCGCGTGCAGGTCGTGGACGTGAACACCATCCTCGACTATGTTATATCCGAACGCGTCGGTGGCGCCGTGGGTCGTGCCGGCACGGACCCCACCGCCGGCCATCCAGATGCTGAAACACCGTGGATGGTGATCACGACCGAAGTTGGTGGCCGTCAGCTTGCCCTGGCTGTAGTTGGTCCGGCCGAACTCACCTCCCCAGAGAACCAGGGTATCGTCCAGGAGACCGCGGCGTTTCAGGTCGGTGATCAACGCGGCGCAGGCTCGATCGGTCTCGAGGCACTGTCGAGCGATCCCCTTGGGAAGGCCGCCATGCTGGTCCCAACCCTGATGAAAGAGTTGGACGAAGCGGACCCCACGCTCGACGAGCCGTCGAGCCATCAAGCAGTTGGCCGCGAAGGTGCCGGGGTCCCGGCTGTCGGGGCCGTAGAGGTCGAAGGTCGATTCGGGCTCGCCGTCGAAGGAGGTGACCTCCGGCACGCTCGACTGCATCCGGAAGGCCATCTCGTACTGTGCGATCCGCGCTTCAAGCGCTGGGTCGAGCGTCTCATCGAGTCGGATCCGGTGCAGTTCGCCGAGGCGGTCGAGCAGCTTCCGACGACTCCGACCGGTCACACCCGGTGGGTTGTTGAGGTAGAGGACCGGGTCGCGACCGGATCGGAACTGGACCCCTTGATGTTCCGAAGGGAGGAACCCGTTGCCCCAGAGCCGCGCGTAGAGCGGCTGCCCCCCTTTGTCCTTGCTGATCAGGACGCAGAAGGCGGGCAGATCGCGGTTGGCCGTGCCGAGCCCATAGCTCAGCCAAGAGCCGATCGAGGGCCGCCCAGCGATCTGTGCTCCGGTCTGGAAGAAGGTGATGGCCGGATCGTGGTTGATCGCCTCGGTATACATCGAGCGAACGATGCAGAGTTCGTCGACGACCCGCGCGGTGTGGGGAAGAAGCTCGCTGACCCAAGTCCCCGACTCACCGTGCCGGTCGAAGGCGAACGGCGAGCCGACCATCGGCAATCGCGCCTGGTTGGCCGACATCCCGGTCAGCCGCTGACCTTGGCGGACCGACTCGGGCAGGTCTTCCCCTCGACGTTCGTTGAGCATGGGCTTGGGGTCGAACAACTCGAGTTGCGACGGCCCGCCGCTCATAAACAGCGAGATAACCCGCTTGGCTCGCGGGCGGTGGTGGGTCGACTCCAGGACCCCGCCTAGGCCGGGTCTCGACATCGGCGATGAACCGTCCGTGTCCGACGGACTCCAGGACAGAGCCGACGCGTCGCTACCCAGCAGGCTCGCTAAGGCCGCAGTGCCGAGCCCGAGGCCGCTCTTTGCAAAGAAATGCCGACGTGTTTGTGCCTCGAGAAATCCGCTTAGTGAATTTGTGTCGTTTGTCCACATGATGAGGCACCTCGGTCTTCAGGATGATGTGACGAACTGGTTCGGATCGTCGTCGCGGATCAACATAGTTCGTGACGTCGAAATCAAGGGCGGACGACGGCGTCGTGATGGTTCATCAGGGCCTGGGTCAATGCGGTCCAGGCGGCCAGTTCCGCTGGTTCGAGGTCGGTCGGCCCGGACAAGTCGCCGAGGGTCAAATAGGGGTTCGGATCGGCCTCCTCCGAGGCGAACTCGACCCGCTGTTCCCGGACGATCTGGTGCATGATCGCCCGCTCCCGGTCGTCGGGCAGGCGGCCCCAGAGGGTTCGGGTCAGTCGGACGATCCGGGCGTCGTCGTCGATCACTTGGCCGATCGTCTCGGCGGCGAGGACTGTGGCAGCCTCGATGTACTGGGGATCATTGAGTAGGACCAACGCTTGCAACGGTGTGGCGGTCGGCTGTCGGCGGGCCAGGCAGACGTCGCGCTTGGCCGCATCGAAGGTCAACAAGGCCGGCGGGGGTGAGGTCCGTTTCCAGTAGGTGTAGAGGGTGCGTCGATGACTGTCTGCGCCGGGGTCGCGACGATAGACCTTGCCCGACTTCTCCTGCCAGAGACCGGCCGGTTGAAACGGCTTGACCGGCGGACCGCCGATCTCGGGGACGAGCAGACCGCTGGCCGCGAGGGCGGCGTCGCGGACCATCTCGGCCGGCAGTCGGCCGGCGTTCGCTCGGCTCAGCCAGCGGTTCTCAGGGTCGTCGCGGAGCTGTCTCGGCTCGGCGATGATGGATCTCTGATAGGTCGATGAGTTGACGATGAGGCGGACCAACCTTTTAACATCCCAACCATCATCGACGAACCGGCACGCGAGCCAATCGAGCAGCTCGGGGTGGGTCGGAGCGGCCCCTTGGCTGCCGAAGTCCTCCGGTGTGACGACGAGGCCGCGACCCATCAATCGAGACCAGATGCGATTGACCGCTACCCGGGAGGTTAACGGATTCTCGGGGTCGGTCAGCCAATACGCCAGGCCGAGCCGGTTGCGCGGCAGGTTCGAGTCCAAGAGTCCCAGGACGGCGGGTGTCTCGGGGGCCACGGGATCGCTCGGCGTCTCGTACGAGCCGCGATCGAGCAAGTACGTTGGTCGAGGTTCGGGAAGCTCCTCCATGACCATCAACTCAGGGATCGGGTCGACCAATCGGCTCCGTTCCGAACGCAAATGGTGGAGCCGGATCTCGAGATCACGGATGACCGGATCGACGGCCGAGAAGTAGGTGGCCCGGAGCGCATCAACGGAGGCGGGATCGCGATCGCATCCGGGATCAGCCGGCACGAGGGCCACGTCGAGCGTGTCGTCACCGTGGAGTCGGGCGACTTCCAACGGAGACAAGGCGCGGGTGAAGACCTCGATCTGGTCCACTCGACCGCCCACGAACCCGCGATCGCGGAACCGTTGGCCGAAGGTCAGTTCGTCGCCTCCGCCGCCGGTAATGTTCTTGGTCAACTTGTCGCGGACGACCTCCAACTCGACCGGCCGGCCATCGAGGTAGAGCATCAGGCCCGACGCCCGGCTGGACCCGTCATAAGTCCAGGCGACGTGCACCCAGCGGTCGACCGGGAGCGGGTCGATCGCCCGGACCCGGACCGCATTGCCGGGCCAAAAGTGGATCAGCGATGTGCTCAGGTGTCCGCGCTCGATCAGGAGTTGGTAGCCTCGGCTCCCCGCATCGGTCCAAGCGCGTGACCGGTGAAAGACGACGGCGCGGTCGTAGATCCGATCAGCGCGGATCCAGGCGGCGATGGTGAACGGGTCATTGCGGGTGAAATTGCCCAGGGGCAAGACCAGGGGCGACTCGCCGTCGAGGGCCAACGCCGAGCCCGAGCCCAAACGACCTGGAATGACCGTGATCCCATCACCGACGGTCCCGTGACGCGTTGAGTCGAGCCCATCGATGACCCGACTCGAACTGACCTCATCGAGGTCGAACCGGGCCAGCCGATCAGAGATCTCGTCCGTTGCCGGCAGGTCGCCACCCCGTTCGAGCCAGTCTTGAAACTCCGACTCACGGTCGGAGATCAGGGTGGCTCGATGCGACTCGGCCTCGGCGATCTCCGATTCGATCGCGGCGATCCGGCGATCCTGGTCGGCGTCGGTCAACAACAAGGTTGGTGTTGGAACCGCATCGGTGAAATGCGAATACAATCCGGATTCGTCGATGTTGTCGAAGAAGGCGGAGAACTGATAATACTCGCGCTGGCTCAATGGATCATATTTGTGATCGTGACATCGAGCGCACTCCATCGTGAGTCCGAGGAACGTGGTGGCAAAGGTGTTGACACGGTCCGAAACGTACTCGATCCGAAACTCCTCCTCGACGCTGCCGCCCTCGTTGGTCTGGCGATGGAGTCGGTTGAAGGCGGTGGCGATCCGCTGGTCGCGGGTCGGCTCCCCGAGCAGGTCGCCGGCCAGTTGCCAGGTGACGAACTGGTCATAGGGCATGTTGGTGTTATATGCTCGAACGACCCAGTCGCGGTACGGCCAGACGGCACGATAAACGTCGGCCTGATACCCATACGTGTCGGCGTATCGGGCCAGGTCGAGCCATTCGACGGCCATCCGCTCACCGAAGGCTGGGGAGCCCAACAGTCGATCGATCAAACGTTGATTCGCGTCGGGGCGGTCGTCGTCGACGAACCGCGCGACCAGCTCAGCCGTTGGGGGCAGGCCGGTCAAATCGAAGGCGAGCCGACGGATCAAGGCCTCGCGCGAGGCGGGCGGACTGACCGGCAAATCGGGCGCTTCGAGCTGTCGACGGGCCTCGACGAAGCGGTCGATCGGGTTCGACAGCGCAACGGAGGTGTTGACCTCGGCAACTTCAACTGGTTCGGGAGCCCGAAACGCCCAGTGCTCCTCCCAAGGGGCCCCTTGCTCGATCCAGCGAGTCAGGAGGGCGATCTCCTCGGGCTTCAAGGTCCGGTTCGCCTCGGGGGGCGGCATAACCTCGAAGTCATCCTCGGCCGTGATCCGCCAGTACATTTCGCTGGCTTCGAGGTCGCCCGGGACGACGGCAATCCCACCCAGTTCGGTCGTCCCGAACGCCCCTTCGGGTGTGTCTAGTCGGAGTCCCGCCTTGTTGTTGCGCGTGTCGGGGCCGTGACAATGGAAACAGGCGTCGGAGAGGATCGGCCGGATCTGGGTTGCGAAGTCGATCGTCGCTTCGATCGTTGAGGGTTGATGGTCGTCGCCGTAAACCCGCGCCGTCCGGCTCATCGACATCAACGCAATGAACAGACCGAAGCCAAAGACCAGCCCCCGCATCGTGGCGTTTCCCGACCTCGCCTTGCCAATCGTCGGCATCACGTTCGAACTCCTCATCCTCGGATTCGGATCACGTGTCAGGAATCCGTTGACCACCATGAGTCGATCGACCCGCAATGACCGGACCGGATCGTGTGGTCGCCGGGTCCGTTGTTAAAGAACGATTTTACAAGGGACGATGATCACCGGATACCCGGTCTCGAACCCGCGAGATGTTCGATCGCCCGTCCGTCGGAGCCATCCCGATTGTGCGGACTCGACCGAACAAAGCGGGACGGACATCGCCGAAGCGAGCCCGCTCTCCCCACTTCGTCTGATATCTATTCCATCGAACCTCCCTATTTTCCGCCACCACGGGTTTGGGTCGGCGGGTTTTCCAGTACGAGACGAGGGTCACGATGGCACACCTCAAAGGGACGGATCCGCGCGGCGTGGGTCGTCGGGAGCGTCGATCGGTTCGGATGCGTGCGGAAGCCCTGGAACCTCGTTGTCTGTTGGCCGTGGACTTCCAATTGCAGCTCCTGCATGCCTCCGATCTGGAGGCGGGTGCCGACGCCGATGACGTGGCGCCCAATTTCGCGGCCGTCGTCGACGCGATCGATGAGTCCTTCGCCAACACGTTGATCCTTTCGGCCGGCGACAATTTCATCCCCGGACCGTTCTTTGACTCCGGCGACGACCCTGCCTTGGCCGACCTGTTGGGCCTGCCCGGCGACGGTCGGGCCGACATCGCGATCATGAACGCGATCGGGTTCCAAGCCTCAGCGCTGGGCAACCACGAGTTCGACGCCGGCCCCGGAGGTCTGGCGACCGCCTTCGAGCCTCAATCGACCGCCGACGGCGACTGGGTCGGCGGCCAATTCGCGTATCTCTCGGCCAACCTCGACTTCACCAACGAGCCCGAACTCTCCGACAGCTTCGTCGACATGGCCGGCCAAGACCTGAGCATGCTCCTCGGCCAGATCGCGCCCAGCGCGGTCGTCGACGTCGACGGGGAGTTGATCGGCCTAATCGGCGCGACGACTCCCGATCTGGCCAACCTCTCCTCACCGGGCAATAACATCGGGATCGAGCCCAGTGACCTGAACGATCTCGAAGCGTTGGCCACGATCATCCAAGGCCAGATCGATGCATTGACGACCGCTGGCGTGGACAAGATCGTTCTGTTGACTCACCTCCAGCAGTTAAGCAACGAAGAGGCACTCGCGGGCTTGCTCGATGGCGTCGATGTGATCGTCGCGGGCGGCTCGTCGACCCTCCTGGCCGACGAGGACGATCGGCTTCGGCCCGGCGATACGGCCGAGGGGACCTACCCGATCCAGACGACCGACCTGAGCGGCAACCCGACCTTGATCGTGAGCACCGACGGCGATTATCGCTATGTCGGTCGACTGGTCGTCGGCTTCGATGAGATGGGGATCATCGACACTTCGGCGCTGGATGCCAGCCTCAACGGCCCGTTGGCGACCGACGATCAAGGGGTGGATGACCTCTTCCCGGTCGAGGACCCGTTCGCTCCGGGAACGAAGGGCGCGGCCGTCCGCGAGATCACGACGGCGGTCAACTCGGTCCTGGCCGACCGATTTACCCCGGTCGGTGACACGACGGTCTTCCTCAACGGCGCCCGCGACTCGGTTCGGACCGAGGAGACGAACCTGGGTAACCTGACCGCCGATGCCAACCTCGAGATCGCTCGCGTGACCGACCCGACGGTCACCATCTCGCTCAAGAACGGTGGAGGGATCCGTGACAGCATCGGCCTCATCACCAATGCCAATCAGGCCTTGCCCCCCGAAGGCGACCCCAACCTCGGCGTCGAGCCTGGCCAGATCACCCAGCTCGATGTCGAGAACGCCCTCAGCTTCAACAACTCCTTGTCCTTGGTAACCTTGACCGCCGAGAACCTCAAGCGGATCCTCGAGCACGCCGTGTCCGCCACCGAGCCAGGCGCCACGCCCGGGGAGTTCCCGCAGGTCGGCGGCTTGGCCTTCAGCTTCGATGCGACCCAAACAGCCCAAGTGCTCGACGGCGACACCGATACCGGCCTGGCCACCGTCACCACCGAAGGCGAGCGGATCCGGAGCCTCGTCGTCCTCGACCAAACCACCGGCAACCGCGACATCGTCGTGCAGGACGGCCAGATCGTCGGCGACCCCGGTCGGACCTTCCGAATCGTCACGTTGGACTTCCTGATCGACGACGAGAACGGGGACGGTCTTGGCGGCGACGGGTATCCCTATCCCACCTTGGGGACCGACATCACGACCCTCGTGGGCGACGATGGGAATCCCGTCGGCGAACAATCAGCGCTGATTCAATTCCTCCAGGAGACGGCCTCGATCGACTCGACGGCCACGTTCAACCAGCCGGACGTCGACGCCGACTTCGATACGCGGATCCAGAACTTGGCGGTCCGCAACGACACCGTCCTGGCCCCCGATCCGGTCCTCCACCCGATCGGGACGGTTGATTTGAGCGGCGATGCCGAGATCGCGGCTTATGACGCCGCCTCGCAGCGGGCGTTCGTCACCGGCGGATCACTGTTGACGATCGTCGACCTGTCCGACCCGACCGCACCGGCGATCGTCGAGACGGTCGATCTGTCCACGGCCGGGCCAAGCGTCAATAGCGTGGCGATCTTTGACGGCCTCGTCGCCGCCGCCGTCAGCGCACCGATCGGACCCGGTGAGTCGGTCTCGACCAATCCCGGCTCGGTCGTCCTGCTCGACACCGACGGGACGATCCTCAATCAAGTCGCCGTCGGACCCTTGCCCGACATGCTGACCTTCACGCCCGATGGGACATCGATCCTCGTGGCCAACGAGGGCGAACCCGATCCGGCCACCGGCGTCAACCCGTCGGCCTCGGTCTCGATCATCGATTTGACCGATGGTGCAGAGAACATCGACGCCGACGACGTGACTGATGTCGGGTTCACCAGCTTCAACGGTCGCGAGGACGAGTTCCGCGCCAAGGGGGTCCGGATCTTCCCCGACCTCACCGTCTCGGTCGACGTCGAGCCCGAGTTCATCGCCGTCGCCCCCGACGGTCAGACCGCGTTCGTGACGCTCCAGGAAGCCAACGCCGTCGCCGTGCTCGACCTGGCCACTCAAGAGTTCCTCGACCTGCTCCCCTTGGGCGTCAAGGACTTCTCGCAAGGGCCGGTCTCGCTGGAGACGTTCGCCTTCGAGGATCTGCCGGTGCTCGGCACGACCGCTGGCGGCCAGGACATCCAACTCGGCGGGTTCTCCGGCCTCGACTTCGAAGGGACCGATCCCGACGGGAATTTGCTGTTCGTCACCGTGCTCGACCGTGGGCCCAACGGGGCGCCGACTGATGTGGATGACGACGGTGATACGGAACGCCCCTTCGCCTTGCCCGACTTCCAAGCGCAAGTCCAGCGGTTCCTTCTCGACCCAGTCACCGGCACGATCACGCTCGGCCAGAACATCCCGCTGTTCCGGAGCGATGGAACCACACCGATTACGGGACTCCCCAACTCGGCGATCCTCGATGAGGACCCGGTCGATCTCGAGGGCAACCCGTTGTCCCTCGACCCCTTCGGCGCTGACCTGGAGGGGATCGTTGTCGATCCCTCAGATAATTCGTTCTGGATGGTCGACGAGTATCGCCCATCGATCTACCACTTCGATGCGAACGGCGTCCTGATCGACCGCTTCGTCCCTGTGGGGGCGGGCGTAGCCGGCGGCGGTTCCGAGGGCGACTTCGGCACCGAGACCCTGCCGTCGGAATACGGAACTCGCCAATTGAACCGGGGGTTCGAGGCCATTGCCCTCGACCCGGACAACGACCTGCTCTACGCCTTCATCCAGTCGCCCTTAGCGAACCCAGACCAGGCAACTGCTGATGCTTCAGACATCATTCGAATCCTCGCGATCGATACGTCCGGGGACGACGCGGGTCAGCCGGTGGCGGAATTCGTCTACCTGCTCGAAGCCTCCGACGTGGTCGATTTGGTCGTCGATAAGATCGGCGACGCGGTCTTCCTCGGTGATGGCCGGTTCGTCGTCATCGAACGTGACAGCTCGGTCACGACGACATCGAAGAAGTTCCTCTTCGAGGTCAATATCAACGGCGCCACCAACATTCTCAATCAGACGATCGGAGGCGGCCTGACCCTGGAGCAACTCACGCCGGATGATCTCGAGGGCGAGGGGATCACCCCGGTCAACAAGATCAAGGTGACCAACCTACCCTCGATCGGCTATCTGCCCAACGACAAGCCCGAAGGCTTGGCCTTGCTGGATGACGGCCGGTTGGCGGTGCTCAACGACAACGACTTCAACCTGCTCGATGAGCCGATCCCTGGGGACGGTACGATCGCGATCTCACCCGACGCGCCGGTGATCGAGTTGGGCCTGCTTTCGTTCGACGGGCCGGGCAACACGCTCGATCCGAGCGACCGAGACGCCGAGATCGGCCTGATCAATGCGCCGGTGTTCGGCATGTTCATGCCCGACGGCATCGCCTCGTATGAAGTCGATGGGATCACCTATTACGTGATGGCCAACGAAGGCGACGCCCGCGACGAGGCCGAGCGGGTCTCCGCCCTGACGCTCGACTCGACCGTCTTCCCCGACGCCGACACGCTCCAACTCGATGAGAACCTCGGCCGCTTGGAGGTCTCCGAACTGCAGCAGGACGGCAACCTCGGTCTGGACGGCGACTTTGAGCAGCTCTTCACCTTCGGCGGACGCTCGTTCAGCATCTTCGATCAGAACGGCAACCTCGTCTTCGATAGCTCCGACGACTTCGCCCGCCTGACCGCCGACATCGTCCCAACGCTCTTCAACGCCGACGACGGCGACCCCGCCCTCTTCGACACCCGGAGCGACAACAAGGGGGCTGAGCCGGAGGCCGTCGAGGTCGCCACGATCGGGTCACGGACCTTCGCCTTCATCGGCCTGGAGCGCGGGCCGGGCGGCGTGATGACCTACGACATCACCGACCCGTTCAACCCGTTCTTCGTCGACTACTCGCGACTTGAGAGCGACGTCAGCCCCGAGGGCCTCGAATTCATCGATGCGTCGGCCAGTCCGAACGGCCAGCCACTCTTGCTAGTCGCCAACGAAGAAACCGGCACCCTCACTACCTATCAACTGGTCGAGGTCTCCGACGTCGCGATCAACAACGCGCCGGTCGCCGCTGGTGACCAGCTCAGCGTCAATGAGGATGAGGTCCTGACCCTCGATCCGATCGGCGTCTTGGTCAACGACCTCGATGTCGATGGTGACACGCTCCGTCTGGTCCTCGAGACCGAGCCGAGCAACGGCACCCTCGTCACCAACGACGATGGCTCCTTGACCTACACGCCCGACCCCGACTTCAACGGGACCGACTCGTTCACCTACCGAGCGACCGACGGGACCGCCAACAGCGCTTCGGCGACGGTCCAGGTGAGTGTCCTGAGCGTCGATGATGCGCCGGTCATCGACGTCATCCCGATCACGACAATCGCCGGCACGCCCCTGACCGATATCGTCGTGGCCACGTTCACCGACGCCGACGGCTCGACCGATCCGGCCGACTTCCTCGCCACGATCGACTACGGCGACGGTACGCCCACCGAGCTTGGCACGATCGTCCTGGCCGACCCGCAACCGATCGACGGGGTGACCACCTTCGAGGTCATCGGTAGCCATGTCTTCGCCGCGCCGGGGACCTTCACCGTGACCGTGACCGTCGACGACCTCGACGGCGAGACGGGAACCGGGACCGGGACGGCCGGTGTCGCTGCGCTCGGCTCGACCTTCGCGATCACTCTGCAGGGCGCCAACCTGTCCGGGGGTGTCGTGATTACCAACGACGCCACGCCCACCTTCTCGGGCGCCGCCCCAGCCGGATTCCTCGTCCGACTCTCGGCGGTCCAGGATGGCGAGTCCACCTTCCTTGGCCAAGTCGCCGCCGGTCCCGACAACTTGTATCAGCTCGAGTCGTTGGCCCTGCCCGACGGCACCTTTTCCATCCAAGGCGTCGCATTCAACCCCGACGACCCCGACGCCACGCTGACCCTCGAGGCCCAGATCGGGACCCTGGTTATCGACACCCAGCCTCCGGTGGTGCTCAACGCGGTGGCCCAGCCGCAGCGTGGTCGGTTCGCCGTCCAGATCTTCGATCCGGGCTCGGGTCTCAACCGCGAGATCCTCTTCCAGCCGGGGTCCTTCCGGGTCCGTCCGCGCCCGGCCCTGCCGATCGACCTGGGCGGCTCGGACATCCTCCGGACCGTTGGGTTCGA
Source organism: uncultured Planctomycetia bacterium (assembly GCA_964609385.1). Classification (GTDB taxonomy): domain Bacteria; phylum Planctomycetota; class Planctomycetia; order Isosphaerales; family Isosphaeraceae; genus CAZSSM01. The sequence goes on from CAZSSM010000001.1 coordinate 83,051, forward strand.
GGTCAATCGGGACCGACCGCTGTTCGACGGCCGGTTCCGCGTGACCGGCTTCGCCGATCGGATCGTCGACCTCGCCGGGAACCCGCTCGACGGTGAGTTCCCCGGCTTCTTCCCGACCGGCAACACGCGGCCCGGCAGCGACTTCCTCGCCCGGTTCCTGATCCGTCGAGGGATCACGACCCCCGCACGGCCTCTGATCCCGGGTCACTTCGACTCTCTGGACGATTAAACGAGTCGGTTCGGATTGCCGATTCGCCATTCCAGACGATCCCGATCGATGCCGGTCGGGATTCAACTCGAGGGTCGTGTCCTCGTTTCAATGACGGAGAGGACACGGCCCCGATTGCATAACGGCACGAAGCGCGAAGCAAACGCGTCCGAACGATCGACGGGGGACGAGAGCTCTTGCGTTGCAAGCGCGGGCGGATCGATCCAAAATCGTCATTATGTTCTCCCGCCCAGGCCTCGCCTAACTCGCGCTTCACGGAGATATGATGACTTACCCGATCGCGATCGTGGGGATCGTCCTGACCCTCATGCTGAGCGTGGCGATCTCGATGGCCAAGGCGTCGGACCTCGGCCGGCTCGAATCGCTTCGCGACCACGCCTTGACCCATCCGGGGGATCCGGACCGGGGTCGCGCCCTATATCGGCGCGACGATCAGACGCGTTGCGCAACCTGCCACCGGATCGGCGGAGAGGGCGGAGCGATCGGTCCGGACCTGAGCGTCATCGGCGGTAAGTTCGATCGGCCGCACCTGATCGAGTCGATCCTCGAGCCGTCTCGCCAGATCGTCGAAGGGTACCGCTCGAGCCTGATCCTGACCCTGGACGGACAGACCTACAGCGGGATCGTCGAGCCGTCCGAGCAGCGCGACGTGGTCCGACTCATCGACGCCGAGGGACGCTCTCGGGAGATCCCCGAATCCGACATCGAAGCGCGGCGATTGGATCCGGTCTCGCTGATGCCGTCGGGGTTGGTGGACGCGTTGAGCCCGTCGGAGTTCACCGACCTGATCGCCTACCTGGAGACGCTCCGACCGGGCGGTAAGCCCAAGTTCGGGTCGGGGATCACCGGTCCGATCACGGTGCCGAGCGGCTATCGGGTCGATGTCGTGGCGACCGGCCTGGATGGCGCGACAGCCTTGGAGACCTTGCCCGACGGTCGCGTCTTGGTCTGCGAGCAACCGGGTCGGGTCCGCGTCGTCAAAGGGGATCGCCTGCTTGAAGAGCCGATGCTGACCCGTCCGGTCGATTCGAGCTGGGAGCGCGGGGTGATCGGCGTGACGGTCGACCCGGCCTTCCCTGTCGAGCCGTTCGTCTACGTCTGCTGGGTCGCGCGGCAACCCTACCCGCACCATCGGGTCAGCCGATTCGTTGTCGAGGGGGACGTCGCTCTCCCTGAGACCGAGGTGGTCCTGCTTGAGGGCGACGATCAGACCACAATGGGCGGAAACGTCCCGAACGGCCATCAAGGCGGCGCGTTGCACTTCGGCAACGACGGCTGCCTCTACGTCGGCATCGGCGAGCAGACCGCCGGCGCTCCGGCCCAGCGACTCGACACCTTCCTCGGCAAGATCCTCCGGATTCGACCTGACGGCTCGATCCCCCTGGACAATCCCTTCCTTGACCAGACCGCCGGCAAGTATCAGGCGATCTGGGCCTACGGATGCCGAAACCCGTTCACCTTCGCCGTCCGAGCCACCGACGGCCTGATGCTGATCAACGACGTCGGCGGCAAGTTCGAGGAGATCAACCCCGGGCGCGTGGGCGGGAACTACGGTTGGCCGGTCGTCGATCACGGCCCTCGCGACTCGGAGACTCCGTACATCGGTCCGATCCACTGGTACCCGCAGGCCTCGATCTCCGGTGGCGACTTCGTCCCCGAAGGGGCCGGGACTAAGGTTCTGCCCGAGGGCACATACCTCTTCGCCGACTTCGTCCAAGGCTGGATCAAGGCAATCGATCCATCGAGACCCGAGCAGGCCATCCCGTTCGCGACCGGACTCCGACGACCCGTCGACCTCCGCTTCAACGACGCCGGTGCGCTGTATGTCCTGCTCCGCAACGCCTGGGTCATCGACGGCAAGTTCATCGATGGAACAGGCTCGCTTTTGAAGATCTCTCACGATGGGCTGGTTGCGCTTGAGGAAAACGGACAAACACCGGACACCGAACAAATCGAGGGAACGGTCCAACTTGATACGGATGCGGTCGATCCCTCGGCTGGGAACTTGCCCGCCTATCGGATCACCACGCCGAACGCCACCTACTACTTGGAGAAGACCGGCGCGGGCCTGAGCAGCCTGATCGATCGCGACGGTCACGACTGGATCGGCTTCGAGCCGACGACCGGGAGCGGCTCGGCCGGCGAGTATCGCGGCTTCCCCAATGCCGTCCACAAGCAGGCCGGGAACTACTTCCATCCACGGAACGACGCGACCGATCCCGCCTCGACCCGGGTCGTCCAGAACACAGGCGACCGCGTGACCATCGAGGTCGACTCCGACAACGGCCTTTGGGCTGGGCGGTATGAGTTCCGAGCCGACGGCATGACCTTCACCATGACCAAGATGCCGGCTGATTACCGCTATTGGATCCTCTATGAAGGGACGCCTGGCGGCTCGTTCGACGGCGAGGACTGGTGGATGACCTCCGCGATCGACCGGCCCCAACCGATGCGGATCGAACATCGCGGCGACATCCCCGCACCCGAATGGATCGCCTTCGGCGACGCCGATCCCCAGGTCGAGCGCGCCCTGCTCGTCGTCCACCACGAGGATGACGAACACCCCGACCGCTTCTATTCCATGAACCGCGAGATGACCGTCTTCGGGTTCGGCCGAGCCGGCCTGACCAAATTCCTCGACTCAACGCCCCAGCGGTTCACGATCCGGCTGGTCGAGACCAACGATCACGACGAACTATCGCGTGTTGCGGAACAAATCACCGGAGACAAGTAAACGATTTCAGTAGAAGGCATCATAATCAGATGGATCCGATGCGGGTTTCAACGCCCGCATCGGATTATCATGCTCGATCTCAGATAAGGATGTTTGGCTCAGTCCTTCTTGAGCTTTTCAGCAAAGGCCTTACGGAACTTCTCCATCTTGGGACGGATCACGAAGGCGCAATAGCCTTGGAAGGGATTGTTCTTATAGTAGTTCTGGTGGTAATTCTCGGCCGGATAGAAGGTCTCAAGCGCGGCGATCTCGGTGACGATCGGGTTGTCGAAAGCGCCCGATTCATCGAGCCGAGCCTTGTATTTCTCGGCCAGCTCCTTCTGCTCCTGATCGTGGTAGAGGATGATCGAGCGGTATTGGGGGCCAACGTCAGCGCCTTGGCGGTTGAGCGTAGTTGGGTCGTGAGTCTTCCAGAAGATCTCGAGGATCTCGGGGAAGGTGATGACTTCCGGGTCGTAGGTCAGTTGGACAACCTCGGCGTGACCAGTTGTCTTGGCGCAGACTTGTTCATAGGTCGGGTTGGGGACATGGCCGCCCGCATAGCCCGAGACGGCCGACTTGATCCCGGCGACTTCGAGGAAGACGGCCTCGACGCACCAGAAACAGCCGCCGCCAATAGTGGCCTGCTTCAGGTTTGTGTCGGTCGGATCGTTGGTCTCCACGGGCGTATCTCCTCGGGGGGCAGGCTGGAGGGACGACGATTCCGGACCCGTCGCGGCCGTGCGGGGCTGGGTGAACGCCCAGACGGACAAGCCGACAATGACGAGCCCGACCATGCTGAAGCGGATCGTGGCGAAGTTCATGGCGAAGGATCCTTTAGGAACAGACCGGTACGTCGAACGTCACGACCGATAGCGGATGCGGTCGGTTCTTCGAGTCGCAACTCTGGGCATTGTAGTCGACGCGACGGTCCTCTCGGTATCGTAAGTGACCCTCATAAGAGTTCGCCTCGGGCGGGGAGCGAGATTCGCCGGGACCGATCCTCGAGACGACCTGATGGCTGGCGTCACTGCGATCTTCCTGGGAACGACGATCCCTCATCAGAAAAGCCTCCTTCCAACGTCTGATCCCGATCTAGGGAACAACGTGAAAGGAGGCTCACAGATCGAACCGGCATCGGAGGCCGATCCGCTGGCATTGCGAAGCAGCCGCTTCCGAATTCGATCGGGGTTTCTCAACCGAACGGGCGGACGAGAAAACCCCGATCGGACCAGATATCATCAGTCAGCGTGAAGCGGCCTTGACCCCATATCGACTCAGTGATGCAGCAGGCCATGGCCCAGGCCGAAGCCGTGACCGGCGCGTTGCATCGGAACCACGATCGTCTGGGTCGTCGGAACCTGACGGGTGACGACCTGGGGCTGGCAGACCATGACCGTCTCGGTAACCACCTGGGTGGTGGGGACGCTGATCTGACGGACGACCGGGACCACCTCGGTTTGCGGTTGGAGCCGCGTGACCTCAACGGTCTCCTGGACCATCCGGGTCACAGGGACCTGGATGGTGCTCTCGACCGGGACCATCTTGGTGACCTGGACCTCTTCATCCCGGTAGGCCAGTTGCGGGACCTGACGGGTCCGGGTTTCGGTCGACTGGATCATCCGGGTGACGGGGACCTGGATGGTGCTCTCGACCGGGACCATCTTGGTGACCTGGACCTCTTCATCCCGGTAGGCCAGTTGCGGGACCTGGCGGGTCTGAGTCTCGGTTGACTGGATCATCCGGGTGACAGGGACTTGGATGGTGCTCTCGACCGGGACCATCTTGGTGACCTGAACCTCTTCATCCCGGTAGGCGACCTGCGGGACGCGGGTCTTCACCGTGACCTGGACCGGTTCCATGATCGTGCGGGCCACCTTGGTGATGACCTGGCGCGGAACGATCCGCTGGCGGACCTGGTTGACGAAGCGGGTCTCTCGAATGACCCGCGGAACCCTCCGGCTGACGAACTGCGTCTGAGTCAGGTAGCTGACGTGGCCGCAGGCGCTGAAGCAGCCGCCACCATGACCGCCGGTCCGAACCGCGACCTTCTTGGTGACATAGCCGCCGCACTCCTCGAAGACGGTCCGGGTCGTGGGGACGGGAACCTGAACCGTGAAGGTCTCAGGCTGGCAGACCGTCTGAGGAACGTCGACATAGGTGATCTTCGGTTGATACTTCGTGATCACCTGATCCTGATCGACGAAGGTGGTGTAGGCGCGCTGAACGGTCTGCGTGGTGGTCTGGGGCTCGAGCTTGACGACCGTCCGGTCTTCCATGGTGGTCTCAGGACGGCAGACGACCGTCGGGACCGTGACCGGGATCATCCGGGTCTGGACGACGTTCTGCGTGACGTTGCGGACCTCGACCGACGAGACCAAGCGCTGACGCGTCACCGGAACCATCTGATTCACGACTTGCGGGACGCACTGGTAGGTGGTCTGGGTGGTCGGAACCAAGACCGGAGCAGCCGCGGCGACCGCGGGGGACATCGACTGCGGGGACGCGACCTGAGTCGGGTCCGCCTTGGTGGGAAGGTCTTGGGCCAGTGCGATGCCCGAGAACCCGACAGCGCCCAGGAGGACCGCCACCAGCACGGTGGCGGTGGTACGGAGGGAGTGCATCTTGAAGTAAACCTCGAAAGCCAATCTCGATGGGGGATCACAAGCCTCGCAACCCAAGAAGTCTGTGGAGACCTCTCAGAGGCTCTGTTTAACATACCCCAGACATCCCCCTCAATCCAACCAAATTCGGCAAATCACCCATATTGACAGGGCCCGCGAAAACGGCTCCCTACCCCATCGTGTCCTTACGATGGGGTTGGATCGCAAATGTCCTGTTGGGAGCGAAGCTGCTTTCCCAAAGCGCGGTGAATTGAGTATCGAGCCGCGGACGATTCACGACGGGGCCGCTTCGGCCAAGCCCGCCTCGTTGGCTAGTGCTTCGAGCCGTGGTTCGTCCATGATCTCGATGCCGAGCGACCTGGCCTTCTCGAGCTTGCTTCCCGCCTTCTCGCCGGCCAGGAGGATCGTGGTCGACTTGGAGACCGTTCCCGTGACCTTGGCGCCGAGCCGCTTCAACAAGGCCGTCGCCTCCTCGCGCGAGCGTCGCGGCAGGGTTCCGGTGATGACGACGGTCTGGCCCGAGAGGGGGAGGGTGCCATCGATTTCTGGTTGGTCGAGTACCAGAGGTTGAGGATCCATTCCGACCTCAATCAGGGAGTCGAGTAACCGCTGATTCTCCGGATCCTCGAAGAACCGCGCGGCGCTCTCCGCGACGACCGGCCCGATCTCCGGAATCGCCTCCAAGTCCTCTTGCGTCGCCTTGCGGAGCGCATCGAGGGTGTCGAACTTCAGGGCCAGAACTTCAGAGACGCTTCTCCCGACGTGCCGGATGACCAGTCCCGTAAGAAAGCGATTCAACGTCCGCGTCCTTGACTCGTCCAGGGCACGGACTAGATTGGCCGCCGACTTGGTTCCCATCCGATCCAACTCGGCGAGTTGTGTTTCGTCGAGCCGATATAGATCAGCCAGTTCGGTGACGAGTTGCTTGTCCACGAGTTGTTCGATGAGCTTGTCGCCGAGACCATCGATGTCCATGGCATCGCGTTGTGCGAAGTAGCTGATCCATCCTTTTAGTTGCGCCGGACAGCGTTGGCGGACGTTCAGGCAGCGGAGATCGACATCGCCCTCGGTGTCCCGGCCGACCTCGTGTCCGCAAACAGGACAGGTTGTCGGGAATTCATAAGTCTGTTCGGTGCCGTCACGGGCATCGGTCTCGACCCGGACGACCTGCGGGATGATCTCGCCGGCCTTCTGGACCACGACGGTGTCGCCGATCCGGACGTCTTTCCGCTCGATCTCCTCAGCGTTGTGCAGGCTGGCCCGCTTGACGGTCGTACCGGCCAAGGCGACCGGTTCCAACTCGGCCACGGGGGTCAACCGTCCCGTCTTGCCCACCTGGATGGTGATGCCGACCAGCCGGGTAATGGCCTGTTCCGCCTCATACTTGTAAGCGATCATCCACCGAGAGCTTTTGCTTCGTTCTCCGAGACGTCGTCGATGGCCCAGATCATCAACCTTGATGACGAGGCCATCGGTCTGATAGTCGAGCCCGTTGCGGAGCGACTCCCAACGCATCGCGTGGTCGATCACCCCGTCGATCGTCTCGTACCGCTCCAGATCGGAACTGACCGGGATCCCCCAATCACGGACGCGCATCATGATCTCGCGGTAAGACGTTTCCTCAATTCCCTCGAACGGACCCAAGCCGTGCGCGATGAACCGGAGCCGTCGGGTGGCACAGAGTTGCGGGTCGAGCAGCTTGAGCGAGCCGGCAGTGGCGTTGCGCGGGTTGGCGAAGGGAGGTTCTTCAGCCTCGCGACGGAGGTCGTTGAGCCGGATCAACTCGCTGTTGGGCATGTAGACCTCGCCACGGATCTCGATCAAGGGCGGGGGATCCCCTTCGAGCCGGAGCGGAATCGACCGGACCGTCTTGAGGTTCTGCGTGATGTCGTCCCCTTGGACGCCATTGCCGCGCGTCGCTCCCAGGACCAGGTGCCCCTCTTCGTAGCGGAGGCTCACGGCGACCCCGTCGACCTTCAACTCGACGGTGAAGGTCAGAATTTCATCGTCGTTGAAGGTCCGTCGGATCCGCGCATCCCAATCGCGAACCGCATCGAAGTTGTACGTGTTCTCGATTGAGAGCATCGGCAAAGCATGGGTGACGGTCCGAAACTCCTCGAGCGGCTGACCGCCGACACGCTGGGTCGGGCTGTCGGGCGTGACCCACTCCGGATGCTCCGATTCGATCTGCTTGAGCTCGTCCATGAGCCGGTCGTACTCGCGGTCGCTGATCGCTGGCGCCGCCTCGACGTAGTACAACCGATCGTGCCGATCGATCTCCTCGCGCAGTTTTTCCAAGCGGGCCTTCCGCGACCCATCCGAATTCGCCATCCTGCAATCCTCCACGAAACGGGAAGGCCCGCAACGTCTGCGCGCACCGGGGACGCACGTGCCCTTCGAGGTTGGTCTGTTCGATCCCCAATCCAGACATAAAGCGCCCGACCCAACGCGTCGAGCAGAGATCCGTCCCGCCCCGGTTCCTCATCGAGCCGGAGTGGCCTTCCCTCTCATATCGATCATCTTTGGCTCGATCCTGCCCGCGACACAGCAAGTCGATTCACGACGTGCGTGAGTATTTCCGAGTGCGGCCAGTGGACAGGATCAAAAGGTGTCGGGTCTACCAACGAACGATCAGTCGCCCGAGGTGACCCACTGGGTACCCGCGACCTCATAGCAATACTCTTCGTCCTTGGAGAACCAGAGCGCTCGCTCGCGTTCGGCCGATTCAGGGCTGTCGCTGCCATGGATCAGGTTGTTTTGGACGCTCAACGCGAAGTCACCACGGATGGTCCCGGGGGCCGCCTCAGCTCCATTGGTCGAGCCCATCATCGTCCGGACCACCTTGATCGCGTTCTCACCTTCCAGCAGCGCCACGACGACCGGGCAGCTCGTGATGAAGCTGATCAGGCCTTCGAAGAACGGCTTACCCTCGTGCTCCTTGTAGTGCTTGACGGCCAGTTCGCGGTCGACGCGCATCATTTTGAGACCGGCAATTTGGATCCCCTTGGCCTCGAACCGCTGAAGGATCTGGCCGACCAATCGGCGCTGGACGCAATCGGGTTTGAAGATGACGAGGGTGCATTCCATGGTCATAGTCGAGTCTCGCGAAGCATTCATTGGAAAGGCAGGGGGAAACGTGCGCACAGTATAGTAACCCGGCCCTTCCGAATGCAATGTCAAGGGCCCCCCCGGTGTCGTCGGCGCCAATTGCCAAGGGACCTCGACCAGTTCACCGTCGGCATCGGGGCCGGGGATCTGCCAGGCGCGGACGACCGGCTCGTCAAAGCGCTGGGAAATACCCCGCGGACCAGCCTCGCGCAATGAAACGATGAAGCGGGGGACATCCCCGTAATAGTTCTCGCGGATATCGGTCTGACTTGGCCAGGCCGGGCCGTTCGGGTGTGAGTGATAGAACCCGACGAACTGCGCCTGACCCTGGCGGAGGATCCGATGCGCTTCGAGGAGTTGCTTGGGGTCGACGGTATAACGAACTCGGCTGGCGTCACGATTGCGGGTCGGGAAAACCGCCGTAATCCGAGGCGGCACGCCGCCGAGCAAGCCGCAGGCCTCCAGCGGCGCTTCGCTTCGGCAATGGGCGATCATCACGCGGTAGAGATCGACGGGGAACCGGAGCGGCTCGGGTTCCCCGCGCAGCGTGCCGGTCGGGACGGGCCCCGGATCGCGGTGTTCGTTCCGCGACGTCGGATCGGGCGGGGGCGTCCCGGCCATGGTTGGATCACTCCGGATAGAGCGGCGTGGAAAGGTAGCGTTCGCCCAGGTCGGGCAAGATGACGACGACCAGCTTGCCGGCGTTCTCGGGCCGTCGAGCCACCTGCAAGGCCCCCGCCGCAGCCGCACCGCAGGAGATGCCGACCAGCATCCCTTCGAGTCGGGCCAGTTGTCGCGCCGTCTCGAAGGAATCGTCGTCGCTGACGGTCAGGATCTCGTCGATCACCTCGGTGTTGAGCACGTCCGGCACGAACCCCGCACCGATCCCTTGAATCTTGTGACGGCCCGGCTGGATCGGCTCGCCCTTGCTGTTCTGGGTCAGGACTGGCGAGGTCTCCGGCTCGACGGCGACGACCTTCACCGACGGCTTGTACTGCTTGAGCACCTCGCCGCAGCCGGTGATCGTGCCGCCGGTGCCGACGCCGCAGACTAGGATGTCGACCCGCCCTTGGGTATCGCGCCAGATCTCCTCAGCGGTGGTCCGCCGATGGATCTCGGGGTTGGCCGGGTTGCGGAACTGCATCGGCATGAAGGCGTTTTCGGTCGTCTCGTGGATCTCCTCGGCCCGACGGACCGCACCGGGCATCCCTTGTTCGGCCGGTGTCAGGACGATCTCGGCGCCGAAGGCCTTCATCAGCCGTCGACGTTCGATCGACATGCTCTCGGGCATCGTCACCATCAGGCGATAGCCCCGAGCCGCGCAGGTGAAAGCCAAGGCAATTCCCGTGTTCCCGCTGGTCGGTTCGATGATCGTCGTCTCCGCGTTGATCAGGCCATCACGCTCGGCCGCGTCGATCATCGAGACGCCGATCCGGTCCTTGACCGACCAGAGCGGATTGAAGTTCTCGAGCTTGGCGACCAACTCAGCCTGGCAGCCTTGGCTGACCCGCTGGACCCGGATCAGCGGGGTGTTGCCGATGCACTGCGTGATGTCGTCATAGATGCGTCCGCGAACCGGACCGGACGTCTGATCGGTCCCTTGCCCCTGTTCCACCGTCGCCATCGGCTTAGGTCCTTTCGCTCGATCGGGTCGGGCCGTGACCCTGGATCTGGTCGACAAAAAAATCGGGATCATCACGCCCGTTGGTCTCAAATCCCCACGCTCGTCGAACGGCCAGGGTGTGTCCTCCACCTCGACGACGAGCCAACGGAATCATATCGCGGCGCCGAGAGAGGCGTCCGGTATTGGGGTCGTCGCCCCCCTAAAATGGAGCGAGGACGTCCCGGTCCACCTGACAGCATGTTGCTGATCGCACGTTCCGGCTCAACCTGATCATCATACCCACTCTCAAGGAACTCCGCGACATGGCCAACGAATCGATGACCCAAGCCGAGCCGACCGCGACGAGCCGTCCCATCACGCAAGCCAGCCCCGAGCCGTCGTCGACGACCAACGGATCGGGCAACAGCCCGGCAACGCCTCAGACGGCGGCTCAGGACCAGATCCCGAGCCTGGTCCCCGTGACCGGTTGGCATGTTCTGCACCTGTTCTATCGGATCGATCAGAGCGTTTTGGCCCGGATGCACAAGAGCAATCGCCGGACGGGCCTGAAGCAATTGGCCGCCGCGCTCGATGCCGAGGCCGACGACGCCCCCACCCAGATGCACAGCTTCGCGATGGTCGGTCACAAAGGAGACTTCGGTCTGGTCGCCGCCGACCCCGACATCCTCAAGCTGCATCGGCTCCAGAACGCGATTCGCAGCTCCGACCTCGGCGCGGCGCTGGTGCTCAACGCGTCGTTCTATTCGCTCACCGAGATCAGCGAGTATGTCCCTTCGGTCGAACGCTATGCCGAGAAGCTCAAAGGGGACGGCGCCGTCGATCCGAACGACCCGACCTTCCAGGCCAAGCTGAAGAACTACGAGCGTCGACTGACCATCATGAACCGCCAGCGGCTCACCCCCGAGTTCCCCGACTGGCCTTGCCTCTGTTTCTACCCGATGAACAAACTCCGCCAGGGTGGTGACCAGAACTGGTTCCTGCTCGACTTCGAGGAGCGCGACCGCATGATGGCCGAGCATGGCAAGAGCGGGATGCAGTTCGCCGGCCGGGTCATTCAGGTCATCACCACCTCGACCGGCCTCGACGATTGGGAATGGGGCGTCACCCTCTGGGCGACCAACCCGGCCTACCTCAAGGAGATCGTCTACACGATGCGGTTCGACCGCGCCTCGGCCCAGTACGCCCAGTTCGGAGAGTTCTACTTCGGGTTCCGCATGCCGACCAAACAAATGCTCGATGTGCTCCGGGTCCTCTGAGTCTCCTCACGTTCGGAGGGACAGGTCCAATCCTGTTTCACGATCCCGCCATCGCCATCGTCGCGAGCGCGGAACTCCTCCCAACGAGTACCAACCCGGAGCAAGTCTCCGGGTCGTCCCTAAGCGATCGCGAGATGACCCAGAAAGACGGACAGTGGAATCAACTTTTGCATGAATTAATTTTGCTATGATAGCCAAATTTTTCTCAACATCGAAATATTTCGGTTGCACGCAAGTGATTGCACCGGATCGCTCGACCCGAAGACCGCAAGGATCATCAAGACGAGTCGAGCGATCCGGGGTAGGGTCACGGCATGGACGCTTCAAGGAGACCATCGACCTACCGACAACGGATCCTCCAGGTGCAACTGTACATCCAGGCTCACCTGGATGAGGATCTGTCGTTGGAGCGGTTAGCGCGGGTCGCGCACTTCTCGCCGTATCACTTTCACCGGATCTTTCGAGGGGTGGTCGGCGAGGGGGTGGCCGAGCACATCCGTCGGCTCCGCCTGGAGCGGGCGGCGCTCCGGCTCGGTAGCACCGACACGTCGATCGTCCAGTTGGCGTTCGATGCCGGCTACGGGACGCACGAGGCGTTCTCGCGCGCCTTCCGGCACCATTTCGGCATGACCCCGTCGCAGTATCGACGTTCCCGAGAGGCCAACGCCCCTCGGGAGCCGAGTCCATCGACGGGGCTCGTCGATGCACTTCATGAGGAAGGGAACGATTTGCCCATGGATACCACCTCGGCGACCACCCACGACGTGCAGGTCCGGACGCTCGACCCCATTCGTGTCGTTTCGCTCCGCCATGTGGGACCCTACAAGGAATCGGGGCCGACTTGGATGCGATTGATGGCCTGGGCCGGACCCCACGGCCTGTTCGGACCCCAGACGCGGACCCTCGGGATCTGCCACGACGACCCCGACGTCACGCCCCCGGAGAAGATCCGCTTCGACGTCTCAATCACCGTCGACGAGGCGTTCCAGCTCAATGCGGAAACCGACGCCGACCTCTTCGAGCAGACCATCGCCGGCGGACCCTACGCCGTGCTCAAACATCTCGGCTCCTACGACGGGCTGGAAGCGACCTATCGGTGGCTCTACGGAACCTGGCTGCCGGGCAGCGGCCGAGAACCGGGCAACATCCCCGCCTTCGAGGTCTACGTCAATTCGCCGATGGAGGTGGCGCCCGACGCGTTGATCACCGAGATTTATATCCCCTTGGAACCGAAGTAATCCGGGATGAACCGCTCGTCGACCCCGCGATTCTTGCCGGATCGCCGGGGTCTCCTCCGATGCCGATCCGAAGCGCCATCGGTCCGATCGTACGACGCGATCGTCCCTGCCACATCCGACGACCGCAGGCGACAATCGGGCCGTCGCCAGCCGGACGATTCGGCTGCAAATCGACGCCGAGACGCAGGCCACCACGCTTGCAAGCGTGGTGGCCTGCAATTAAGATCCTTTGTCCACTTGATCTTGTCAATTCGACCAGGTGTCCGATCGGGTCGCGACGATCGCTCTGATCCCGCGGAGGCATCGCTGATCTTGGACTTTTCGACACATTGGTGTTCGAGAGCGGTCCAACGCGGCGCGTTGGAATGCGTCCGACCGTCAAAACCCGGAGCCGGAGGCCTGGATCGAGCGGCTCAGTGAGCCGGAAGGTCGGCCGCACGAAGCCGAACGAAAGCGGGGCGCCCGGCTCCGAAGCGCGATTTGTCGACGGATCGAGTCGATGATCCGGATCGGACGGATCGTCGGGGAGACTCAGGACACGGCTCGGGATTCGGGTCCTACATCCAATTCCGTTGCGAATCGGAGGGAGCGAATCCTCGATCCTATGGGAAAAGCTTCGTGATTCCCGTCGTTGGCGGATCACCGAAGAATCGGGATGCCTCACGTCGTCTCGACAAATCGCGCGGGTGGCAGGGGAGGTGGATCGGTTGGGCTGTCTCGAGCGTGGGATTGTCTCGCCTTGGTGAGACCTCGAGGGCAGGACTGGTATGATCGGTGCGTTGGATCTCGGAGATCTGACCCCCTTATGCCGCATTCCACTCCCGTCGATCCCGCGAAGGCCGACCACCATGAAGACAACCGCCAGGCTTCTCAACACCCGAACGCACCGGCTTCCTCGGCATACCCTTATCGATATAGTCTTAATTCTCATTTTATCAGATCCGTCAAGAGTTTTTGCATCAGACTGGCCGAGGTTTCGAGGTGATTCCGGCCGGACTGCATATTCCTCATCCGATTTAGGTGAGAACCTCATTGAGGTTTGGGACTACCAAGCGCTCGAGCCGTCGCCGGCGTGGCCGGACCCCGCGCGTGGGAGTTACTGGCAGAACCTGGATCGCTTGACACCTCGGGTGGTCGATGACCGAGCGTACAATCCGGTGATCGCTTCGGGCCGCGTCCTGTTCGGCTCGTCGGCCATTGACGCCCTGGACTGCTTGGACGGGGAAACTGGGACGGTCCACTGGACGTTCACAGCAGACGGGCCGATCCGGTACGCGCCGAGCGTTGAGGATAGTCGGGTCGTCTTCGGAGCCGACGACGGGGTCATCCGCTGTCTCGACCTGTCGGACGGACAAGTGCTCTGGTCATATGCGTTCGCTCCCGAATCAGACTGGCTGGCGGGCAACGGCCGCTTGATCAGTCCGGTGCCGGTTCGGACCGGGCTGATCGTCGAGGGTGGCCTAGTCTATGCATGTGCTGGCTTGTTCCCAAGCGAAGGGGTCTTTGCCGTCGCGTTGCGACTGGACGACGGCTCTGAGGTTTGGCGGCGCGATCTTAACGATCAGTCGCCGCAGGGATATTTGCTGACCTCTGACGACGAACTCCTGGTACCAACCGGCCGGTCGACACCGTTTGCACTGGACCGAAGCACGGGCGCGATGGGTCGTCGATTCGGCGGGGTGGGCGGGACGTTCGCGGTGGTCGTCGAGGACCAGCTCGTATCGGGACCAGGCAACGACGGTTCGCTGGCCACCAGTGACGTGCGGACCGGCGAGCGATTGGTGACGGCCCCGGGGCGACATCTGGTCGTCGGCCCCGGCCATAGCTACCTGATCGACGGATCGGAACTGTTGGCGATCGACCGCATTCGACTCGACCGGGTCCGACGCGAATTACGATCGGCTCAGCGTTCGCGTCGGGAGGCATCGCGGGCAGGAGCCGGAGGTGACGCCGACCTCTTGGCTCGGCTCGATGGTCAGATCACCGCGTTGGATTCGGAAATGGCCACATGCGTGCTCTGGCGATCGGTGATGCCTCAGGCCACCTCCATGATCGGCGCGGGCGATCGCCTCATTGTCGGCCGCGCGGGGCGAATCAGCCTCGTCGATCGACAGACCGGACGAGTCGTCCAGAACCTCGATGTCGACGACCGCGTGGTGGGCTTGGCGGCGAGCGATGGCCTTCTGGTCGCGACGACGGACCGAGGACGGATCCTCGGATTCGCGAGCGTTGGCAGAGGAAACAACCGACGCCGACTCGAGTCGACGAAGCGCTCGGTTGCGGAACGTGATCCAATCCGTGCGGAAGAAGCCACCCCATTGGAAGACGACGACACCCTGACATCCTTACTGAATATCCTACCGACCCCGCGTGGATATGCGGTCCTGGTTGGCGTCGAGGATCGGGGAGCGATCGCAGAACTGACCCGACGAACGTCGTTCCAGATCGCGGTTTTCCATCGGGATCCGGAAACCGTCGCTCAGCTCCGTGCCGATCTCCGAGGGCGGAATCTCTATGGGCGACGGGTTTCGGTTCATCGGCTCATCGGCGATCGGGTCCCGATCGTCGACGCCTCGATCAACGCGGTCTGGGTCGATCGTTCCGAGATCGAGATGCTCGCGAGGTCCGAGGCGCGTCGGATCACTGCACCGTTGCGGGGCGTGCTCCTCTATGGGGATGAGACGCCTTGGCGACGACCGGCCTTGGAGGGTGCCGGGGCATGGACCCACATGTATGCCGATCTGGGTAACACGGCCGACGGTCGGGATGCACGGATCAGTCGCGACCTGGCTCTGCAATGGTTCGGCGGTCCGGGCCCGCGCCGGATGATCGACCGCCACCTTCGAGGCCCCTCGCCGTTGGCCGAGGACGGCCGGCTGTTCATCATCGGTGAGGACCGTCTGATCGGCGTCGATGCCTACAACGGAACCGAACTCTGGGACCTCGAGCTGCCCGAGAGCCAGCGGTATGGCATGCCCTTCGACATCGGATACATCGCCTGCCAGGACGCGTTGGTCTACGCGGCGGTCGATGCGACCTGCTGGCGGATCGATGCCGAGTCGGGACACCGACTCACCCAGTTCGGGTTGCCTGACCCGTTAACCAACGACGGGCTGCACTGGGGTTATGTTGGTCTGGACGGACCACGTCTCTATGGGACGGCGTGCCTGCCCTCCGCGCCCCGAACGGTCCCCAGTCGAGCTGAGATCGATCAGGCCTATCGAAGCGAGCAGCCGTTGGTAACCGCCCAGGCCGTCTTCGCCGTCGATCGCCAGACTGGCGACCGGCTCTGGGTCCATCAGGGCGGAGTGATCCTCCATCCGACACTCTGTGGCGACGGGCGTCGATTGTACTTCGTGGAAGCGCGTGGCCCGGACGCGATGGCCGACGCGAAGGGTCGGATCGCCTTGCCGAAGCTGGTCGAGGACCTGCACCTGGTCGCCTTGGAGGCGGACACCGGCGCGTTGGCCTGGGAGCATCGGCTCGACTGGCCGGGAGCGCGGAATATCCTGTTCCAAGCCTGTCGCGACGGTCGATTAATTCTGACGTCGAGCCGCGACGAGGCCGACCGCGACGCGTTCTATGAGGTCCGAGTCCTGGATGCTCGTAACGGGTCGCCACTCTGGTCGGCGTCGCATCCCAACGGGCGGCCGGGCGCACTGTTCCATGGCGAACAGGTGCACCATCCGGTGGTCCTGGAGGACCTGCTGGTGGCCGAACCGTTTATCTATCACCTGGCCGATGGTCGCCGGTTCCGACCGACGGGAGCCTCTCCCGAATGGACGTTGATCCGTCCCGGTGGCGGCTGCGGAACGATCTCGGGGTCGGGGCGTTGCCTCTTCTTCCGGGCCAGTAATCCGACCTTACTGGACCTCTCGGCCGACCTCGAGCCGTCTCAACGGTTCCGGACTCTCGGGACCAATCGCGCCGGCTGCTTCATCAACATCGTGCCGGCTCAAGGCCTCGTTCTTGTGCCCGAGGCCAGCGCCTCGTGCGTCTGTAACTTCCCGGTCCAGACCTCGATGGCCTGGCGGCCACGATCGGAGCAGGGGGGAGGGGGAGATTGAGATGAGCGTGTCCGGGGCGTCGGTCCGATCACTGGGAGGCGTCCTCGTTCCACTCCCAGGCCACCCGGATCAACTGAACGATCCGCTCGACGGTCCGGACCGAACGGCCCAGATCCACGGCGATCTCGTTGTGGGTCCATCCCTCGGCCTTATAGATCGCCACGCGCCGATACATCGGATCAGAGAGGCTCTGGAGCCGGACGACACAGGTCTCGGCCAGTTCGGCAGCCACGGCGGGATCGAGTTCCGGACCGACACAGGTGGCCAGTCCGCGCAGAGCCTTCTCGGCGTCGCCCTCCAGGGCGGCCTCGTCCAAGACGATCTGATCGCCGCCCCGCTTCTTGCGACCGCCCCGCTGGATCTCATCAGCCACCTTGCGTACGGCGATGGTGACCAGGATTCGCCAGAGGTCGTTGCGATCTCGAAGACTGGGGAAGCGGTTGTTCTTGGCCCCGTTGACGAAGCTGTCCAGGGCGCTCAGGGCCACGTCCTCCTCGTCGTTGAGCAGGCCCGCCTGGGTTCGTCGGAGTCGCGACCGGACCAGTTGCACGATTTGCTCGAAATAGCGTTGCCAGAGGAACTCCACGGCATCATCGCTGGATTGCCCATTCTGCAAGTCGTTAAGCACACGTGTGACGGTGCCCATGGTGGGATCAGACATCGCGGATCACCCTTGTGTCGGACTCAATCGATCGCGACCGGTGCGCGACGGGGCACGAAACGAAGCCGTGAACGGATCGCTCCTAAGATAACCAACCTGGACCCAATGCACCAAGTTTCGCACTCTCCACGATGCTCGACGCAGAGGAATAATCGGGCAAGACGCCCTGAGCCGGAACGGAGTCTTCATCAAGAGCAAAGGCCTGAACCCGATGCGATCCTCGCTCAAGTGATCATGCCGGTTCAACTCGTCGTGGCCATTTCTCAGTTCCGCGGGGGGTCGTTCTCGAGTCCGAATCGGGTGATCAGACGGTGATCCCGCCATCGGGGCAACGTTCCGAATCGCCGAAGGAGAAGGTGAGCGATCCCGAGTCGACCGATCCACGACGCGAGCGTTGGGAACGCTTTGCGCGATGGAAAACGATCGTTCGACAGAGTCCCATGCAACGCCTGAACCCACAAGCTCGATCGACCTTGCGCGAGGGTAAGCTCGGCGTTCCATTCGAGGCGTGGACAAAAGAGCGACTCACATTGCCTTCGGATGCAGATAAATCCAATCAATTTGGACGTGCATTACCCTTGATGTTTTAGGGGTGATAATCAACAAAGCTTCCCTTTGGGCTTATTTTCGAAGAGAGATTCTTTCGCCCGGTTCTTAAGAAGCCCTAACAAAATTGGATTAGGCGAGGTGATTGAAGCAAATCCGACAGACTCCGAGAGTGAGAAAGCCTTGATGGATCAGCGAGTCCCGATCCTTGCGAACTCGGAGCCGGCCGAAGTCGGGCAGCCACGAAATCGTTCGCTCGTTGACCCAGCGGACTCGACCCAAGCCGCTGCCGTGCTGGGTGCGGCGGCGGGCGATCTTCGGCGGGATCCCTAGGCGTCGTACCGGTGGGACCACTTCGAGGGTCGGTTCCCAGGTCTTCACATCCGGGCAATTGGCCCGGTCATGAGTGATCGCCAGCGGGATCCCGGGCGCCTCGGTCAAGACCGTCTGCTTGGTGCCTTTCTTGCGACGAGCCACCGGGCTGGGACCGGCCTGCTCTGCTCCGCCTCGAGCCCGGACCGGGGTGCTGTCGATCGTCGCCCCGCTCCAGTCGATCTGATCGGCCCCCTCCATCTCGGTCAGGAATCGCGTGCAACCGGTCCCAGAGTCCCGCCTCGGTCCACTCTTTGAGTCGTCGCTAGCAGGTCATGCCGCGGCCGCAGTTCATTTCGGAGGGCAAGTCTTCCCAATGGATCCCGGTCTTGAGGACGAAGAGGATGCCGGTCATCGCTTGGCGATTCTCGAGCCGGGGTCGGCCGGGTCGGTCAGGTCATTTGGGTGGCGGCGGTGGGGGAATGATCGACTCCAGGCGTTGCCAGAGTTGGTCCGGCAGCAGAGGCTTGGCCATGGGGTAATCTCCGAAATCGGGGCTGCGATTTGGATTAGACTGCCGCAACGATCGTGCCGTTCAACTAATTCTGTTAGGGCCTCTAAGAACCCTTATCGCAATGCAAGGCGCTAACCATCCCAACACCGCTTCGTGTCACCAGGCCGTCGCTGAATTCCTCTTGGTTCAAGGTCGGCATGCCGAGGCCGAGCAGCAAGGTAGGCTCGCTCTGGATATCTACGAGAAGTCTTTCGGACCAAATTATTCAGAAACGTTCTACTGTTACAAAACAAGAGGGTCTGACCAATTCGCTGTCGAAGTCGGCCGCGTTGGCTGAGGCGAAGGATTGGCTTCGGGGCCTGACGGTTTCGGAGGCGGATCGCTCACTTGAGGTGCTGAGCCGTGGGACGATCCGTCGGCGAGTGGAGTCACCGGTCGAGGCGGTTGAGCATCCGTACGCTCATCCTTACTACTGGGTCACATTCACCCTCATCGGTGATCCTCATTGATGTCACAAGCGACCGACCGAATGCTCTCTCGGATTCTCTCTCCATGACCGATCACCCGGACCGAATCCGAGGAGCGATCGATGTCGTTTCGACAGTTCATGGGATTTTCGCGACCCCGTCCCGAATGATTCTTCGAGTGCGGACGGTTCAGCTTTGTTATCGTAAGTGAGGTCACAGTCGGAACGCTCGCTCGGGCTCAGTCGTCGATTGGCGACTTGAGTTCTGAGTCATCGTCCTCTGTGACCTGCTTTCCTTCTCCTCAAAGGCTCCACGGGCGTTGACGGGCATCTCCCCCCTTGGTCTCGGCCGAGGGCGGTCCGGTCATGGTCCGTCGGGGCATGACGCGAACTATTCTCGAATCAGCACATGGAGACTCCCCGATGTTACGAGACCACCACCGTGCGATTACTGTGAATCGGAGGTCGGCCGGTCGCCGACCCAACTGCGATCGGTTGGAGGAGCGCTGTCTCCTCTCGGCACAGGACATCGTGATCAACGAGTTCCGGTTTGAAGTGGCCGGGGAATCGTTGACGAGCAACAACTTCGTCGAGCTCTACAATGGTGGCGATACCGAGGTAGACATCTCGGGCTGGGTGCTCGGCTCGCGCGACGTGTTCAACACGGAGGGCTTGGACGGCCCGCGGTACGCGATTGATGGCGGGACGAGGATCGCGGCCGGTGGATTCTTTGTCATCGGATTGGCTGGGACTCCGAACGTCGATCAGGTGATCACGCAAACCGATCTCGACAACTCGGGTGGATCAACGAACTTCAACTCGAACGACCGGGGGATCCTCTGGGAGAACCGCAACGAGACGATCGAGCTGCACACCGGGGAGCCGTTCAACGCCGACACGCTGATCGACGCCGTCTACGTCGAGTCGAACAAGGGTGGGCCAACGAGTGGGACGTTTCCTCTACCTCAAGAGGTCTTGGACGAGGTCGGCCCCGGGTATTTCGGCAATGTCCAGTTCGCGGACCAGCCGACCGACGGGAACGCCTTGAGCCTCGCGCGGGTCGGCGATGGTGTCGACACCAACAATACCGGCGCCGACTTCCGGACCCGTCCGATCACTCCGGGCTACAGCAATGTCAGTTCGTTTGCTCCTAGCGGGTTCGCGATCGACGAAGCGATCACCGGCGAGTTCTCCGAAGACCGCAACGCGCCGACGGCCTTGGTGGCCGGCCCGATTGACAACCGGATCTCCGGTGAGGTCGGCGACGGCTCCCGCGATTACCTCACTATCCATGTGCCCGAGGGCCAGCAGCTCGCGGGGATCGTTCTGGAAGAGTTCGTCTCCACCGACGACCGTGCCTTCCTCGGCATGCAGGCCGGGACCGTCTTCACCGAGCCGCCCACCGGCGCCAACGCGGCCAACCTGCTGGGCTACGTTCTTTTTGAAGCCTCGCAACTCGGCACCGACGTGCTCGACGACATGAACCGCGACGACACGATCGGGTTCACCACCCCACTGCCCAGCGGCGACTACGTCTTCTGGATCCAACAGCTTAATGCGACGACCGATTACACCTTCAACTTCATCGTCGAGCCGGCCGACGCCCCGGTCGCCACGTCGCCGATGTTGCCCGACCCGGAGACGCTGTCGGTCGGCCAGACCGTTCCCGGCTTCGACGCGGCCAGCTTCGTCTCGGCGCGTGTGATCGATCCGACGGTCGTCGATGATTTCAATCCCAACGCCATCGTCGCGCCACCGACCGGCACGAACGCCATCGCTGTGGTCGATCCGGCCGGGGGTGGAAACCTGGTCGCCTCCGACGTTGTGCTCGACCCGGTCGCTGCCGGCGGTCCAATCGGTTTCTCAATCCTGGCTTATATTCAGGCGACACCAACGACCGACGGCTCAGGCATCTCCGACTACACCGCCTATGGGATCGGCAGCGGCCCGTTCCTGAACCGGACCGATCCGGCGGGCCTGCTCCCGGGTAGCGGCCTCCTCGGCGTTGCCGCTGGCGTCGGCTGGTATCTGCAACGCGACGAAGACAATGTACGACTCATCCTATTCGAAGCCTCGGCCGACGGGTCCGGCGATGCCGGCGAACCCGGTGCGCCGAACACGACCAACCTGACCTGGAACATCGTGGCCGACATCGATCTGCTCGACATCGACGGATCTGGTAATGCTTTGCCTTCCGATTGGTACGAGCTTTCGATCGAGGTCGATCCCGAGGGCAACCTGGTCGCCTTCTTCGGTGGGACCGACGAAACCTTCAACGGTCAGATCGCTGAAGGTCGCTCGGTCGCCGGCTCATTCTACGCCAGTTGGACCGAGGCCGGCGCCTTTCCCACCTCGGGCCTCGACACGGTCCGACCCGCCACCTTCGTGCCTCTGGACCTCGAGCCGGTCGTTGAACTGGACTTCGGAGGTAACTTGAGGATCGATATGACCTCAGGTGACGACGAAATCGTCCTGACCGGCGGGACGATTGACCAGTTCAGCGTTAACGTGGTGATCAATGGTCAAGACTTCGGCGACTTCGGGGTCTCAGGCACGATCATCTTGGACGCCGGCGCGGGCGACGACATCGTCGATGGCTCGGCCCTCGGATCGATCACCTTGGTTGCCGGGCTCGGTCAAGGCAATGACCTGGCGCTCGGTGGCTTGGGCAACGATGCCATCAACGGTGGCCCCGGCGATGATACGATCCGCGGTAACGACGGCTCGGACTTGCTCTTCGGCAGCGAGGGCGACGACTCGTTGGTCGGCCAACGTGGCTTCGACCAGATCGAGGGCCAAGGAGGTAACGATACACTCATCGGCAATCGGGGCGGCGACACCCTGTTCGGCGGTGACGGTGACGACCTCGCCTTCGGGGGCGCTGGCGGCGATCGGCTGGGAGGGAATTCGGGCAACGATGACCTCCGTGGCCAGGGCGACGACGACACCCTCCAGGGAGGCAACGGTCAGGACTTCCTGACCGGCGGATTCGGCGACGATTTGATCTTTGGGGGTGCGGACGACGACACCTTGGAGGGTGGCAACACCGCCGACCAACTCTTCGGGGGCCTCGGCGACGATCAACTCTTCGGTCAGCAGGGATTCGACCAACTCTTCGGTGAAGAGGGTGACGATACCCTTGAGGGCGGAACTGGAACCGATTCGCTCGACGGTGGCCCCGGCGCTGACCTCTTCGAATCGCTCGGTGATGAGGAGGGACAGTTTCACACCGTCACGATCAACCCGCGCGGCGAGACCGTGATCCAGCGTGGACGCGTTCTCGGTGATGACTCGCTCGAGTTCCTCGAGGTGGATCGACTCATCGGCATCGACGTGCTCGACGCGATCTTGATCGAAGCCTTCGGCGGTCCCGACATCCTGACCGTCGATGCACGGGTCACCTTGGGCGGAACCCTCTCGGGTGGCTTGGGCCCCGATGTCTTCAACGTCCCCGACCCAATCGCCCCCAACTGGACCATCGCCGACGAAGATTGAGCTCGAAGGCGAACCTGTTGCTCATCCGCTCCGATGTGCAACCTGCAGCGACCGGGCCTCACCGACTTCGGGAGGCCCGGTGCTACAGAGGTCTGCAAGCAAACATTCTATCGCTGAGCACATGCTAGTAAATATTTAAACAGACGTCATAGATTTATCCTTCGACACCATTTAGAGTCCACTTGTCGCGGTCCTCTTCGTCTTCAGGGATGAAGCGGTCGAAGCCGTCACCACCGCGGATCGTACCACCGAGGGCGACACCGGCCTCCAGGTTGATGGTGTCGTTTCCGCCGAGCGTCTCCAGCAGAATGGCGTCAAAGACGTCGAATCCTTGGATTCGCTCGACCTCGAGGACGGTGCTGTCGACCCGGCTGATCCGGACGATCGGGTCTCCGGAGGGGTTATTGGCGATCGTGAACTGCAGGCCCTCGTCACCTAGCCCACGAACTCGGAAGATGTCAGCACCTCCGCCGCCGTTGAGCGAGTCGGTGTCGGTCCCACCATCGAGCGTGTCGTCACCGTCGTTGCCTTCCAGGAGGTCTTGGCCCTGGCGGCCCAGCAGGACGTCATTACCAACGCCGCCTCGGAGCGTATCGCGGGTGTTACCACCGTCCAGGCGGTCGTTGCCCAATCCACCTTGCAAGAGATCATTGCCAAACCCTCCCAGTAGCGTGTCGTTACCCTCGTTCCCGAACAGCTCGTCGCCATCGCCCTGGCCGCCTAGGATGTCATTGCCGTCACCGCCCTCGATGGTGTCTTCGCCCTGACCACCGTCGAGCGAATCGTTACCGCGATCGCCGAAGATTAGGTCGCGTGAGCCGTTGCCGACCAACGAATCCCGGCCCCCATTACCATGGAGCGTATCGCGGGCCGATCCGCCGAAGCCTTCGTCGTTGCCTGGTCCGCCGATGATCTCGTCGTTACCGGAGCTGCCGACCAGCAGGTCGTCGCCGGCGCCCCCATCGATCGAGTCGTTGCCGTCGTGCCCGTTGATGACGTCGGCACCGTCATCGCCCTCCAAGGTGTCGTCGCCGCCTCGACCGTTGAGCGTGTCGCTTCCTTCGCCGCCTTCGATCGAGTCGCCGGCGGAGCCGCCGTTGAAGAAATCGTTCCCGTTGCCCAGCGACCCGGTGACGGCAACGAGTTCCAGGGCCCCCGCATTGACTGAGTCGGCCCCATCGCTGCCGAGGACCCGAACCACCCCGGTCACGTCGAACGACCCGATATCAGCGCCGTTCGCCCGGACGCGGACCTGGGGCTCGGCCGTCGTGCCACCGCTCAGCACGATCATGTCGTTGTTCAGGGAGCCGAGGATCTCCAAGTCGCCGTTGGAGAGCATCCGGACGATCACGCCATTGGGATCGCCGTCGCTCGGCTGATCGTTGTCCTCGTTCACCACGGTAATGTCGACCGGATCGACCCGCTGGTAACACCCGTCGTCGCTCGTGCTCGAAGTCGCGATGGTAAAGGTGACGTCGCCATCGACGATCCCGTCATCGACTCCAGTCACCACGACCGGCTGGAACTGGTCCCAGTTGTCGGGAGTGAAGGTCAGTGAGGCCGGAGACACGGTCCCTTCCGTCTGCTCCAGGCTGGTGAACTCGATCACCACGTCGGCCAACGGCCGCGACTCCAGCCGAACCGCGAACCCGTCCGAGCCCCCATCCTCGGTCACCGTCAATGACGTCCGATCGATCTCGACTCCTGGAAGACTACCTGGATTTGTCAGGATATCCTCGTACAGGACGAGGGCTCGGTTCGCCTCATCTGCTTGGTGGAGAATCCGATTTTCAATCACATCAAGGTTGGTTGTACCCCAGAAATTGCAATTTAGATCGATGATTTCTGAGTTAGGCCCACCAGCCACAATGCTGCCGATCAAACTGTTGCCTTGAAAACCTATATCTGAACCTCCACTGATCACAAGCTCAGAGTTGACAACAGATTGGGTAACGATTGACGTTGATCCAGTTCGTAAATCAATCCGCTCCCATGCGAACAGAGATTCTATTGCGACCAACTGTCCGCCATCCTGGATGAGGATGTCAGTAATGTCTCGCTGGTCGCCCGAGAAGGATCGAGAAAAACTAGTTCTATGGGAACTCATTATGCCGCCGAATCGTACAGTGATTCCCGATGCGGTGCCGTTGAAGTCGTCCCCGTCAACGATGATAAAGCTAGCAGCGTTGTCGACCTCAAAGGTACCATCGACGATAATATTGACACTGTCCTGAATTAGGACGTCAGCACCGGGGGCGACCCGAAGTGTTGCGCCCGATCCAATGTCAAAGTTTCCAATAAAATTGTAGCGGAGATTCGCCGAAGTAAGTGTCCCGATGGGAGCTAATTCAACTAAGTCAGAGTCTCCGATAGCTCCACCAAGAATATTCACTTCTCCAAGAGATCGATTGTTTCCCAAGTCATTTATTTCTGTAGCTGGAATAAAGATCGGATTGGCGAAGTTGTTGCCGACCAGGTCTCCTTCGTCAATGAGGGCACCGTCGTCGAAGAAGATCCGTTCCCATGCGA
>CAZSSM010000001.1:108532-232550 GCA_964609385.1 uncultured Planctomycetia bacterium
TCTCCATCGACGATGACAAAGCTGGCAGCGTTGTCGACCTCGAAGGTACCGTCGACGAAAATATTGACACTGTCCTGCATTAGGACGTTTGTCCCAGGCATGACGCGAAAGGTCGCTCCTGGACCGATATTATAGTCTCCAATGAGATTAAATCGGAGATCAGCAGTTGTAACAGTTCCAATTGGCGAAAGTGTAATGGTCTGCCCTGCTTCGATACTTCCTCCAAGGACGTTGACTTGGCTGAGGCTCTGGTTTTGATCGAGGTCAACGATTTCCGTAGCTGGGATAAAGATCGGATTGACAAAGCTGTTGCCAACTAGGTCTCCTTCGTCAATGAGGGCACCGTCGTCGAAGAAGATCCGTTCCCATGCGAAGGTACTGCCATCGGCAGTGAGTCTTCCCCCGGCGGCCACAAAGATGTCGGTAATGTCTCTCTGGTCGCCGGAGAAGGATCGTGTGAAGTTGGTTCCCCGCGCGTCCATAGTGCCGCCAAGCCGGATGGTAATTCCTGACGCGGTGCCGTTGAAGTCGTCTCCATCGACGATGACAAAGCTGGCAGCGTTGTCGACCTCGAAGGTACCGTCGATTAGGATAGTTGCACTATCTTCCATCCGGACTCTCACGCCAGATTCTACACTCAGAGTCACGCCACTAAGAATTTGAGTAGTTCCGTCGAAACTGTAAAGACAGTCTGGATTATCCAAAACCAAGTCTTGTGCAATAATTCCAGTGATGGTTGTGTCCAATAGACGACGACTTTCGAGGCCTTCAACGTTTGGGCGTCGAGAGTGAAGATAATTTGGACGAATTGTTGCGCTGCGTCGTAGGACAGGACGGTAACCGATTCGGCTGAGTAGGTAGTTCAGCACGGGGAGGTCTCCTCTTGGTGTCTGTCTGTCAAACGTAGACTCAGTATTGGCACAAGCTTGACTTCACGGCCGATCGAATGGACTGCCTCGAAATGCGCGCAGTAAAACCCACCGATCGCGTCGGTATGAGAGTTCTCTGCGTTGGCAGCTCAACGAAGTGTTAGTGCTGCAAAGATGAAGCACTACAGCACATTGAACAACAGGTCTTTGAGCAAGTCAAACTTTTTTCGAAGCATGCGATCTGATAGCCCAACTCATCGGGCTCCAACCCTTTAACGAAATTGGGGCTCCAAATTCTGCGAGTCGGAATTTTTTTGAGAATCCACTCATCTCGGATAACGGATCGTTTCTGAAACGTTGGCCCACCAATCGACTTCATCGAATTCGATGAGGTTTTTAAGAGTGTTTCGATCGCTATAATACGAGTCGAGATCATCGAGGGATTGTCGCAGCGCCGGGGAGCCGTGAAGGATATCGATAGCCGGCTTGTGGTACTCGTATTCGTAGGGTGGTTCGAGCCAATCGAGGGCGTTGGGGAACAGGCCGCGGATCGTGAAGAGGATTGCCACGGTCGTTCGATAGGATCGGAACGTCCTTGGGTCAGTCACGTGGAGGTGAATTCCGCCGCAGGTCTTATCAGCGTGCTTGTCGAAGGTGGGTCGAAATCGGATTGGACGGATGACGAGTCCGGGCAGGCTGAGAGCTTCGACGGCCTCAGCGAGTCGGAACGGATCGATCCCCGGCGCACCGACGACCTCGAACGGCACGGTCGTTCCGCGACCCTCGGAGAGCGTCGTGCCTTCGAGCAGAACTTGACCCGGATACAAAAGCGCCGAGGTGAGCGTCGGTAAGTTGGGTGACGGCGGCACCCAGGGAAGACCGGTTTGGTCGAACATCATCTCGCGGTCCCAGCCGCTCAGTTGAACGACCTCCAGATCGGCGTTCAAGCCCATCGACCGATTGAGGTATCTCGCCAGTTCGCCGATCGTGAGCCCATGCCGCATCGGGATCGGGGCGCGTCCGACGAAGCTCGCGCAGGATGGATCGAGCGTTGGTCCTTCGACGATCCGTCCACCGAGCGGATTAGGGCGGTCCAAGAGAACGACCGGCACATCGTGCTCTGCACATGCTTCGAGGACATACGTGACGGTCCAGATGAACGTGTAGACGCGAGTGCCGACGTCCTGAAGGTCGATGACCACCGTGTCGAGGCCATCGAGCATTGCGGCCGTCGGGCGCCTGGTCTCGCTGTAGAGGCTGTAGATCGGGACGTCGAGCTGAGGGTGATGGTCGTGTTCGGTCTCGACCATATTGGCCTGGACCTCGCCCCAGAGCCCATGCTGCGGGGAGAACAGCGCGGCCAGGCGATCGGGATACGCCTCCGCCAATGCGTCGCAGGTATACCGAAATCGGCGGTCGATCGACGCCTGGTTCATCAACAGTCCGAACCGACCCGAAGCCAAGCGGGGGTGTGGCTCGGCGAGGACACGTTCCAGGCCGGTCGTGACCATGAGACTGGTCCTTTGGATCAGAGAGGAATTTCCCTGGATCCCATGTGCGATCAGGGATAGAGGAGGAATTTCTCGCGGCGATTACGGAACGCGTCAAGTTCGGGTTTCGTGATGAGTTGGATCTCGTCGACGGATCGGCCATCGCGGACCGCTTCGAAAGCGCGTTGGTTGCCGAGCAGGCGAATGTAGGGGACGAGGTCCCAGTCGTTGGGGTGTCGGAGTCGGAGTTGTCGAGCGATCTCCAGGCCCGTCCGGATCGACCGGAACCGTTCACGGTCGGTGACGATGAGATTGATTCCGGAGCAGACCTCGTTTTGGTACTTGCTCGTCTCGGGCGTGAATCGGATGGGGATGAACCGGACGCCCGGCAAGCCGAGCGCGTTGAGCGTGGCGGCGAGACCTTGACCGTCGAGCCAAGGGGCACCAATGACCTCAAACGGAGTGTCGGTCCCACGTCCAACCGACATGTTAGTGGTCTCCAAGAGGCCGATCCCTGGATAGAGCAGGGCTTGGTTCAGGCTCCGCATGTTGGGAGAGGGATTGACCCAAATCAAACCGTTGGCATCGTGATAATCGCGGCGATCCCACCCCTCAATCGGGATTACCTGGAGCTTGAGGTCGAGTCCGAGTTCACCGGCAAAGAGCCGTGCCAGTTCGCCAACGGTCATCCCATGGCGGATCGGCAACCGGTGGGCCGCGACGAACGACTCGCGACCCGGGTCGAGCATCGGTCCGTCCACGTCGAGTCCGTTGATCGGGTTGGGGCGATCCAGGACAACGAATCGTATGTCATGCTCGGACGCGGCGATCATCGCGTTGCGCATCGTGGCGATATAGGTGTAGAATCTCGAGCCGATGTCTTGGATATCGAATACGAGCGTGTCGATCCCTTGGAGCATCTCGGGGGTAGGCGACCGGGTCGCGCCGTAGAGGCTGTAGACCCGAACGCCGGTCCGGTCGTCGGTCGTGTCGGCGATTCGCGATTGATCCAGAAGGCCCTCCAGACCGTGCTCGGGGCTGAACAGTGCGACCAGTTCCACTCCTTCAGCGCGATCGAATACGACGGCGGTGCTGGTCCCGTCGCGGGTCACGCCGGTCTGGTTGGTGATCAAGCCGACACAGGCGCCGCTGAGGTCACGGAAGTCGTTGGCCACAAGGCAATCGATCCCGGTCCGGACCGGTGAACGGGACGGTCGTGTGAAATGATCGCGGGTCGCGGAGGCTCGGGGCGGGACATCGAGAATGGCACTGGCGGCAACGGTCGCGATCCGACCGGCTAAGGCGTTGACCGAGCCTCGGCCATCGGGATGGACTCGATTACTCAAGAAGATGAACACAAGTTCCAAGCCCGGATCGACCCAAAAGACCGTTCCGGTGAACCCCCCATGTCCGAAGGCTCGGACCGTGAACAGGTCGCCCCGATTGGACGAGTAGGGTGACTTTTTATCCCATCCCAGGCCGCGGAAGACACGTCCTGGTCCCTCGTAGGCGTCGGTCATCAAGTCGACCGTCTCGGGCTCCAGGATCCGGACTCCGGCGTATTCGCCCCGACCGAGCATCATCTGACCGTAGACGGCCAAGTCCTCGGCCGTTGAGAAGAGGCCGGCGTGACCGGCGATCCCTCCAGTGAGGTAGGCGCGGGGGTCATGGACCTCGCCACGCATCCAGCGACCCTCACGCTCCTGAGTGACGGCTGCACGGGAACGAAGCGGCTCCGATGGGAGATATCCCGTCTCGGTCATTCCAAGAGGCTTGAAGATCTGTTCTTGTGAAAACTCATGGACGTTTACGCCGGTGATCCGCTCGACCAGCTTGCCGAGGATCTGGAACCCGACGTCGGTGTAAATGAATCGCTCGCCCGGTTTCGCCGAGAGTTCTGTGGCCCAAATCCGATCGAACGCTATGTCCTCGCCGTCTCCGAAGTCGGCGACGGGGAGGTCGGGGATGAGGCCACCCTGATGGGTGAGCAACTGATAGATCGTGATCTTTTCTTTACCGCCTCCGGTGAACCCGGGGATATATCGGGAGACGGGGTCTCGTGGATGAATCCGACCCATCTCGACGAGCTTCATGATGCTGGTGGCGGTAGCGACCGGCTTGGTGATCGAGGCCATATCGAAGACCGTATCGGTCGTCATCGGAGCCCGATCCTCTTCGGGCTCGATCTGTCGATCTCCGTAAGCCTTCAGCCAGACGATCTGACCACGACGCGCGACTAGGACCACGGCTCCCGGCATCCGCCCGCGCTGAAGTCCTTCGGCGACCAGATCGTCGATGATGGCCAATCGGTCCGGGTCCATGCCGATGACCGTTGGATCGGCGTTCGGGAGCTTCGGCGGCGATGCCTCGACCGTCGAGCCGATGACGATCCAGGAGAAGAGAAGGAGTGGAACCATCCAGACCAATGAAAACCTGTATCGGATCATTTATTCTTCTCGCCTGAATCGAGTTCTGGTTTGTTTGAAATGTTGGTGGATTTGGTGGGATTGCCCAATCCGGGCAGGGGGGGTGTGGCCAGACCGCCCAGCAAGGTGGCCAGGGTCCCGAAGACCGGGAACCAGGTCCATCCCAAGGTGAATTCTGATCCGAACACGCCTGTCCAGGCTGAACCGAACTCGGGACCGAACCGCAAGGTGGCGACGACTGCCAAGCCAGTGATCATGCCAATCAGCGCTCCGCGCTGGCCGACTTGAGGTCGAACGATCCCGAGCACGAACGCGCCCAAGAGTGGGCCGGAGACGAATCCCGCGATGGCCAGCGCGTTCGAGACAATACTGCCGCGCTGCTGGTCGGGGATCCCAGAGATGGCCAAGGCCAGGCCGATCTGGATCAGGCCGAAGAGCACCGTTGAAGCACGGCTGACCATCAGGAGTTCGCCTTGGCTGGCCGATGCGCCACGCCAGGGGTGGTAGAAGTCACTGACCAGCGCTGAGGCCGACGAGTTCAGCGAACTGGAGAGCGTCGACATGGCCGCCGCAAGCATTGCCGCCAGGGTCAAACCAACCAGGCCAACGGGCAACTGATCGACGATGAACCGGGCGAAGACCTCGTCATTGGCGAAGGCCTGATCCGTCGGCACGTCGCGGTAGAAGGAGGCCAGGCCGACGCCGATCATCAGGAACAACGCGAACTGGATCATCACCGCCAAAGCGCTGCCGATCAAGGCCTTACTGGCATCACCTTGATTTCGAGCACACAAGTAACGCTGGACCATCATTTGGTCCGTTCCGTGTGTCCCGGCGGTCAGGAAGAGCCCACCGAGCAGTCCGCCCCAGAACGTCAACGGGTCAGACAATGAGAACGAGAAGTCGAAGACGCGGAGCCGGCCGGTCCGCTCGCCGAACTCCAGGAGATCGTCAAGCCCCTCCGGAGTCGCCCGGACCAGGACAACGGCGGCTACCAACCCTCCTAGTAGATAGATCAACATCTGGATCCCATCGTTCCAGACGACCGACTTCATGCCGCCGAAGAGGGTATAACCGATCGTGACCAGACCGATGACCAGGATCGCTGCGACGCGCGGGTCGATCGTCGAGGCGAGGCCCATTCCGTCGAAGACGACGCCCAAAGCCAGGGCTGTCAGCAGGAGTCGGAGCCCGTCGCCGAGGTTGCGTGCCACCAGAAAGAGGAGCGATGCGACCACGCGGGTCGCTCGGCCGAACCGGTGCTCCAGGACTTCGTAGGCGCTGAAGATCTGGCCGCGGAAGTAACCCGGCATCAGCACGAGCGTCACCAGGATCCGCCCGAGGAGGTATCCCAGGGTGAGCTGAAAGAAGCGGAGATCACCCCCTTCAGCATAGGCGATCCCCGGCACGCTCAGGAATGTGGCGGTGCTCGTCTCGGTCGCCACGATCGAGGCCATCAGGGCCCACCAGGGCAGATTGCGCCCGCCGAGTAGGTAGTCACCGAGGTCGCGGTTGCCCCGACCGACCCACACGCCGAGGGCGACCGCCGCGATCAGGTATCCGATCAAGACCAGGACATCGATCCAGCTCAGCATATCGAATCGCTCAGGTCCGAGGGAAATGAGAGTGGCTGGTCGCCATCCCCACGATTGCGGGGCCTCGACCATGTTAGACGGTCGCACCGACGGGTAAGATCGTGACGGTCACCCGGATTCCCCATCAGCAGGATCGGTGTGGCCCTGTCGTCGGTCGTAGGGGGTATTGTCTGGGGCCTGTAAGGGGACCGCAACCGATGAGCACGGGCTTGGGCCGATTGACGACGGAGGGGCGCAACCCGGCCTCCTTGGAAATCGACCGTCTCTCCCCCCTGGAGATCGTCCGGCTGATGAATGCCGAAGACGCTCGGGTAGCAGAGACGGTCGGTCGCGAGGCGGGCTCCCTGGCCGAGGCCGTGGAGATCGTCGCCGAGCGTCTGGGTCGTGGCGGTCGCTTGATCTATGTGGGGGCGGGGACCTCGGGCCGGTTGGGTGTGCTCGACGCGGCCGAATGCCCGCCGACGTTCCAGACCGATCCGCATCAGGTTGTCGGGGTGATCGCTGGCGGGCCGGATGCCCTGATCCGTGCCGTTGAGGGGGCCGAGGACGATCCCGAACGTGGCGCCGAGGATCTCAAGGACTTGAACGTCGGGCCGGTCGACGTCGTGATGGGAATCGCCACCAGCGGGCGAACGCCTTACGTGCTCGGCGCGGTCGGATATGCTCGCCAGCAGGGTGCGGCCACGCTTGGTCTGAGCTGCAACCCAGACTCCGAATTGGCCCGGAACGTCCAGCTTTGCATCACGACAGTCGTCGGCCCTGAGGTCATCAGCGGCTCGACGCGGCTCAAGGCCGGCACAGCGACCAAGTTGGTGCTCAACACGATTACTACAGCCACGATGGTCCGGCTCGGCAAAACCTATGGAAACCTCATGGTTGACTTGAGAGCCACAAATCAGAAGTTAATCGATCGCTCGCGTCGGATCGTCGCCGAACTGACCGGTTTGCCAAGCCACGAGGCTGAAGCTCTACTGAACCGCTGCTCGGGCGAGGTCAAGACGGCCATTGTGGCGGCGCTGAGCGACCTGGAACCCGACACGGCACGAGGTGTGCTCGAGCAGACGGGCGGTCGGCTCCGCGAATCGCTCACGCTCGCCGAATCGCTGCACAGACGCCACGAATCAGAATAAGTTGATTCTATGGACACTCGATCAACTCCAATCGCCGACGATCTCGTCTTAGGAGTCGACGGCGGGGGTTCGAAGACGTTGGCCTGGCTGGTCGATCGCTCTCTTGCCATTGGGGAGACGGGAGCGATCGAGCCCTTGGGAGTTGGCCAAGCGGGTCCCTCGAATCCTCGCGCTTTGGGGATGGAGACGGCAGGTCTGGCGATCGCAGAAGCCGTGGCTCGGGCGTTCGACGACGCTGGGCGTTCGTTGACGTCGGTTGCCTCGGCATGCTTGGCCTTGGCCGGCGCAGGACGCGAACCCGAGCGGCTCGCCGTACAGCATTGGGCCGAGTCGCGTCGATTGGCCCGTCGCGTGTTGGCGACTCACGACGCGTACGCAGTGCTTGGCGCGGCGTCCCCTGCGGATGAGGGCGTCGCCTTGATCGCCGGGACCGGCTCGATGGCTTTCGGACGGACCTCGGAGGGGGTTCAGGCCCGATCGGGCGGCTGGGGTTATCTGATCGGAGACGAAGGCGGTGGGTATCAGCTCGCCCTCAACGGACTCAATGCTGCTGCGATGGCTTGGGATGGTCGAGGCCCTCAGACCTCGATGACGGAACGGCTCCTGGAGTGGTTAAAGGTCAACGAGCCGAATGCGGTTCTGGATTGGGTTTACCGCATTGCCGACGACCGCGGGCGGTTGGCCGAGCTGGCAAAGCTGGTCCTCGAGGCCGCCG
This sequence comes from uncultured Planctomycetia bacterium, assembly GCA_964609385.1. Taxonomy (GTDB): domain Bacteria; phylum Planctomycetota; class Planctomycetia; order Isosphaerales; family Isosphaeraceae; genus CAZSSM01. Next base: position 116,758 of record CAZSSM010000001.1, read on the forward strand.
ACGCGGATGACGCGGTTGCTGTGGCGATCCGGGAGGAGGGGGCAGAACAACTCGCGTTGTTGGTCGTCAACGTCTCTGAGCAACTGGGGCTCCGCAACCACACATTGGGGATGGCCGGGAGTTTGCTGACGCGGGTTGGGTCGTATCGCGATCGGGTCGTCGAGGTCATTCGAAAGGCCGACCGAGCGCCTGCCCGGATCGTTAACGTCGCCGAGCCTGTCGCAGGCGCGGTTCGGTTGGCTTTCCGAGCCTTGCCCGAGTCGTCGAAAGGAGACGGGTGAAAAGTCTTCTCAGGGTGTCGACAACCTGATGTCGTTCACTGCGGAACAAAGCGACGACCTGTGCATCCTGACTTGTCGAAGCATAAGAGAAGATCGAAACAGCTCAGGTGGTGAGGGCCATTCCGGCGTTCGATGGCTGATCAGTGAGCAGGTCACCGAGCGCATTTTGGAGAGCCTTACGGCAACGGTTGAGCCGGGACCGGACCGTCCCGACGGGGATGTCCAGCCGATGTGCGATCGTCTCGTATTCCTGTTCGTGGTCGACCCGGAGGATGAAGACGTCGCGGTATCCGGTCGGCAATTGGTCGAGCGCGGCGTGAACGGCATCGGCCATCTCGCGAGCGAGGACGGGCTCATCAGGTCCCCAGTGGTTGCTTCGGGGATGGGACTGGTTGCCGGCTCGCGACTCGTGGCGGCCACGTCGGATGGCGGTCCGCCGCAGATGGAGGCTCCGATGGACGACGGTCCGAGTCAGCCAGACCTCGAGGTTGGAAGGCCAGTTGGCCTCGCGCCAAAGTTGGATGAAGGCCTCTTGGACGGCGTCTTCGGACAGGTCGGCGTCGCGGAGGATCCGACAGGCGACGCGTAGCAAGCGGTCGCGATTGGTCTGAATGGTCGTTTCGAATCGACGTTGCCGCGCTGGGGATGTGTCGACCATCTCAGTTGAATTCGAGGTCGCTTCGGCTGGGATCGTGTCTGGGGACGTTTGGAGCGTCGTCGCGACCTGGCGATGAGGGGATGTGACGAAAGCCTGTGTGGCGGGGGGCTTAGAGCAGGTTGACATGAGTCAGGGTACCTCGCAACTCAGTTCCGGGCGAGCGCCGTTGAATCGGCCGAATAGCGGGCCGGACTCGGCGACGAAGGGTCAGCGGTGACATCGGAACCGGAGCGGCATTGGGGGGCAGGTGTATCGGGTGGGACCTGCACTGGAGATCATCCGTCAACTTCCGGAACAGGTGAACGTCGTCGTGATTCATTGATCGCTCATGCAACAACCGAGCTTCGCCGACTTCACGGAGAAACCGGTCCGTCATCAGACGAGATGCACGGATCAAGAAGGATACACGGAGCGAGCCTGGAGCTTCCGGAAAGGAGGGTCTCTCGAGACGGGCCGGGCCGGATCGATCGATCAGCCGATCCGTGTCGGGGGCGCCCGGGGAGAGCAAGAGGGATCCTGTGGATCGCTCGGGCAGATCATCCAAAATGCGGTGATCCGCGCCGGGGTGACCGGGAGAATCGTGAGATCGTCCACAAGTCCAAGAAGTTGGCCCTGCGCTAGATACAGGCAGAAGGCACAGTCTTCTTCGAGATCAACGAGGGGTCGGGTCTCGGTGTCATGGTTGTGCTCAGGCGATCGATCGTCGGGGATCGAGCAGCACTCATGATGATCCCCCCGGTCGCAGGCATGGCCCTCGATGTGTGTCAGACTGTGCAGACCATGACCGGAGGCTGCGATCGTCCCATAGAGGACGAGCAGTCCGATCGAGGTCAGGTTACACAGGAGTCGTGACATCGGGAAGAACCGGGACGAAGCCCAGTTGGATGAGGTCGTGTCCGGGGCGAGCATGAAGAGCAAGTTGATGATAGCTGGACGATACGGCCCGAATCAAGACGCCATTGCAGTCCGGTGGAGTCGTGGGGAGCGAGCCACAAGGGCTCGTCGAATCGGCCGTCATCGGTCGTCGTTCTCATCGAGCAGGGGGCCCGATCACGGAGACGGGTTCTCGGTTGTGTAAGCTTCGAGGCTGTAGATCCAGCCCCGATCGGTCTCCATCTGGCGGATTCGATAGGTTCGTTGATCGGTCGTCCAGCCAAGATAAGGACTGGTGTTGGAACGGATCTGTCCGATGGCGTCGGGGTCAGGCACGAGCTTCCGGACCATCTGATCGAGTACTTCGACGGGCATCTCTCCCTGTTCACCGTCGTTGAGCAGATCCACAGGTGGCTTGAAGGCCACATCGGCCTGGAGAATCCATAGGTCGGACCCAGCTTCCTCGTCGAAGCGATGGTAGAGCGGCTGCCAACTCGGGGACATCAGTGAGGCCACTTCACTGGGGACCGACCTTCGCATCGCCTCGACCGACTCGCCAAGGCAACCGGCGAGGAGGATCGTGACCACACTCACCACACCGATCATTCCGACCCGACGGAGCCTGACGGATCCTGAGCGTTGGAGGTTGCCAGCCCGCTTCGAGGGCCCGAGCCGATCAGACGTTCGAGCGGTCACGGCCTCTTGGGAAAGTGAGTGGATCATCGGTCAGCTTCCACCACGAGAGGCCGGGGGTGGCTTGTTCCTTCTCCAACGGCTGGCAGCCCGAGAATGGGTCAATATTGGTCGTTGCTGAAGACTTCACCGCCATCTCGGCTCCCCAAGGCCCACCAGACCGGTTGCTCGATTGACTCGGGGAGGAAACGGACGCTTCCGTCGGCCAAGAGCATGTTGACGCCGCCAGGGTGGTTGCTGGAGGGCGAGACGAGGTTCGTTCCGTCATCCTCGCCCCCGTAGAGATGGCAGTTGCGCTGATTAATGGGTCGTACATGAGTGTAGGTATTGGCGGCCATCGTCCATCCCGAGATCCAGGATCGCCCATGCGGTGTTGTGTAGGTCAAGTCGCAGAGGAGGTTTTGAGAGCACAGGTTGTTGTAGGCGTCCATGCTGATCTCAGGCCCAGAGCCCCCACCACAGTAGGAGAGCAGGGGCTCTTCGCCGCCACTGATGATCTGCTCCCAGGTCGTGATCGAGCTAATCCGCCGTTCGACGACGGCGATCGTGTTCGAAAGGCCGTCGCGGACCGAGGAGATCGTCACGCCGCCGCGGTGCCAGTGTGCCGGATCGGCCGGATTGACCAGCCCAATGATCCCGTTGTGCTGCTGTTTGGATCGGCCCAGACCATCAATGCCGGTGGTGTTCCAAGGCCAGCCGGTGTTCGCCATGTAGCTCCCCGGGACCGGCGACGAGGTGCCCAGCATATCGTGGAGTTCATAGAAGTCCGACGGGCAGAGGAAGGCCTCAAGGGAGGTCGACGCGGCGGTCGCATTGACGTGGTTTGCACTGATGGTGGCGCCGGGATAAATATAAGAATCGTCTCCGCAATAATCCGCGTTGTTCAGATCGATATTGATGGCGCTGTAGAGAGCTTCCTGCTCCATGAAGGGGAGCAGGCCGACCAGCCAACTGTAGTAACCGGTCGCGCAGTCGTCGGAACCTTCCAGGACCGGCCCAGGACCGGTCATCGAGACCGGGAACGAGCCCAAGGCCGACTCGTAGTTCATCAGGGCCAGGCCGACCTGCTTGAGGTTGTTCTGGCATTGTGTCCGACGTGCTGCCTCACGCGCCGACTGGACGGCCGGCAAGAGCAACGAAATCAGAATGGCGATGACCGCGATGACGACCAGTAACTCGATCAGCGTAAACCCGCGGCGGCTCATGAGGCTCTCCATGGAAGGGGACGGTGAGGCAAATCACAAAACGAAGAAATCAGATGATTGCGGACCTTAGATAAAAAGCTGCGTTGATAGTGCCTCTAGCCGGCAAGGAGTTCCCCAACATCCAAAATACATAATCGTCTCCTGGGAACCATGAGAGTCCATCCGGCACAGGGTTATTTAGGACTCGAGGCACGTCATCCTCGATTAGCATTCATCGGCGTGACGGATAGCTGGGGTTGTGATCAAGGCCTTGGGTGATCGCAGCGGACAACAATTGCGAGCATCGCGTAGAATTTCCAACTGATTTGTTGGCCGTCCTCTTCGATACTCCAAGACGTTCGACGCGATTCTAGCTCATTGTCTCCGCAAGGTTTTTGGCTCGTCTGTTCGACGATCTCCTTTCGCCCTACCCCATCGTCGCATATTCGGTTGGTTTCCTGCTGATGAATCGACACGGTACCCCACCAGGATTTTCTCTCATGTCTCGATCCTTTCGTCACCGCTTCGCCACGACTGTTCAATCCGATGCTCAACATCGTTATCGTTGCTTTCCGAGCCTCGACGCTTGCGAGTCGCGTGTCCTCCTGAGCTTTGCGGCGGAAATCCAAGGCCCTGCTATGGCTGTTCCCGGCCAGTTGGTGGCCTACACGCTGGGCACCGATGCGGACGACCCCGAGGGCACGATCTATCGCTTCGCGGTCGATTGGGAAGATGATGGCGTTTTCGACCGGACGCTCGACGGGCCTGACGGCACCATCATCAGCCGGAGCTTCAGCGAGACCGGGACGCGCAACTTCGTTGTTGAGGCGACGCGGCTCTCGGACTCGGAGACGTCATCGACACCCGGCACCATGACCCTCAAACTGGTGCCGGCGCTCCTGGAATCGTCTTTCGATCGCGGCGTGGCTGTCTTGGACAGCGGGCATGCCGACCTCGGCCTGGCCTTCGAGGACGGTCTCTGGGACCTTCACGTCCACACCGAAGGGGCGGTCGTCGACGGCACTCCGCGCGACGATGAAGAGTTCGATGCCGACGAGATCGAGATCTTCGTCTCCGACGACACCCAAATCGTCACCCAAGGCACCTCGGACTTCTTCGACATCCCTGAGTCGCTCGGTCTATCGCAGGGCGATTCGTTCTGGAACCTCTTCCAAGGCTCCCTCGACGCTGATGCGACCGGCACACCGTTCCTGGGAATCGCCGCCGAGGAGATCGCCCTCGGGGTCTTCGAGGGTGATACCGTCTCGCTGGCCCTGAGCGACGTCGATGGACCCGGGACGTTTAGCCTCTGGTCGGATGGAGATGGCGTCGTCTTTGACTCGGTCGATGGCTTCGTCGACGATCTGATCGACGCTTTCCCGGTCGGTCCCGGCAGCCACACCCACTTCAACTATGCCTTCTCATCGCCCGGCGTCTACAAGGTGGAGCTGACCGCCTCGGGCACGCTGGCCGGCACTGACGAAGTGACCTCCGGTCGCGCTGAGTACACCTTCGTGGTCTCCGAGTTCGTCGAGCCGCGGCTCTACACGGAAGGCCACGCCGACTTTGGTGTCTCCTTCGAGGACGGGATCCTTGATCTCCACCTCCATGCCGAAGGAGCGACCATCGATGGGACCGAGATCCCCGACGAAGAGATCGCCGCGCACGAGGTCGCCGTCTTCCTGTCCGACACGACCTCGGTCACTACGACGGCCACGTCCGACCTCTTCAATATCCCCGAGTCGCTGGGGCTTGTGCAGGGCGACCCGTTCTGGAACGGCTTCCAGGATTTGCTCAGCTCCGCACAGGCCGATGCCCCCTGGCTCGGAGTCGCTGCTGAAGAGGTGCCCACCGGGGTCTTTGTCGGGAACTCGGTGCGTTTCGCCCTGACCGATCTGGATGGACCGGGCGAGTTCACGTTCTGGTCCAACGGCTCGGGCGTCATCTGGGACTCGCTGGACGGATTTGACGAGGACACGATCGACTTTCCGGTTGGCCCGGGAGCACACTCCCACTTCAACTACGCCTTCAGCCAACCGGGCCGTTACAAGTTGGAAATGACTGCCACTGGCACCTTGGTTGCCGACGGCTCGGTCATCTCCGATGTTGCGACGTTCATCTTCTACATCAGTGAGACGCCCGGAGACTCGACCCTCTTCGTCGGCGGGACCGAGGGTGACGACCTGATCGTGCTGAGCCTCGACGACCAAGAGGCGTCCCTGGCTACGATCAACGGCGAGGACTCCGGACCCTTCGACGGCGTCGATCAAGTGGTCGCCTTCGGCCTCGGTGGGGACGACCGAATCCAAACGGTCGGCTTAGGCGCGGTGGCTTCGCGAGTCGAGGCGGGTGCTGGGGACGACACGGTCGTGACCGGCGCTGGGGCGGACACCGTCTTCGGGGGAGCTGGCGACGACCTCATTACCGGTAACGACGGCGACGACGAACTCGACGGCCAAGAAGGCGACGACGTCTTGGAGGGCAATGCGGGTGCCGACACGCTTCTTGGGGACGCCGGGGAAGACACCCTTGATGGCGGGAGCGGCAACGACAGGATCATCGCGGGCCGTAACGACGACCAGGTTGTCGACACATTGGGCGACAACTTCGTCCGAGCCGGCGATGGTAGCGATACGATCACGACCGGGGACGGCGACGACACGATCGAGGGTAACCGTTTCCCAGATGAGATCGACGCTGGCAACGGTAACAACGTCGTCGACGGTGGCGGCGACGATGACACGATCACCGCTGGGGACGGTGATGACATCCTCCGCGGTCAGTTCGGCGATGACCTGATCACCGGTGGCGATGGTGACGACACGCTCCTAGGTGGCAACTCGCGCGACACGCTCGTTGGCAGTGTCGGTGAGGACTTCATCGACGGCGGCAACGGCTTCGACTCGATCCTGGGTGGCTCGGGCGACGACACGCTGATCGACGGCCGTGGGCGCGACACCCTCGACGGCGGGGATGGGGCCGACACCTTCCAGGTCAACCACTTCGCCGCCTCGAGCATCACCGAACTGGCCCGCTCGGGTCAGGGAGACCACATCCTTCGTCGACGCGCCCCCAGCAATCAGGCTGTCTTGGACGTGGATGTGCTGCGGGTCGACGCGATGGACCTGCTGCTCCTGTTCCTAAACGCCGGCAACGATACGCTGCAAGTAGCCGCCAACTTCGCGGGACTTCAGGTCGAGGTCGACGGCGGTGACGGGACCGACACCTCATCGATCCCGGACGAGGTGGCCGAGAACTTCACCCTGACCAACTTCGAAGATTGAGCTGATTCGCGCAGCGAAGGGCGGACCGGCCGGCACTTATGCGTTGTCGGTCGGTTCGCGAGGGATGATCGCATCGTTGTGGGATACGCCGGCGGCTTGCTGCGAGCCCCGCGCAATGGCCTGGATGAAGTCGCGAAGGGCCTCCGGTCCCGGTCTCGGCGCTGAGGGTTCGGGGTGCGCCTCGGCCCACTCGTCGACCAACGAAAGTGCGACCCACGGAGGCGTTCCGTTTCCGGAGCCCGACCCGTCTTGGTTTGGAGCACAGGCTTTGGCCAACGAGACATGCGGAGCGCTGGGTACGTGGACGCCAGCAACCCGCTTCGCTTCGGGTCGCGAACATTCCTCGGCAGGCGAGGTGACCAGGTGGGTCCGACAGGCGATCGGGCGTTCCTCGTAGATCCCACACGACTCGTTCTCATCGAGGAACGGGCAGGGGATCTGTTGGGCGAAATAGCGAGCCCCGATCCGAAGACGATCCTTGGCATCAAGCCGCGACCGCGATTCGTCGTCACGCAGGTCGTTCAGCATCCCAATTCCTTCCATCGCATCGCGTGCTGCTTGGAAGCGATCACGAGTCCGTGTTCGATTCGGCTCGGGCATGGCCTCGATCACCTGTGCGAGCCGCCGAGCTTCCGCTTCGGTGACGGGTACAAGCTGTCGACAGCAGGCGGCGCATCCAGCTCGGCACGAAATCGACCGACCTTCACGTTCCTCGACGCGGACGGCGATCTCGACGAGCCGGTCGGTCAAGCCGCGCGCCAGCGGAAGCAACCCGTCGGGCGAAACGGCACCGCGAGGCACGGAGAGTGACGTCTCGATCCGTTCACCCAGCACGGTCAGGCCGAACTGAGCCGTGACCAACTCAGGCGATTCGGCCGACTCGGATCCGGACATGAGTGACCTCCTGGCGAACATGGAACGTCGAGGGATAGGGATAGCGCCGGGAGGCTCAGAGCCTCAGCCTTGACGGATCTCTTGGACGACCTGTTGGACGTCGGCAGCCTCGACAGCCTCACCTTTGAGCTGCTTCATGGCCATGCCCATGGCCGGTCCGTCTTGAGGAGCCGCCTTAATCTTGTCAGCGACCTCGGCAAGTCGCTCGCGGATCGTCTCAACCGACAGGGTCGGCGGCAACCATTCTTGGATGATCGCGATCTCTTCGTCGCTGAAGCTGGTTTGGCCGGTCTTGGCCTCCTTGACGACCGAACGCATCTTCTTGATCGCCTGATCATCGTCGAGGAACGTGCCGTCACCCAGGGTGAACTGACCGATCCAATAGCGGAGCACGTTGGTCCGCACCGAATCGCGCGCCTTCATCGACTCCCGGAGCTTCAGCTTCATCTCGTCGACCATCGCCATCGGACGATCTCCCTTTCGTCTTGTCCTGACGTATTTTGAAGCAGGCGAGCCGGCTCGGCTCGGATTCGAGCTGACCAAACAGGCTAAAGCCGTCTCAACACGCCCATTGTACGACGTTCCGAACCCCATGCCACGTGCCGAGATCGGACGAACCGCAGCGCCCAAGACACCCGTTAGAGCCTTCTCGAACGCATCAGGTTCAGGCTCCTTGTTCTCGAGTCGTTCGATCTTCGAATGTGCCTCCGAGGACCCCCGCATTCAATTCCAAAGACGTTCCTGTCCCGATACGAACTGGATTCAAGCGAGTTGGTTCCTGTGGTCCTTCCCGAAGTGGTCGTTGCAGGAAACTGGATAGTCGAGAGATTCGAGTTGGCTCCCGGTTGGTTGCCTATTGTTGGTCAAAAATTCAACGTCATGGGTTGACCTTCTTTCGCGGGACCTTCATCCTTCTAGGGACGGATTTCGGTTCATGGTAGCACCACGGTTTTCGCCTTCGGTGTGGTGACTGCATCCGAGACGTACCCACCGCGAGTGTGTTGGCGGTCATTGCGGCCTTCAGGCCGTCCCCCCAAAAGACCGTCGAACGTTTTCCCCGTTGAACGATGGATTGAGGTTCGAAGATGCCCCGCGTCACAGAGGGTCAGCGGTCGTATGCATCGCGAACTCCGCGATGGTCTGCGGAAACCGTGCTCCGAGGGGGATTCGCCCTCGCCCTGATCTTGGTGATCGGGCCGGTTCAGGCATCGGCCATCGATGAGACTCCAGGATCCGATGATCGACCGGACTTGGGTCGAGCAATCTACGTCCGTCAGTGTGCCGAGTGCCATGGGGACACCGGTGACGACTTCCTGGACGAGACGGGCGAACTCTTCTATGGGGCCAAAACGCGCGACGAACTGACTCGGTACATCGATCGCGAGATGCCTGACGGCGAGCCCGAACTCTGCGTCGGGGAAGAGGCTGAGGCGGTCGCTGATTACCTGTATCGGACCATCTACGATCCAGCCGCCCGCGAGTCCTTCGCACTGCCTGAGGCGGACCTGACTCGATTGACTGTCGACCAATACCTCAACAGCGTCGCCGACCTGGTCGCGTCGTTCGGTCGCCAACCGCGGTTCGGGGATGAGGAGGGTTTGGAGGGGTCGTACCACAAGTCGAGGCGCCACAGCCGTCGCGACCGTGTCTTCGAGCGCACCGATCCTCGAGTCGCTTTCGAGTTCAAACAGGGAACCCCGGTCGGCGAGACCGAGGAACAGACCGCCGCCTTTGAGGATCCTGAGCAGTTCGCCATCTCCTGGTCGGGCTCGATCCTGATCGAGGAGACCGGCGACTACGAGTTCGTGGTCCGCTCCGAGAACGGTGTCTGGCTCTACCTGAACGATAACGAGACGCCCTTGATCGACGCCAAGGTGGCCTCGAGCGAGGAGGTTCAAGACCACCGCGCGACGGTTCGCCTGCTGGGGGGTCGCTCGTATCCTTTGAAACTCAACTTCTTCAAGTTCAAGGACAAGTCGGCCTCGGTCGAACTGCGTTGGGTCCCCCCAGGGCGGGTCGAGGAGGTCATCCCAGCCAGGGTGCTCCGGACCGCTTGGACTCCGACGAGCCTGGTGATCACGACACCGTTTCCGCCCGATGATCGCAGCCTGGGCTATGAACGCGGCTCGGCGGTCTCGAAGGCCTGGTTCGAGGCAACCACGTACGCGGCGATCGAGGCGGCCAACGCGGTTCTTCGTGATCTCGACGACTTGGCCGGCATCAAACGGGGCGCCGACAACCGCGTCGCGAAGCTTCGGACATTCTGCCAGCGCTTCGTCGAGCGGGCCTTCCGACGACCCGTTGATCCGGAGACGATGACCCGACTCGTCGACGTTCCGTTCGCGACATGCTCCGAGCCCGAGGAGGCCGTCAAGCGGGTCGTGTTGCTCACGCTCACCTCCCCTCGCTTCCTCTACCCAGAGTTGATTGTTGACCAGGGCGAGAATCTGCCACACGCCGACGATTATCGGGTCGCTAACCGGCTGGCTCTCGCCTTCTGGGACTCGCTACCCGGCGAGTCGTTGTTGGATGCGGCTCGTCAGGGCCGACTGCACACCGCCGAGCAGATCGAACGGCATTCCTGGTCGATGCTTGAGGATCCCCGTGCCAAGGCGAAGCTCCGTCGGTTCTTCAACCACTGGCTCAACCTCGACGAGGTTGCTGAGATCAGCAAAGACCAAGAGCTTTTCCCCGAATTCGACCAAGCCCTCGTCGCCGACCTCAAGACATCGATGGACCTCTTTCTTGATGATATCTTTTGGAGCGATTTGTCAGACTATCAGCAACTTTTGCTCTCCGATGCGTTCTACGTCAATCGTCGGCTCGCCGAGTTCTATGACGTGCCCCTGCCTGAGCCTGAGAACGAGGACCAGTCTCCCGGTACGTTTGTGCGGGCCGAGGTGGACCCCGCGCTCCGATCGGGCGTGGTCACACACCCACTCTTGCTCTCGGCCTTCGCCTATCACGATGCCGGTTCGCCGATCCACCGCGGCGTCTTCGCCACGCGTCGCCTGCTCAATCGGGTGCTGAATCCTCCGCCGGAGAACATCGAGTTCGAGGATGCTCGGTTCGATCCGACCCTGACCATGCGCGAGAAGGTCACCGAGATCACCAGCCCGGCCAACTGCATGGCCTGCCACAAGGTCATCAACCCGCTCGGATTCGCCTTGGAAAACTTCGACGCGGTCGGCCGCTTCCGAGAGATCGACAACGGCAAGCCGGTCGATACCCGCTCCGAGTTCGCCCTTGAGTCGGGCGAAACGATGACGCTCGACGGTCCGCGCGATCTGGCCCAGTTGGCTTCTCAGAGCGATTCGGCCCATCGAGGGTTCGTCACGCAACTGTTCCATCATCTGGTTCACCAGCCGGTCTTGGCCCATGGTCGAACCGCATTGGATGACCTGACCTCCGAGTTCGTCGGCTCAGAGTTCCACATGCGCAAGCTCGTCGTCGCCATCGCCCGGACCGCCGCGATCCGAGGCTTGGACGCGACCCGGCACGTTGCCGACATCGCCGAATAGTTCATCGGCCCCGGTCGACGCTCGATTCACTTGGACGTCCTCGACGTTTTCCTCGAAGGACCGCTTGTCGAGGACCGATTCGATTCACCCGTGTTGCCTTGGAACTCCCCCGACGACCCTAGCGCCGCCGTGATCCGTGATCTTTGGGGCGCGATCGACCCGAGGAGCCCGACGATGACCATGAAGACCCGTCGCGCGATGCTCCGAGACCTTGGCGTCTCGGCCGCTTCGTTGCCGTTCCTGATGAATTTGCCCAGCCTGGGCCAGACCCGCGCTTCGGCCTCTGTCCTCAGTGCGGCGGCGTCGACCGCGAGGGCCTCGACGCTCCGTAAGCAGCGCTTGGTCTTCGTCTTCAGCCCCAACGGGATCGTCCCCGACCGCTACTGGCCCGATCAAACCGGTTCGCACTTCGACCTCAAGCCGATCCTCGAACCCTTGGCGCCCTTCCAGGATCGGATGCTGGTCATCAAGGGGCTGGCCGACCTAATCCGGGGCGATGGCGACAGCCATATGCGTGGAATGAGCTGCCTCTTGACGGGCATTGAGCTGTTCCCCGGCAACATCCAGGGCGGCTCGCACACCCCGGCCGGCTGGGCCAGCGGGATCTCGATCGACCAGGAACTCAAGCGGTTCCTCCAGGGTCGTGAGGAGACGCGGACCCGGTTCGGTTCGTTGGAGTTGGGCGTGCATGTGCCCGATCGCGCTGACCCTTGGACCCGCTGGGTCTACGCCGGGCCGAACAAGCCGATCGCGCCGATCGACGACCCTTACCAGATGTTCGCCAAGCTCTACGGTCGCATGAAGGACCGGGCCGCGCTGACCAGCATCCTCGACACGCTCCAAGGCGACCTCAACACGGTCCGCAACCATGTCGGCACCGACGACCGCCGCTTGCTCGACGATCACCAGCAGATGGTCCGCGAGCTGGAGCAAGAAATGGCCCGGATGACCGAAGAGTCGGCCGCCCAGGACGTCCCGGTCTTGCCCGAGGGGATCAAGGATGTCAATGACAACATGCCCTGGCTGAGCAAGATGCAGATCGACCTGATGGTCAACAGCTTCGTCAACGACATGACCCGAATCGCCACGCTCCAGTACACCAACAGTGTCGGCGGCACTCGGATGACCTGGCTGGGCATCGACGAGAACCACCACGGTCTCTCGCACGAGCCGGATAAGAACCTCGATGCCCAGGATAAGCTGACCCAGATCAACATCTGGTTCTGCCAGCAGGTCGCCTACCTGGCCCAGCGCCTCGATGCGATTCCCGAGCCAGGCGGCGAGGGCACGATGCTGGACAACACGACGATCGTTTGGACCAACGAGCTGGGCAAGGGCAACTCGCACACGCTCAACGACGTCCCGATGGTCATCGTCGGCGGCGGCATGGGCTTCCAGATGGGCCGCGCCCTGCAACTGGCCCGGACCCCGCACAACCGGCTCCACCTCGCCTTCGCCCACGCCATGGGCCTCGAGATCCCCAGCTTCGGCAAGCCCGAACTCTGCGAGGCCGGTCCGCTTGAACTGAGCTGATTCGGGTCGCGATCGGGTCAAACACACCGATCCCCTTCCGAGTATATGGGAGGGGATCAGGTGGATCACTGAGCAATTGATTGGTCGCCGATCACCAATCTGGTAACGCTAATAGGTATTGACTTGATTCCACGAATGACTTCTGGCCGACCAATGAAGGTGAGGTCTTGGAGTTCTTCGAGTTTATTCAGGCCGATAACTCTTCCCCAAGTGACTTTGTCCAAGGAAAGCCGCTGAAGGTTCTGGAGCGGAGTGAGGTCGAGTCCACCAAGGTCTACGCTGGCGCTGGAGAGGGAGAGGGTCTGAAGGTTCTGGAGCGAAGTGAGGCCAAAATCGTTCAAATCCATAAAATCGATTAAGTATAATTTTTGGATTACAAAATTAATTTTAATTGATTTCGGAGAACTATTTCCATCCAATTTAAACGTTGTAAGGTTTGGTAATTTTATCGAGATCGAAAATTCGGTTAAACTAAATAGGTTGATTTCCATGGCAAAACTTCGGGTCGATTCTGATTGAATCCAAGATAGTTGATCCAGTGCTAAAGGAGTACTCAGTGTGAGGTCTCCTAGTTGCTGCTGCCAATCATAAAGCCCTCCCGGATACCCAAGTTTTTCCAGTTGATTCCGGTACTCGTAGTCGAAATACGAGGTCGTACCGAACCAAGTCAAAGCCATGAGGCCTGAGAAGCCAGTTTTGAGAAAAACCCGTCTCCGAGAGTGGGCATGGCGACTTTGCTTCCAGTAATCCCGTTTCTCATCGGGGTGGTTGCCAAGTGGGATGCGTGGGTAGTGACGCGCGACGAGGCGATAGTCTCGTCCTCGGAGGAGCAGATCGCTTCTTGCAGACCGACCATCTGTCTTGCTCGATCTCCAGGCATCGAAATTGGCGTTGAGCCGGAGACGTGCTTCGTCGATTTCGGCGATCAAAAGACCGGCCACGCGGTTGAAGGCCGGGACGAACCGCTCATGCGGGATCCGATAGCGAGGATCGGAACCGAGGGCTTCACCGTCAGGCATGAACCGATCGAGGATCCGGATGTCCCTGCGGCAGAGATAATCGAGTGCGATTCGAAGTGCTGACGGATCAACCTCGACTCGCTGGGCCAGTTCCGATGCGGTAAGCCCTTCGCCGAGGCGTTCGCGATCCGGGTTCGTCGGAGAACGGAGTTCCAGAAGCGCGGAGATGACGGGCGTGCGTTCCGAATCGATCGGTAGTCTGGCTTGACCAGAGGCCCGCTCGATCCCCTGTCGGAGATATCGTTCGAGCAATCCTTCGGCCCCCCAACCGAATGATACATCCTCGAAGTGATCTCCTGACCTGGTACGCGGTCGACATTGAATAAGGTCAGAACCCCAATGCCAATATCGACCGGCGAGACGTCCCCATCGACATCCTTGGCCGAGTCGAGTAAATCGTCGACGACCCGTTGATCGACCCGGATGCCCGCCTCTTCAAGCAGGCGCCATGTGACTGTCTCCGCTTTGTTGCGCTCGAACGGGGTGAGTACAAGTTCCTTGGGGAGGAAGCCTCGCTCCTGCTCCGGGTTAATGAACTCGGCCCAGTCGCCTCGATACTCCTTGCGAAAGGCGATAATCCAGGTGAATTTCTGTGGTGTCCCAGCGCTCTGGGCAATCTTGCGGAGGAGCTTGAAGATCGGATTGCTCCTGGTACTCAGCTCGCTCAACTGCTCGAACTGGTCAAGCACAATGACGTGCCGGCGCGGATCGGCTGAGCCGACCAACTCATCGAGCGATTGCGGCGGGGCCCCAATGCCTTCCCCTTCGCCCCAACCTTGAACGATCGTCTCCAACAGGAGTTTGTCAGCGGTCCTCGGAATCGCCTCCCAATAGTGGACGACGACGTCCCGATCTTGCAGTGCGTCCGTGAGGCCAGCCCGCAGTAGGGACGTTTTGCCGACTCCCGAGTTCCCCACGACCAAGACCATGACGACCCGATCATCGCGGATATGACCGACGAGACGGGCCACCTCCTGATCGCGCCCAAGTTTCCTGAAGAGCGGCCCGTCCTCGGGAGTGAAGGCCATTGGTCCTTTGACCGCGTTGAGCGCCTGCGGTTCCGGCTCTAACGGTTGTCGCCGGACCTTGGGCCAAATCCGAATACCTGCATAGATCCAGAAACAACCCTCAAGGACGACACACCCCACCTGAAGCCAGAGGATCGTGATCGGAGTGCCTTCAAACAGGCTCTCGATGAAGCCACGTTCGATGACGCCGAACAGTTTCTCGCTGCCCAACTGAGGACGGACAATGAAGATGATGACGAGGCCCAGTGCGATGAGGATCGTCTCAAGACGCTCGTACTTGATAAACCGAACAAGTGCATTAATTGCCTCTTCAAGCCTTTTCGCTTGTTGAGAGATCTGTCCAAAGAACGTCATCAGCCAGTCAATAAACGACTTCATCGCGTCGATCTTCGCTTACCTGACAGTATTTCACTTGCTTCGAGATGTTAAAGCAGGAATCCCATTCTGCACCATTCTGAAAACCAAAGAAACGGCCTCACGTCACGTTCCCATCCTGCCTTGAGAAATCGATCCCATCCCAGGCTCCCTAACCGAGTCGTCCTTAGCAAAGGATCTGTCCTTGCTAGGTCTTCGTCGTAATCCACGGGCTAGCGATCGAAACTGGCTCCGTGACCGTGATGGGAGCAGGGCAGGGAGGCTCGGGACGAATGGGGGGGATTGTGCCGGCGCAGGACGATTGATTCCCTCTGGGACGCTGAAGAACGCGATGACCTCGCGATCGATCAGGTATAGAAACTGTTCATGAACTGAAGGGATTTGTCATTGCCCCGCTCGACCCGAGTCGAATGCGGGTCGGCACATGCTCGGAATGGTTAGCCCATCGAAGGAGAGTCGGGCTTTCCCCGAACCCAACCTCACCGCGATGAGTCCAATTCGTTGAAGGTACTGAGTACCATGCCGTGGGGTCGGTCTCGACGACAGCTCCCGACCCGTGTGTTCCCAAGGGCTCGAGCGTGTGGGGCAGAATCAGGACCAATAAAATCGAAGAGAATGTGATGAAATTTCTATTCAGGGGACTGGGGAGTGTTCGATTGCCCTTATAGTACAGGAAGGTTGTATGGATCATGGACCAAGTCGGGGCGCTTTCAGGCGAGAGCGGATCCTGATTCAGGTGCCTGACTGGCGACGGCTCGTGACGCGATTGGTCTTGTCAACGACGTCTGTTCGAATGGAAAATTAGAGGATCTCCCAGGGGTTGGCCGGTCATGATCGCCCTGCCGACCGTATTCTGTCGTCTCGGGTCGTGGCGACGGATTGGAAGCGATTGCGAATGCTTCTTGGCAAGCGTTCCTGCGTTCCAAAGACAGCCCCTGGCCGTCCAGGTGAGGCACAGCGATGGCCCACGTCGGATTCGATCGCTATCTCGGTCAGGATCGAGACCGGACACGGATCTCGGTCTCCCAGCATGTTCTGCGCAATCTGGAACGGCTCTGGAACAACATGCTGGAGCTGTCCTCGGCCGTGGAGACGAACCTCCACGACTCTGTCCGCGCCTTGGGCGAACACCGGCCCGACTTATCCGATGAAGTGATCCATCGCCAACAGACAATCTCGCGGCGGTTGATTCGGCTGGAACGGGACTGCTGGACCGCCCTGGCTCGCTATCAGCCGGTGGCCTCCGACCTCCGCATGATCGCGACGATCCTCAAGGTGCTTCCCGACCTGGAACGGCTCTCCGCCTTGGCTATGCACCTGGCCCGACGCGCCAGCAAGCTCGCTCAACTGCCCGAGCCGGTCGCGATTCCCTACTTGCTGGAACTGCTGGCCAAGGAAGCCTTGACCCAGGTTCAATTCGCCATCGATGCCTTGATCAATGGGGACGTGGTTCTCGCACGCCAGATCATCGAGGCCGACCGCGAGATCGATCGGATCTATCGCCAAGTCGTCCGCGAACTCAAGCAGATCATCCGCAAGGATCCCCAGCATGTCGACACCTGGCTCTGGCTGATCAACTCGGCGCGGAACTTGGAGCGAGTCGCCGACCACGCCACACACGTCTCCGAGGCGGTCGTTTACCTCCGCGAAGGCCGCTGGCTCCAGGATGAGCCCGATGCTTCTCCCCTCGAAACGGACTCTGGGAACGTTGAGTCCGACGAGCATCCGGACACACCCTTGGCGATCTCAGCCGAGACCAGACTGCAATCGTCCTCATACCGCAATGGCTGCGGGCATTACAGTTGAAATGGGTCGTTGGGCGTCTCGATTCGATGAGGCGCCGCGAGGAATCGAGACCAATATTTTTCAAGCAGGCTCAGCGGCATCGACATCCGTCGACTCGCGGTCGTTGGACCGATAGTGTTTGACGAGCGTGACCTCGTTACCCTGCTCGTTATAGGCGAAGTGGTTGACGAGTCCTTTGCTGATCATGATGCCGAAGCCGCCCTCGCGGAGTCCCATCGCGTTGCGGACATCCAAATGGGTCAGCGGGTCGTCATCGCGGGCCGCATGCTCCAGTTGGTTCCGGTCGAATCCCTCGCCCTGGTCTCGGATGATCAGGGTGATCCCTTCATCGTCGGTTCGGTATGTGACTTGGAGCAGGAGTTCTTCGTTCTTTTTATGCCCCCACTCGATCGCATTGCTGCCCATTTCCAGAAGGGCTTGGTTAAGGTCTCTAATCTGACGCGCGGTCAATGGAGTGAGCCCATATAGTTCGCAGAGCTGATCATTCAGGGCTTGCAAGTGGGTATGGTGGCTTCGGAGGGCGAATCGGACCTCGGTGCGGATGCCGCGACTTCGAAGTTCGTCGCGGCGCTCGATGGCAGCACGAACCGACTTGGCCAAGGTTTCGGGGGCGATCGGCTTGGGTAGATAGGCCTCGGTGATGATGACCAAGCTGCGAGTCGTGTCGGGAACACCGTGCTCGAGTTGCATCAAGCCGTCCGGTCCGTCGGCTCGTCTGGTCAGCAGGAGGATCGGGATCAGACTCGTTTGAGGCCGACACTTCACGATTCGGCAGAGTTCCACGGCGTCCCGATCGGGCAAGTCTTGGGCGATCAACAGGCAATCGGGCGATTGATCCTCGAGGATCTCAATCACGGAGGTCCCACAAGACTGCTGGTTGACCTCGAAGTTCAGGGACTGGAGCTGGCGAGCCATCCATTGGTTGTCGTCATGCTCGTGGTCAACGATCAGAGCGGTGCGTGGCATGACGAACAACCCGAGTCATTCGAGGTCGGACGAGAGGGGTTGAACCCAAGGAGGCGTCGCGGGTGGGCCCCTCCGACTCGCCGAAAAAAAACCGACGGAAGCTCTCGATATTGTGTCGGCTCGACCGGGTCGAAGCAAGAGACCGACCGCGTCGAGGCGGGCCGATCCCCGCGATCGCGGACTCAGATCGCGACAGGAGGTCCTTGTCGGACGACCTACCGATGGGGCACAATATGGCCATGAGGTAAACCTGCAATCGTGCATGCAGGCGTCGTGCTCTGGAGCCTCCGCAGAAACTGGGGAAAAGTGATGGGGAACGCTATCTCGTACTTCGGTTTCGCCATCTATGCCATGTTGGCTGCGGTGGCCATCTGGGGCCTGTACAACGCGATCATGCTCTATCGAACGATCGGGCGCAAGGGCCTGAAGGCGGAGCCGGCCTTGACCCTGATCAACACGGTCCGCGACGGCCTCAGCGCCGGTGACGTCAAGGGGGCCGTCGAGGCCTGTCGACGACCGGCTTACTGGCACACCGCCCTCGCCCAGTTGATTGTGGTGGCTTTGACCTTCCGCAAGCGAGGTCTGGCCAAGGTCAAGCAGATCCTGGTCATGGAGTTCCATACCGAGGTCATCGCGGGCATGGAGAACCGGTTGACGACGATCGCCACGATCGTCCGGATGGGACCGCTGCTTGGCCTGCTGGGAACGGTCGTCAGTATGATCTTGGCGTTTGGGCGCTTGGGAGCCACCTCCGGCGATGGTCAGACGGTCAACGTCAACCCGGCCGACCTGGCCGGCGACATCAGCCTCGGCCTGCTGACGACTGCTGCAGGGCTCTTGATCGCCACGCCATTGATGATCCTGGGCAACAACATCCAGGCCCGGGTCCGGCTACTCCGCGACCAAACCGAGCGCCAGCTCCAGGACTTCCTGGAGGTTCTTGAAGTGGCCGTCGCCGCCGAGGCCGCCACGCCGGCGTCCCGATCGCCCGAGTCATCCGCGCGCACAGGTCGAGCCGTGGCGCGGTCTCGCTGAGTTGCGTCCCGGATCGCCTGAGGCGTCCGACGTCGGATTCGTTTCGCCCCCGTCCCAGGATGAAGTCCCGATGCTGCTCAACCGTCGTGGTCAGACCAGTCAGGACGAGACGATCGACATGGCGCCGATGGTCGACGTCGTCTTTCAGCTCATGGCCTTTCTCCTGCTTTCGTTCCAGCTCAAAGGGTTGCCTCCGGTCGATATCCCCGAGTCGCGCAACGGCATCGGGATCGATCAGGCCGAAGCGGTCGTGGTCGTCTTGGTTCCGCCCGATCAGCCGTTGGGCGAGGCCTCGGCCTTCGTGGACGAAGAGGCCAGCACACCGGCAACTCTGGAAGACCTCCAGGACTATCTCGCTGTTCAAGTCGCACTGGGTCGCACTCAGGTGGTCATCCAGGCTGACGGCGAGGTCCCGTTCGGCGAAGTGATCCGCTGGGCCAGTGCCATGGGCGAAGTCGAAGGCGTATCGACCAATTTCGGCGTTCGCGAACCAGGGACCTGAGCCTTTTCATGAGTCATTCGTTGTTTTGGTTGAGGTCACGTTCGCGTCATAGCCACGCCACGCACGGGTCGGACAGGACAGGAGCTTGCCTAAGGTGTCGACCACGCATTGGGACGTCTTTCTCAGCCGCGACCTCAGCAAACAACGTGGCCTGTCCACCGAGCAGGTTCAACAGGCGTTCGCCGAAGGTCAGTTGCTGCCCAACGACCTGATTCGGCCGGCCGGTCAGCGCGTCGACTGGACCCCGCTAGACGAGATGCGTGGGGAACTCGGACTCGGCAATCCGGTCCAACCCAAAGCTCCGGCCGACTCGACCGCCTCGGCCGAGCCCACGGATCCGGTCTCGACCGATCATGGACCACCTCCATCGCCTCCGGTTCGCGACCCCGTCGAGGATCTCGGCACAGTCAGCCTCCGCGAGCAATTCGGAAGAGAATCAGAAGGAGCCTCGATGCCCCCCGTCGTCGAGGAGGTCCTCTCCGAGCAGTTTCTGATTCCTCCGACCGGACCGGAGCGCGTTGAGTTCCCGACCGAGGCCGGCTTGCCCCCAGTCCCCGATCCGGTTGGGCCAGACGTCGAGGCGGAGTCCCCTCAAGAAACGGGGCACGACCCGTTCGACAACCTCGAGGATGCGCCGACGAACCGCCCCCTCGGAGCCTCAACATTTCCCCCACCGCCAACATCCCCAACAACCACCTCTCCGAGAGATTCCGGTCCAAACGTCCAAGCTCCCAACGTTCGCGACGCCGGATCTCCACCGAAGGAAACCGCAACTTGGGCCCCCGCGCCGATTCTTCCGCCCAACGTCGGGCTATTCGCTCTTGATCCCGGCAGCCCTCGGAGCATCCTGCTTCAGCCACTCCCCCCCGACCCGGCAGGTTCGGCCGGTCGCGGTTCGGAGTCCCAGGCTAAGCCAGGGAGCCCCCGTTCGGATATCGAGGACGACGATTTCACGTTGACCCGAGGCCGGACCGAGACGGTCGAGGAGATCGAACTGGCCGCCATGGTCGACGTTGCGTTCCAGCTCATCCTCTTCTTCTTGGTGACCGCGACGGTCGTGTATCTAAAAACCCTGAACGTGCCGACGCCCGATCCGGACGAACAGGAGCAGGCCTTGCAGCAGGTCCAACCTCCTGAGGATCAGGAAGACGACACGATCCTTGTTCGGATCGATGAATCGTCGGAGATCCTCGTGGATGACGAGCTGGTCGCGCCCGATGTCGACGCGCTGATCGAGGCGCTCCGACGCGCCCGGGACCGGACCGGTCGCACGCTTATGCTCCTCGATGCGTCGTATCAGACGCCGCACCGGATCGCGATCCTGGCCGTCGACGCGGCCAACGAGATCGGCTTGGCCTTCGTCGTGGCACGTCCTCAACCGCCGGCTGACTTCTGAGTCCCGAGGTGATGAGGTCGACTCGTCCATGTTAGACGACTATCCGGTCACCTATCTCCTCGGTTTCGACCGCTCGGCGACGCTTGACAGGTGATTCGGCGACGGTCAGGCTAGGCGTCCATCCGCTGCGCATCGCGTCACGGGTTCGCGAATGGGTTAGGCGCTCCCCCGCTCAGCCCAGGACGCGCCCGGAACTCTCGCGATGCGACTCCCTCCGACCCGCGAATCGGCCCATGGTCATCTCGCGGCGTCCCGTCCGTTGCCGGTCTGTGGTGCACAAGCTGATGTCCGATCCGTCCGCTCCCCCACCGCTCTCCGCTGAGCCGACCGTCACCGACGAGGTGGCCCGGTTCGCTCAGCAAACCATCCGACTACGCCGAGAGATTGCGCGGGTGGTCGTCGGACAGGACGAGGTGGTCGAACAACTCCTGATCGCGTTGCTGGGCCGCGGCCACGCCTTGTTGGTCGGTGTCCCGGGTTTGGCCAAAACCCTGCTCGTTCGGACCGTTGCCCAGATCCTTGGCCTGAGCTTTAACCGGATCCAGTTCACGCCCGACATGATGCCGGCCGACATCACCGGCACCGAGATCCTCCAAGACGATCCGGAGACCGGTCGTCGCGGCTTCCGATTCCTGCACGGACCGGTCTTCGCCAATCTGGTCCTGGCCGATGAGATCAACCGGACGCCGCCCAAGACCCAGGCGGCGCTCCTAGAAGCGATGCAAGAGCGGCATGTCACCTCCGGCGGCCAGACCTACACGCTGCCCGACCCGTTCTTCGTGCTGGCCACGCAGAACCCGATCGAGCAGGAGGGGACCTATCCGCTGCCCGAGGCCCAACTCGACCGGTTCATGTTCGACATTCGGGTCGGCTACCCCAGCGCCGAGGACGAGTTGGAAATCCTCCAACGGACCACCGGCGACCTGGTCAGCGAGCCGGAGATGCGGATCGAGGCACAAGAAATCCTCAACTTGCAGAGACAGGTCCGTCGGGTCGTCGTGCCAGAGCCGGTCTTCCTCTATGCCCGCGACCTCGTTCGGGCCAGCCGCCCCGATCAGAGCGAGGCAACGGCCAAGGTTCGGCAACTGGTCTCCTGGGGCGCCGGGCCACGCGCCGGTCAGGCCCTGGTCATCGGCGCACGCGCCCGTGCCGTCGTGCACGGCCGATTCCTGGCCACCATCGACGACATTCGACGGATCGCGCACCCGGTCCTCCGCCATCGAATCGTCACCACATTCCATGCTGAGGCCGAGGGGATCGACGCCGATCAGGTTATCGATCATCTCATCGAGGCGGTTCCGGCCGAGACCGAGCAGGCCGCCGACCGCTTGGTGGCGAACCGCGTCTCGCGCGCCAATTCAGCCCCGCGGTCCTGATCCCTAACCCATCCCGTCAACGACCTGTTCCGTCCACTGCCCTAGGCCCGCCGTCGCCGGCCATCGCCCACCGCGAAGGACCCGACGAACCCATGTCCAAGCCCCCCGAAAACGGGTCCCATCGCCCCGATCATTCCCCACGCACCGAGTTCGGATGGACTCCCGGCCCGGCCGAGTCCCTGAACCCTCGGCGTGATCCGTCGCGGGAACTCGATCCCGACGCCCTCAAGCAGTTCGGCCGACTCGAGCTGATCGCTCGCTTGGTCGTCGAAGGCTTGATGGTCGGCCGGCACCGCAGCCCGTTCAAAGGGATCTCCGTCGAATTCGCCGAGCACCGTCCCTACGGCGCCGGCGACGAGATCCGCCACATCGACTGGCGCGCCTTCGGCAAGACCGATCGGTACTTCGTCAAGCAATATGAGGAAGAGACCAACCTGCAGGCCTATTTGGTCCTCGATACGTCGGCCAGTATGGCCTATCGGGGCCGGACCTTGGCCAAGCTGGAGTATGCCCGACGTTTGGCCGCTTCGCTCTCCTACTTGATGATCGGTCAGCGCGACGCGGTGGGCCTCGTCACGTCCGACGATCAGGTCGATCGCTGGATCCCACCCCGGTCCACACCGGGTCACTTCACCGTGCTCTGTCGAGCCTTAGAACGGGCCGAGCCACGCGGCGAGCCCAGCCCGAGCCAGGTCCTCCATCGGGTCGCCCAGTACATCCGACGACGCGGGCTGGTGATCGTCTTGACCGACGGCTTCGATGAGCTGGACCACCTGGCCCGCGCCGTCAAGCACCTCCGGCATCGCCACCACGAGGTGATCTTCTGGCAGATCCTCGCTCCTGAGGAGGAGGAGTTCCCGTTCCGTCAGGTCACCCGCTTCCAGAGCTTGGAAGGGCCGTCGCGGACCCTGCGGGTCGACCCGGCGGCAGTGGCCGCGCGGTATCGTCAGCGGATCCAGCGGTTCTGTCGCGATCTGGCCGACCAACTCCGTTCCGTCGATGCGGACTATCAAAAGGTCTCGACCGAGACCAAGCCGTCACTGGCGATCATGGAGTACTTGGTCTCGCGATCTGGCGGGGCATCGCGACGCGACGGTGTGGGTGCCGGTCCGGGGCGGCCCACGCCATGAACATCGGTGTGATCAACGGCCTGATGCTGCTGGGCCTGCTGGCCGCGGCGATCCCCTTGATCCTCCACCTGCTAAGCCGTCGACGCGATCCGGTGGTGGTCTGGGCGGCGATGCAGTTCCTGGAGTCCGGTCAGTCGCGGGCCTCGCGGTTCGCCCTCGATGAGCGGTTATTGCTCCTGCTTCGCACGCTCCTGATCCTCTTGATCGTCCTCGCGCTCTCACGTCCGTTCTGGGATCCGCCCCAGGGCGCCGCCTCGACTGACGACTCTGGAGAGATCAACGAGCGGGTCACGACCGGCCCGTTCCGCGACGTGGTCGTGGTGATCGACGGTTCGACTAGCATGGCGCGTCGTCAAGCTGGTGGCCAAACGGGATTCGATCGGGCCTGGGACTCGGCAGCCGACCTGGTCGCCCAGCTCCGTCCGCGCGACGGAGTCGGCCTGATCCTGGCCGGCGACCGCATCGAGGTGCTCACGAACTCCGAATCGACGGTCGATCCTCGGACCGCCCTGCAACGGCTCGATCTCGATCCGGCGCTCCGTCCCGAACCGCTCGGCGGATCCGACCTGCCCTCGGCGCTGATCCGTGCCCTGGAGATGCTTCGCGTCTCGCGACGCGTCCGCGGTGAGATCGTCGTGCTCGGCGACGGCCAGTCGTTCGCCTGGAGGCCTGGCGCCTCGGGCCGTTGGGACTTGGTCCGCGATCTCCACGGGCGCCTCGACGAACCGCCGGCCATCTGGGCTGTCGATGTCAACGCCCAGCCCGGGCCCGACCCCAACACCCTCGACACCTCGGGCGATCTGGAAATCGCTGAACGATCCGCCTCCGGCCCCGACGCAGCCATCCTCGACCTGGATACGCCGTTGGGACGGGTGCTGGTCGGACGCTCGACGATCGTCCGCGCCACCATTGCCAATGTCGGACCCGGTCCGCTCCCCACCAGGACGGCCACGCTCCGGCTCGACGGACGCGAGATCCCTGGGGCCAGCCGACGACTCGATGGCGTCGCCGAGGGGGATCGGATCGGCCTCCGGTTTCCGATCGCCCTCGAATCGCCTGGGTCGCACCTAATCGAACTGGTCCTCGACGCATCGGACGATCCCTTGGTGGCGAACGACCGCGCCTGGCTGACCCTGGAGGCGATCGCCGAACTGCCCGTCCTGTTGGTCGATGGCGACAGGCATCCCGAACCCTTGCGGAGCGAGACCGATCTGGTCGCCCGCGCCCTGGCGCCGACGAACCTCCGAGGATCACCGATCGTGCTTCGACGGATCACGCCCAATGAGGTCACCACCTCTGACTTGGATGGACGTTTCCCGGTCGTGATCGTGGCCGACGTGCCGGACCTGCTGACCGAGTGGAGCGACGCGGTCTTGCGGTTTCTCGATGGGGGCGGCGGCCTGCTGATCGCGCCGGGGGATCGCGTCGATCCGGAGTCGATGGCCCCCTCCGGATCGGCCTGGTTGCCGGCACGACCGACAAGTTGGCGCGGCGATCCGGCAACGCGTCGACCGATCGCCAGGCCGGAGCCGCAAAGCTTCCAAGCCGTTTTAGGACGGCTGACCGACTCCGACGATCGCGAGGGCTCGCCGCTGGCCGACGCGTCCCTCTTCGCCTACTGGCAACTCGATCCGGCTACAGGTTCCGATGTCCTGGCGCGGCTCGATGGTGGCGATCCCTGGATCGTGACTCGTCGGGTCGGTCGAGGTCACGCCCTGATGATTGCCGGACCGCTGTCGGCCGATAGTGGGACCCTGCCGGTCAACCTCGACTTCGTCCCTCTAATCAACGATCTGGTGCTCTGGTTGGCCGACCCCGAGTTCGGGGCCCGGTCGGTGATCGCCGGGTCTCCGTTGACGATCGCCTATCCGGGGCTCCAACCCGATGCCTCGACCTTGCCCGTGATCGGTCCCGAAGGCCGACCGCGCAACGCCCAGGTCGTGCGCGACACCGATGGCCGATTCGTCGTCCGGCTCGACCCCGATCAGGCCGTCCGGCCCGGACCCTATCGGTTCTCCCTCCAGGATCGGTCCGTCGAGCCGTCAAGATCGGTCCCCGACGAGGCCGACTCATCGTCTGATCCTTCGGATCGGGTAGGTGAGAGCGAGCCGGGTTCGATCTACCGCGTGGTCCGGACCGATCCAGCCGAGGCCGATCCGGAGCGGTTAAGCGCGGCCGAATCGGCTCGGCTGGCGCGGGGCTGGCCGTTGGCGTTTGTCGATGACCAAAACGCCCTGCTCGATCGCGTGCTCGGACCCGCACGACCGCCCCGCCAAGAGATCTGGCGCGGCCTGATCGTCGTCGCATTGGTCCTGATCTGCCTGGAGATCGCCCTGACCCGGAGACTGGCCCGAGCTCGCGGGATCGATTAGGCCCGGGTTAATCGAAGCCTAGGAGTCGACGACCGTCCTCGATGGTCCGTCGAGCGGGGGCGTCGGGCAGGTCGCGGACCTGCATCTCCCAGCAGCAGTGGATCGCGTAGATATCTTCAGGGCTCATGCTCGGATCGGTCTCGCCGAACAAGGCGAAGGGGATCGAGCCGACCAGCCCAATGCCCCCCTGGGGTGAGGTCGGTTGCTCCTCGTGAGGAGTCGGCTCGGTCCGCTCATCGTCGTCCTGGCCGATCGCTTCATGGTCGTCGCGTACGGGGTGGGACTCCGAATCGAACTCGAAGCGGACGATCCAGAGGGGTCGTCGATCCCGGGTCGGAGGCCAGTCGAGTTCCCGGGTGTCGACCAGCTCGACCCGGTCAGGCGGACGACCGAACTCATCGGGGTTGGCGAGCCAACGGCAGATCACGGCCATGGCCTGAAAATCGGGGTCGCGTGCCGGCTCGGGGATCGATTCGGAATGGTCGAGATCCTCTAAGTATTCGCAAGCCGCATAGCTGGTTCGAGGATCTTCCGCGTATCGGATGAGCACTTGCAGTCCCGCACGGCTCCCCCAGTGAGCCGCGGCACGGGCCGACTCCATCTGCACGGCGACGTCGGGGTGGTCCATCCCCAAGGCCACCAGCCCTTGACGTTGCGGACTCGTCAGGTAGGCCAGGCTGGCCGCCGCATCGCGGGCGCGTCCGAAGCGTCGACGATCCGATCCGCTCAGGTAGGATTGAAGTCGTTCGAGACCCTCGGGGTTGTCGAAAGGGTGTCTTGTGATCACGCCCCGATGCGCCAGAATGTTGGCGAATTCCAAATAACCGTCCCCGGCTTGGCTGACGGGCAGGTCATCGGCCAGGCGTCGGAGCAGCTCGATCTGCTGAGGATGAGGCTGTTCGGGGCTCCCAGCGTAGATGGCGAAGATGACCGGCCACAGGAAGCCCCGCGCGTGTTGCGGATCTCGGGCCGCGTCGAGGACACGTTGCAGGCCATCCTGGGTTGGATAGGTGGCCAGCATTTTGAGACCGAACTGGTAGGTCGATTCGGCGCGGAGCGTACCGATGGCCCCTTGGGCTTGCAGGCGTTGGTCGAGCTGGTCGAGTCGATCAATGAGCAGGCTCAGCCCGCGTCGGTAAAAGACGCGGATCGGCTCCTCGCGCTCGGCCTCCTGGAAAAACTGCGAGAGCGTCAGCAAGGGCAGGTCGACCCCCTCTCCGACGGCCAGGACCCGATCCACGGGGATCCGCTCCAGTGCCTCGCAGACGACCTCGGCGTCCTCAGCGTCGCGCGGTTCGGGCCACGTCGCGGCGACTGCCTCCAACTCTTCGGCCAGGTCTTTTCCCGGTCGCAAGCCCCGTTGG
This sequence comes from uncultured Planctomycetia bacterium, assembly GCA_964609385.1. Lineage (GTDB taxonomy): Bacteria > Planctomycetota > Planctomycetia > Isosphaerales > Isosphaeraceae > CAZSSM01. The sequence goes on from CAZSSM010000001.1 coordinate 144,048, forward strand.
ACCGCCGCACGCAATGCCTGAGCCAGCTCACTCATCTCTCGGACATCCCATGCATGGCCTGACGTTTCGGATTCGGCCCGACGACTTGGTCCGATCGCGACGCATGCCGGACCATTCTCTATAATGCCCCACCGTGAGGCGAGGGATCGCCGATCGCAACGGCCCACGCGGTGATTCGACCGTCCCGGCCCCACCACCTGCGGCCTGCGTCCCGGTCCGGCCCCAATATGGTCTTCTCGAGCCGACCCCCGACGGAGTTCTGATGACTGGTATTTTGCCCTTGTTCGGGCCTGATCCGGAACCCGAAGCCCGCGACGAGCGCCAGATCGCCTCGGCCAAACCCGATCCATCGGCATTGTCCGGGGCGTCGACGGTCGCCCTGAGCGTCGGCGAATTAACCGAGCAGATCCGCGAGATCTTGGAGGGGACCTTCTCTGGGGTCACCGTCGTCGGCGAGGTCTCCAACGTCTCTCGTCCCCGCTCTGGTCACCTCTACTTCAAAATCAAGGACGAATCGGCCGAGATCCGCGCGGTGCTCTGGCGCGGCCAGGCGTCGCGGATCCCCTTCGATCTGGAGGACGGTCTGGCCGTCCGGGCGACCGGCCAGATCGCCGTCTACGCCAAGCGTGGCGAGTACCAGATCAGCGTCGAGCAACTCGTGCCCGAGGGGATCGGCCCTTTAGAGCTGGCCTTCCGCCAACTCGTCGAGCGTCTGCGCGCCGAGGGACTCTTCGACGAGGTGCGTAAGCGGCCCCTGCCGCGATTCCCCGAGACGATCGCGGTGGTCACTAGCCCGACCGGCGCGGCGATCCAAGACATCACCCAGACGCTTCGGAACCGTTGGCCCGTCGGTGAAGTCGTGGTGATTCCAGCCAAGGTCCAAGGAGAGGGCTCGGCCGAGCAGATCGCCTCGGCGATCGCGCGGGCCAACCAGCTTGCGGGGGTCGATCTGTTGATCGTCGGACGGGGTGGAGGGAGCCTGGAGGATCTCTGGGCGTTCAACGAGGAGACGGTCGCCCGCGCGATCGCCGCCTCTCTCGTCCCCGTCGTCTCGGGCGTCGGCCACGAGGTCGACACGACCATCGCCGATTTGGTGGCCGACCGACGCGCCCTGACTCCGACCGATGCGGCCGTCCTGAGCACACCCGACCGGGAGCAGGTCCGCGATGCAGTGGGTGACCTGACCGACCGCCTGATCGCTCGATGGCAGGCGCGATTCGAACAAACCCGAGACCACCACCAGAGCCTCCGCCAGCGACTCGTCTCGGCAATCGAGGATCGGATCGAGACGGCCCGTCGCGACCACGCCCGACGGGCCGCCCAGCTCGATGCGCTGAGCCCCCTTCGTGTCCTGGGCCGCGGTTACAGCTTGACCGCTCGCCAAGTCGACGGCACGATTGTCCGCTCATGTCATGACGTTCGTCCTCGACAGATCCTCGTGACCCGCTTGGCCGAAGGACGGATCCGAAGCCGGGTCGTGGACGTCGAAGAGGACCAGCCACGAGCGTCGGAGTCGGATCGCCCGACCACGACGACGCTGAACAACGCCGGTTCCCCGACGTCCAACTGATCCCACCCCGCTCTGATCTCAGATCGGACCCGAATTCCACTGAAGCCGCGATGAACCGCGCCCAACCATCCTCGGGCTGCCCCGTCATCGTCGATGTGTCCCGAGGCCGATGCTCGGAATCGGATCGGCCCCATGCGTCGAAGACGTAGTCGATGTTTCATCCGGACGGCCTCCAGGAGATCGCCTCATGAGTTCAGGCCACGTCCCGACCGGCTCCTCACCAGAAGAGACCACGATGGCCTCGAACGAGCCGCCGGCAATGCGGTTCGAGGACGCGCTGGCCCACCTCGAACGGGCCGTGCATGACCTGGAGGAGGGCCAACTCAGTCTGGATGAAGCGCTGGAGCGGTTCGCCCAGGGCGTGGGTTGGGCTTCGACATGCCAGAACTGGCTCGAACATGCCGAGCATCGGGTCCGGATCTTGACCGTGACGACCGAAGTGGGTACCACAGAGGCAACCTCTCTTTGCGATACAAAGCCAGCGGGAGAGGAGTCCGTTTCAGCCAAAGAGCCGACGGATCGATCGTTGACATCGGCGACCGGCGAAGGGGCTTTCGCCTGGGATCCGGAACCGAATCGACCGCGCGAATCGCACACGGGGAAAGCGCCTGGGACTCCCTCCATCGATCCTCCTTGGTGATCGTTGGGGACGACCAGGGTGATTTCTTTCTGGGGGGCCGATAGACTTTGTACCTCGGAGTGGTCAGAATAACGCAATACCCACCAAAGAGACCAACGGCGGTACCACGCGAGTCGTGCCGCCGATCTGCTCCCGTTCGTGGCTGGCGTTCCGATAGGCTCGATTCCCCTATGACTGACCCTGCTGGTCCGATGTCGGCCGATCGCGCCACCTTCGGCACGGTGCTGGAGCAGCTCCGTGGGGAGATCGAAACGGCCCTCGATCGCTACCTGCCCGACCCGGATTCGGGGTCTGACTGCCCGCCGCGTTTGGCTGAGGCGATCCGCTACAGTGCCTTGGGCCCCGGTAAGCGGTTGCGGCCGATCCTCTGTCTGCTGGGAGCCGAGGCGTGTGGGGGCTCGCGACAGGAGGCGATGCCCACCGCTTGCGCGTTGGAGATGATCCATTGCTACTCGTTGATCCATGATGATTTGCCCTGCATGGACGACGATGACCTGCGTCGGGGTCTGCCGACCTGCCATGTCGCCTTCGATGAGGCGACGGCCATGCTGGCCGGCGACGCGTTGCTGACACAAGCCTTCGGTTTGGTGGCCGGACAGATCGATCGTCCCGAAGTCGCAACGCGATGCGTGGCCTATCTGGCTGAAGCGGCCGGCTCCTCCGGGATGGTCGGTGGCCAGATGGCCGACCTGGAGGCTGAGGGACGCGCTGTGGGCGACGACCCGGGCTCGCTGGCCGAGCTGGAGGCGATTCACCGCCGCAAGACCGGCGCTTTGTTGCGGGCCGCATTGCGGCTGGGCGGCCTGACCGCTGAAGCCAACTCGACTCAATTGGACTCCCTAGATCAATTCGGGTCCGCGCTGGGCCTGGCCTTCCAGATCGTCGACGACCTGCTGGACGTCGAGGGGGACCCGACCAAGACCGGTAAGGCGACCGGCAAAGACTCCGCCCTTGGCAAATGGACCTATCCGGCCTACCTGGGTCGGGAGGGGAGCCGTCGACGCGCTCGACAACTGACCGACCAGGCCCTCGAGGCCCTGGACGGGATGGGCCCTCCTGCCGACCGGCTCCGGATCCTGGCCCGGCAGATGTTGGAAAGGGATCGGTGAGACGATGAGCCGAAGCACCACGACGCTCCTGGAGAAGGTCACCTCACCGGTCGACCTGCACGCGTTCACCGAGGCGGAGTTGGCCCAACTGGCTGACGAGATGCGCCACGAGCTGATCCGCGTGGTCAGCCTCCGCTCGGCCCACTTCGCCAGCAATCTCGGCGTGGTTGAGCTTTGCCTCGCGCTGCACCTGGAGTTCGACTTCCGGACCGACCGCTTGATCTGGGACACCGGTCACCAGATCTACCCCCACAAGCTGATCACGGGGCGGTCTGACCGCTTGGAGACGATCCGGAGTCGGGGCGGCCTGATGGGCTACCCCAATCCGCATGAGAGCGACTACGACCTGTTCATGACCGGCCACGCCGGCAGCTCCGTCTCGACGGTCCTCGGCCTCCGTGCCGGCGACATCCGGATCGGCCAACCAGACCGCCACTCGGTGGCCGTCATCGGCGACGGGGCGTTCCCCTCCGGCATCGTCTTCGAAGCGCTCAACAACGCCGCCGGACTCCGACCCGACAAGTTCCTGGTCGTGCTCAACGACAATCAGATGTCGATCTGCCCGCGGGTTGGTGGTCTGGCCCAGTACTTCGACGAGCTTCGGATCAACACCGCCAGCTTGGCTGTCAACCGCCAGTTGACCCGCTCGATCCAGAGACTCCCGCTCATCGGTCGCACTGCCGACCGGTTCTTCGGCCATCTCAAAGACGCCGTGAAGGCCTCGCTGCACGGCGGCAGTATGCTCTTCGAAGAGATGGGCTTCGCCTATATCGGGCCGATCGACGGCCACGACCTCAAGACGCTCCGGTGGTACCTGCACCAGGTCAAGGCGATGCCCGGCCCGGTCCTGCTCCACGTCTTGACCAACAAGGGTCATGGCTTCGAGCCGGCCGTCAATGACCCGGTCAAATACCATGCCCCAGCCCCGTTCGTCCACGACCAGAACGATGGCTCGGTCATCCCGATCGGCTCCGGTCCGAAGTCGCGGGCTTACACCGACGTCATGAGCCAAGCCATTCACAACGCCTTGGGTCGCGACCCCAAGGCCGTCGTCCTGACCGCCGCCATGTGCGAGGGGAACAAGCTTCAACGCGTCCGCGACGACTATCCCGATCAGTTCTTCGATACCGGGATCTGCGAAGGGCACGCCGTCGCCTTCGCCGCCGGAATGGCCAAGTCGGGCTGCCGACCGATCGTCGACATCTACAGCACGTTCTTGCAACGATCCTTCGATCAGATCTTCCAGGAGGTCTCGCTTCAGAACCTGCCGGTCACCTTCGCCCTGGATCGTGCCGGCCTGGTCGGCAACGACGGGCCGACCCACCACGGCAGCTTCGATCTGGCCTACCTCCGGATCTTCCCCAACATGGTCGTGATGGCCCCCGGCGACGAGGCCGACCTTGAGCCGATGCTCCAGTTCTCCCTCAGCTTCGACGGTCCCTGCGCCATCCGATACCCCAAGACCAAGGCCGAGCGGATCGATCGCGAACCGGCCCCCATCGAGTTGGGTCAGGCCGAGGTCATCGACTGGGAGACCGACGGGGTCATCCTCTGCTTGGGAGCCCACCTGGTCCTTTGCCGCGAGGTCGTCGAGCGGTTGCGGGAGCAGTATGGACTTCGCGTCGGCCTGGTCAACGCTCGGTTCGCCAAGCCGATCGACCAGAGCCTGATCGTCAAGGCGGCCGAAGAATGCGGGTTCGTCCTGACCGTCGAGGAAGGCTGTCGGGACGGCGGCTTCGGCGCGGCGGTCCTCGAGACGCTGGCCGACGCCGGGGTCAACTCGGCCCACGTCCGACGGCTGGGGATCCCCGACCGCTATGTGCTCCACGCCGACCGCAAGGAGCAACTGGCCGAGATCGGACTGGATCTCGATGGGATCACCCGGGCCGCCGTCGATCTGGCCCGCGCCGTCGGCCATCCCGTGGCCGTGCATGACCCCACCGCCTCGGCACCCGCCTCGGCTTGATCGGCATCGTGACCCGGATTCGCGACGGTTCGCCCCGACCGGATTCGGATCGCCATGATCGATCGGCTACAATACCTCGGCGTGTTGCTTCGAGACCCCCGATCCCGTCGCGCGAGACGACCTGTGGCCGAGCCGAACCCGGGCCTGCCCCCTCTGCAGATCGCCCTGTTGGGCAATGGAACCAAGCCTCGGGTCCACTCCTCTTGGGACACCCTCCGACGTCGGATCGAAGGGCATCCCGGCCTGATCCTCGCCGAGCAGGACCTGACCGCCGACAGCGACCTGTCCCGGCTCGAAGCCGACGTCGCCCTGGTCCTCGGCGGCGACGGCACCGTTCTGCACACCGCCTGTCGGATGGGTGACCGGCCCACCCCGGTGCTCGGTGTCAACCTGGGCCGCCTCGGCTTCCTCGCCGAGCAAACGCCCGACTCCTTCGCCGATCGCCTCGACGATCTGGCCCGTCGTCGGTTCACGATCGAGAACCTGATGACCCTCTCCTGCACCCTGACCGGCCCCGACGGCCAGCGTCGGACCGTCCGTGCGCTCAACGATGCGGTGGTCCGCGCCGCGCCCGATTTCCGACTCCTGGAGATGGGCTTGCGCATTGATGGGGAGAGTGTCATCACGTATCGAGCCGACGGCCTGATCATCTCGACGCCCGTCGGTTCGACCGCGCACAGCCTCTCGGCCGGTGGACCGATCCTCCCGCCCGACGCTCAGATGTTTGTCGTCACCCCGATCTGCCCGCATACCCTCACTCAACGCCCCCTGGTCGACTCGGGACACAAGACCTTGGAGATCCATCTGGTCGGCAGCGACAGCGCCAAGCTCGTCTTCGATGGACAGATCCAAGAGCCGTTGGCTCAAGGGGATCGCCTGAGCGTTCGACGCGGGCAGACACCTTTTCCCATGGTCCGATTGCCCGGCTACAGCTTCTACCGAACCCTTCGCGACAAACTCGGCTGGGGCGCGATGCCCACGCCTTGAACGGAATACCGACCGGCTCAGCGGAGGCGGAGCCGGAACAGCAACTCACGCGCGTCCGAACGCCGAGAGAATTGGCCGATCGGCGCGTTGAGGGCCTCCCGGATCATCGTCTCGGCGTTCTGAAACTGGCCTATCTGCTCCAAGGCGGTCGTGTAGTAGAAGACGATGTTGGGGTTGGTCGTCCCGGGCTGCAGGAGCGGCTGGAGCACCTGGATGGCCTCCTCGGCCGACCCGTTCTCGAGCAGCACCCAGCCCAAAGTCGCCTGGAATTCCGGGTTCTCCGGCTGAGCCTCGACCAATGCGCGAGTGATCTCCAAGGCGCGAGTTTTCTTCTCGATGTCGAACTGCTCGGCAAGCGTCAAAGCCATCAACTCCAGCACGTCTCGGTTTGTCGGCTGTTCGGCAAGGAGCGGCTCGAGCATCTCCTCAGCCTGCTCATATTTCCCGATTCGATACTTCGCCAGCGCCAGCAAGAGTTGGGGGCGATACGGCTCCTCGGTCCGGGCAATCGCCTCCTCGAACTGAGGGACCGCCTCCCGATGTCGCTCGCGAGCCAGTAACCATCTCCCCAGCGCGATCCGTCGCATCGGGTCACGCGGATACTCGCGGACCGACTTGCGCATCCGACGCTCCGCCTCGTCGAACCGGTTCAGCTCATGGCAGATCCAAGCGAGACGGATCTCGGGCGGATCCTGATTCGGATTCAACTGGGAGGCCCGCTTCAACTCGGCCATCGCCTCCGCCTCACGGTCCTGTGCCATCAATGCGCGGGCCAGGCGGTTCCGCGCCGAGACCTCATCGGGCTGACGCGAGAGCAGCTCTTGGAGCAAGTCCATCACCTCAGTCCATTCGCGACGTTGCTCGTAGAGCTCGGCCTCCATGCTCAAGCAACGATTGAGGATCCGATCCTGACGGGTCGCGGCGAAGTCGGGCGACTCGGCCAGGCGTCGCGCTTGCTCCAAACACAGCAGCGCATCGACCTGGCGACCCTGATCGAGCCGGAGCTGGCCCAGCATGGCGAAGATCGACGGCTCCTCGGGGAACCGGAAGGCCACCTGCTCCAGGAGTTTCACCGCCTCGTTAATCTCTCCGGCCTGCAACAGGATCCGTGAGTAGAGCACCTCGGCGGAATCCAGCTCGGGGTGTGCCTTGACCGCCGAGCGCAGGTCACGGGCCGTCCCCCGCGTGTCGCCGGAACCATAGAGCGCAATCGCCGAATCGATCTCCGGGTACGTACGCTCAGTGCCCGTCACGGCGAATGGATCGATCGTCGGTGTCGCCGACGCGGGTTTGGAAGAGACAGGGCTCTGGGCGTCCGAAATGCCGGCCGGCACGAGGATCCCAAGCGTGAGGAATAATCCAAGACGAACCATCGGAATCCATGGAGGGCAAGGGGGGCTGATCATCGACGAGCCTCGATACGGGGTGCGATCCTCGGCGCTGGCTCACGACGCCTCATCCCACCACGATGCGTCAAGGCCACACAATAGTATCGAGTTCGGCCGAGGACTCGTTCATAGTGACCATACGAAACGACTCGACGACGACGGATCATCGGGTCCAATCGCTATGACTCGGACTCGCCCCGAGTCGGGATCTCGCACACGTCATCTGCTTGTCTCGCCACGAGCGATCGGGAAGGGATCCAAGTGCGATTCCGGGCGATCGCAATGTCCTTGAGGGAGAGATATGGCCCGCATCCGTCGATGCGCGTCACCGACTTTCCGGCCCACTGAGCCGCTCGACCTAGGGGTGGTTTGCGAACCAAGCCGAACATTTGCGTCACCTCGGCGCAGCAAGCACCAACGCGGCCGAATTAATTCGTTTCGGCCGACATGTTCGCCCGTGGATTCCACCTTATCAAAGAGCCGATGCTCCGATCCGCTCGGGGCTCGGTTGAGTCCCGATCCAGCGCCGACCCTCGTGGCCCATCGACACGGTTCGCAGCCAGTTCGCGTGAACTCCCTCCGGCCCTCAACTCACCTGCTCGGCAAGCATGAAACCGTCGATCCCACGGACAGGATCGCCGAGGTCATCGCGATGGCCAGATCCGTCGATGGTCCGACGATTCCGTCCGGCGCCCATCAGCTATTCCCGACGCGGCCACGATCGGCTGGGCTCGACGACCGCCCAGGCCAACCTCGCACCACCCACCAAGGGACGATCCGCTACGAACCCGGGAACACCCTGGAAAGCACCGACCGTCATCCATGCATCGGTTTCGCCAACCCCTCGAATCGTCGAGAGATCCCTGACGAAACGACAGAACGCCGATGCCATTCGCGTGGCGACACGACGCAACGCGCCAACGAGTTCTCCGAGCCACTTGGTCCCGTTCTGAGCGATCGCCGCGACTCCTCCGATGATTCCCCCCATGGAGAGGATGAACGTCACGATCGCGGATGTCCCGATCCGAAGCAGATCCCGACTGACAACGACCGACCGATCGGCGCTCGGCGATCCGGGCTCGGGTCGTCGATGCTCCGAGGGCGGCGGGACCAAGAACTGTCCGTTCGGCTCCTCAGCAATCGTCGCGGTTTCCGGAGTCGTCGATATCGAACCACGATCGTCGACGACGCTGGTCGACGGTGAGCCGAGATCGAAATCCGAACCGCGATCGTCCGTCGACGGTTCCCAGGGATCGTCGTCGACGTCCGAAAAGCCCGGTTCGTCGGGTTCAACGGCCGGTTTGCTCGAAGCATTGGGGACGGGTCCCCAGACGACCGGCTCGTGGCTGATGTCGTCGAACGGCGGCTTGGCCTCGATCCGTGAGCCCGGAGGCCGACTTTGATCCCGGCTCAGCTCGATGGTCCGACCGTACTGGTCCTCACCCATCGACGGCCGCTCATAGATATAAATGACCTTCCGGCGCGGGCCGGACGTCTTCTCTTGCAGTTCCTCGGCGGTCTCGCGATCGAGCGCGCCCCAGTCCGCAGGCTGGGTCCGCTCCAGGTACCAGGCGGCGGCGCGCCAGTCGGTTTCGCCGGCCTCCTGGATCCGAAGCAGCGCATCGCGCTCGCCGATCAACCGCGCCCGTGTGATCCGCCAATAGAAGTCGACGAGCGGGTCAAACTCCTCGGACTCCATCGACTCCGAATCGGATGGCTCCTCGGACTCTGGCCCGCAATCTGGATGATCGGACCCACAATCCCCAGCGCTCAGGTCGCTCGGATCGTCGGCCCAATCAAAGTCGGCATCATCGGTTTCGTCGTCGTCGGCATCATCCCAGATCTCGTCGTCATCATCCTCGAGATCGTCATCGTCGTCGATTCGCTCCTTGGCCTTGGCCCACCATCGCTTGTAGGTGGCGTAACCGATCTCGGCGTACCGGCAGGCCTCCTGGATTGTGGCGCCGGCGCGAAGCGCTTCACAGAGCGCCTCGATGATCGGCTCCGTCAACTTGGAACACGTCATAACCTCCCTCGTATCCGTGTCGAGTCGTCGGGGCCGCCAGGCCCGACGCGCGACGGACACCCCGACGCTAGTAGCATCTGGAGATCTGCACGGATGGTTCATGGAGAACCGCATGACGACGCACGCCAAACGAACGAACCCCAACGATCGCCGCAACGCACAAAATCACTGACAACCACACAGGCCGGAGAACAGCCCCCCCGATTCGTTTCGGTTGAGTCGGTCCCCTAGCCGTTCCCCGATTGCCCGAACCTCTGAGGAGAATGCAACGATCATGACGTTCCCGACTCCGTTCCGAATCCGGCTTACGTTATGATTCGAACCAGAGCCGTCATCCCGGCCTCGATCGCATCGGGGTTTGGTAAGGTTCAGCGGTGTCTACGACCGACGGCCGTCTTCAACCCGGACGATCGAAATGAAGAGATCGATCAGGGAGATCGTTTTCGATGAATAGCGCGGGTTGGCTCTTCTTCGCGATCTTCATCGCGTATCTGTGTGCCGCAATCGCGCCGCTTCCTCGTCATCATTTTCGAGGGAGTACTGGAATCTGCATGAGCTGGTGTTTCGTACCGATTATCTTCATTTGTCCGATATTTATCCCCTCCGATCATGTGGGGATGCGCGCGGCGTCGGCCTTCATATCGGGCGACATCTTCTTCAAGCTGGTCGACGATCTACAGCGCGGGAGCGATCGGGCAAGGAGTCTCACCCGACGCGAATATTTCCGCTTTCTGATCCCGTTCCCGATCCTTTGCACCGTCTATCCGGATCACAAGCGGCGGCTGACACGCCCCGAGAGTCCTTGGCCGCAGGTCCTTCGCCTCATCGGTGGAATCCTCGGTTGCACTCTCGCCGTCGTGTCGATCATCGCACTCTCGGAGACCGCGCTCATCCGATCGAGCTTTGCGCTGAACCATGTCGTGATGTTGCTGACCTTCGTCCTCGCGATCGAATCGCTCTCAAGAGCGCTTTGCGGGCTCGAACGTCTGGCAGGATTCGACACGACACCGATCGTTCGGAACGCCTACCTGTCGCGAACCGTCTCGGAGTTCTGGAGACGGTACAACGGCCGAGTCCATGACTGGTTCTATCGCAACGTCTTCCTCGCGACCGGTGGCCGACGCACTCCTGTCCGTTCCCTGCTGCTCGTTTTCTTCGCGAGCGGTGTCTTCCACGAGGTGATGTTCGCCCAGGCGACCTCGCGACTGACCGGCTATCAGTTCGCGTTCTTCATGCTCCAAGGTCCGGCAACGCTCGTCTCAGGACCCTTCGAGCGCCTGGCCAGTCGAGGCGGGATTGCGGGCAAGCTCATGGCTCACGGAATGACGATGATATTCATGGCCGTCACGTCCATCCTTTTCTTCAACGGCGTCAGCGAAGTTTTTCCCTTTATTTATGCCAGCCAGTCGCCTCTACCCTAAAAATCGTCTGCTTAATGTCGATTCGTCAGCGATGCGGATGATGTGATCCTAAGGATTAAATACGGGTAGTCGCCGTGAAGGTCTTCGATGTTGCGATCGTCCACGTAAATGCGCGGCGAAGTCCTTACGATCGTCGGCGCGATCGGACCGCGTCTTCGAGGCCGGACCACCATAGCAAGGCCAGAGCAAGTGTGCCGGCGCGTCGTCGGGCCGGGCGATGATTCGCGACTCGAGGAGCCCCAGTGATTCCTGGACGGCCTCGTCTTCGGATCCCGGTTGGATGACGCGTGGCGCCTCGAAGATCAGCCGATAGCGACCCGCACCCCGATGCTCGCAGAAGACCGGGACCACCGGGGCCCCCGTCAAGGCTGCCAGATCGGCCCAGATCGCCAGCCACGATTGTTCCAATCCGAGCAGCGTCCCGCGTCGCGTGTTGCAACCTGGCCACGGGATGTCGCCGTTGAGATAGACCCCCCAGCCATCGAGCAATGCGATTCGTGCACGCATCATCAAGCTCACCGCACCCTTGGAGGTCAAGTCCCTGGTGAGGCAAAACCCCGACTGTGCGTGTGGCCCTTCGGCCGCGTCGAAGCGGGTGAGCAGGGTCTTCGAGGCGTGATAGGGTCGCTGGACGAGGAATCGGACCGAGAGCCCCGTACGGACCATCCAGTGGAGCGCTCCGAGATGACCCCCGAAATGGCTGCCGAGCAGGATGATCCCCCGTCCGGACCGCAAGGAGTCACGGACAAATTCGCTTCCGGAGATCTCGAACCGCTCGGAGAGTTCGGCCAGCGACACGTTCTCAAGGAGCACATCACGCGCAGTGAATCGTGCCAGGCCCTCGGCGAGTTGACCTACCAATCGAGGGCGGTCCCACGACGCGTCGACGGTCCGAGAGACTTCCTCGATCCTCAACCTCGCGCGGCGATGCCAGCCGAGTCGAGGCATGGTCGCGATCCGCCCACCGAACCGTAGGAGACGGTCGGCGATCCAGGGCTTGGCCTGACGCAAGGCCGGAAGCACCGCGCTGTAGACGAACGGTTTCCAGCCGCGGATCCAACGCGTGGCCCGCCGCCAACGCTCTCGAAACAATCTACGGCGAGCGTTCACCGATCAATCCTCGGATGCAGCCAGACGTTTGAGCCCCTGATAGTCGACCTTCGCCGTCGACGTCTCAGGCATCGCGTCCAGGAACGAGATCCGGTCTGGGACCATATAGTGGGGAAGATAAGTGGTGCAATGACGCTTCATCGCGATCAGTGATCGCTTGCGGCCCGTTTTCAATGTCAAGTAAGCTCGAATCGAAAGCCCTTCGGCTTGCTCATGCGCGATGACCGCCGCGCGTTCGACGGAATCACTCCGATGAAGCGCCGACTCGATCTCACCAAGCTCAATCCGGTATCCCCGTTTCTTGACCATCCGGTCGCGACGCCCGCGATACTGATAGACACCCTGGCCGAGGTCGACGACAAGGTCACCCGTTCGATACCAGGAGCATCCCTCCTCATCACGTAGGAAGGCCGGCTCGGTCAGATCCGGACGTCGAAAGTATCCCGACATCACGCCGGGACCCGAGATGACCAACTCGCCCACTGTCCCGACCGGGACGTCCGACCCCTCAGCATCGACCACCCGAGCACGCAACGGTGGACACACCGGCCCGATCGGGAAAGGTTCGGAGCGGTCCGCGTCGATCGCCTCGGGGATCCGATAGGCGTTGCAGACGTTGGTCTCGGTCGGTCCGTAGAGGTTCCACAGTTCGGCGTTCGGCCACGAGGTCCGGAGGCGCCGCAAGTGCGTGATCGGGAAGACCTCGCCGGCGAACAGGACGAGCCGAGGCGCGGGGTAGTCAGCTTGATCGATCCCGCCGTATTGCGTCATCAAGGTCAGAATCGATGGTGCAGAGTACCAAACAGTCAACTTTTTGGAAGCCAAGTACTCGCTCAAGCGTTGCGGATCCTTACCCAACGCCTCGTCGATCAATACGAGCGTCGCCCCCTCAGCGCAACTGACGAAGAGGTCGAAGATCGAGAGGTCGAAGTGGAACGGCGCGTGTGACGAGAACCGATCGTCGGGCCCCAATGAGAACGTCGACCGACACCACCCCAGGAAACAGGCGGCGTTGGCGTGGGTCAACATGACCCCCTTCGGTCGTCCGGTCGAGCCCGAGGTGTAGAGGATGTAGGCCAAGTCGTCGGGTCGGCGAGCCGTTGGAATGAACGTTGCGGTTCGGTTGGCCAAGATCGCATGCCAGTTGGCCTCCCGCGGATCTCCTTCGAGATTGGCCCCATCCGAGTCGGACGATCGTGGTCCGTCGACACCCGCAACACGATCCACAATGATCAAGCGGGGCAGGGGAGATCCCGAGGGCCATGCCTCGCGGAGCGACTCGACTCGGGGACGGTCGACGACCACAGCGCGAACCTCTCCGTCGGCGAAAACGCCCGCGCCACGGATCGCCGGCGCATCGGGATCGACCGGCACATAGGCGGCTCCACTGCGGAGGATCCCATGGATCGCCGTCACCGACTCCAGGCTCTTCGGCAGGAACAGCCCGACCCGATCGCCAAGGCCGATCCCCCACCTTTGCAGATGCGCAGCCAGTCGGCCGGCGTCGCGATCCAGTTCGGCATAGCGGAGCCGACCCCCCGAACCATCCTCAACCGCCATCCGATCGGGGCATACCCCCGCAGCGCGATCGAGGAGATCGGCGAGGTGAGACCAAGGTCCATCGATTCGCTCGTTTACTACCGACATGACGAAAGATCCCTCACGCGGGTCGCATCGACGGAATTGCCGAAAAAACAACCGACTTTACTTGTGATCGTTGATCGGTATGGTTACCGCGACACTCGTCGAGGATTGGCCGAGAAACCGTCGGCGGATCGTCGGGTCCGCTTGGATCAGGTCGACCAGCCGTCGGTAGATCTGCTTGTGACCATGGGCGTTCGGGTGGTCGTCGCGCGGGGCGATCGCCAAGCCGAGCAGGTCGTCGCGGTCGAAGGCGTCCATAACGTCGAGAAGGGGAATCCCCAACGACTCAGCCAGTTCGTGGTAGTGCGAGACGTCGGTTCCACGCTCGTGAGGCCGGTCGGCAAGGCTAGCCCGGGGAATCATCAGCCAGATTAGGTCCGAGCCATCGTCGTGGATCTCGCCGGCCATGACGCTCATCGCCGAGGTGATCGCTGGCCGCAGGTGCTCCGAGAGCCGAAGCTTGACCGAGCGTTTGTCTTTGAGCGTCCCATCCGGACGTCTCGACAGTCGATCACCGTCCAATCCAGCTCGCTTCAACGCTGTCGAGAACGGCTCAAACTGCGGGTCGAAGTTGCCTTGAAGAATGTTCGTCAGATGAATCTCTTGAAGCCGCTCATCCAATCGGGTGATCGAGTAAAGGACCAGATCGGGCCGTCGCTCCCGAACTTTGCGCCGATAGGTCTCCCAACGCTGGGCGGGGGAGTAGGCGGCGACGGCGTAGTTCTCGATGACGAATCGTCGAGACGAACCGTGACGCTTCGCCTCGCGGTTGAGCCAGTCCTCAAGCCGATTTTCGTACGTCTTGTCCGTCTCGACCCCCCAACCCATGTCGATGGACGATCCCAACAGTGCGATTCGAACCAGGTCCTTCGATTGATCGAGAAGCGGGTCGTTTTCGCGGTCGCGGAGTCCACGGGCGTTGGTTGTGAACCGGGCGCCATAGAGCATCCGGTCGACGTTGGGCTTCAGTTCGAAGAGGAGGAAGTCGCCGGGAAGCTCGGCGGCGACACCGGACTCATCGAACTTAACCCAGTCGGCCGGCTGGCCAAGCAAGGCCAGTGTCAACTCGTCGGGGCCGCCATCGCCGTTCATGATACTCTCGTAGTAACCACCCGCGTTGGCATGGCGATCGCTGCTGTTGAGTTCCAGCGACCGGAGGTGATCACGAGTTCGCGCGACCCGGCTGTCCATCGGTAGATGGAGCGCAGCCAGAACAAGCAGAGCGACCAAGACGAGCGGTCCGGTCGCCATCGATCCCCATTTCGCAACGACACGCCTCGCGTATCGGGAGGTGTTCGAAGCCATTAGCGTAGGCTCTCCAGCACGTGTGGGTCGAAGCGACGGGATTGGGTTCGCGGTTCCTCGGTCGATCGGCGTGCGGATTGTTCCGTGATCGAATCGTCCCGAGACGCGTGCTCGGAAGCGGTTTCGGGCGACCACCAGAGGTCGAGCGCGCCGGCCGGATCGGTCAACGCTCCGTACATCGATTCGGTGAGCAGGCGATGGCCCTCGGCGTTCGGGTGGTAGTCGTGAGGTTCAATGGCGAGATCCTGAGCCGATTTGCCCCGATACACATCGAGGAACTCGAGACACGTATCGAACCCTGACCGTTTTGCCAAACCGATCAGGCGGTCTCGATCCTCGGCGTCGACCGGCCGACCGACGCGGGGGATGAGCAGCCAGAGGCACGGGACATTTCGAGCATGCGATTCCAAAGTGATGGATCGGTAAACATGTTCGAGGATCTGCCAGCGCCAAGGCTTGAGAATCGATCGATTGAACGAGACTGGGGCATAGCGACGCGCTCCGGACCGGACGAGCAGATCGTGATAGAGCGGCTCGTCCCAACCTCGACCGTAGACCAAGAGACTCCGGAGCCGTCGCTCGTCCCAACCGGGGTCGGCTAGGGTCGCCTCGTAGAGCACGACGTCGATCCCGAACTCCCAGCCGTGCCTCGAGAAGTCGGCCCAGCGCTGACCGGGCGCGTGACCTGGAACAGCGAAGTTGAGGATCTCGACCCGTGGACCGCCACGGTCGCGTGACCAACGATCGAGCCGACGTTCCATCCGAGGCTCGAAACCATCCCCGTCATCGACACCCCAGCCGGTTCCAATGGAGTCACCGATCAAGGCGATTCGGATCGTCCTTGAAGGTTTGGTCCGCTCATATTCTTGGTCACGGAGTCCCCATGAGTTGGTTTGCCAAGTCGCGCCGAGGTGACGCGTTCGTAGGTTTGGCTTGAGGACGTACTCGCGAATATCTTCAACGTTATTGACGAGTGGGCTGGTCTCGAACGGCTCGGCGGTCCCGCGACTGGTGTCGGTTCCGCCAAGTCGGACGAGCCGGATCCCAGGGTTCCGTTCGACGCGGTCTTCCTCGAGTAGGGCCTCGTAGTATCCGCGTTCGCGACGGGCGTAATCGTTCCCGTTGAGCCCTTCGTGGCGAAGGACCTCGCGAATTCGGAGGGGCCAGCCAGCGAACCACGGATCGGGCATGGCTGTCCAGAGAATGAGCCCGACGGCAAAGAGACACGAGAGGGCGCGGAGCCGACCAGATCGGCGATCAGCGAACGCTCGCGATCTCGCCGACGAATCGGGCTCGCTGAGGAGGGGGCCGGGTCGCGGGACATGGTCCATCGCCGGGAGTCCTCGGGAAATGGGACGGGAATCCGAGTCCTACGGGCCGTCGTGATCAACCGTCGAAGCGATCCGAGTCTCGATCCGCACGGACTGTCGCGTTAGCCGGCCATGCGGTCGGGTCGTTCTCACGTGGGCGTTCGTCAACCCAGGGCGGTCAGCTCCGGACCGATCAGGCCCGTGCCGCGTCCGAGCATGGCCAGCCAGGCCTCGACGCTCGGGCTATTCCAGAGCGCCCAGAGCAAGACGATTGTGGTCAACGTCCCACCGACCTTCGCGGCGTGGATCAGGCGTCGACGCCACAACTGAACAGCCGACTCCTGTTTCGATGGCCGTCGTCGACGACGCGAGGCACGCATGTCGAGGTGAACGTTAATGAGGACCAGGAACCCAAGCACGCCCCAGAACAGGGCGTCGGGCACGCTGAAGTTCCACGAACCGTGCAGCCAGTACATCTGGTAGGCGTGCAGGAACCAGGTTGCCACGAAGACGACGACCGTCGCGATCGAGAGCGACTGCCACTGTGGACGCTTCTTGAGCCGGAAGACGATCGGGTTGAAGATCACCCGGACCATGAAGTCTTTCCAGTAGATATTGATCCGACGCCAGTAATCTGTGAACCCGCTGGCCATCAGGAAGTAGTGGTGCGTCTCGGGGAGCTTGAAGCCGTAGAGGTGCATGATCCCGCACGCGGTATGGAACTGCCCCGACACGTGCAGGTACAGCAGGTAATTGCACGCCAAGTACTGCAAGAGCGTGAGCGGATCTTGGACCGCGCTCATTTCGATGAGCAACTCATTGTAGATGAGCCGGTAGAGCAGGAGTTGCACGACCCCTCGGAAAATCATGTCGAGACCACGGCGCATCGTGTCGTGGACGTCGTCGGCGAAATAGCCTCGCTGCCAGGTCCGGTAGTCGACGACCGGAAAATGCGGGAAGCAGTAGTTGGGCAGCATGAAGAAGTAGCCGATCGTGTCGGTCAGCTTCTCGTTACCTTTGGCGTGCTTGAGTTCGTACAAATAGATGATCATCCGGAAGATAAACATGCTACCCAGGACCGGCCAGAAGGTGCCTGGGAGCCAGTCGGTGCTGGACCGCGCAATGCCGAGGCCGATCCCGACGGCGGCGATCGCGCCGGCGCGGACGGTCCAGGGGGCTGGCAGATAGCAGAGGCCGATCAGGACCGCCGAGGCGGCTGCTACGAGCACCCCGGTCTGTAGGCCGAAGACGGCGAGCATGCCGCCGATCGACAACGCCAGGAAGAAGCGTTTCTTGCGGGCGTAGGGCAGCAGATAGTGGATCGGCAGGCCGACCAGAGCCATCGTGGTGATCGTCAAGAACGCCTGGCCCTCGATCCGGTATTGCCAGATGACGGCTACGAGCAGGCCGAGATAGCCGAGGATCAAGGCGAATTGGCGTGGATCGCGTCGGCAGGTCTCAGGCTCGTCGCGATAGAGGTGGCGCGAGGCGGTCTCCGACCCATCCGGTCGATCGTCCGTCGGCGACTCCGGCGCAGATCGGGGGATCGGGACGAACCGCCGATGGGGCGGCACCGTCGTGGTCCGACTCGAACTCACCTGGATCGAACCCATGATCCCCACCTTTCCCGGGGACCGACCGTCGGCCACTGTCGTGGACCCCGTTGACGTCCCTGCAAGAGGGAACGGTTCGGTCGCGTGTTGTGCGGAATGAACCGTCCGTGATCCGATCGACGGTTCGATGCGGATCGGAGCGACCGGTTCCCCGGCCGTCCACCGCGACGGGCCGGATCTAACCCCAGACGGTCCGGACTGTCAAGCCAACTGGAGCACGAGCCGTGCCCAGGTGTGCCACCCTGTCGACGGCCGTGTTTCGGTCCGTTTCGCGTCACCGTTCGGTGGGTTGAGGGTGATCACGGAGAACCGTTTTCATCGTGCTCTCCGAACGTGGAAGATTTCGGAGCGGATCGCTTCGGCGGTCTCGGAGATTTCCCATTGCGAAAGTCACAAATCGATGCCGGCTCCGTGAGTCGTGAGCCGAAGGCACAGGGCACCGAGACAGACCAAATCCAAGAGGATCTGTGCGTCGTCTGATGTCGCAAATCCGTGATTGCAATCATCAGATCCGTTAGCCACACCTTGACGTTTCCCAAGGGAAATCCATCAATATCAGAGGTCAAATTTTGACGAACCTTTAATCAGGCATTGATTGCACCTAGCCGGTGTACCCGATGTCTCCAGACCATTTGCACCCATCGCACAATCGTGGCTAGAATCGGGGAAGAACCGTGACGTTGACCAAATCGGCCTACAACTTCCAGGTGGCGATCTGGACTGTTGCACTCCTGGTGGTTTTCAGCTCCGCCAGAGATTCGGCCTCAGCGCGAACACATACAACAACTCCGGTCTACTCGGAGCCTCCAGGATTATTGCCTCTACCGGATTGGCAGGACACAGACGCTTACATCCAACGCGTACACGAAGGGATCGAGCGACTGGTTCGGAAGCAGAATCTCGATCGCGAGCAACTGATTCGTGAAGGTGAGAAACTTCTCCTGCAGGCGCTCGAACAATTCGCAGAGTCACGGTATCGGCTTTATCAAGAACAGCGATGTACCGTTACAGCTTCCTTTCATGGCTCCAATGGCACCAGAACAGATAAATTCGAGTTCATTGACTGGAATGGTGATCGCCTCCCCTATGCGTCTAAAGGCGACCGTCTATTCGAATGGGTGATTCGAGCGCCTGCAGACGGGTGGGTTGTGTCTGAGTCGCGGATGGAGATGAAGAGACTTTCAGGTCAGTCGAAGTTTATGTCAGGCGATCAGATGGTAAGGCGGAGGGACTCGGTTTTCTTCACGTTCCACGTAGGTCAACCAGGACTCGGACAGACCCGTCCTCGATGGGATGCCGACATCTTCGTCGAATTCCAGCGAAGTCAGGACTTTATCGATCGTCAGGTCGCCAAAGAGCAGAAGGACTTGCGTCTAGCAATCGAGACCACGCTCAGGCTCATTGACCCGCCGACGGAAAGGGCCTGGCTCGGATCGGGCCGAGTCTTCCGGAAAGTGACCGAAGGGTGGGAAGAGCTAGTCGACGGGAATCTGAAGAACCGCTACGACGAAGTCTTCTTGAAGCCGGTCTACGCCGAGCTGATTCACCCCAAAACGAAGCAGGAAATCCGGATTTACTTTGACCGAGTCGAGATCAAGCATAAAAGCAGTGAAACGTTTCAGACTGCTTATCGAGGAGCTTGGATCAAGTAAACGGTACTCCCCGGATTGATTTGGAAGACACGTACTGAATCCCGACCGAGAGTTCTGCTCGCAGTCGAGCATGGACCTCGGAATCGAGCAAAGAAGCGTCGGGTTGAGGCCGTACGCGTCCGTGGTCGGGTAATGCTCGCCGACGGCATTGCGGATTGGAGATTCTGCGAAAGACGAACCGTCCGGGTCCCCTCGATCACAGGGGATCCGGACGGTTCCCTTTGCACAGTCGTCAGACATGAAAGATGAAAAATATTAGACAGACTCGCTGTTATTACGGTCGGACGCGTGTGGCCAAGCTCCGGTATCTCAATGAACTTCGAGACGATCCGAGAAGTGGAATCGCAGGAAATGATTGCCTTGGCACCCCCGGCAACTCCCTGTCACCCAGAAAACTGCACGTTTTGGATCGTCTCGAAGTTCGCAGGAAGGATCTGCGACGATGATCGATTGAATACGCCTAAGCAGCGACCCAGCCACTCCGACAAGCGGGTTGGCTCGTATGCGGCGGTGCTGGATTAAGGATTTCGTGGCGGTTTAGGCACAGCAACGCAAAGCAACCGCAACGACCTTGACAAAGCGATTTTTTTGGCCCAATACGCAGAATGATAAATCGTTAAATTTTTTTATTTTATGATGATCAATCAATATTTTAATAATTATATATATTAAATTTAATTTGATACGTGGGGCGTAGCTACTTACGAAACCGATGGTGGTGCCGACTGGTTCGGTGATCTCATCGAAGAAACTGGTTTGGCCGATCGCATTGAAAAAAACATTGAATCTCGACCCCGTGGATCGGCATGGGGAAATTCGTGCTGCCTGCTATACGCTTATTGGTGTTTTCATATCTACATGTTCAAGGAGGACGACCTTGATCGTCACCTTACACTGGCGATCGAGAAGATGGAGGTGATTCGCGAGTTTAGAGAGTATCGCATGTTTCTTATTGCTATAGACAGAGATTTGGGTACTTTCCGAAAACGAATAGATCCATCGAAACATAAGATTGTTGAGGCTTCGATGTTTCCAGATCCAAGAGGATACCATTTCATTGAGGGTTTCTGTCGTTGGTATGACGATCTCCACAAAGAAACCAGCTTCGCGCGGCGTGTTGAGGAAACATTAAACCTCGAGCCCGAGGACCGGCCTGAACAAATCCGTGCCGCTTGTTTTCTGCTGATTAAGATAGGCCGACCCACAACCTGGCCGCCAAATGATCTCCAGCGTCATGTCAAACGAGCGATCGCGAAGTTGAGGGCGATCCGGGAGTTGAAAGAGTATCAGGAGACCCCAGAAATCGTGAACATTATTGATCAGGAGTTACTTGCCCTCCATACACGATTAGACGACTAAGCAAATCCTTGCCTACGTCGGCGACAGAACCAACGAGAAGCCGTTCAGCTCGGTTTTTAAGGGTGACGGAAGGGCCGGGATCGACGCCCCGGCCAACGATCACAGCGTCATACCCAGTAATGGACCGACGTCTCGGAATCACTCGCGCGATTGCGAATATGTTGAAAGTCCTGGGCAGGCAGTGTCGACCGCGATAAGTCCCTTCCCTCGAGATCATCCCACGACGGCCGGATGGTCTCGCCTATTCGGTGGTTGTCGGCTCGGCTTGTCGGTCCTCGACGGCTCGGGTATGGTTCCCGCACCGATCGTTCGGGCGAGGGCTCTCGTTGCGCACCTTGCAGGGCGAGTCTCGTCGATGCGAACCGGGAGCGGAATCCGCTCGGGCTCCAGGATCGATCGGGCATGTAGCCAAGGACGGGCACCGGGATATTGCGGGGTGATCGATGATCTCAGGGATGGCGGGACCGGGTCGAGCGTCGTGGTGGCCGGAGGCGTTGGTGGCCGTCTTAGCGATCGCCTCATGCTTCGGGTTCTTGAGCTCGGCCGAACTCTGGGGCAAGCGCGAACAGCGCGCGGCAGCAGCAGCGGTCGATACGATCCGCAACGATCACTGGCTCGTCGCCGAGATCCAAGGGCGTCCCCGACTCGAGAAGCCTCCGCTCCCCCGTTGGTCTATCGCCGGTCTGATGGCTCTGACTGGCCGTCAGGACGAGTGGATCGTTCGGCTTCCGGGGGCATCGGCCGCGCTGGCGATCCTCGGCCTGGTCTATCTCTGGGGTCGTCGGCTGGGCGGACGCGCGTTGGGCCTGACGGCGACCTCGTCCCTGATCGCGATGCCGGTCTACCTCTTGGAGATGCGGCAAGCCGGCAACGACGGCCTGCTGGCGCTCTGGACGATCCTGGCGTTGTGGGCGGCCTGGTCGCGGCTCCACGGTGACCATTCGCCTTCCGAGACCGAATCCGATATGGACCAGACGACACGCCCGCGCGGTCATCGGGCTTGGGCCTGGCTGTTTCATGGGATGCTTGGCCTGGGGATGCTGACCAAGGGGCCGATCATCCTTTTGATTGTCGGTCTGACCTGGTTGCCATATCTCGTTGCGGCTCGACGGTTGCGTGCGGGCCTCGGCGGTCTGGTCGATCCTTGGGGGATCCTCGGCTTCGTGGCGATCTCGCTTTGCTGGCCGATCCCGGTCGTCCTCCGCGATCCGGAAGCGGTTCACGTCTGGCTCTTCGAGATGACCCAGAAGATCGATGTGGCCGATACGGCGAACCATCGTTGGCGGGCGCCTTTGGCGGCGGACTGGCCGGGAATCGTCGCGCCCTGGATCGTCGTGGCGGGCCTCGGCGCGGTCCTGCCTTGGCTCCGGAGGCTCCGGGGCAACTTGGGCTCGACACTCTGGCTCGTTTGGGCATGGACGTTCGCCAACCTGGCGATGTTCAGCCTCTGGAAGGTGGCCAAGACCAACTATTATGTGCCTTGCATGCCGGGCGTGGCGCTGTTGACGGGCCTGGTCTGGCTCCGGCTGGCGGAATCATCGGGAGCCTCGACGGCGGACCGGACTGTTGCCAATCGACGTGCGCTCCGGGTGATCGATGCGCACGGGGTTGTGCTCGGATTGGCCGGCTTGGTCTTTCTCGGTGCGGGCGTCGTCCAGTTCGGTTGGCTGGCTCCGGCGTCCGGAGGATCGATCGCGACGGATTGGCCGTCGTGGGCCTCGCCGTTGTCGAGCCTGTCCCCGATGACCTTGGGGACGATCGGTGTCGTGTTGGGTCTGAGCTTGTTGGCAGCGGGTCTCGGGATGATCGTGCTGGTCCGTCGGGGCGCGGGGCATCTGGCCTTGATCCCAACGGCGGTGGCGACGACCTTGGGACTGCTGATCGGCTTCGGCGTGTTGGCGACGGCCTACAACCCGATGCGTGGGCATCGCGAACTGGCCCAGAGGCTCGAAGAGATCGTCCCGCCCGAAGTCTCGACGCTCAGCTTCTTCCACGAGTTGGACGAGGGGCTCTGGTTCTATCTACCGGGTCGTCAGATCGTGCCGATCGCCTCAAGCGCCCCGGAGTACAACGACGCCTACGCGATGCTGGCCCGCGGCGAGTTCATCACACCGGAACTTCGCCTCGCGCAACTGGAAGCCTACCTGGAGTCGGGTCCCCATGTGTCGGACTACCTGCTGATTCGGACCAAGATCTACGACCTGTTCACAGAGCGCCTCAACGTCCACCTGACGCCGATCTACCGCGAGCCCGAGCGTGATCGGAACGCCTTGGTGCTCTTGCGATTGAAGGACCGAGAGACTCGCGAAAGCCCTGAGTTGACCGACGTTGAACCCGAGATGGGGAGATCGACGGACTCGTCGGTCGAGGATCGGATGGCCAATCGTGCTCCGGTCGAATCGTCAGTCCGATAGCCGATCGCACTCGGAGGACATGCTGAAATCTGTCAACGCGACACGCCGAGCGACGTCGAGACCTTTCGAGACGACGACGGTTGCCGGCATGCGTCCGTTCGGGAGAGGCCGATATGCTGAACCCGGAGAGATTGTGAACTCCTCGAGGCCCGTCGGGCGCGCTGATCGACGCGAGCCCGATGGGCCTCCGTCTTTGCGCGACCGGGGAAATCGGCATGGTTGACGTATGATCGGGGATCGGTCTTGATCACGAAATCGCCCTCTTTTTCGGGGGCGTTCAAGGATTCGCTCGAGAGAAAGTATGCGTTCTGGGCAAAGACGACAGGGTGGGGTCCGGAGGCTTGTTCGGATCGTTTGGCCGTTAAGGTTTGCCTGTAATCCCCAGGCGCCACAACGACGAGAATCGCTACGGGGCATCGACGTAACCTGTTGGTATCCCGGGACTAAAGGGGGTCAAGCGTCCGGCTCACCCGGTTCGATACAGAGAGTGTCTCGCCCAGGTGGATAACGCTGACGGCGAGGATCGGGAGCATCGAGTCAAGGCACACCTGGGCTCATCGTTGAGGAAGAGCGCAGCTCCTTCTCAACTCGACGCCGGGAACGTCGAATCGGGTCCGTGCCGCGGATTCCTGGATGCTCTTGCATGGTCCAAGGGGATGGCGATCCCGAACATTGCTTGGCTGTGCATGAGCTGTGTTTCGCTAAACGGAGAGACGTCTCTCATGACCAAGTCCATCGCCCTGAGCTTAAGCCTGGCGGCCATGGTAGCCTTCGTCAGTCGGGCCAACGCCGACGACCAGGTGCATCGGGTCACGCACGGCCTGGCCTCGAGCCAGTCGATCGTGTCGCCCCAGGCGATCCCGTCGGTTCAGTCGGTCCCGAGTGCGCAGAGCTGCTTGACCTGTGGCGGCTTCAATCTGCCCTCGTTCCACCTGCCGCAGATCAGCTTGCCGCAGATCAGCCTGCCCAAGCTGCACCTGGGCTCGCGGATGAAGCACGGCATGACCAACTTCCTGGGTGGCTGCCAGACCCTCGGTCACAACATCCAAGGTTCGTTGGGCAAGCTGTTCGCCCCGCGCTGCCACACCTACAACTACACCTGGGTCTTGAAGAAGACCCGCGTCCCGTGCGATTGCGGGACCCCGACGATCCACGCGACCCCGCAGTCGATCACCACGCCGCAGTCGATCGGCTCGCCGCAAGTGATTGGCTCGCCGCAGGCTGCCCCGATGCCGACCGCCCCGACGGCCCCGGCCGCCCCGCAGACCATGGGCATGCTCGGCGGAACCCCGATGATCGGCGATGCGGTCGCTCCGGCCTCGCCCCGCAGCAGCCTCCGCTTCCTCAACCCGGTGGGCTACTGAGTCTTCCTCCGCTCCGCGCTCGCGACTCCGACTTGACATCCTCTGAACTGATCTGAGCGGATCAGCCCGCCGACCTCTTGGGTCGATGCGGGCTGTTCTTATTTATATCGCCTGGGTGATCGGTTTCTCCCACCATCCAACTCGTTTCATTCCCGGGGTCACGGCACCAGGTCGCGCCATCGGTCCTGGAGTTGACGGGATCGATCGATCCCGATACCAACAAACCTCGATCCTGTGGTCCTTCGAGGCGTCCGGTCGGTCCGGCCTCGGATCGGATCGCGAGGCCGGGTTGGATCGGGGTGCACGAGTTTGGAGACGAACGCCCACGGTTGGCCGTCGGCGCTCCTGGAGACCTGGGAGCGGGGCCGGCATTGGTTCGCGTCCCAGGCGCCGGCCATTCGCATCGGTCTGGTGGCCCTGGTCTTGGCACTGCCATCGACCCTGTTGGTCTGGGCCTGGCGGTCCGAGGAGACGCCGACTCGGATGGTCCCGGTCCCCGGGTTCCGGATTCCGTCGCACGCCCAGGTCGAGTTGATCTTGGACGACCTCTGGTCGGAACAAATCCGAGCCGTCCTGCATAGCAGCGGCGAAGTGCTCGTCCCCGAGTCGAAGGTCCGCGAGGCCAAGACCCAACTGGCACGTCGGCGTTGGCTGATCCCCCGGCCCGAAGAGATCCCCGACCTGTTCGAGGCCACCTCGATGGCCTGGTTGGAGTCGCATCGCGATGCGCAGGCGCGTCGACGCCTCAAGAAGGAGATGCTGCTGGCGGCCAACCTGTTCCACGAGGGCGGGATCGCCAACCTGGTCTGGATCCGGGTCAACATCATTGAGGACGACCGCCCGCGATCGCTCACCGAGCCCCGACTGGTCGTCGACGTCCACGTCGAGATGCGCGACGATGCGCGGCTGAATGTCGAGGCCCAGAACCGAATTGTTCGACAGTTGCAGACGTATCTGCCCGGATTGGGCGACGATGCGATCTCACTGCACGATCGGCACCGCGAGTACCGACGGCTGGGCGAGAGCGAGCCGGTCGCCGAACAGGTCGAACGCCATCGGTTGGACGATCTCCAGGCCAAGATCGTTGGTCGGCTCCGCAAGAAGATCGACGACGTCCGCGTCGTGGTCGAGCTGGCCGACCCGGCGTCAACGGGCCTCGACGGCGACCTGAAGGAGGGGGCGAGGCCCGACGGCAAGGTCACGACCGTGATCAATCAGTTCCCGATGTCGATCGAATCGGTGCCAGGCGACGAAGCAACACGGTCTCGACGCGACGAAACCGCAGCGCGCGTGCCCAGTGCGATGGAGGTCGAACGGCAGCCGGTCCTGGTCCAGGTCCACGTGCCGATGAGCTACTATCGGCGGACCTGGCGGCAGGAGAACGAGGGTCGCGATCCGAAGGAGGGGGAGCTGGGTACCTACATCAACCTCATCCGGACGCGGATCGAGCGCGAGGTGGTGAGCGTCGCCATGGAGCTGGGCGATGAGGCGAACATCCCCTTGATCCAGATCATCCCGTTCCAGGATCTTCCGGAGGTCCAACCGAGCGTCGAGCCGTCCGAGGCCATCGCGTCGTCGAGCGATCTGCGCTGGATCGCCCTGATCCTGATTATGGGTGTGCTGATCGTCATCACGAACTTGTCCACACACACATGGCACTCACGAAGGCGATCGGCGCGTCCGCACCTCCGGGGAGATCGGGCGCACCCGCCGGGCGGCCCGACCCGTCGACGCGATTCGCCCTCGTCGTCGACGCCCCACGCGCACGGCTCGAGCGCGGTCTCGGCCGGCTATGTCGATCAGGCGCGCGAGTTGGTCCGCCTCGATCCGGACGTCGCCTCGGGGATCCTTCAGCGCTGGATTCGGGACGGGGGGACCAACGAATGAGCGGACACGAATCGCCTCGGCATGGACTCGACGCGGCCGGTCCCGACGCGGCGAACCTCAACTCCCAGACCAGCCGCGATGAGCCCGGCTCGAACTCCAACGGGTTCGAGCCGATCTCGCCGCTCCGGAAAGCGGGGATCCTACTGGTGAGTCTGGAACCCACGCTGGCCTCAAAGCTCCTGGCGGACCTGGACCGCTCGTCGGTCGAGGCGGTCACATTGGAGATCGCGAGGCTCGGTCGCGTGAGCCCCGAGGAGCAGGCGTCAGTGCTCGCCGAGTTCTGTCGATTAGGACGGCGACGGCTCCGGTTCCACTTCGAGGAATTGGTTCTGCTGAGCGACGACGACCTGAACGAGGCGTACCACGACGACGATGTGGCGACCTGGGCCTTGGCCTTGGCGGGCGCATCGGAATCGGTTCGCGATCGACTCTTCGACGCCTTGCCGTCACCGTCGTCGCATCGGCTCCGCGAGCATCTCGAAGGGCTTGGCCCGTTCCGACTCGCCGACGCCGAGACGGCCCAGTCCGAACTGGCCGAGCACTTCCACCGACTCCACGACGGCGGGGTCATCACGCTGCCCGACCCGGACGATCAGGACGAACTGCTCGCCTGACCCCCTCGGTGTCGTCCCCGAGGCGCCTCGTGCATCAACCTCCGAGACGTGATTGTTCCACGTTTGACCACAACGTCGATTTGAACTAAATCAGCCTGAGTTAAAACTTATGAAGCATCGAACGGTATGTAAAACTTGCTCGCATAGGAAAGCTTGGTTTCTGCGACTTGCAATGCTTAGTTTTGTTGTATTTGCGATTCATACCGATCGGACCTTCGCTATTGAGGGGGACGTAGCGCTCGCCGAGGAGGTCGGCTCGGAGTTCCGATTCGATCCGGATGCGCCGGGATCATCGACCGACGACCGTTCCGAGCGGTCGGGTATCGTGGGAGCGCCATCGAGTTCCTGGATCACGGGGGGTCTGGCGTTGGTCTTGGCGATCGCCGGCGGATTCGCCTGGTGTCGTCGACGCGTGGCCGTCGTATCGGGAATCGAGTCGCGGATCCAGGTGATCGAGCGCGTCGCGCTTTCTCCGAAACAGGCTCTCTTCCGCGTCCGGGTCGGATCTCGCGAGTGGCTCCTGGGAGTCGGGCCGAGCGGACCACCGACACTCCTCTCAGAGATCGAGCGGGCCGAGTCTCGAGGATCGACGACCGCTCACGAACCAAAGACGAACGCGACGGAACCGCATCCAGATACCGATGGGAGTCACAAGCAATGATCGCCCGAATGATGTGTCCGCTCTCCGTCCTCTCAGACTTTCGAGTCCGTCGAAGACTCAACCTGTGCCTCATGGTTTTCATGTTGGTCTTGGCCGTTGGTTCGACTGCGAGTGGACAGGCGGCGACAGATGGCGGACCGGACGGCCTCGACGGGGCGGTCAGGTCGATGTCGGCTTCGGAAGAGCTGCCGTTTGGGCTCGACCGGACCGAGGCGACGCGGACCTCTTTGATGGTCGTGCTGGTGGGCGCGTTGTCGATGGTCCCAGCGGCGATCCTGATGCTGACGGCGTTCGTTCGGATCCAGGTGGTCTTGCTTCTCCTCCGGCACGCGATCGGGAGCCCGCAGGTGCCCGGCACGCAAGTCCTGACCGCATTGGCACTGCTCCTGACGGCCTTAGTGATGAAGCCCTATGCCGAGCAGACCTATGTCGAGGCGATCGCACCGTACTCGTCCGGACGCATGACTTTGACCGAGGCATGGACGGCGGGCTCGACGCCGATCAAGCGGTTCATGGTCGAGCAGATCATCCAGACTGGGCACAAAGAGTATCTCTACGAATTCTATCACTATGCCAAGCGTGTTGACGCGTCGATGGAGCCGCCGACCGATGCTCGGGACCTACCGTTGCATGTGGTGGCGCCGGCGTTCCTGGTCAGCGAGTTGACGACGGCCCTCTTGATCGGGTTCCTGCTCTACCTACCGTTTCTTGTGATCGACCTGATCACGTCGGCGGTGCTGGCGGCGATGGGCCTCTTCATGCTGCCGCCGACCCTCGTGGCCTTGCCTTTGAAGCTGTTGGTCTTCGCGTTGGCCGAGGGGTGGTGGCTGGTCTCGTGGATGCTGTTGCGGAGCTTCGAGGTCGGGGGATCGCTGCCATGAATGGACTTGTTTCATCAAAACACATGGGCTCGACGTGCCTGTTGGGCTTGAGCGACTCCGGGTTGATCCTGGACTGGACTCGGGAGGCGATCCGGATGCTCCTCGTGTTGGGGGGGCCGTTGTTGTTGTCGGCTTTGGTCGTAGGTCTGGTGGTCGGTCTTATCCAGACGATGATGCAGATGCAGGAGCCGGTCGTGGGCGCGGTGGCTCGGATCGCGGCGGTGGCCCTGACGACGCTGGCGCTGTTGCCCTGGCTGGTCCGGACTTGGATCGACTACTTGGGGGAAACGGTCCGGTCGATCCCAAACTGGATCTGATGGTCGGAATCGGATCACAACCTGTTGACAGATCGCAATATTGTGGGTCTTGGATCGCGATCGGGGAGTCATCCGGATGGACGATCAGGAGCTACCGGACTCGTTGCGCATCGTCCTGCTGGGCGTCCGGGTGACGGCCTTGACGTTCTTGGTTCCGGGCTGGTCGCTCAGCGCGCTGAGCGTGCGGGTCCGGTTCGGCTTGACCTTGGCGTTGACGATCGGCCTGGCACCGCTGGTCGTCGACGAGTCACTGCGGACCGGTGTCGGCGTGTTGACCGAGTTGGTCTCGCTGAGCACCCTCGATTGGCAACGGTCGATCCCGAGTCTCTTGGGAGCGTTCGCCACGGAACTGGCTGTGGGCGTGGTCCTGGGCGCATCGGCGGGCCTGATTGTGATGGCGGCGCGACAGGCGGGCGACCTGATCGGTTGGCAGGCTGGGATCAATCCGCGCGGTGTGATCGGTCAGGGGGGCTCGTCGGGCTCCTCGGCGATGGGCGAGCTCTACGGCTGGGTGGCCTTGGCGATCTTTCTGGTCGCCGACGGTCCGTTGAGCGTGGTCCGAGCACTTGCGGCGAGCTTGGTATGGATCCGACCAGGCGATGTCATGCTTTGGGATGCCTGGCATCTCTGGACGGAAGTGCTTGGGGCGCGCATTGGCGAAGCGCTCGAGCTGGCGCTGCAACTGAGCGCACCGGTGGCACTCGGGACCGGGCTGGCCGGTGTCCTTTTGAGCCTGCTTAACCGGGCCACACCGGACCTCGGGCTGCTCAGCATGACCTTCCCGGTCCGCACGCTCGTCGGCGCTTTGCTTCTCTTGGGATCGTTGGCCTTGACGGTCACCTCCCTCGAATCGACTTGGGTCGACTGGGCCGACGCACCTCCCTGGTTGGAAATCGGGGGCGATGATCCGGTCGAACGGATCGCCGCTCCAGAGATCGAAAACCGTCGGCGTTAAGACTGATATTAAAACTTGCGACTACGTAGTTGCAGTAGCGCTCCGTTGTCGTGAGGATTCACGAGCATTCTTAGGTTTGAAGCGGTGACGTCATGAGCCACGAATCGGATCGGACGATCGAGCCGTCGCGTCGACGACTGGCGGAGGCGCGTCGCGAAGGGGTGGTGGCACGGAGCCGGTTGCTGACCGCGTCGACAGGCCTGACCATGGCGCTGGGGTGGCTGACGATGGCCGGTCCGGAACTGTCGGAGATCTGTCAGCAGTTGGTCGCGGATCCGATGCGGTCGGATCTGGGGCTCGTTGAGCGGATCCGCCTGGCCTCCGATGCGCCGGAGGTTTGGGTGACGCCGGTCGTCTCGATCGGTTGGGAGATCCTGGGTGTGTTGGGTCCGGGGTTCGCATTCATCGCGTTGTCATGCATTGTGGTGCACCAGTTCCAGGTTCGCGGACTGTTGTTGCCGGGTCTGGCGATCCCCAAGCCTCGACGGTTGATCGGTGCGCGTGGAGGCTCGGGGAATCGGTTCGTCGAGTCGTTTTGGAACCTCGGGGTGCTGGTGGTCCTGGCCCTGACCGGGATCGGGGCGTGGGTCGTGCTCGCGCGTTCGTTGCTGGGACGCTGGTGGTCGGGCGCAGACGATTTGGCCGTTGGGCTGGGGGGCGGAGCGCTGTTGGTCCTGGGCGTCTCAGCGTTGGGCGGCCTCGTGGTGGGGGCTTTCGACCTGGTCCGTCAGCAGCGTCGGCTTCGCGCATGTTTACGGATGACTCCACAAGAGCACCGAGACGAACTCCGGTCGGAACAAGGCGATCCTTCGATCCGTCGACGACGGTCCGAGCCTCTCAACGGCGGGCATGCTGAGGGCTCCGAGGCCGATCCGGACCGCTGATCCGGCCTGGACATGGCGTGGAGCGGTGAGTATCGTCCGTGCCCGCGATGAGGCGTTCGATCGCCGGTGATGCCTTCTTAGGCCGACGTGGCGATCCGCTCGCGGGACCCAAAGCTCTCACGGTCATCGCCGCTCGCTTCGACGTTCCGGATGAACGTCAGCGCATTGACCCAGTTGCCATCCCTTCGAGATCTCGAACGATCGGAGACGATCCGATCGCTCTGAGGATCGTTGGCCCTACGATTCGAGGCACGGATGTCGTCAGTCGGGGCACATCCCGGTCCGTCCGTCGGGGGGCGTTCGCCGCTTACAGCGGGCGTCTTGCCGGTCTTGTTGGTGGGGGCGCTGCTGGTCCTAGTGGTCCCGCTCCCACCGGCGCTGTTGGACCTGTTGCTGGCCGGCAACATCACGCTGGCCGTCTTGGTGTTGCTGACGACCCTCGCGGTCCGCGCCCCTGGCGAATTCAGCGCCTTTCCAACGGTCCTGCTGGCCACGGCGATGACGCGTCTCGTGTTGAACGTCGCTTCGACGCGGTTGATCCTGACCCGGGCCGGCGAGTCGAATCTGTCGGCGGCCGGGGAGGTGATTCGGGCCTTCGGCGAGTTCGTCACCGGCGATCAGGTGGTCGTCGGGGTGATCCTGTTCGCGATCCTGATCGTGATCCAGTTCGCGGTGATCACGCAGGGGGCGACGCGGATCAGCGAGGTGGCCGCACGCTTCATGCTGGACGGCCTGCCGGGTCGACAACTGGCCATCGATGCGGATCTGCAGTCGGGTCGGATCGCGATGGCCACCGCGCAACGACGTCGCGAGACGCTCTACCGACAGGCCGACTTCTACGCGGCGATGGACGGGGCCAGCAAGTTCGTGCGCGGCGACGCGATCGCTGGGGTCGTGATCGTGATCGTCAACATCGCCGGTGGCCTGTTCATCGGGGTCGTCCAGCAGGGGATGAGCCCCGGCCAGGCGATCGACGTGTTCGTCCGCCTGACCATCGGCGACGGCTTGGTCTCACAGGTCCCAGCATTTCTAACAGCGCTCTCGGCGGGCCTGATCGTGACCCGCTCGCAGGCGAAGACCGACCTGGGCCGCGACGTGGTGACGCAGTTGACCGGTCGGCCAAGCGTTCTGTTCGCCTCCTCGGGGTTCCTGACGCTGCTGGCCTTCTCGGGTTTGCCGGCGATCCCTCTGCTGGGCCTGGCGGGTCTCCTGGCGATCATGGGCGGTCTGGCCCGGGCTCGAGGGCCGATCCCGTCGAGCGACCTGGACGAAGTCGACGAGCCGGGTGAGTCGACTGAAGTGTCGAGGGGTGACGAGCCGAGGAATGAAGCGGGGTCGTCGTCGCCGGATCGTCCGCGTGGCGATCGCGACGAGACGATGGAAGACCTGTTGCACGTCGATCCGCTGGAGCTGGAGATCGGCTACCGGGTGATCGCCCTGACCGACGCAGCGCGTGGGGGCGACCTTCTGGAGCGAATCCGGACGGTCCGCCATGCCGTGGCGCGTCAGCTCGGCCTGATCGTGCCGCAGGTCCGGATCCGCGACGCCTTCGGGCTGACCCCACACGAGTATCGGTTCAAGATCCGTGGAACCGTAGTGGCTCAGGGGGTGGCTTACGCCGGTCGGCTCCTGGCGATCCCGCCGGCCGATCTGGGCGGAACCTCAAGCGAGTCGACCTCGGACCAGGCCGAGGAGCGCGAAGGGGTCGACCCGATCTCGGGGCGGCCGGCCAAGTGGATCAGCCTGGAGGGGCGCCAACTGGTCGAGCTGAGCGGATGTCGGATCCTGGAGGCCTCTGAGGTCATCGCCGGTCATTTCGAACAGGTCGTCCATCAGCATGCCGACGAGCTGCTGACCCGCGAACAGGTCAGCCGCCTCCTGGAACGGGTCCAGCAGTCCAGCCCCGCGCTGGTCGAGGAGGTCACGACCGGCCTCTTGCGGGTTGGGCAAATCCACCGAGTCCTGCAGAACCTGCTCCGAGAGCGGGTCAGCATCCGGGACCTGGAGTCGATCCTCGACGTCCTGGCCGAACAGGCGGCACAGACCAAGGACGTCACGGCCTTGACCGAACACGTCCGACGCGGCCTCTGCCGTCAGATCGTCGATCCGTACCGAGGTGACGACGGTCGGCTCCGCGCCGTGGTGGTGGGGGCCGGCTTAGACCAGCATCTGGTCGCGCCGATCGGCCCGGGACCCGTCGGCCCTCGCGATCGCTCCGGCGGGGTCTTCGTCGATGCTCTGACGGCGCGCTGGCTTTCGAAGAGCCTGGCTGAGGCGGTCGGTCCGCTCCGACGCGCCGGCCTGCCACCACTGGTGCTCTGCTCGCCCGAAGTCCGTCCGCTGATCCGCGACGCCACGTACGCCGAGTTGCCCGATCTGGTCGTGCTCAGCCTGGCCGAAGTCCCGAGGGACACGCCGATCGAGTCGGTCGGCGTGATCGGCGACCTCCAGCCGAACCTGGTGGCGACCGCCTCGACCTCCACGGCGGGACCACCCTTGAGCGTCGCTTCCGGCTCTGCGTTCCCGTGATCGGGTCGGAGCTTGGTCTCAAAAGACGTGTCATCAAAACAACTTGCTGACGACGTGTTACGGGCGAAGATGTTGCGGATCCCAGTGGGTGTGACAGAAAACGAAATTGTCGGCATGTCGTAGTGTCTGATGAGGGGGTTGGAAGACCGACTCGCGAGAGGGGGCCAGCCTTGGGCATGGAGAGCACCGTCACCCGACCGGTCGAGGGCCGGACCCGTCGCCACGAAGTCCCTGAGGGACGTGGCGAGGCGTCGGTCCGGACCTACCGCGGGACGAGCCTCAAGGAGGCGTTAGGCAAGGTCCGTCGCGACCTGGGCGCCGACGCGATCATCCTGGGCACGCGGACGGTCCGTCGTCGCGGTTGGCTCGGCTTTGGTCGGGGGTTGCGGGTCGAGGTCCGGGCCGCCAAGCAAATGCCCGCCGCGATCGCGGTCCGACGTCCCCACGTCCTCGAGTCGCGTGGCTCTTCGCTGTCGACCACACCGTCCACATCGACCTCGACGACGATCGCCAAGCCTTCGAGCCGAGGGGCGGGGTCGACTCCCACGCCCGCGGTCCAGACCGGACGGCGGGGCCATGCCCCGAACCGGTCCGTCCCGACCGCAACCGACGCGAACGGGGCGGTTCGTCAACAGTTCGACGAGCAATTGGGGCAACTGCACGCCAATGTCGAGGATTTGAGCCGTCGGGGGCGGCTCGATCACCTCGTGCCCGACCTGCCGACCGAGATGGTGCCGATCTACGCGCGGTTGGTCGAAGTCGATGTGCCCGAGGGGTTGGCCACGCGGCTGATCCAGTTGATCTGCGAGTCGGTCGAGCCGGGCGAGCGGTCCGATCCGTCGACGCTGCGGTCGATCCTCCGGGAGGCGGTCGAGGCGTGCATCTCGACGGCGCCGCCGATCCGGATGGCGAGGGGCCAGCGTCGGGTCGTGGCGTTGGTCGGTCCGACCGGCGTGGGCAAGACGACGACGGTGGCCAAGCTGGCCGCCACGTACAAGTTGACGCACGGGGTCCGGACCGGCTTGATCACGGCGGACACCTATCGGATCGCGGCGATCGAACAGCTCAAGACCTATGCGGAGATCATCGACGTGCCGCTGGCCGTGGCGCCGACCGCCACGGAGGTGGTGGAGGCGCTGTCGAGGCTGGGGGCGGTCGACCTGGTTCTGGTCGACACGGCCGGTCACGGCCGCCAGGACCGTGCGCGTTGGGAAGCCTTGGGGGCGTTGCTCCGGGCTGTCCGGCCTGACGAGATCCATTTGGTGCTCAGTGCGGTGGCCAGTCCCCGCGCGTTGCGCGACGCGGCGGCGCCGTTCACCGAGGTGGCGGCCAACCGGTTGATCCTGACCAAGCTGGACGAGGCGACGGCCTTGGGGCCGTTGCTCGCCTTACTCGCCGGTGACGATCGCCCGGTCAGCTACTTGGCGACCGGTCAAGGGGTCCCGGACGACTTGGAGCCGGCACGGCCGGACCGATTGGCGCGGTTGATCCTGGGTGAAGAGGTGATCGCCTCGCGACGGCGGACCGCCGAGGCGGCACGACGACGTGCCCCTTGACCGACTCGGGGCAATCGACCGTGGAGGCGGGCCCCAACTCGGCCGTCTCGACTCGGGGGGACAGTCCTTCTCGAGGCCTGTTACGCGATTGACGAGGATCCTGTCGGAGATGCGGCTCAAGCCGGTCCGGGGGATCGGCCGATGAAACTCCTAGGTACGTCTGAGGTTGGTGAGGGGTGCTCAGTGGCATACGGCGATGTCGGTCTGAAACGCAGTTGGGCGTGGTCGTCTCGGGCCGGGTACGGCGCCGATCGGACCCGCCCCAGCAACGCCGCGCGAACGGGCGTCGGGACGTCCCCGGGCGCTGCCGCCCGCACCGACGACAGGGAGGTCGGAATGGCGACGAGGACGGGTGAAGACGTGACCGAGGTCTGGAACGAGTTCAAAGAGAACCCGTCGACCCCCCTGCGCAATCGGCTCGTCGAGCGCTATCTGCCTCTGGTCAAATACAATGCCGAGCGGATTTGGCAACGCTTGCCCGAGGGGGTCGACCTCGACGACCTGATCTCGGCCGGGGTCTTCGGGCTGATGGACGCCATCGATGCGTTCGACCTGACGCGTGGCGTCAAGTTCGAGACCTACTGCGTGCCGCGGATCCGAGGCGCCATGCTCGACGAGCTCCGGACGATGGACTGGGTCCCGCGCCTGGTCCGCTCCAAGCACAGCAAGATGGAGGAGGCGCGCAAGGGGCTCGAGGTCGAGCTGGGACGGCCTCCCACCGAGGTCGAGATGGCCGAGAAGCTCGGCGTCAGCCTCCAAGAGTTCGAGAAGATGGCCCAGGACGCCAACGCCGTCGGGCTCATCTCCCTGAACAAAAAATGGTATGAGACCGACAGCTACAAGGATGTCCGTGAAATCGACATCCTCGAAGACAAGAAAGGTGAAGACCCGACACGCCGGCTCCAGCGGAAAGACCTCATGCGGATGGTCACCAAGGGGCTCAACCGCAACGAGCGCCTGATCATCATCCTCTATTATTATGAGGAACTGACGATGAAGGAGATCGGCGCGACGCTCGATCTGAGCGAATCGCGGGTCTCGCAGATGCATTCCTCGATCATTCAACGGTTGCAGTCGCAACTCTCGACGCGGCGACCCGAGTTCGGGACTTAAATCACCCCATGATGACCGATCGGGGCGGAGCCGAGATCTCATCCATCGGCTTCTCCCTCTTCGGAAGCCCTCGAGGACCGATGTCAGTCATGCTCAGGGAGATCGGCCACCGCGATGATCGAAGCGTGATCATCGGTCGAACGGGCAGGGCAGGGGCGCGAAGGCTCAGTCGGTCGACTTCGGCGTGTCGGGCTGGTCGGTGGTCTGAGCCGTATTCGGCTCCTCGGCCGGCTTCGGTCTCGGCCTGGCGGTGAAAACCCAGTCCCAACTCCGGTGTTGGTCGCGGAACAGCTCGCCACCGGGGACGCTGTCGTCCCAAGGGTAGCCGACCTTATCGAGAGCGACGAGTTCGAGCTGAGCTTTGCCCAGATAGTATTCGATCTCGAAGGGCTGCCAAAACTTCTGGAACAGTCCTTCGAACTTGAAGTAGCCGAAGGCGAAGTCGTAGTACTCGTGCTCGCCGTTGAACGCAGCCCAAGCACGGGCCTCATCCGTCGACATCCCTCGGTTCAAGGCATGATCATAAAGCAGCATGGTGTGATAGTGGATCGCGTCCATGGCCGGGAGGATCCCGAGGAAATGTCCTTGGGGAGTGAGGCAGTTGCGGATGGCTTGCAGGCTGCGGTCGATTGCGAAGATGTCGGGCATGACCAGCGAGTTGACCGCCACGGCCAGGTCGCAGGCATCGACCAAATCGTCGAGTTCTTCCATGGAACGGTTGAGGAACTCGACATGCTCCGCATCGATGCTGGCCTCGAGGAGCCGTTCTCGGGCACGATCGAGCATACCGGGAGCGAAATCGAGCGCGAGGACACGCCCGAACCTCTGGGCCAAATAAGGCAGGAGCGGTCCGGTCCCGCATCCCAGGTCGATGGCCGTCTTTTCTTGGGGTTCGGGGATCCGATCCAAGGCGTCCATCAGGGGGTTGATCACGCCCGGAGCGAAGGGATCGAGGAACATCTCCTCATAGCGTTTGGCGTGCTGGCTCCACGATCGGTCCTGAGGGGGATCCCCGACGTTTGGGTCGTCGGACCGGCGCGGAGTAAGGGGTTCCGACGGCCTAGGGGATTCGGGTTGGGGGGGAGGTGGTTCGCCCTCGGTTCCCATGGCAAACGGACCTTTAGTGACGGCGGCGGAAAGCGTAGGCCGTCGAACGTCATCGGTCGATCGGTGCATCCGAAATCTCTACCATCCGGTGTGGCGGACGGGGACGGGAATGTCCAGATTCTCCTTGATGTGATGCAACCAATCGCCACACGAGTTGATTGTGGCGAACGAATGGCGATTTGTTCGGGTTGGGATGAAACGGTTCAGGTGGGGCGACCTTATGTCACCGCGTACGCGAGGGCCGCTCAATCGTGACAGGGAGAGGCGCGGAGGTCGAAGTCGTGGATGCCGGTGGGGGCAAAGGTCCAGGTCGCCAGGGCGATCCGTCGGCGGGTCCGGCCGGTCAGCCGGGGCCAGAGCGCACCGATCCAGTGGTCGATCGGCTCAGGGCTGGCGACGGCCCGGGGTCGACCGCGTTGGAGGTCCTCGGCCCATCGATCGAGATCCTCGACCGGGCTCCCGATCGACGAGTCGGCCCGATCACCAGGATTCCGGGTGACGGTCGTTTGATGGCCGATGATGGGGCCCGTTGTGGGTCGAACCGGAATCGTGTCGAGGTCGCGGTCGTGGGGCTCGAACCGTTCGCGTAAGGCGGGGATCAGGGCAAAGGGGGAAAACTGGATCGCCTTGGCGGTTCGGTCATCGACGAAGAGTCCGTGGAAGGCCAAGGCGCCGGGTCGCCCCCGATCGTCGAGCCCGTGTTCGCTGACGCCGACGAGGGTCCAGGGGCACGACGCTTCGGCTCGGAGGGTGAACCAACAGCGTTGACCAGCCGGGAGGACGACCCCACGCGGTCGTTCACCGAACTGCTGGCAGGCCCGACGGAACCGCTCGAGCCAGTCAGCTCGACAACCCGGTGAGTGGCCGAGCAAAGCGTAGCCGCGGTCCCAGAACGGAAAGCTACCGTAGACGGCTTGCTCAACGGTCCGAACCGGTTCGGATCGGGACCAGGACCGCCACCAAGGTCGGGGTCGCGATCGGTCCTCGATGGCTTCGAGGGGTCGGGCGGTCATGGAAGCGGCTCGGGCGGCGTGAGGGTGGCGACTCGGAAGTCGGAGTCGAAGAGGATGTGGTCGACGACCCGGCTGCGCGCCGGGCGGACCTTGCCCGAGAGCAAGGTCATCGAGAGGGGATCATCCGAGGCGCTTCGGAGCCGGAGCAGGACCGTATCGTCCCAGTCCTTGTCGATCACCTCGATCAGGATCGGGTCGCCGACCTTCCAGCGGACTGGCCGCGCGAAGGTGTAATGCCAGATCGGCCGGGCGTTGTCCTTGACCACCGGCGATGTCCCGTAAGAGATGCCCGCGACGGTCAACCGGACCGTCAGGTCCGGGCCGGAGCCGGCCAGGAACTTGGTCTTCGACGAGTCGACCTGAGCGCTTCGGAGGGTGACCCGATAGCCCTGGGTGGTGGTGATCGTCTCGTACCAATCGAGGTAGCTCCGGGCCTGATCGCGTTGGCGTCCCTCGGGATGGTCACGGAGGTAGGCTCGAAGCAGGCCGGCGATCTCGGCCAGGTCGTCGCGATGGGCCAGCCAGTGGTCGTAGGCGCGTCGGTAGTCGTCATCGTCCCACTGCTGGAGGATCTGCGTCCGGGCTTCGAGGGCCTCGCCCACGTAGAGCCCGCCCTCGTTGTGCGCTTCGAGGTAATCCTGATAACGGGCCAGTCGGTTAGCGAAGCGTCTGGGGTGGGCCTGCGAGTAGTCGCGGGCCCGCTGGATGTCCCGAAGGTCGCGCTGTTGTCGGTAGTCGTCACGAAGCTGGAGGGCGTCGGCGCGGACTTCGGGGTCGGGATCGTCCTGGGACTCGAGGAACGCGTTGAGTCGAGCGATCAGGTCGGAGAGGTCCGAGTCGGGGTCGTCGGCCTCGCGGGTGATGGCCTCGAGTCGGCGTCGCTGCCCGGCGACGCGTTCGGCGCGGACCTGCTCCAAGAGGTCCCGGTTCCAACGGAGGGCCTCGGGACGTCGGGGCGAGTCGGGATGGACTTGGAGGAACGCGGCGATCCGCTCCAGGAGCGTGGCCGGCGGGTCCTGGCCGAGTTCCAAGTCGTTGAGCAGGGCCTGCCAGCGCTCGTCTTCTTGTTTGCGTTGTCGGTTCGCCTCGACCTCTTGGACCTGATCGGCCAACTCGGGCGTCTGGCGCTTGAGCTGGGCGAGGGTCTGATCGAGATCTCGGGGCGCGACGTCGGCGTCGACGAGCTGACGGGCCGCTTCAATTCGCCAGTGGTCGGCGCGTTGACGGGCCTCGCGAGCCCAGCCGGGATAGAAGAACGCCAGGCTGGGATGCCTTTGACGCAGGTCCGCCCAGCGCTGGGCGACGGCCGGGGCGGTCCGTTCGAGCCGCTCGAAGGCCAAGGCGTTCTGGTAGGCCCAAGCGTCGTATCCGGCCAGGCCGGCCACGCTCAGGCCGACCAGGACGATCGCAGCGGCCAGCCGACCTCGGAACCGTCGACGACGCGCCTGTTCGAGTCGCTCCCGAAAGGGTTCGGCCCGGTCACAACGGGGATGATGGCGCTCGTAGGCGTCGAGCCAACGGGCTTGGCGATGGAGGTCGTGCGGGGCGTGATCGTTGAGCCATTGCAGGTGCTCCAGATCGCGCTGATGGAGCTGTTCGGCCATCCAGGCGAGGGCATCGCCGAGCCCTTCGGGCTCGAGTTGAGCGGGTGGACCACCTTGAGACGCGTCGGCCGCTCCAGGACCGAATGAACTGACGGCGAAGACGGCCGAGCGCGGCACGTGTCGAGCCAGCAGGTGCTCGGTCATCCCGAAGTGATCGGCGACGAACTGCTCGACGGGCCGGTCGCCGTCGCGGGCTCGGACGCGATCGTACTTGGTCACGACGATCGCCACCGGCCGGTCGGTCACCAGGTCGTCGCTCCGCTCCAGATAGCGTTCCAGGAGGGTCTCGACTTCCTGTTGGCGTCGACGGACTTGAGCCGGATCGTCGGTCCCTTCCGGGTCGAGGCAGAGCCAGACCGCGTCGCAGTCGGCCAGGAACTCCTGGATCGGCTCCTCGGAGCCGAGTCCGACGTGCTCGCCTTGGTAGTCCTTGACGATCAGGTCGTGCCTCGACATCCGACGGTAGAGCCGGAGGGCCAGTTCGGTCTCGCTGAGGGTGCCGGCCGGCGGCTCACCCGCCTCGATCTGAGCGATCTTGTCGGCCAGATATTGAGCTGTCTTGGCGTCGCCGGCGGCCAGTCGGGTCTCGGCCAGCCGTCCGGTGGAGGCCTCGCGGTAGAGCATCGCCAGGAGGGTCGTCTTGCCCACGGCGCGATGGCCGAAGAGGCCCAGCCGCTTGGGACCGAAGACCCGCGATTCCCGCTCGTTCTGATTCGGGACCGTCTCTCGGCTCATGACACCCATCCGTCTCCGGCTCGATCCAGATCGCTCGTCCATTCACCTTCGGTAACCCAGGGACCGCTACGAACCGGATCTCCCTGGGGTCTTCCACCCGACGGGACGGGGCGTTCGAACGGGGTTCGGACGACTCCGATGGCCACGACGCCACGATCGAGGAGACCACCGTGTTGACGCCTCAGGCGGTCCGCAAAGGACGCGACGTCGAGGCTTCGGGTCCGTCTGTGTTCGGTCCGAAGGGGCCCGCGAACGCGGGCGAGGCCGCGTCGCAAAGAAGATGGGCCGCGGCCGATACAAACAGGTTCGATCCCTGTTCCGATTTATCGGGTGATCGGCTCGAAACTCGAAGGGCCGAATCGGTCGAAAAGCCGACAAGTTCGGCCGATCGCTCAGTCCTCCGAGGGCATCGGTCGCGGCCGTCTCGAGGCCAGATGCTCTCCCATTTTATGGAAGGCGGCGCAACCGAGGGCCAGTTGGTCTTCGCCGAGGGCCAGGTAGCCGAGCCCGCGCTGGGTTGGGACCGCATCGACTTCTTCGCGACCGTCGGCCCAATAGCGAGTCGGCGACCACGGGCTCAATTGGATCCCCGCTTTGCGACAGAGCGGTTGGGCGATCGCATTGAGGTCACGGAGGTCGAGCTGATCGAGGACCTGAGGCATCCGGACGAGCAGCGCGTAGATGCCCCCAGCCTGTCGGACCGCCAGCCAGTCACGACCGTCCCGGACCGATTCCTGGTAGGTCGCTTTCAGCTCGGCGTCGCTGAGGTCGCGACCGAGAGCGCGGGCGGCGTTGCGGACCGTCGAGCGGGCCTCGAGTGTCGAGGCCGCGTCGGTCCTTGGATTCGTCTCGGGAATCGCCGATGGTCGGATCGTCTGGAGGACTCGCAGGCAGCCGTCGAGGACCGAACGGGACAAGGCGCTTCGGGTCGAGGAGTGATCCTGGCCAACTAGCTGGACCAGATGGAGCAAGTCATACAGGGGAAACAATGCGCCGGAGGCCGTCCCGAACGGGTCGATCGCGGCCAATGACTCCAGGCCGTGCTCGGCGATCGCGTCGAGGACCTCTTGGCCATCGGTCTGGTTGAGATAAAGAATCCCCAGGGCGACCCAATCGTCCCAGGCTCGGGTCGGGCGCTGTTGGATCTCGAGCTGGACCAAACCGGCCGCGTCAGCGCGGGCGATCGGCGGGATGATCGCCGGCCCGTCACGGTCGAGCAGGTCGAGAAACTGCTCGTCGGCACCATACTTGGTCAGGATGACGAGGGCTTCGGGGCCGTGCTCGGCCAGAGCGCGGACGGCCTGGGTCTTCCGAGTCGGATCGACGAACTGATCGAAGACGACCAAGGCCGCGTCAGGTCCCGAGGTACGGAGGGCGGCCTCGCCCAGCGAGCCGTACGTGATGGCCAATCGGAGCGTGCCCGGTCCATCGCCGACGATCTCGGTCAGACCGACGGCCTCGATGTGACGAAGGTCGGCCGCCAGGGTCTCCGGGCGCCGGGTCTGAAGCAGGTCGTCGACGTCGTCCAGGTTGGCCAGGATCATGATCAAGGTGTCGTCGAGGCTCGGGGTCGAACCGGCCATCACTTCGCGGAGGATC
Organism: uncultured Planctomycetia bacterium; assembly: GCA_964609385.1. Classification (GTDB taxonomy): domain Bacteria; phylum Planctomycetota; class Planctomycetia; order Isosphaerales; family Isosphaeraceae; genus CAZSSM01. The sequence continues at coordinate 186,381 of CAZSSM010000001.1, forward strand.
TCGCCGTAGAGCCCGACGGCTGCCAGTCCCAGCATCCCTTGACGTTGAAACGCTTCGAGCGCCAGATCGCCCGACTGATCGAGGATCCGAAGCACTTGCCTGAGGCTGGTCGAGCCTTGCGAGAGGTCGACCAACTGGAGGATGGTGGCCCGCGTCGCTAACCACTTGGGGTCGTCGCCCTCGCGCGCCAAGAGATCGACCACGGCTTCCGGCTCGGTCAAGATCAAGGGGAGCAGCTCGGGATGGTCGGCGGCCAGCCGACGCGCCGCGATGGGCAGACGATCGATCTCGTTGATCAGGATCTCGCGACCGGTCTGATCGGCTCGGATCAAGCCGAAGTAATTCCGCCAACGACGGAGGATCTGAGCGATCGCCTCATCGTCGATGGCCTCGCGGAGGACCCGGAACTGGCTCGGGTCGGTCTCGTAGAGGAACCGCGCTTCATGGTCGAGCACTTCCAGGACGCGGAGCCCATCGATTCCGTCAGTCTGTTCGATGGTCAAGGCGTCCGGCCCGAACCGCTCGAACAGTCGAGCGATCCGTTCTCGGTCGGCCGGGTCGTCGTGACGGGCGAGTGTCTCGGCCAGGGCTTTCTGGTCGATCGCATGCTCGCGTCCGGGAGTTTCTTCGGAGGACGCCTGGGCATCGCTGGACGGATCGATCGCTCGTCCAGGGACGTTGGGGGACTCCGAGCCTCGGATCTTCAGAAGCAGGCCCAGACAGGCCAGCAACGCGACCGTGGCGAGTAAACGTTTCATCGACGGTGTCCCGCTGCCCAGAAAGTGAACCGACCCACGATCCGATCGTCGGGAAAACCCCAAACGCAGAGACCAGGAGGGCCGTCAGCATCGGTCCGACTGGGTCCGTCGATGCCGGAATGTCGCCGTCGAGACTCTTGAGGATCTCGAGTCGGTCTGGACGCGCCAAGGTTGGACGGGTCGACCGATTTTGTCGAGCCCATCGGTAAGACCAACGCGTCCGATTGGTTGAGAACCGAGGATCGATCTCGCCGACGTCGACCAGATCGATCTCGCGATTCGTCCTCCATCGATATATTATGGCCCAAAATCCTCAGTGACGAGATCACTACGCGGTCCTGAGACGATGCAGTCCCACATCGCTTGGCGTCGAGTTCTCAATGACCTGACGTTCCAAGCCGTCTGATTCGAAAACTCCGAAGAATTCCAAGCAGGCACCCTCCTGTTTTGGCGTTCCCAATCGATGGTCGATCAGAGGTCGCCCAACCCCACGAGGCTCGGACATTGCGGCCTGTCCGAGGAGACGGCAACTCCCCCGGCTCCGCTCTCGACAGTCCGTCCGTCTCGGTCTCCGTCGGGATCGCGGGCCAACCCACGAGTGATCCATGGCTTCCGCTACCCCAGGCGCATCGATCAGCTCCCCCTCGGCGATCACCCAGCAAACCCCCGGCCGGACCAAGATCGTTGCCACAGTCGGCCCCGCCTCGCGTGCCGAGGCGACGTTGCAAGCGATGGTTCAGGCCGGCACCAACGTCTTTCGACTCAACTTCTCGCATGGGACCCATGAGGAGAAGACCGAGACGCTTCAGGCGATCCGCCGGGTCGGTCGACGCCTCGAGCGCCCCCTGGCGGTGATTCAAGATTTGAGCGGCCCCAAGATGCGGTTGGGGACGCTGCCCGGCGATCAGATCGAGTGCCCGATCGAGGGACTCTTCGAGCTGGTTCGCCAGGCCGAGGTCGATCAACCGGCCGGCCCGGGAGTCCTGTGTCGGTTCAGTTGCACCTATGATCAACTGGTCGATGATCTTCAGGTCGGCGAGGAGATCCTCTTCGCCGACGGCCAGGTAATCATGCGGGTCGAATCGGTTGGCTCGGGCGTGGTCCGGCTCCGCGTCGAGTTGCCCGGCCCGCTCGGCTCACGCCAAGGGATCAACCTGCCGGGCACCGATCTGTCCATCAACGCCCTGACCGAGAAAGACCTCCACGACCTCGATTGGGCGATCGACAATCCGATCGACTACATCGCCCTGTCGTTCGTGCGTCGGGCCGAGGAGGTCGAGCAGCTCCGCGAGGAGATGAATGCGCGGGGGATCCGCGCGGGGATCATCTCCAAGATCGAAAAACCGCAGGCCGTCGACGATTTGCTGCGGATTGTGCAGCGTTCCGACGCGATTATGGTTGCCCGGGGTGACCTGGGTGTCGAGATGGACGTGGCGCGGGTGCCTGCGATCCAAAAGCGGATCATCTCGATGTGCAATGAGTGGTTCACCCCGGTCATCACGGCGACCCAGATGCTCAACAGCATGGAAGAATCGTCGCGACCGACTCGGGCCGAGGCGAGCGACGTGGTCAACGCGGTGCTCGACGGGACCGACGCGGTCATGCTTTCGGGCGAGACAGCGGTCGGTCGCTACCCGGTCGAAACCATCGCGATGATGCGACGTCTGGCCAATCACGCGGAGACCCTGTACCTGGAGCAGCACCATGGGGATCCGCCGAGTTTGGCCGCTGCGGTCAGCAGTTCGGAGGGGTCGCGTCGGGCTCCCGCCGACTCCAGTACCGGGTCGTCCGAGGCGATGATCTCGCCGATCACCCTGTCGGTGGTCGAGGCGGCCAATCGGGTCTGTCGATCGCTGCCGGCCTCGCTGTTGGTGGTCGCGACCCGCTCCGGCGGCACGGCCCTGGCCTTGTCCCGGTACCGCAGCGCCACGCCGACCCTAGCGGTGGCCGAGAACGTCGAGACGGCCCGCGCCATGGCCCTCTATTGGGGGGTTACCCCCCTGGTCCTGAAGCAGACCTCGATCGACGACATCGCAGCGGACATGGACCTGGCGGTCAACTGGGCCGGCTGTGCGGGATTGGTCGAGACGGGCGACCTGGTCGTCCTGATCCGAGGCACCCTGGCCGGTGAAGCCAGCCACAACGCCCTGTTCGTCCAGGCCGTCGGCGAACTCAATTGCTCTGTTCCAGTTGACCGTGCTTTGCATTAAAATGGCAATCGCGAGGCGACGCGGTCCCACCTCTGCCGCGTCCCGACAGCGCCCGATCCTCCCGGGCCGTCATGTCATCATCTCTCTCAAAGCCTCCGGATCCATGCGTGCACGCTCATGGATTGCGGTCGGTCTTGTTTGACCCGGCATCGGCTCCGCGCCATCTGCCGCCCCGTCGACCTTTCCGTCTCCGACGCCGATAGCATCAAGCGTTCGAGAACGTCTGTCGGGCTGAAATCGTGCGCGCAACTTGTTGAACGCAGGTGGGTCGCCCCATGTGTGTGACGGGAAAGCTGCGCTCGCATCAGCACGCCTAGACACTTTGCTGTGTCATGCCATTCGCCTTCATCGAAAATTCTAAGATTTTGTTCTCGTGATTCGTTGATTCGACGCCGGTGGGTGACTTAGGATGGGACGAGCTATGAGCCGTGCTGAGGGCCGATCGCTTTGTCGATTTCCCCCGATCTAGCTCGCTCCAACCGCTTTCCCACCCGTCGTTTTCGTTCACGCGTTTTCAACCTGAAGGGTTCTTGAGAATGATCCGCACCAACGTGGCCCGCAAGGGTTTCACTCTGATCGAACTGCTGGTGGTCGTCGCCATCATCGCGATTCTCGCCGCCCTGCTGCTGCCGGCCGTGCAGGCGGCCCGCGAAGCGGCCCGCTCGGCGAGCTGCAAGAACAACCTGCGTCAGTTCGGCACCGCCATGTATCTCTACGTGGACGACGATCCCAACGGTTTCTTCTGCTCGGGCGCCTACGACTTCGAGCGTGACGGCACCATCGACGAGGTCGGCTGGGTCGCCGACATGGTCGCCCGCGGTATCGCGGTCAACACCATGCGCTGCCCGTCCAACAGCTCGCAGGGCTCGGAAAAGCTCAACGACCTGCTGGGTACCGTCACGACCGTCTTCGCCCCGAGCTGCGGCGTCAACCCGTACGGCACCCTCGAGACGGTTCTGCCCGACACCACCCTCGAGTTCAACGTCGGTCGCGCCATCCTGACCGGAGAAACCCCGGGCGCTGGCCTCTTTGGCGGCGGTGCGGGTGCCCCGTATCCGGCCGACGGTCCTGACCGGGTCCGGATCGTCACGCAAGCTCTGGAAGATGGCTTCGGCACCAACTATGCCTCCACCTGGTGGATGGTTCGTTCGGGCGTCAAGCTCGACGCCAACGGTAATCTGACCGGTGGCCCCGCCGCCGCCGCTGCCGGCTGCTCGATCAGCAACAAGGAACGGATCTCGACCCTCGGCCCGATCCGACTCAGCCTCGTCACACGCGGTATTGTCCCGATCTCAAACATCCCGATGATGGGTGATGGGGCCCTCGGTGACATTCGTGAAGCGGTCCTGACCTCTTCGGTCTTCGACCTGACCGCCGGTGAGCGTCTGGCCGAGTCGTTCTGCGACGGCCCGATCTCGAACCTGACGATGGCCCCGCCCGTGCCCGGCACGGCGTCCTACGGTGGTCCCAACGGCTGGTTCGCCATCTGGAACGGTCGCGCTGACATCGATGGTGACGGCGACATTGACGCGGTCCTGCAAGACTACCGCGACATCGCTCCGGTCCACGGTGGCGGTCGCTCCAACATCCTCTTCGCCGATGGTTCGGTCCGCACCTACACCGACCAGAACGGTGACGGCTTCCTGAACAACGGCTTCAACCCGGCCGAGTTCGTCGACATCGCCAACGCCTCGATCGGCTTCACCGCCCTCGACGAAGACCTGCCCCCCTCGGAGGTCTTCAGCGGATACGAACTCCGCCAGGACCGCAAGGGTAATCTGGACCGCCAGTAAGGTGATCTCCGGTTGTTGTGATCCACCTTTCTCCGGGAAGGTGGGTCACACCAATGCTTTGGTCCGTTCGGTTTGGTTCGACCTCAGCTTGCTCCGGAAAACAGGACGGCCCGCCCGGAAACCTCTCCCTCCGGGCTGGTCGTCTTTCGCTACGCGCAGGCGGTCTTCGGGTCAGACCAACGGCATGGGCTCACTTCGCTCCACAAAATCGGTCACCGATCCAATACAGCGCGTCGGGCTCGGGGTTTAGTGACCTGAGCGGGAACGGATCGCAGACCATCGATCCGCTCGGACAGGGTCGCGTCCGGAATCCCTAGGGATTTCCCGCCCGTCTGTTCCAACGAATGCCGAAATTTTGAGGAGTGCCCGATGTCGACGATGCGATTGTTGAGCGTAAGTGTGACATTGGTGAGTCTGATCTTGGGTTCGGGTCTGGTTCTGGCTCAAGAGCCCGAGCAGGAGGGGAATCGCCCCCGGCGTCCTGGAATCGGTCGACCCGCCGCTGGCGCCCGTCCTAGAATCGGTCAGCGCCAACAGCTCGGTCAACGTCCGGTTCAACCGACGGTCCCGCCGATCTTGGCCGCCCTCGATACCGATAAGAACGGTGTCCTTTCCTCGGAGGAGATCGCCAAGGCCAGCACGGCCCTCATGACCCTCGACGCCAACAAGGACGGTCAGCTCGACCGAACCGAACTGCTCGGTCGCGGCGCGATCCGCCAACGCGCCGGTGCTCAGGGTGGGGCTCCTGGTGGTCCTCAGGCGGCTGCCGCTGTGCAGCAGCGCGTTGGGCAACTGATCTCCAACAACGATGAGAACAAGGACGGCAAGCTCTCCCGTGAGGAACTGCCCGAACAGCTCCGTCGCGCCTTTGGGCGGATCGATGCCGATGGCGACGGGTTCCTCTCCAGCGAAGAGCTGACCACCGCGTTCAGCCGGTTCGCGAACGGTCGACCCGGTGCGGGCGGTCCTGGTGGTCGACAGCGACCCAACCGCTCCCGCTCCGAGCCGCCCACTCCGTCGATCGACTGAGCAGTCCTCGACGAACAAGGATGCAGTCGCCTCGCCATCCAAAACGACGGATTATTTCATGATTGCTTCATTTGATCCGCTATCGGACACCCCATAGAGTTTGGGTAGTGGTGGGGACTTTGTGGTCATCCATCACCACACCATTCGCACGATCATGGAACGTCCATCAGCCCTGAGGTCTGACCCGTCGTCGGACCTCGGGGCCTCGTCGTTTCCCGGCCAGATCCCAGCTTGGCCACTTCCATGAGTTCAGACGCGAAGATTGGGGCGAATCGTCCCAATTTGTCGCGTCAACAGGGTGTCGGACAGGGGAACACAGCTTGGGCTGTCAAATCCTGTGGCGAAGCCCAGTGATCTAGACAGATCCGACCATAAGTCGTTAGATCAGAACGGGAAGCCCGCGTCCTGTCATATCCTTCACCGACGTTCATCTTCTTGGGACACATTCCTCCCGCCCTTGATGGCTTGTCTCCACGATGGGGTCGTTCATGACGTACCGGAACCCGAGAGCCCATCGGGGCTTCACATTGATCGAACTGCTGGTGGTGGTTGCGATTATTGCAATCCTGACATCCCTGTTGCTTCCTGCGGTTCAAGCGGCACGAGAAGCGGCGCGATCCGCCGATTGTCAAAACAACCTGCGTCAACTTGGGATCGGTCTGACGCTGCATTCCGATACCAGCGGCGGGTTCTTCTGTTCGGGTGCGTTCGACTGGAAGCGTGATGGGACCATCGATGAAGTCAGTTGGGTCGCCGACTTGGTCCGACAGGGGATCCCGGTCAACCAGATGCGTTGCACGACGAACACCTTGCAGGGCTCGGAAGTTCTCAACGATCTGCTGAGCATCAGCACGGTCTCGGACTTCAGTTGCGGGGTCAATCCGTTGGGGAGCTTGCCGCAAAATCTGCCCGATGGGACGCTCGCGCTGAACGTGGGCCGAGCCATCCTGACCGGGGGTGACGGCGTGAGCTCGGCCAACCCCTACTTGCCCGACAGCCCCGAGCGGATCGAGCGGATCGCGTCGACCTTGGAGGACGGCTTCGGGACCAATTACGTGACCACCTGGTGGTTGGTCCGGGCGCGTGTGAAGCTGAACCGGTTCGGTCAACTGGTTGGACCGACGTCCCTGGGTGGTGTGTCGTGCCGGTTCAATAACAAGGAACGGGCCGCGACCTTCGGCCCGCTCAACCTGCGGCTGGTCGAGTCGGGCACCGCGCCGAGTTCGACGATCCCCTTGCTGGCCGACGCGCAGCCGGGCGACATCAGCGATGCGGTGCTCAGCTCTTCGGTCTTCGACTTGACCGCCGGCGAACGGCTGGTCGAATCGTTCACCGACGGTCCGGTGCTCAACGAGACGATGGCTCCCCCCGCACCGCCCAACGGCACCGTCTACGGCGGTCTTGATGGCTGGTCGGCGCTCTGGGATTCGACCCTACAGGACTACCGCGACTTCGGTCCGGTCCACGGCGGCGGGCGCTGCAACGTCCTGTTCTTCGACGGCTCGGTCCGCACCTTTACCGATCAGAACGGCGACGGCTTCCTGAACAACGGCTTCGACCCGGCTGCCGCCACCGGGATCCCGGCCGGCAGCTCGATCGGTTATGCATCCCCCGACATCGATTTGCCGCCGGCCGAGATCTACAGCCGCTACTCGCTGAAATTGCCTCTGAAGGCCAACCTCGACGTCCAGTAACCGGATCAGGATTATCGAGGGTCGGTCGGCGACTCGACCGTCTCCTCCACCCCGGGGTCGTTTGCACGGATCAGGATCCCGGACTGGATGGCGATCAGTCGAAGCGTGGGGACGGCCCGATTGTCGTCGGCGTCTCCGGTCGTGCGATAGCTGGCGATCTCCAGGTGAATCCGATCGTCGCGCAGTGCATAGCGGGCGACCAGGATGGTCGACTCGACCTGGAAGGCCGAGTGCAGCACATCATCGACCAGCGTGCACGGAAGCTGGATCCCGTTGCCCTCGTCGATGAGGAACCGCCCAGGCTGGTCGGGCAGGGGATGAATCGTGTAGTCGCGGACCTGGCGGCCGTCTCCCTCGCCATAGATCAACGTCCAAGACAACGTCCTCGGCGCCTCGTTGTCGACTCGATCGTCCCCGCCTTTCTCGTCTTGAGACAGTCGCGCGATCCGGAGTGTCGTGGGGACTTCGAGGTCGGGACCGGACTCGAACCGGACGACCCGACAGCGCCCAGACCAGGTCCCCCACCAAGGTTCCGGGAGCGACTCGGGCGTCGAGGGATCGGTCGAACTCGAACTCGGAGTCGAGGTCGAGGTCGGCTCCGGTCCTCGTTCCACCGGCGTCTCTTGCGCGAGACTCGGCCGTTCAGTGATTGACAGGATCGCGAACGTCCCGAACAGCACGAGCGCTGTGCCGAGACGGCTCGACCGTACCCGGGACGGAATGGTCATTGTCTGTTGCATGGCCGTGGGTCCCTTCGTGATCGTTTGGGGGGGTCGCGCGTCTTGGGATGCATCTCGCGTGCTTGGTCCGACGATCGCTGCTCCGGCCCCGGAGCTTTGAGAGGCGATGTCGTTCGACCGCCCGTTCAGCTATGCTGAAACCGTGCCGATTCGACACCGCTTGGGGTAGGGGGCCGGCGGCCCGATGCAGGAGATCCAGATGATGAGCGTTGCGACGCCCGACCGATTGGATGCATCGGTGATCCAAGAGTATATCGCTGAGCCGAGCCTCTCGCGAGGCCGGGCCTATACCGAGGGGCATACTCTGTTTCGGCTTCGGAGCGAAGGGGATCTGCTCCGCGGTTGTTGCCAGGGGTCGCAGGACGAGCCGTACCGGGTCCTGGCCCAGATCCGCCAAGGGCGAATCACCCAGAGTCACTGCACCTGTCCGGTCGGCGCGGATGGTCGCTGCAAGCACGTCGCGGCGTTGCTCTGGATTTGGTCCGAAGCGCCGGAGCGGTTCGCCAGCGTCGGGCCTTTGACCGAGCGGCTGGCCTCGAGGAGCCGGGCCGAGCTGGTCGCGCTGATCGAGCTGTTCCTCCAACGCGCTCCGGAACTGGAGGACTTGATCGACCTGACCTTACCGGGCGCTGACGGCGGACCGGTCGACCCGTCAGCCTATCGACACCTGACTGAGCAGATCATGACCCAGTTGGACGTCGATGCCTTTGGCGCTGAGGCGCATCGGGCCGGCGACCTGCTCTGGGTCGTTCGGTTCGCCGACCAGTTCCTCGATCAGGGCGACCCGGTCGCGGCGGCCTCGGTGCTCCAAGGGGTCGTCCAGGGGATCTTGCTCCGCTACACGCGCGTCGACGACGACCAGGGGTTGGTCCTGGACGTCCTGACCCGATCGGTCGAACGGTTCGGCCAGTGTCTGGAGCGGATGCCCGAGACGGTCGACGAGCGACGGTTCGTCCTCGCCGAGCTGATCGCCTTGATCCTCTTCGACATCGAATTGGGCGGCTATGGCCTCTGTGAAGTCGCCGCCGAGCAACTGCTTCAGCGCTCCCGACCCATCGAGCGGGCTTGGATCGCCGATGAGGTCCGTGCCCTGAGCGAACAGCTCGACGACCAGGACCGACGCGATATGGCCCCCTGGACGGCCCGGCTCCTCCTCCAGCTGGAGGCCGAGCAGCTCGATGACGAGCAGGTCCTGCAACGCTGTCGCGGCGATGGCCTGACCTATGAATACGTCGCCAAGCTCCTCGAACTCGGGCGGGTCGAGCCGGCCGTTGAGGCGACCCGATCGGCCGATCTGCTGGACCTGCTCCCCTTGGCCGACCGGTTCGTCGAGGCCGGCCAGGTCGAGGCGATCCTGCCGGTCGTCGAGCAACGGGCGCGTGACCCGAAGACGGCAGGCCGCTCCTCGACCCACGCGCTCTGGGACTGGCTCCGGAGTCAGTATGCCGAGCGCGGTCGGTTCGACGACGCGCTCCGAGCGGCTGAGGAGGCTTTCGAGCTGGCGCCCGACCTGGACGCCTATCGCCAGACACGCGACCTGGCCCAACGGCTCGAGGCTTGGGCGACCGTCCGACCCCGACTGATGGACCGGGTGGCCCGCGACAACCAGGTCGAGCTGAGCGTTCAGATCCATCTCGATGAGGGGGAGATCGACGCGGCCCTGGCATTGGTACCCGCGCTCCGCGACGACGACCCGTTGCCCCTCCAGATCGGCGAGGCCGCCGCGCCCACCAGGCCCCGCGAGGCCCTCCGGATCTTCCTCCGGATCGCCCTCCACGCCATCGATCGCCAAGGACGTGTCCAATACCAGCACGCTGCGCAACTCTTGATCCGAGTCCGTGACCTCTACCAACGGCTTGAGGAGCCCGAGGCCTGGACACGCGAACGCGATCGGATCCTCCAAAGCAATGGGCGTCGACGCGCCCTGATCGATGAGCTGATCCAGGCGGGCCTGATCGACGATCAAACCGAGCACGCCGAGCAACAGCTTGATCCTGAGGCGATCGTTGACGACGATTCAGGATCCGATGACTTTCGTTGAAGTCCGAAGACGAGGACGATGCGATGACCTCGACGATCGGCGATGCGTTTCGGGGTGTCCTGCTAGGCCAGGCGCTCGGCGACGCTCTGGGCGCGCCCTACGAAGGGTTGACGCCGGCCTTGATCGCGCCGATCCGGGATCGATTCCCCTCCGATGACCCTGACGCAACCGAGCCGTTGCAATACACTGACGACACTCAAATGGCGATCGTTGTGGCCGAGGCGTTGGCCGAGCGCGGCTCGATCGAGACCGAGGCATTGGCGGTCGCCTTCGCCGAACGCTACGATCCGGGACGCTGCTATGGCCCTGGGGCACGCCGAATCCTCGAGGCGATCCGCGAGGGCGGCGACGCGCGCGAACTGGCTCGAACGATCTTCCCCGGTGGTTCGCTCGGCAACGGTGGGGCGATGCGCGCTGCGCCGATCGGCGTCTTCTTCCACGAGGACCTCGATCGGGTCGCGATCGAGGCGGAGAAGTCGGCACTCCCGACACATGTGCATCCAATTGGAATCGAAGGGGCTCGGCTGATCGCCCTCGGTGCGGCCCTGGCCGTCCGCTCATCGGGAGCGCGGCTCCGGAGACGTCGGTTCTTCGCCGCTCTCCGAGAACATGCTGCGACCGAGGAGTTTCAGTTCCAGCTCAACCAGGCCGCCGAACTCGGGCCGCTGGACCATCTGGGTGCCTTCGGCAGCGATCTCGAAGCGCATCGATCGGTCACGACCGCGTTGTTGATTTTTGCATGTCACCCCGACGACTATGCCACCGCCGTCCGACGGGCTATTGGTCAAGGGCATGACACCGACACCCTCGCGGCGATGGTAGGTGCCCTGGCCGGAGCCCGGCTGGGCGTGAAGGGCCTGCCAGCCCGACTCCTCGATCGCTTGGAGGACGGCCCTGACGGACGCTCGGATCTGATTCGCTTGGCCGATCGCCTCGAGGAATCCTATCGTCGCATGCCAGAGTGTTCTTGAGTCTTCAAACCAGCAACGGTGATTAGTCTCGACCAATCGGCAGGATGGCGACGATCCGCACTGGTCCACCGCTGCCACCACCGATCTTCATTGGCAGGGCGATCAGGACCGCACCGGCCGGCGGGAGTCGATCCAGATGGGCCACGTTCTCAAGCCCGAACAGGCCCGCCCCATTGAGGATCCGGTGGGCTCGGAAGTCCCGCGATGGGCCGTGATCGAGGCTCGCGGTGTCCAGGCCGACCCCGGAGATTTTGCGCTCGCCGACCAGCCATTCCGACGCCTCGGGGCCGAATCCTGGGAAATGCAGGTTCTCGACATCATCGGGCTCATCGGTCCCGAGGTAGCGCTTCTTGTCCGGCCAATACGCGCCGAACCCGGTGTGCATCAGGACCACCGCTCCGTTGGGGATCCGACCATGCTGGTCCTCCCATTCGGTCAGGTCCTTCACTTGCAGGAGGTAATCGGGATCGGCCGCACACTCTTCGATCACATCGATGACGACGGCCGGGCCAATCATGCGTTGAACGGGAATCCGGTCGGTGGTGGCCCCGCCTTCGGCGAAGTGGATCGGGCTGTCGAGGTGGGTCCCTCCATGTTCGCTCGCGCTATAGGTGGCCGAGGCGTACCAATCCCCTTGGTCGCGTCCCCAACGCGTTCTCTGATGATGGAAATCCTCATCGGTCGGCCAATAGATCGTGTTTTCGTCGAACGTGTGTGTAAGGTCAATTACGTTCTCTTGCAGCATCTCGGCGAGTGTGACGGCGCGATCGATCTCCGAGTCCTGTCCTCGCATTCCCGACACGACGACGACACAAAATCCGGCGATCAACACGAATCCAGACACTGTCACCAAACGGTTGTTCAGCATGTTCGTTCCCTCAAAATTCACGTTACTTAGATTCTTGATTGATCGGGGCTCGTTCGAGTCAACTCCGAATCGAGCTGACTCAGCTCGTAGAAGGGTCAGACAATCAACGTCGAGGGGTCAGCGGTAGTCTGGGTTGGGGAAGTCGGGTCGGCACCCGGCCTCCCACTCGGAGCGCTGATTGCCGTGGGCAGGGATCCCAGCGGCGTCCTTGAGCATCCGGGCCAGGTGAAGCAGGTTCCAGGTCATGAAGGTGGTGTTCCGGTTGGTAAAGTCGTTTTCGGGGCCGCTCGAGCCGGGATCGAGGTAGGACGGACCGGGGCCGACCTCGCCGATCCAACCGGCGTCGGCCTGCGGGGGAATTGTATAGCCCAGGTGTTGAAGCGAATAGAGAATGTTCATCGAACAATGCTTGACGCCGTCCTCGTTCCCGGTAATCAAACAACCACCGACTCGACCGTAGTAGGCGTATTGGCCGCGATCATTGAGGTGATGGGATGAAGAGTACAAACGTTCGATCACCTGGGTGCAGACCGACGACTTCTCACCGAGCCAGATCGGAGAGCAAACGACCAAGATATCGGCGTCCATCACCTTCGCTTGGATCGGCGGCCACTCGTCCTGGGACCAACCGTGCTCGGTCATGTCGGGGTAGACCCCGAAGGCGATCTGATGATCGACCGGCCGAATCACATCGACCGTAACGCGATTGGCCTCGAGGATCGCCCGCGCGATTCGGATCAGCCCCTCCGTGTGCGAGAGTTCCGGGGACCGCTTGAGCGTGCAGTTGAGGAAGACGGCCTTGAGATCGGAGAAGTCCCAGGTGCTCGATTCGCAGTGTTTGGTCTGGAGAGGATTCAAGGTCATCGACGATGGACTCCGTCGCAAAGGGGAACGGGTGCACGGTGTCTCGCCCGAAGCGCCCCCCCGCGACTCGAGTTTTGTAGGGGCACGACATACTTTTCCGGTATCGAAACAACTGGATCATAACCGGCTCGAAGGTCGTCGCAAATCGAGTGGACCGTTCGTTGACGATTTTCGGTCGTCGCGCTGGAATCGACGGCGAGGCCCTGGCACCATGTGGCGGGCGTCCTTGTGACCCGACCCACACGAATCGATCCTCCCCGATGTTCTGAGGTGGCTGATGTTGCCAAGCATGATGGTGTCCGTTGTCTCGGTCCTGTGGCCTTTGGGAACGCTTGCAGGGTGGGGAGCGCCGATGTCGGGACCGGACTCGAGCGGGGAAGACCTGAAGTTGATCGCCCATCGGGGTGGTGTGGTCGACGATACACGGATCGAGAACAGCCTGCCGGCGATCGAGGCGGCCGTCGATCGCGGGTATTGGATGATCGAAGTCGATATCCGGGAGGCCCGCGACGGGACGCCGGTGGTCCATCATGACTGGAACTTTCGGCGCTTCTACGAGGACCCGAGGCGGCTGGCCGATCTCTCCTGGGAAGAAATCGCCGAACTGCGCTCGACCGTCGGTTCCCTGCGCCCGCTCCGATTCGACGAGTTCGCCGACGCCTGCGCGGGCCGGATCTATCTGATGCTCGACACCAAGGGGCCGGACCACCCGACGGAGTTCTTCGAGCAGATCGAGCAGGCCCTCCGCGAGCACAATCTGTTGGGGGACGTCCCGCTCTACGTCATCGGCACGTCGCAGTCGAAGGCGTTCTTTCGAGGGCGTGGTGGCGCGAAGATCGGGGCCAACCGAACTCGGATCCGAGAAGCGCTCGAGGCCGGCGAAGACGTCGAAGCGGGCATGTTCCTGTTCGAGCATGGCCGCGACCTGGACGAGGAGACGGTCCGTTGGTGTCAGTCGCTGGGCGTTGACGTGGTCCCATCGGTCAACCTCTTCCACTACAACGGCCTCGACGATCCGATGGGAACAGCGCGCTCAGACTTGGAACGGCTACGTGCCCTGGGGGTGACCATGTTTCAGATCGATTCAATCTACGATTCATGGCTCCTCGAATCGCGCTGATCTTTGACGCGCCTCGGTGGCGTCGAGTTGGTCCTTCCGGGCTGCGGTCGTCTCTGGTTCGGTTCGCTCCGGAAGGGGACGCTGTCGCCGCGCCCTCAGGCGTTGACATCCGGCTCGAACCTGCCTGACTGAAGAAATATTGAAGTGATTTTTTGATTGAAATCACTGCGCAAAATAGACGTTCACTTGACGATCAGGGCGGTGTCGTGATCGCGATCGATGATGGGGGCGATCGAGGATCCGCGTTGTCCTCGCGAGGTCTGATGGGGATCGTTGGGGCGGAACGGCTCGGTCCGGAGCTTCGAGGCGGCGTCGCGGAGCAGTTCGTCACCGGAATCCGGACCCTCGGGATAGCTGGCGATTCCGATCCGCGTGGCGACCCCTCGGGTCGCGGCGGTGGCCATCGTCGCCTCGGAGACGGCACAGAAGACCGAGTCGGCGGCGATCTCGGCGCCTTTGGCGTTGGCCCCGACCAGTAGGGCGGCGATCCGGACCGAGCTGATCTTGGCGATCACATCGGACGACCGCAGTGCCTGAAGCACACCGCGGCCGATCCGTTGCAGCGCCGCGTCGGCGATCTCGTCGCCATAGCGTCGACGGAGATCGTGGAGGTAGCTGACGTCGATGACCAGGATCGAGAGCGGCTCGCTTCGTCGACGCGACTGCGCCAGGGCGTGTAGCAAGACGCCATCGAAGAAGGCGGCGGTGTGCAACCCGCTGACCGGATCGTAGGTCGTGTAGGGGTCCAGGCCCGAACTGAGGCTCAAGGCTTGATCGGCCGCAGCGGCCATCACGCAGAGCGAAGACATCCGCCGGACCAGGGGGACCGCCCAATTGCTGAGCCGGTAGCCGCCGTACAGGACCAACTCGGCACGACGATGACCGGCAAACTCGATGGGCATCCGGAGCGGCTCGGGCCGGCCCAACGCCGAGTCAATTTCAGGCGTCTTGACGTCGTACATCGCCGAACGTCGGGGCCACTGATAAAGCAGCTCGGGCATCCGGGTCTGACCGGGCACCGAGGTCCTCCGCAGCTCGACGCGCTCGGCGCCGGTCATCACGTAGGCGGTTTGGACCACGCCGTGCCAGACCTCCATCGGCTCCCGTGCATGACGGACCAGCTCGGCGAAGGAGTGGACATAGTGTTCCTGGCCCCGCGTCCGTGCGAAGATTCGGAGAGCCCAGCGGTAGCAGACGTCCCCACAACGACACACGATCCGCCACGGGTTGGAGATCGCCTGATGCGGGAGGGCGGTCCCGGCCGACGTGCCCTTCAAGCCCGAGGGCACCGGATCACGTTCTTCAGTGGGGGTCTCCACGATGGCCGGGGACTCGGAGGGACTCGGCGATGGGTTGGCCATGGGTGCGTCCTCACGCATCGGGAACTCGGACCTGGAAGATTGATGGTCGGCACGTTGCAATCGGCTTGTCGGCTGATCAGTGCTGTTGTCCCGCGTCATCGCTCACAACACCGCACCCATCCCGAAGGCGATACAAAGGAATCTGGGCTCCGGCCCGAGCTTTACGGACCTTCGACGCTCCCACTGCATTGCACCCTAGTGCGCATCGTGTTGGGAGTCTCGATTCAATGGGGTCGAATCCGATGGTCTCGGACCGAGCCACCGAATCAACCGACTCCTCGATGGCATAACGCATCGTGTGCGGAACTGCCCTTGTCAGGATCGAGGGTCCGTGTCAGGTTCAGCCGTCGAGTCGGATGCCAAAGGGCATCGGCTCACCAGGGCATGGCCTCCCTCGGCGCTTCGGCGGATCCGCTCACCTTCGAAACGATGGGCCATCGCTTGGCGGTCCCCGAGTCCATCGCGTCGTCCTCGACGGTCGTCGGTCCGGGTTGCCTGCGACATCGGGGATGTTGCCGGTACGCCCCGTTCGACGCCTCGAGGCCCGGTCGAGGCAGAACACGATGCACGAGCCGAAGCCGACGCCGAAGCCGAGGCGTCCTCGACATCTCTCGGAGATTCCGAGGGATCCCCGCACTCCAGATCTTCCGGGACCAGCCCCAATGATCGCGCTGGTCCTGGCGTGCCTGGGGATGGGCGGTTGCGTCGCACCGTCGACGGTCGAGACGCTGACGGCCAACCCGGTGATCATCCCGAACCAGAACTTCGAAGAGGTCTGGACCCAGACGGTCGTGGCGCTGGACCGCGACTTCGAGATCGCTTCGGAGAACCGGATCACGCGGCAGATCGTGACCAATCCCCGGGTCAGCCCGACCCTGTTCGAACCTTGGCGCGGCGATGCGGTCGGGTTCCAACCCCGGCTCGAGTCGACCCTCCAGACGATTCGGCGGTTCGCCATCGCCACGATCAATCCGGACCCCAGCGGGGGCTTCGCCGTCCGCGTCGAGGTCTACAAGGAGTTGGAAGATCTGGCACGACCCGATCGGCAATCGGGCGGTCGTCAAGTCTTCCAAGACGTCTTCCCGATCGATCGGACCCAGGAGATCGTCGAGCCGTTCCAACTCCCCTCGGGTTGGATTCCCAAGGGGCGTGACGCGCTCTTGGAGCAACGGATCCTCCAGCGGATCCGCGAGGCGTTCTTCCTTTAGAGTTGAGGGCACCGTCGGGACGGAGGCCGAGACGTCAATCGAGGAAGCCACTCACGGCGCGGGCGAACGCGTCGGGGGTTTCCTGGAATGGGAAATGTGCAGCTTTGGGGATCGTCTCGAACCGCCCGTCCGGGAACGCATCGGCATATCTCCGACTGGCCGACTCGGGTTGGAGGTCCTCCGTGCCATGGAGGACGAGGACCGGAGCGCGACAGGCTCCAAGGGCCGCTCGATAGTCGCGTCGACGTCCCATGCTGAGGAATTGGGCCCACACCGCCCAGCCGCCAATCTCCCCGGGTTCGGGACTGGCGCCTTCCGGTTGGCCGTCGACGGCGGCCCAGTAGAACCGGGCGAATCCGCCATGGAGTTGGGACAGGTCGGCTTCGCTCTTCTTGAAGATCGTCCCGAAGTCGAAGTACTCGTCGAGAAACGCCCGGTATTCCTCACGCATCGCTTCCGGTAACCGCTCACGGACCCGTTCGAAGATCCCGCCACCGACCGGTTGCGTCACCAGGAGGTCGGCCGGCGCGATGAGGATCATCCGCTCGACCCGCTCGGGGAACTCCGAGGCGTAGAGCGCGGCCGAGAGGCCGCCGAAGGAGTGTCCGATCAGCGTAAGCCGGTCCTGGCCCAAGATCCGGCGAATCCGCTCGACGTCGGCCACCTGAGCACCCAAGCCCAAGGTCCGTTCCAGCTCCGTCACCTTGGAGAAGAAGCTTCCAGAGTCGAACCGGTCGATCGGTCGGGTCGACCTCCCACACCCGCGCTGATCGTAATCGTGAAACGAGTACCGGTCGGTCAGGGTCTGAAGCCCAGGCCATGGTTCGCGATGGGGAATGCCCGGACCACCATGGAGGATGAGGACGGGACGACCCGTGCCGACCGAGAAACGATGCAGTTCGACGTCCGTCGACACTTGCCAAGTCGTCGCGTTGTCCGGTTGTTGTGGCGGATCCAACGGTTCCCGGAGGTTCTTGGCTGCGCGCACCATGCCGGGCCGGTAGAGCGGCTGTTGCATCATCCACCAGAACCCGAAGCCCACGGCCAGGAGGACCAGGACAACGCCCGCAACGATCAGGGAGATGAGCATCGAGTCGGCTTTCAAGTCAAAGGGGGAGTCGCTGATAGGAGTTCCACGCTCGATTCTCTGACGGGTGTCGGTGATCTGATCGCGCAAAGGCCCCGTCGTCAAGTCGACGTCCCTCTGTCGAGCGCCGACGCCTCGAGGATGACGGTGTCACCGAACCAACGAAGACACGTATCCATTCGCGCGAATCGTGATCGTCGTCGACGAGGGGATTGGTTCCCGGATCCGAACCTCGGTCGTCCAACCCTGAGCGAAGCGTGCGGCTCTGCACCCAATCGCCCAAACAAAATCGATTGCTTTCGCTCATTGACGTAACGTGACGAGTTTGCTAAAGTCATCCACGATCTCGTGGTCGTCAATGCTGATTTTCACACCATGTGTCGATCGGTTGTGCATAGTGATAGCTGGACTATGCATATTCGATCATGCATTTCGACTGGGGGATCGACACGCATCGATGCGATCAGAACGAGAATGCTGGGGTTCCACTGTTGCCTGAACGATGCAGGTCAGGCCGGTGAGTTGATCGAGTCGATGATTCACCCCACCTTGTCACCACCGCACCGTTTCGTCCCATTCCATCCCACCTCGACCACAACTTTTCGTGCCCGTGGTCACGGTTCGCCGGGAATCCGCAGGCTTTCAGCTCCTCTGAGTCAGCGGACAACGCCTCGGGTTCGAGCCCATGCTTGAGGGCATCGAGCGGTCCCGTCGCGATCGACTCGAGTGCCCACAAGCGGTTTCCATCATCCTGACAAACCATCCACCCTTTGGTTTTCTTCAATTGAGGGTTCATCGCATCATGTTGCGCAACCGCTTTGTCCAAGTCGGCAATCGACGACCTGGCTCCCCACGATCCCGGTCTCTCCGCAACACCTTCTGTCCGTCGGCGGATCGTCTCGAGGTCCGGACGTTGCTGGCGGCCACGATCACCAACGTCGACGGAGTGCTGAGCGTCGAGAGCGATGCCGACTCGGACGAGATCGTCGTCTCCAATGTGGGCAGCGACGTGACGATCGTCGTCAACGGGACCGATGAGGGGACCGAGAGCGGCGTCGTCGGGATCCGACTGATCGGAAACGAAGGCGATGACAACCTGGACGCCTCGGCGATCACCGGCATCGACGTCACGCTCGATGGAGGCGATGGGGAGGATATCCTCAGGGGTGGCGACGGCAACGATTCGCTCTTCGGCGGGGTGGGCAGCGACACGGTCGATGGAGGAGACGGCGACGACCTGATCAATCCCGACCGCGAGATCGGCGAGGTCGACCTGGGCGTCAGCGCTGATCTCGTCAACGGTGGTGAGGGCAACGACACGATTCGATCCGGAGACGGCGAAGACGTGGTCTTCGGCGGGCCCGGCGACGATTTCATCGAGTCGCAGAACGAAGAAGACGTGGTCTTCGGTGGCCCGGGCCACGACACCCTTTTGGGTGGCTCGGGAAGCGATACGCTCGACGGCGGCCTCGGGAACGACAGCATCGTGGGCAGCTTCGGCGATGACAGCCTCTTCGGCTGGTTCGGCGACGACATCATTGAGGGTGGCGACGGGGCCGACCTTCTGGTCGGTGAGTTGGGCGACGACACGCTTCGCGGCGGTTCCAACGGCGATACGCTCGTGGGTGGCGCCGGGCACGACCTACTCGGGGGGAACGGCAACAACGACCTCTTGTTCGGCGGTCCGGGCAACGACACGCTCAACGGCGCCTCCAACAGCGACACCCTGTTCGGCGGGTTCGGCGAGGACGTGCTCAACGGCGGTAGCGGTCGCGACCTCGTCCTTGGTGAAGAGGACGCCGATACGCTCGAGGGGGGCAGCGGCTTCGACACGCTTGAGGGTGGCTTGGGCAGCGATATGCTCGACGGCGGTCCGGACGAGGATTCGCTCGTGGGGGGCCTGGGCGCTGACGCCCTCGACGGCGGTGATGGCAACGACACGCTCGAAGGCGGCTTCGGGAGCGACACCCTTCGAGGAGAGGATGGCGACGATCTGATTCAGGGCGGTTTCGGTGCCGATCTGCTGATCGGTGGCGAGGGCGTGGACACCCTTGAGGGTGGTCCTGGCGCGAACATCCTCTTCCTTGGAGCGATCCCTGTCGCCGACGCCATCCTGGCCGGAATCGCCGGCGATGATGACGCCGATGACGATGGCGTCGAGATCGGCTGACCGATCGATCCCGCGCCGTACGATTCGCTCGGGTTAGGGGATTGAATCCGATCCCACCCGATCGAGGCCGAGGTCGACGTGGACCTCGGCGATCTGTCTGAATGGTTGATGGTTCGATCAGGGACCGGCATCGTTCCCTCAACGCTCACACAAGCTCAGGGCTTGATGGCTTCGAGCGCGAAGATCTCGACGTCGACGCCGGCAGCATAGTGGACCAACGGCGGCTCGGGTGGGACCTCGAATCCGACTGCGGCCATCAGGTCCTCGTCGAGTCGTTGCAGCGTCGCATCCTGGATCGGATAGGGCTCGTGGTGGACCTGCCCGGAATAGACCCGTCCACGCGCACCGGCCGTGAACAGGAGATAGCGCTCAACCAAGAAATGCTCCAAGGTCCCCGGGGTCGCCCGCCTCGTTCCGGGCTCGGTCCGATACGCCAAGTCGGCCCCTGAGCCCCGAGGGCCCGGCCCGAGTCGACGCGTCCGGTACTGGATCTGCTCACCATCGAGATCGCCCGACTCGGATCCTTCGAAGGACGTCGTTCTCCGGAGATCCATCCGGGCATGATAGTAGGGGAGTTTGAAGAGGGTGCGGGCAATCTGGACGGCCACGGGATTGGCCGCATCGAGGCTGTAGAACCAGACGCCCGGCCGCCCATCCACGTAGGCGTAGGTCCGGATATTGGTCTCGTGGAAGTCGGAAAGCCAAGGAACCGCCGGCAGCCCGCGCGGTCGGACCCCACGCATCGTGAAGGGGACCAGGCCGACGTAGGCGCGGCCCTCGAACGTGTCGACCTCCACGTCTTGGGGGAGCGTCGAGGCGACCACTTCGGGATCGAAGCTCCAGTGTACGAAGAGCAGGTCGCGCCAGCGCTGATACATCACCGGGGTCGATGCCGGTCGACGCGTCGGTCCGATCCGATCCAAGGCTCTTGTGCTTTGTTCCATCGCCGAATCGCTCCCCGATCCCCTCATGCGTCCGCGCTCGAGCCCGAGTTGTCGCTCGATCTCAACGCCTCTGGTCGTTTTATTCGAACACGGAGCCGAACGGGGGTTCGTGTGACTTAAGTCTTTGGAGCCGACGCCTCTGCGCCGAGCGACCGGAGGAAAACCCCACCGTCCATGGGGTTCTTTGTGTTTTCTTTCCCCTTTCCTCATCGAACCGTCATACTATGGTGGAGGCCGATCGAGCGCACGACACCAATCCCCTGTGGTTTTCCGACGGGTGATCGGGCTCGACGCGACTCGGCCGGCTTCTGAGGTTTTGGCTGGCAGGGACGATGATCGGGACCGACCGATCCATGGCGCCAAGCCGCTTTCGTTGGGGATGGAGGGATCTGCGATCCTGATCGAGGAGCACGCTCACGAGGTGATCGGCGAACGCCTGGTTCCCAGGAACCGTCTTGAAGGAGGGTTCGTGAAATGGGACCGGGCGCGTTGTGTACCTCGACCGGACCGTCCTCCTAGGACATCGGATCTCCCACCCCACACGACCGCGCTCGGTCCCGGGTCATCGGGAACGGCGCGACGTCCTCCGGAATCTCCGAGCGGCGTCCGCCCGAGCAAGGAGACCCTTGATGCTGCCGACTCTGCACACGTCCTTCGACGCGCTGTTGTTGACTCGCCCCGGTCAGTGGGGAGATGGCCCGGTCGTCTCGGCCTATCTGGACATGGCCGACCGCCAAGACTTCCTCAAACGCCTGGGTGGGAAACACGTTCCATCCGCAGATCAGCGTGCCCTCGAACGCGTGCTGGCCGATCGTCGGTTCATCGACGCGCGCGGCCTGGCCCTCTTCAGCGACGTCGAGCACGGGCGGTTCGACGCCCACCCCCTGGACTTCCCGGTCGAGGCCCAGTTGGTCGTCGACTCCGAGCCGTATTTGCTGCCGATCTGGGAGGGTTGTTGGCGTCATCCACGCCTCGCAGTGGTCGCCCTGACCACGCATCAGGCCACCATCTCCCGCGCCGAGCGTGGTGCGATCCGCGAGCTTCAGACCCTCCGAGGCGAAGAACCGGTCGAGATCCAACGCGACAAGCCTCGGCAGACCTTTAAGAAACGGTTCGCCCACACCCATCACGAACGGCTTCATGACCCCGCCGAGGACCAATATCTCCACGTCGTCGCCGCGGAGCTGTCCGCCGCCTGGGAGCCGGGCCGCGACGCCGGCCTGATCCTGATCGGCCCGTCGACCCTCACGGCCGCCTTGAAGCGGCTGTTGCCTCGACGGATCGATCGTCCGATCCTCGTCGAGACGACCCATGCGGGGCGATCCCCGAAGGCCGACGAGATCCACGAGGTGGTCAACCGGCTCTGGCAAGGCTGGCTCGACGGCAACGACGCCCGGATCAGCCAAGAGCTTGAGAGCCGTTGCCAGCAGAGCTATCGGGTCGTCGAAGGGCCCGAGGCGACGCTCAATGCGCTCCGACTGGGTCAGGTCTCCGAGATCGTCGTCGGTCGTCAGCGGACCGCCTGGTTCGAGCGTGGGGCGTTCTGGGACGGGAGCGGACCGCGACCCTTTCACGCCCTCCAGGAGATCCTCCGGCTGGCCAGCCGAGGCCGAACGCCGGTCCAGATGCTCCTGCCCGGCGAGCAGCCCGACCCCTTGATGCCGCACAGCGGTGTCGCCGGACTGCTCCGAGAGACGGGCGCCGGCCAAATCGGTATCTCGGCCTAAGCCTTTGAGCACAAACACCCCGCCAGCATCGAGCGGGGTGTCTTTGAGAACGGTCGGACACTCGAACCTCGACGAGTTTAGCGCATCGGGGTCAGGTCTCTCCGCGCGCCGACCGCACGATTGGATCAAGTGGGCGGGGGGCGATAAAGCCCGTGCTCGTCGATGTAAGCCTCGACGGCCGCTGGGACGAGATAACGGATGCTCCGACCGGCGGCCAACCGTCCTCGGATGTCTCGGGACGAAACCCCGAACGGGGGCACTGGGACCTCGATATCGTCTGGGGAGATCGCTTGCGGGTCGCATTCGAGGATCGTCGCGAGGGCTTGACGATCCGGCTCAGGGGCATCGGGTCGTCGAGCCACTACGATCTGCGCCGCCCTCGCGATCCGCTCGGGATGTTTCCAAGTCGCTAGATCGGCCAGGCTATCGCCGCCGATCAAGAAGAAGAGATCGTCGTCGGGGTGCTCGGCGCGGATCGCCTCGATCGTCTCATACGAATAATGGGGGCCGGGCCGACGCGTCTCGATGTCCGAGACGGTCAACTGGGGATGACCGGCGATGGCCAACTGCGCCATCTCGATCCGTTGTTTGACCGTCGCGATCGGCTTGTTCTTGTGGGGCGGCTGGCCGGCCACGATCAGCTCGAGCCGATCGAGCTGGAGATGCTCGCGGCACTGCTCGGCCAGGATGAGGTGGGCCAAATGGATCGGGTCGAACGTACCGCCGAAGAGTCCCAGCCGCATCGGCATTATCCTTCCCTGCGACCCCATCTCACGCATTCCCGGCCATCACGCGAGAGGCGGTCCTGGCTCGAAAAGCCGATCCGCTTCCGGGTGGACACGCGTGCAAAGCCGGTGTCTAGTTGATCGGACGAACAGCGTCCCGACAGCGTTGATCCCCGGAGGGGGACCGAGAGCTTTGACGAAGCGTTCGAGATCCCTCATTGTTCGGCGAACTTAGGATGTGTCCATGAGCGCTGTCAACCGCAAAGCCGGGGATCGCGACGCGTTCGGGTTGACCCAGTCGACCTTCCTCGAGCCGAACGACGCGGACGATCCGCTGGCGGGCTCCGAACGAGCCGGTGGCCGCGATGGCTATGCGGGGGTCGTCTTCAACCGCCCACTGGAGGCAATCTACACGTACCGGATCCCCGAGGCGTTGCGCGATCGGGTCGAGCCGGGACAACGGGTTCGGGTTCCGTTGGGGCGTGGCAACAGCCTGACGGTCGGCTACTGCGTTGATGTGGGCTTCGAACCCCCTCAGGACCTCAGCGCCAGGCGGATCAAACCGATCCACGAGACGCTGGACGACCCGCCGCTGATCGATCCAGCCATGCTCGAGTTGACCCGCTGGATCGCCCGCTATTACGCCTGCTCCTGGGGACAGGCCCTCGATGCGGTTCTGCCCGGCGGGGTCAAGAAACAGGCCGGGACCCGGATCCGCAATGTCCTCGTCCCCAATCCGCAAAGCCTCGACGATCCGCACATCTTCGACGACCTCTCGCCGAAGCAATCGGCGGCCTTGAAGGTCGTTCAACGGGCCTCGCGCCCTTTGACCGTCGCCGAGGTCGCGAGCTTGGCCCATTGCGGAACCGCACCGATCGCCAGTTTGCGTCAGCGGGGATTGGTCCAATTGGTCCGCGAACGCGGGGCGCTCCAGGAACTCGATGACGTCCTGGTCGACCCGCCCGATGCCCTAGGCTTCGAGGCCGGCTCTCGATCGAACGGTGGGACCGGCGAGGCCGACCGTCCCGCTTTGACCGCCGATCAGGCCAGGGTGCTCCGACGGCTCACCGAAGCGCTCGGGCTCCCCGCCGATCATTGGGACCAGGAATCACCCAGGGACTCGAGGTCGGAATCGGCTCCAAACCCTTCGGAGGACTCTGGAAGCCAGGATGTCGACGCATCCGAGCGTGGATCGGGCTTCGCGGCCTTCTTGTTGCATGGGGTCACGGGGAGCGGCAAGACCGAGGTCTACCTTCGAGCCATCGAGGCGGTGCTCCAACGGGGTCGCGAGGCGATCGTGCTGGTGCCCGAGATCAGCCTGACGCCCCAGACGATCCGCCGGTTCCGCCAGCGGTTCCAGCGCGTCGCCGTGCTCCACAGTCACCTCAGCGATGCCGAGCGGCACCGGCATTGGCAGGCGATCGCCTCGGGACGCGTCCAGGTCGTCGTCGGCGCCCGCTCGGCCGTCTTCGCGCCGACCCGTCGGCTCGGCCTGATTGTGATCGATGAGGAACACGAGACGACCTTCAAGCAAGAAACCACCCCGCGCTACCATGCCCGGGACGTCGCTGTCAAACGCGCCCAACTCTGCGGTGTACCGATCCTGCTCGGCTCGGCCACGCCGTCCCTAGAGACGTGGCATAACAGCCAGACCGGCCGTTACGGCTATCTGGGGATGCCCCGACGCGTCGCCCAGCGGTCGTTGCCACGCGTCGACCTGATCGACCTCCGGCATGAACGCCTCTCCGACGGTCGCGGTAAGCCCCCCCTCGCGTTGAGCCGACCGCTCCGCAATGCCGTCGCCGAGACGCTCCGAGAGGGTGGCCAGGCCATCCTCCTGCTCAACCGTCGCGGGTTCCACACCTTCGTCGTCTGCCCGAAATGTGGTCACGTTTTTCAATGCGACGCCTGCGATATCGCTTTGACTTACCATCGTCAGTTGAACCGTCTCGTTTGCCACACGTGCGACGCGGAACATCCGAAGCCCGAAGTCTGCCCGACTTGCCAACACCGACCGCCGTTCTTTGGGGGGTTGGGAACGGAGCAACTGGAGCGTCAAGTCTGCGAACAGTTCCCCGAGGCGACCGTCCAGCGGATGGACTCCGACACCATGCGCTCTCCAGGCAGCTATGAACGGGTACTGGCCTCGTTCCGCGACGGCGAGATCCAGATCCTGCTGGGGACGCAGATGATCGCTAAAGGACTCGATTTCCCCAACGTGACGCTCGTCGGAGTCGTTAGCGCGGACACATCACTGCACCTCCCCGACTTTCGGGCCGGCGAGCGGACGTTTCAACTCGTCGCCCAGGTGGCCGGTCGGACTGGTCGTGGTGACCGTCCGGGCCGCGTCTTGGTCCAGACCTTCTGCCCCGAAGCATCGCCGATTGCGCATGCTTCAAAGCACGATTACGGGCGGTTCGTTGCCGACGAAATGCCCGAGCGCGAGCGGGCCGGTCTCCCACCCTTCGGCCGGGTGGTTCGGATCCTGGCCCGGGGCTCCGACGAAGCCGGCGTCTCGAAGTTCCTCGACGAGGTCGCCGATCTGCTCCAACAGCATGCTCCCCCCGAGGTCCGGATCTTCGGACCCGCCCCGGCGCCGGTCCTGAAGATCCGCAACCGATACCGCTACCACCTCCAGCTCCGAGCCCCCGGCGCTCCGCCCTTGCAACAGCTCCTTCGCGACACCCTGCCGGCCATCCAGAGCCCACCGGGCCACGAACTCGCCGTCGATGTCGACCCGATCAACATGCTCTGACCGATCGCATCTTTCGTCGACTTGGCTTGACCTTCCGAATGGTTGATCAGAACGATTGCAGGGTCCATCCTTGGGATTTCGAAGTGAGGCGCGGCGTCAAAGAATGGCTCTCCGGCCAGTTTCCCAAGGGACGTTCCTACAAGCCGTCGATCGATCAACTCCCGATGACCCGAATGCTCGACTTCAACGATCTTCGGGATTCGGGTCTTCCCTGTTTCGGAACGCTGGAGCGTGCCCTCAAGTTCCTCGACCAACATCGCGGACGACTGGCCGTCGTGTATCCTCCCGTCTCATCCGAGCCAAGTGACTGATCCATCGTAGGTTCGATGAAATCGATGCCGGGGTCCGAAATTGTGATGCGGAACGGGACAACGTCAACGCGGTTGTCGCCGATCCCCTTAAGATGACGCGAGGGGATGCTGACGACTCGGCTTTTTCGGTCCGGGCAAGAGTATTTATGCACTCGGAGAAAGGATAAGTCTGTCTTGGTTGATGGGACAAAACCGATTCGGTTGTCCCGAGGTTCTTGACAGCGGCGGAGAAGGGGCGACATTGGGATCATGCTCGGAAAAGAGTCGCCTCTCCAATCCAGACTCTTGCGATCCGCCGCATCGCCCCTTGATTTGTCCGATCTCTGGTTTGAGGTTCTCCAAGCCTCCCCAGGTTCGCAATCAGCCCAGTCGATTGATTCCGCGGCGCGTTGACCTCGATCGACCTTCGGGTCGATCCGCTCGGTTCTCGAGGCCACCGGATGCCCCCGCCCCGGTCGATTGGGGGATTCCGGAGATTCGCCCGCCCGGTCGGTCCATCGCAACTTTGGAGGCGAACCGAAGGTGATGCGTGCTGCTCAGGGATGTCGCGCCAACGCGCTGCCGTGGCTCGTGGGGATAGGGCTCCTCGGATCGGTGTTCAGTTCCGTGGAGATGGCCAGAGCGGCCGAACTCGACGAGGCGCAAGCCGCGTTCCGACGCGGGGATTACGACGCCTGCATCGCGATGGCCAAGGCCGAGATCGAGGAGGGCACCTGGAACGAGCAGTGGCCGATCCTCAAGCTTGAGGCCGAGCTGATCACCGGCCAGTATCTCGAGGCGATCGGAACGATGGGCCCGGCTTTGCGTCGGCATCGTCGAAGCATCCACCTGGTCCTGCTGGGCCGCGAGGTCCTGCGCTACGCCGGTCAGGACGCCGAGGCCGAAGCCTTGATGACCGAGTTCGAGAATCGGCTGCTGGCCTCCCCGGAACTCTATATCTCCGGAGATAACCTGGTCTCGCTCGGCCGGTTCTTCCTGACTCGAGGGGCCGACGCCAAAGCGGTGCTCGACCAGTTCTATGATGCGGCCATCACCCAGCGCCCTGAAGATCCCGAGGCCTACATGGCCTCCGCCGCGTTGGCGTTGGACAAATCGGACAACGCCCTGGCCGTCGAGACGCTCAGCAACGCCCCCCAGTCGGCCACCAACGACCCCGACTTCCACGTCCTCATGGCCCGTGCCCTAGCCCAAGACGACCGGGCCGCCTCGGCCGAAGCGCTCGATCGCGCCCTGCAACTCAATCCGCGCCACGTGCCCAGCCTTTTGCTGATCGTCGACCAGTTGATCGACTCGGAACGGTACGCTGAGGCCGAAACGCAGCTCGAGGCGATCGAGGCGATCAACCCCTCGGAGCCGTTGGCCTGGGCCTATCGCGCCGTCCTGGCCCATCTCCGTGGCGAGCGGACCGACGAAGACCTCGCGCGGCTCAAAGCCCTGGCCCACTGGAAGACCAACCCCGAGGTCGATCATCGGATCGGCCTCAAGATCTCGCAGAAGTACCGTTTCGAAGAGGGTGCCGCCTACCAGCGACGCGCCCTGGCCATGGATCCGACCTACACCCCAGCCAAGGTCCAGCTCTGTCAGGACCTGCTCCGGCTCGGGAAGGAGGAACCCGGCTGGAGCTTGGCCGAGGAGGTCCACCGCGAGGACGGCTACAACCTCGAGGCGTTCAACCTGTTGACGCTCCGCGACGCCCTGGACGGGTTCCGGACCCTCCGCGCCGACGGCCTGATCGTCCGGATGACCGCCTCGGAGGCCGATCTCTACGGAGACCGCGTCCTGGACCTCCTGCAACGGGCCAAGGCGACCCTGGAGGCCAAGTACGAGGTCACGATCGATACCGATGAGCCGGTCCTGGTCGAGATCTTCCCGGAGTTGAAGGACTTCTCGGTCCGGACCTTCGGGATGCCCGGGGCTCGGGGGTTCCTGGGCGTCTGCTTCGGCCCGGTGATCACCGCGATCAGCCCGGCCGCCCAAGGAGCCACGCCGTCGAACTGGGAGTCGGTCCTCTGGCACGAATACTGTCACGTGGTGACCCTCCACAAGACGGCCAACAAGATGCCGCGATGGCTCAGCGAGGGGATCTCGGTCTTCGAGGAGGGCCTGGAGAACCCGGCCTGGCGACGACCCGTCAACCCGGTCGAGCGGGCCTTCCTGCTCGGTGAGGAGTTGACGCCGCTGAGCCAACTCAGCGGAGCGTTTCTGGCGCCCGAAAGCCCAATTCATCTCCAGTTCGCCTACTTCGAGTCGGCCCTGGCCGTCGAGTTCCTCGTCGAACGTGCCGGCTTCGATGCGCTCAAGGCGATCCTCAACGACCTGGCCGTCGATGTGCCGATCGACCAGGCCCTGGCGAGACGGACCGGGATGAGCTTGGAGGCGCTGGACCGCGACTTCGAACAGTTCGCCCGTGCCCATGCCGAGGCGGTTGGCGCCGACCTGACTTGGGAGCAGCCCGACGCCATCCCGAGCGGCCCCCAAGCCTTAGAGGCCTGGCTGGAGTCGCATCCCGATAGCTTCTGGGGCCTGCTCCGACTGGCCGCCCTCCGAGTCCGCGACGGCGACTTCGACCGGGCCGAGCCGATCCTCCGCGACCTCCTCGAGCGCTATCCGGAGTACCTCGGCCCGAAGAACGCCTACCGGCTCCTGGCGAGGGTCTACCGCGAGCGCGGAGATCGCGACGCCGAGCAGGCCGTCCTGGGTGACTGGATCGTCCGTTCCGGGGACGCCGCCGAGGCCCTCCGTCGTTTGATCGCGATGGACCGAGAGGACCGAGACTGGACCGCGATGGCCGATCACGCCTCGGCGCTGTTGGCGATCGACCCGTTGGCCAGCCTACCCCATCGGAGCTTGGCCGAGGCTTCCGCCCGGATCGGCCAACTGGAGCAGGCCGAAACGTCGTATCGAGCATGGCTGAGCCTCGATCCGACCGACCGCGCCGAGGTCTATTACCGACTCGCCGAGGTCCTCCATCGTCTCGGGAAACCTGGCCCCGCGCGTCGGGCGGTGCTCCAAGCCTTGGAGGAAGCGCCTCGGTTCCTGGACGCGCACCGGTTGCTCCTCGAGATCGTCGACGACCAGACCGCCCCCGAGACCGAGCCTGTGCCCTCAGAGGAGCCCGCGCCATGACGATGTCACGAACCCGAATGGTCTGGCTCGCCGTCCCGTTGGTCCTGGCCGTCATCGCCACCTCCTGGGCCGTCGCCCAGCGGTATCGCTACCGCTACCGGCCCGAAATGGGAATCCCGCCCGACCGCGCCGGCATCCCCGACTGGGAGAATAAGGATCTCTTCCGTGACGATGTCTTCACCTTCGTCCGGATCCAATACGACTCGGGACGAGGATACGGGCGCGGCTACTGGGGTGGCGGCGGACGTTGGGGCATCGACTGGCCCGACAGCGACCTCAACTTCTCCTATCGGCTCCAACAGCTCACCTCGCTGAAGGTCAATCCCGACCCGATCTTCATGCGCCTGACCGATGAACGGCTCTTCGATTACCCGTTCATCTACATCATCGAACCGGGCTGGTTGCACTTTTCCGAGCCGGAAGTCGAGGCCCTTCGGCGCTACCTGGACAATGGCGGGTTCCTGATGGTCGACGACTTCTGGGGCGACTCGCAATGGCGGAACTTCGCCCGCGAGATCAAGCGCGTCTTCCCCGAGCAAGACCCCGTCGATCTGCCCCTCGACCACCCGATCTTCCACACCGTCTACGACCTCAAAGAGAAGCCGCAGATCCCCAGCATCGGCGAGGCGATCCAGGGCCGACCCTATGGAATCACCTGGGAGAGTCGGCACGACGGCAACACGCGCGACGTCCACTACCGCGGCCTCTTCGACGATCGAGGCCGGTTGGTCGTCCTGATCTGTCACAACACCGACCTCGGCGATGGCTGGGAACGCGAAGGGGAAAACGAATGGTACTTCCATGAGTTTTCCGAAAAACGCGCCTACCCTATGGGGATCAACATTATTACTTATGTCATGACCCATTGACGACGAGCCATCTTAGATACGGATCCGCCACTCGAGCCTTTTGACCTCGCACCTGCCCGCCGACACACCACCCCATGACCCGCCGGACCGAGACGTCGTCCCGGCGAACCTCGGGAGAATCCCCCACCGTGAGCATCGACACCGAGACCGTCGAGGCCTTTGAGGCCGATCGCCAGGTCGTCGAGCAGATCTTCGCCAGCCGCGAGCGGATCCGCCACGAGTTGGCCAAGGTGATCGTCGGCCAGCAGGAGGCGACCGATCAGCTTCTGATCAGCCTCTTCGCCGGGGGCCACTGCCTGATCACCGGGGCGCCCGGCCTGGCCAAGACGCTCCTGGTCCGCTCGATCGCCCAGGTCTTCCACCTCAAGTTCCAGCGGATCCAGTTCACGCCCGACCTGATGCCCGCCGACATCACCGGGACCGAGATCCTCGAGGAGACCGGCGATGGCCACCGGACCCTCCAGTTCGTCAAGGGGCCGATCTTCGCCAACGTCATCCTGGCCGACGAGATCAACCGGACCCCGCCCAAGACCCAGGCTGCCCTCCTGGAGGCGATGCAGGAGCATCAAGTGACCGCTGCGGGGGTGCGCTACCCGCTCGAAGAGCCGTTCTTCGTGCTGGCCACTCAGAACCCGATCGAGATGGAGGGCACCTACCCGCTGCCCGAGGCCCAGCTCGACCGGTTCCTCTTCAACGTGATCGTCCGCTACCTGCCCGAGGACGATGAGGTCGCCGTGGTCAATCAGACGACCTCGCGACGGCCCGACCCGATCGAGCCGCTCTTCCACGGCGAGGACGTGCTGAAATTCCACGAGGTCGTCCGCAAGGTGCCGATCGCCGAGGACCTGGTCCGCTATGCGGTCCGCTTGGCCGCCGCGTCGCGCGCCGGCGAGCCGGGGGTGCCCGACTTCGTCAACGACTGGGTTGCCTGGGGCGCCGGCCTCCGCGCAGCGCAGTCGTTGGTCTTGGGGGCCAAGGCCCGGGCCCTGCTCCAAGGGCGGGTCCACGTCACGCCGCTCGACCTGCACGCCCTGGTCCACCCGACGCTCCGCCATCGGGTCCTGCTGAGCTATCGCGCCGAGGCCGACGGCGTCACCGTCGATCAGGTCATCGATCGGCTCCTCGAGCACGTCGAAGGACCCAGCGGATGAGCGTGGCCCGGCCGGCTCGAAACGCAACATCGACCTCGACGACCCGGGCCTCGACGACGATCGATCTGCCGACCCTGATGCGGATCAAGTCCCTGACGATGCGCGCCCGCGTCGTCGTCGAAGGGTTCTACAAAGGGCTCCACCGGAGCCCGATGCACGGCTTCTCGGTCGAGTTCAGCGAATACCGCCCCTACACACCCGGTGACGATCCGCGCTACCTCGACTGGAAACTCTACGCACGAACCGACCGCGATTACATCAAGAAGTACGAGGACGAGACGAACCTCCGTTGCCAGATCGTGCTCGATGCCAGTCGTTCGATGGATTACGGCTCCGGATCCTACACCAAGCTCGACTACGCGCGGACGGCCTCAGCGACGTTGGCCTCGTTCCTCTCCTCGCAACGCGACGCGGTCGGCCTGCTCCGGTTCGACGACGACGTCCGCGAGTACCTGCCCCCAAGGCACCGCCCCGGCCACCTCCGACGCCTCCTGGCACTGCTCGATGCGCCGGCAGGGGGCTCGGATACGGCGTTGGAGCCGCCCTTGGAACGGATCGCCGCGACGGTCCGCAAGCGCGGGGTGATCCTCCTGATCTCCGACTTCCTGTCGCCGCTCGACCATCTCAAGATCCACTTGAGTTATCTGAAATCGCGCGGTCACGACGTCTTGGTCTGGCGAATCCTGGACCCGGCCGAACTCGACTTTCCGTTCGAGGAGGCCTCCCAGTTCCTCGACCTCGAGTCGGGTCGGGAGTTCTACGTTGAGCCCGACGCCGCACGCGCTGAGTATCGACGACGGTTCCAGCTCCACGCCGAGGCGGTCGCCGAGGCCTGCCGCGACCTGGGCATCGAGTACACGAGCTTGACGACCGATCGGCCGCTGGAGATGGTCCTCTTCGAGCTGATCCATGCGCGGCTGCGGACCGCGCCGCAGCGTGGTCCGACCCGACGGTTCGCCGGGGGAGGTGCCCGTTGAGCTTCCTCGCCCCGCTCTACGCCTTGGGGATCCTGGCGATCTCGGCGCCGATCCTGTGGCACCTGATCCGCCGGACCCCGCGCGACCGGGTCCGGTTCAGCTCCTTGATGTTCCTGACCGCCTCGACGCCGAAGTTGACCCGCAAGAGCCGGATCGATCAGTGGCTCTTGCTCCTGCTCCGAGCCTCGGCGGTGATCGTGCTGGCCTTGGCCTTCGCCCGGCCGTTCCAGCGGCTCGAGGCCCTGATCAACACCGACGACCTGGCGCGCGACCGGGTCGCCTTGGTTCTCGACCTCAGCGCGAGCATGCGACGCGGCAATGCCTGGTCGCGGGCTCGGGAAGCTGTTCTGACCCGGCTCGATGAGCTTCAACCCGACGATCGCGTCGCGCTGTTCGCCTTCGACGACCGCGTCCGGCCCGTCCTCGGCTTCGAGGAATCGGCCGAACTCGATCTGACGTCGGTTCGGAACGTGATCCGTCAGCGGCTCGATGGACTGTCCCCCGGCTGGCACGCCACCAAGATCGACGACGCCCTGATCCGGGCCGTCGGCGCCGTCAGCGATTTGGACGTCAACGACGATGGCCTGATCCGGCGCCAGGTCGTTCTGATCAGCGACATGCAGACCGGGGCGCGGATCGACCGGCTCGGCCAGTTCGCCTGGCCGGCCGACATCGAGCTGGTCGTCGAACGGATCGAGGCCCCTACGGCCAACGCCTCGGTCCACCCCTTGGCACCCGATCCGTCCGAACCGGAGGTGGCTCGGGTCCGCGTGGCCAACGCGCCCGGCTCGTCCCGCGACCGCTACAGCCTCCGTTGGGACGACGAAGGAGAGACCGATCGCGGCGAGCCGATCCCGGTCACCCTCCCGCCGGGCCAGAGCCGGGTCGTCCGGGTCCCGTTGCCGAACCCGACCGAGCGGCCCGGGGTCCTCCGCCTCGTCGATGCCCCCTTCGAGGCCGACAACACCGCCTACTTCGCCCCGCCCTCTCGAAGCGAATCGACCGTCCTTTACCTCGGCGATGATCCGCCCGACGACCCGAACCGGCTCCGCTTCTATCTCGAGCGCGTCTTCCCTGAGACGCCCGCCATGACTGTTGAAGTGCTCGCCACAGCCCGAGACGAAACGCCGATGCTCGACGGTCTCGAGACGACCCCCTTGATCGTGGCCACGGGTGCCTGGGAGCCCGACTCGGTGGAACCGATCCGTCGGCACGTCGACGAAGGGGCCACGCTCCTGCTCGTGCTCGATCGACCGGGATCTGGCGGGGCCCTCGGAGCGCTCTTGAACGTCCCGACCTTGTCCGTCGACGAGGCCGATGACCCGAGCGATGGCTTCGCGCTCTGGCAGGAGATCGACTTCGCACATCCGCTCTTCGAGCCGTTCGCCAGCCCGCAATACAACGACTTCACCGCGCTGCGGTTCTGGCGTTATCGCGTCCTCAACAACCTCAAGCTCCAAGACGGCAGCGAGCCGCGCGTGCTGGCCCGGTTCGACACCGGGGATCCGGCCGTCCTCGAACAGCCGATCGGCCGCGGTCGGCTCATCGTCCTGACCACGAGCTGGTCGCCCGAGGACAGCCAACTGGCCCGGAGCACCAAGTTCGTCCCGTGGATGGTCACGCTCCTAAAGACGTCGGTCGCGGGGGCCGTCGGGCCGACGGTCGACCGGACCCGGCTCTATCGGGTCGGTGAGCCGATCCCCTTGGCGATCTCCTCGAAGGCCGATTCCAGCGAACCGGTCGTCCGGACGCCCGACGGATCCGAGCGCGTTCTGGAGGCGGGGGCGACCCGGTTCGATGAGACCGATCGACCCGGCCTCTACGCGTTCGAATCGCCTGAAAGTTCGATCCCGTTCGCGGTCAATCTCGACCCGTCGGAGAGCCGGATCGCCGTCCAACCTCTGGAGTCGCTCGAACAGTTCGGTTGTGTCCTGGCCAATCCACGACGCGAGGCGATCGAGGCCGACCGGCTCGAACAGCTCAACACGCTTCAACTCGAACGGCGCCAGCAACTCTGGCGCTGGCTGATCCTGACCGCCCTGGCCCTGCTGATCGTCGAGACCTGGCTGGCCGGTCGGTTCTCACGCGTCGGCTCGTCGAACCCGGAGGTCGTCCCCACATGAGTCATGCAAAGTTGTCCGATGCCCTGGAGGCGGTCGGCGACCGACTCCGGACGGTCCGACTCTGGCTGGTCCTGACGCTCTGCTGGTTGGCCTGGGCGCTGTTGGCGCTGGTCGCCGTCGCGGCCGTCACTGTGCTCGGGATCGACCAAGCCTCGGCGTTCGCGGCGTTGTTGGCCTTGGGAACCGCTGCGCTGATCACAGGGCTGGTCGCCATCCTCTGGACCTCGCAGACCTTCCGCGAGCCGCTTGAGGTGGCGCGGCGGATCGAGCAGACGCACCCCGATCTGGCCACCGGCTTGCTGGCCGCCACCGAGCAGGTCCGGACCGAAGCGGAGGGGCCGGTCGGCTACCTCCAGGCCCGGCTCGTCAACGACGCGATGGGTCACTATCTGGCCCACGATTGGACCCGAACCGTGCCTGGTCGGTCGATCCGGAGCGTCCGACGGGCACACTGGGCCTCCCTATTGGCGATGGTCGCCGGGTTCGTCCTGCTGGGCGCCTCGGCGGGCCAGTCCGATCTCGAACGGTCCACCGAGGGCGGCCGTTTCCCCGAGATCGCCTTCGGTGACGTCCTCGTCGAGCCGGGTGACATCGAACTCGAGCGTGGTCGCGCCCTGCTGGTCGTCGCCCGGTTCGCCGAGGACGCCGTCGCCGGCGCCACGCTCGTCGTCGAGACGCCCGACGGTACCATCACCCGCAAAGCGATGACCCGGAGCCTCGACGATCCAGCCTTCGCCGCGCGTGTCTCTCAAATCGATGCCGACCTCGACTATCGGATCGAGTATGGCACGACATCGTCGAGAGACTTTCATGTCGACGTCTTCGAGTATCCCGAGGCGAAACGATTCGATGCGTCCTTGGATTACCCGAGCTACACCCATCAAGTTCCTCGGGTCATCGAGGACGTCCGTCAGGTCACCGCCGTTGAAGGGACCGAACTGACCCTCGACGTCCGACTCAACAAACCGGTGCGATCGGCGCGATTGATCACCGAGGGCACCGGCTCGGCGATCGCTTTGGAGCCGAAGGCCGACGACGACTCGGTCTACGCCACCGCGCTTCAGCTCGACCGTTCGCGGCGCTATCGCCTCGAACTCGTCGATGATCGCGGGCGTCGCAACCGGATCCCCACCGAGTTCCGCGTCAACGTCACGAGGAACGAACCACCGTCGATCGCGTTGACCTGGCCCGGTCGCGACGTCGAGGTCTCCCCGCTTGAGGAGTTCGCGCTCGACGCCGAGGTGGCCGACGACTACGGCCTGGTCCGGTTCGGGATCTCCTACGCGTTCGCTGGCCAGCCGACTGAGGAGATCGTCCTCTCGGGCGACGGCGAGGGATCGCCCGAGGACACCCGGTTGACCGCCGAGCAGATCGAGCACCTCATCGCGCTCGAGACGCTCGATGCGCAGCCGGACCAACTCTTGTCGTACCACGCCTGGGCCGAGGACATTGGGCCGGACGAACAACCTCGACGGACCGCCGGCGACCTCTTCTTCGCCGAGGTCCGACCCTTCGACCAGATCTTCCGCCAGGGTGAGCAGCCGCCTGGGGGCGCGATGCCCCAGCAGCAGGGCGGTGGCGGGAACGCCCAACAGGCCGACGAGTTGGTCCAACTCCAGAAGCAAGTGATCAACGCGACATGGAATCAGTTACGTGATTTCAGCGACGGATCTCTAAGCGCTGACGCGAGAGGTAACCTCGAGACGATCGGCGAAGCCCAGGGCGCGGTGATCGTCCAGGCCGAGGGGTTGGCTGGAGAGCTCGAAGACGAAGCGTCGCAAGAGAGCCTGCAACGGGCCCTTGACGCGATGAACCAAGCCGTGGAAGCGCTCGAGCGCGCCCACGATCCCGTCGAGGCGGGTCGAGAGTCGCTCGACCAAGCGATCGGCTCGGAGCAGGCCGCCTATCAGGCCCTCTTGGAGCTGCGTGCCCGCGAGTTCGAGGTCACCCGCCAACAGCAGGGTGCTCAGAGCGGAAGCGCCTCCGGCGGCGGCAACCGGATGCAGCGCCAACTCGATCAGCTCGAGTTGGACAACCAGGAGAACCGTTACGAGACCCGACGCGCCGCCGACCAGCGCTCGCTCCGCGATCAACAACAGCGCGAGACCCAAGAGGTCCTCAACCGACTCCGTGAGTTGGCGCGTCGGCAGCAGGACATCAATGAACGGCTCAACGAACTCCAGGCAGGACTCAAAGCCGCCGAGACCCCCGAGCAGCGCGAGGAGATCGAGCGGCAGCTCAAGCGGCTCCGCGAACAGCAACAGCAGATGCTCCGCGACCTCGAGAATCTGACCGAGCGGATGCAATCGGAGCAGAACCGCGATCGGATGGCCGAACAGCGCGAGCAACTCGAACAGTCGCGCGAAAACGCCCGACGCGCCTCCGAGGCCCTGGAGCAGGGACAACTCTCCCAGGCGATCACCGAAGGCGCCCGAGCCGGCCAACGCCTCTCCGAACTCCGCGACCAAATGCGCGAGCAGGCCGCCAACCAGTTCGCCGACGAGATGACCGAAATGACTCGCGAGGCCCGCCAACTCACCGAGACGCAACGTGAACTCGGCGAGCAGTTGGAGGATCTCAACACGCAGGCCAGCCGATCGCTCCGTGACGACGGCCAGCGCGATCGGGTCGTCGATGAGCTGGATCGTCAACGCGATCGGGTCGAGGAATTGCTCGAACGGATCCGAGAGACCGTCGAACAGGCCCAGGTGACCGAACCTCGGCTCGCCGAGGACCTCTTCGAATCGGCGCAGCAGGCCAGCCAAGACCGAATCGCCGACGCGCTCGAAGAATCGCGACGCCTGGCCGAGGCCGGCATCGTCGGGGAGGCCGACCGGATCTCCGGCATCGCCCAGGAGGGGCTCGACCGACTCCAGGAGGGCATCGAACGCGCCGCCGAGAGCGTCCTCGGTGACGAGACCGAAGCCCTCCGGTTGGCCCGGAGCGAACTGGACGACCTCACCGAACGGATCGATCGCGAACTCGACCGCCTCGATCCCCCCAGCAGCGATCGCAATGACCAGGAGGGTCGAGGCCAGCCCGGCTCCGAATCCGGACGCGGATCGAATCCGGACAACTCCGACACTGCCAACCCCAATGACGCCTCCGGCCGCTCGCGAACCGATTCCGAAGAGGAGCCGGGTGACTCGCCGGGCGAGAGCGAGCGCTCGGGCGACTCGAGTTCGGATCGCCCGGAGGATCGCCCACCGGGAGAATCCCCCTCGGGTTCATCGACCGACCGGAGCCGCGATCCTTCCGATTCGGGAACGGGGAGCGGTCAGTCGGAGTCGTCGGAAACCTCAATGCCTGGAGAATCCGGGTCCGAAGGTTCCGAGTCTTCGGGTTCGGGCCGCGGGTCGCCCGACTCACAAGAGGCTTCCGAATCGGAAGGCTCGGAGGGCGAAGGCGGTAGCTCTTCGGGTGGACTCCGGGGTGGGAACGACGCCCGATCCCCGCGCATTGGGAACCCAGGTTCGTTGCTGAATCGGTTTTTGGGCGGATCCGACGGGAATGGGGGCGGAGGTGCGGCCAACCCCGGCGGGCCGATCACCGGCGGTGACTACCTCGAGTGGTCCGAGCGGATGCGCGACGTGGAGGATCTGCTCGACGACCCCGAACTTCGCGCCGAGGTGGCGCGGATCCGCGACCGCGTCCGCGCCGAGCGGCTCGAGTTCCGTCGCCACTCGCGGATGCCGGATCCGGAGAAACTCCGCGAACTCGTCGCCGAGCCGCTGGCCGAACTCCGAGACCGCGTCGCTGAAGAACTCCTGAGGCTCGAGCGGCCCGACGCCCTGGTCCCGATCGACCGCGAACCGGTCCCTCCCGAATATGCCGATGGCGTTCGCCGCTACTACGAACGCCTGGGGAGCGGACGATGAGCATGAGCGATGCCTCGCTGGTCTGGGGGGCGACCGATCGTTGGCCGCTGGTCGCGGCAATCGCGGCGGCGGCCCTGGCGGTCCTGCTGCTCAGCTACGCGCGTGGCCCTGGGGGCGTCGGCCTCCGCTCGATCTGTGCGACCCTCAAGGCGTTGGCCTTCGCCACCCTCTTGGTCTGCCTCCTCGAACCGCTGCTCTCGGGAACACGACCACGCCCGGGAGCCAATGCGCTGGCCTTGCTGGTCGACACCAGCCAGAGCATGACGATCGCCGAAGGGGGAAAGCCCGAGCCGCGCGGCGAGGTCGTCCGGTCGCGGTTGGACGAGACCAACGCCTGGCGTCGCCGACTCGATCAGGACTTCGACGTTCGGACCTACGCCTTCGCCAACGACTTGAGTACCGTCAACGGGCTCGACGATCTGGTCTTCGACGGGTCCGGGTCGAACCTGGCCGGTGCCCTGGGCTCCTTGGCCGAGCGGTTCGAGGGGCTGCCCCTGGCCGGGATCTTGGTCTTCACCGACGGCAACGCGACCGACGCGCGTCGGATCCGCGACCTCGATCCGCAACGGGTCCCGCCGATCTATCCGGTCGTTCCCGAGGCGGGTGGTCGACGTGTTGACGTCGCGCTGGTCGACGTCTCGGTGAATCAATCCAACTTCGAGGCGGCGCCGGTCACGGTCCGTGCCGATGTCCGCGCTGAGGGGGCCAAGGGCCGACGGGTCGTGGCCGTCGTCCGCGATGCGAAGGGCCAGGAGGTCCAACGGCAGCGGTTCGAGGTCTCCGATGATCGGCAGACGGTACCCTTCCGGTTCCAGATCCGTCCCGATCGCGTCGGGGTCCAGTTCTATGAGGTCCGCGCCGGCCTGCTCGACGACGACGGGGCCTTGGGTGAGCCGGAGCCGCGTCGCGTCTCCAAGGAGCCGACCCTCGAGAACAATCGGCGTCTGGTCGTCGTCGATCGTGGTGGCGGCCCCTATCGCGTGCTCTATCTCAGCGGCCGGCCCAACTGGGAATTCAAGTTCCTCCGACGCGCCCTCGACGAGGACGATCAGATCGACCTCATCGGCTTGATCCGGATCGCCAACCGCAAGCCCAAGTTCGACTTCCGCGACCCCCGCTCGCGACAGGCCAACACCCTCTTCGAAGGTTTCGACGATCCTGACGAGGAGACCGCTGAACGCTACGACGAGCCGGTCATCGTTCGGCTCGGCACCGAGGACGATCAAGAACTCCGATCCGGCTTCCCCGAAACGGCCGAAGATCTGTTCGCGTATGACGCCCTGATCATCGATGACCTCGAGATCGAGTTCTTCAGTCAGGATCAGCGCGATCTGATCCGCGACTTCGTCAGCCGACGCGGCGGCGGGTTCCTGATGCTCGGCGGACCCAGCTCGTTCGCTGATGGATCCTACGATCGGACCCCGATCGGCGATCTGTTGCCGATCTACCTCGATCGCCTCGAACCGATCAAGGCACAGACCACCTATCGTCTGCAACTGACCCGCGAGGGCTGGCTCCAACCTTGGGTCCGGCTCCGATCGACCGAGGACGAGGAGCGCCGACGATTGGCCTCGATGTCGGCGTTCCAGATCGTCAATCCGTCCGGCGGGCTCAAGCCCGGCGCGACCGTCTTGGCCCGGGTCCTCGGCGACGATGGGGTTTCGCATCCGGCCCTGGTCAGCCAGAGCTTCGGGGCCGGCCGCGCCGCGGCCCTCGTGATCGCCGATCTCTGGCGCTGGGGGATGCGACGCGATGATCCGGGGCAAAGCGATCTGGAGCGCGGCTGGCGTCAAATGGTCCGTTGGCTGGTCGCCGATGTGCCCCAACGCGTGGAGGTCGAGGTTCAGCGCGATCCCGACGATCCGACGTCGAGTCTCCTGGCGTTGACCGTTCGGGTCCGCGACCCGGCTTACCTTCCCCTGGACAACGCCAAGGTCTCCCTCAAGATCGAGCCGCCCGAGGGCTCTGGGTTGACCTTGGAGGCCGTCCCTGACGATCGCGAGCCGGGGACCTACACGAGTCGGTTCCTCCCTCGACGTGCCGGGGCCTATCGGATCACGGCGATGGCCGATGGTCCCGATGGGACCGCGATCGGGACGCGCGAGGCGGGCTGGGTCGCCGAGCCGGGCGCGGAGGAGTTCGCCAGGCTCGACCCCGACCTCGAGGCGATGGAGCGACTGGCCGAGCGGACCGGCGGCGAGCTGCTGCGGGCCTCGGACCTCGATGAGTTCGCGCGCATGCTCCCAACCCGCTCGGTCCCGATCTCCGAACCGTGGACCGCTCCACTCTGGCACACGCCGGTCGCCTTCCTGTTCGTCCTGGCCTGCTTGACCGTCGAGTGGGGCCTCCGACGGGCACGCGGGTTGGCCTGATCCCTAACCGGACCCTCGTGATGCTTCCGATCAAACACCTCATATCGACACTGACTCTCATCACCTGTGGAATATGGGTGACATCTAATCCGTCAGCCGCCAACGCGATGACCGTTGACGAACCGATGCCCCTGGTGGTCTTAGTGACCGGAGCGCCCGGGACCGAGGAATACGGTCAGGCGTTCGATCGCTGGGCCGAATCCTGGGTCGAGGCCGGTGCGGAGCGCGGAGCCGAGGTGATCCGGATCGGACCGGGCCGGGGTCTGGAGGATTCGGGAGACGATCGCGAAGCGCTTCGGAAGGCGATCGATCAGGCCGATCCCGAATCGTCCGAGCCGCTCTGGATCGTCCTGATCGGGCACGGAACCTTCGACGGCCGCACGGCGCGATTCAACCTCCGTGGTCCCGACCTGACCGCTGACGACCTGGCCGCTTGGCTCGAACCGCTGCAACGACCGCTGGTCGTCATCGACTGCGCATCGGCCAGTGGTCCGTTCCTCGACCGGCTCTCCGGCGAGGGACGCGTCGTGATCACCGCAACGCAGAGCGGCGACGAGATCAACTACGCGCGGTTCGGCGGCTACTTGGCCGAGGCGCTCCTCGATCCCGAGGCCGACCTCGATAAGGACGAGCAGGTCTCGATCCTGGAGGCGTACCTGATCGCCGGGGCGCGGGTGGCCGAATCATATCAGGCCGAGGCCCGGCTGGCGACCGAGCACCCGTTGCTGGATGACAACGGGGATCGTCGGGGAACCCCCCCCAATTGGTTCCGGGGCGTCCGGGCCGTCAAGGCGGCTGAAGACGGCGCTCCGGTCGATGGCAACGCCGCGCATCAGATCCATCTGGTCCTCAGCGCACGCGAGCGCGAACTCCCGACTGAAGTGCGTCGGCAACGCGATCGGCTCGAACAGGAGATCGCCGCGATCCGTGAACGCAAACCGAGCCTGGACGAGGATGCCTACTATGATCAGCTCGAAGATCTGATGCTTCGACTGGCGCGACTCTACCGCGATGGGGCCTCGGTGCGAGATCAGGACGCCTCAGGCTCCGACTAACCGACCCGGCCGCCTTTCTGATCAACGGGCCGATCCGGACCGCGCGACGACTTCGCGACGGTCCGGTCGATATCCGATACGGTGAGATGGCCAGGTCAGGGGATCACGTGGGGCACCGGGGGTGTTCGGTGCTCCGCGCGGACCCGAATCCGTTCGGGTCGATGGATCTCGAACTTCCGCTCGGCGTCGTCGAAGGCGAGGTTGATCTGTCCTGGAGGACCTCCATTAATGTTATAGACGCGAAACCGAATCACGTCCCCAGAACTGTGACGCATCTCGATCCACTGTCCTTCGCGTCGTCGTAAAACCAACATGGGATTTCTCCTAAAGTCCAAGTCCAAAACGATTTTTGTCAGGGAAGCTTTACAGAGCAGTTTTTTTTGAAGTTCTTTTGATTTCTCATGTCGATGTGCGCCGAGGTCGAGCTTAAGGACCGATCGGCTCGGCATCGAAGGTCGACAATCGGGATCGGGGTCGGCTCAGCGTGGGAAGATCTCGGGGAACTCCTCGACGGGCTCAAGGATGTCCTCGTCGAGCGTCGAGCCGTCATGGCCCTTGGGGGCTTTCCGGGGGGCGTGTCCGGTCCGTTCCTCATCCGGCCTCCAGACCTCGCCGAGCAGGCGGAGCGCCTCGTGGTGAATGAAGCTGAGCCGGGACTTGGAGAGGCCGAGAACATCGGCAGCCTCGCCCTGGTTGCGGCCACGAACGTAGATCTCGCGGCAGGCACGGGCGTGATTCTGAGGGAGCCGGCTGAGCATGGCCTCGACCTCGTCGAGCGCTTCGACGCTCCGGAGCAATTCGCAGCCATCGACCATGTCGGTGGGGATCTCGGACTGCTCGACGGCATCGCTCCAGGACAACGGCATGGTCGCGTCGCCATCGGAGGCGTGGGCCGGGATCAGCATTTGGCGCTGAACGTCGCGGAGGGCCCAGCGGATCCGGTGCCGTGCATAGGTGCTGAA
Source organism: uncultured Planctomycetia bacterium (assembly GCA_964609385.1). Lineage (GTDB taxonomy): Bacteria > Planctomycetota > Planctomycetia > Isosphaerales > Isosphaeraceae > CAZSSM01. The sequence goes on from CAZSSM010000001.1 coordinate 229,270, forward strand.
GCGGATATTCCGCTCCGCGTCGTAGCACTCGGCGGCCTCGACCAGGGCGAGATGGGCGGCCGACTCGAATTCGTCACCGATCTCCGGCCAGGTCCGCGACATGTTGTGGGCCAAGGCGCGGGCCAGCGGTAAGTACTTCTCGGCCAGCTCTTGCCGGTCCGTGTCGAGGGGTCGTCGCTCGCGCTCGACGCGAGCCGGGTGCAGAACATCAGCCAACATTGTCAAGTGACCTCCATGATCGGCCAGTCGGTGTGTGTCGCGAAGTCGTACCAACTTAAGGCCGGCCGCGCACCATCGCCTGGTCCATTGGCGATCCGCGAAGACCGCGGGATCCATCCCGGCTGTGCAACCCACTGCGGCGTCCACCCCGAGGTTCGAGGCGGATCAAGCCGGGCTTATGTGCGTGAACGCACCACCCAGCCCCGTTATCGTCGCAGGGACCGGCCCATCTTTTCCAAAAACGCAAATTTTTCCATCCCAAAATCGGGCGGCCAACTCGTTGACGGGATCGCTCCCGTCGGGCCAGCGTCCGATCCATCCATTTGAGAACCGTCGAGGATCGATCGATCACCGGTTCCACGGCGATCCGACGCTTCCGCAATTCGCCGATTCTGGCCCCGGAGTGACCCTGTAGAATCGGCTGATCGGCGGTCGTCTGATCCGCATGGTTTCGCCTCGGTAGGCGATGAATCCCGAAAACCGAAGGGGGCTTGCCCCGGCTCCGGGGTCTTCTCCGCCGCTCCTTCTGAAATGCAAGATAAAGTCCCCGGGACGGGTTTCAATTACGCAAACCACAGATTTTACCTGGCCTGCCCAGACGACCCGGTCATCCCGGAAAACCGGTCGCCGATGCGGGTGATCCCGACGCTCCATCGGGTCCGATACACTGGTGGCCGCGCACTGTGGTTCGGTCGATCCTCGGGGGAGGACGGGCCGGCGAAGTTTGAGGGAGTCGATATGGCCGGTCGAGGTCGGGGCAGGCGAACGGACGTCGAGGACGAGGGGCCTGACCTCGATCCCGAGTGGATCGCGCGGATCCGATCAGCCCTGATCGCGTGGTACAACGACGACCACCGTCGACTGCCTTGGCGGAACCAGAGCGACCCGTATCGAATCCTGGTAGCCGAGATCATGTTGGTCCAGACGACCGTCGAGGCGGTCACACCGTTCTACCAACGGTTCCTGGATCGCTTCCCCGATCTGGCCAGCCTGGCCTCGGCCGATGAGTCGGAGGTCCTGAAGGCCTGGGAAGGCTTGGGTTATTACCGTCGCGCCCGGCAATTGCACGCCTCAGCGCGTCGGATCGTCCAAGATCACGGCGGACGCGTCCCGTCCGATCCGGAGGCCCTCCGCGATCTGCCGGGCGTGGGTCGGTACATCGCCGGGGCGGTCCTCTCGTTCGCCTTCGGGCAGCCCGCCGCGATCGTCGAGGCGAACACCCAGCGCGTCCTCTGCCGCTGGCTGGACTGGCCGGAGCCGTTGGGCACGTCGAAGCCGACCGAACGGCTCTGGCGCGCCGCGGGCCGACTCGTCACCGAGGACGATCCGGGCACGATCACCACGGCGTTTATGGAACTGGGGGCGGTCCTCTGTACGCCGACGCAGCCACGCTGTTTGCTCTGTCCGGCCTTGGGGGACTGCCGGGCTCAGGCCGCCGGCACGCAGGCCGATCGCCCTTTGCCGGCCAAGCGTCCGGAGGTTCTCGATGTGGTCGAGGCCTGTGTCCTCGCGCTCGACCCGAACGGGCGGATCTTGCTCCTGCAACGGGCCCCAGATCAACTCTGGGCCGGCTTCTGGGAATTGCCGACGATTCATCTGTCGGGAGCCGACCCGGCCGGCCGACGATTGGACAAGTCGGAGGTCGCCGAGGATCAAGGGGGCGAGACCAATCGGATCGCTCTCGACGGATCCGAACAGGTTTCCCCGCGTCTCAAGGAGACGATTCCCCGGCTGACCGGAGTGACGTTGCGGAGCGTCGGTCCGGCCGTCCGCGAGATCCGTTACGGCGTGACGCGGCATCGGGTCCGGCTCCATGTCTTTCCCGCCTTCGTGGCGTCCGTCGAGGGACGGTCCGTCGAGGAGATCCCGATCGATCCGAAACGGCTGGCCGCCGGCCACATCGCGGGCCGTTGGGTTGGCTTGGACGAATGGGATCCGCTGAGCCTCGGGGCGGCCACGCGTCGTCTCCTGACCTGGGCTCAGGATCAAGGGGCTGCTCGGATCCGTGCATGGGCTGGGGGTCGCGGCGATCCGCCTCGTCCGACGACCCGAGGTCGCCCAATGGCCGGTTCAACGGGGAAAAAACCGGACGCGTCGGGCCGGTCCGTCCCCTAAACTGAATGCCAAGGGACGTCTCGGGATGATCCGTCGTGGGATCCTCAGGTTCGTGTGCAAGACTTGAGGGTCTCCCAGCGTCCGACTAGGATGGGACATCGCCCTTGTGCTCGCGTCGCGTCGGCCAGACCGTCCACGAGCCAACCCTCGGGGCGTATCGACGGGGGAGCGTCGAGGCGCCTCGAAATCGTCCTCTCCCCAATCCGGTTCGATGTCCCGAACCGTCCGCCGTGGGTCGCGGCCCAACAAGGGCCGTTGGCGAGATTGGAATGAGGTGATTCATGCCCACGGGCAGAGAGGACAGCGGTGCCGGTGCCGGACCGAGCGGACGACGCAGCATCGGGGGCGGCACGACGACCGGCGGTGGGGGCGGCGGTAACGGGGGTGGCGGTTCGCGGCGCAACGCGATCTGCTCGTTCTGCCGCAAGAGCTATCGCGACGTCGGCCCGCTGGTCGAGGGGCCCGGGGACGTCTATATCTGCGGCGACTGCATCGAACTCTGCCAGTCGATCCTCGACCAAGAGCGTCGACGTCGGGGTGTCCCAAAGACGCTCTTCACCAACATCCCAACCCCCCGCGAAATCAAAGATCAGCTTGACGCCTATGTGATCGGCCAGGAACGGGCCAAGAAGATCCTCTCAGTGGCCGTGCACAACCACTACAAGCGCCTGGTCCACGGCGAGGATGACCAGACCGACGTCGAGTTGGATAAGTCGAACATCCTGCTGATCGGTCCGACCGGTTGTGGGAAGACGCTCTTGGCGCGGACCCTGGCGCGGGTGCTCGACGTGCCTTTCGCCATCGGCGACGCGACGACCTTGACCGAGGCCGGCTACGTCGGTGAGGACGTCGAGAACATTCTGCTCAAGCTCCTGCACGCGGCCGACTTCGACCTCGAGAGTGCCCAGCGCGGCATTATCTACATCGATGAGATCGATAAGATCGGC
>CAZSSM010000001.1:232560-269582 GCA_964609385.1 uncultured Planctomycetia bacterium
GGCAAGACCAGCCAGAACGTCTCGATCACGCGTGATGTCTCCGGCGAAGGGGTCCAGCAGGCTCTGCTTAAGATGCTGGAGGGGACCACGGCCAACGTCCCGCCCCAAGGAGGACGCAAGCACCCCGAACAGCAATATATCCAGATGGACACGACCAATATCCTGTTCATCTGCGGCGGGGCGTTCGTCGGCCTCGACGACATCATCGCGCGTCGGGTCGGCAAGAGTTCCATCGGGTTCGCCAGCCCCGACGCCGAGCCGACCGAGACGGAGGTGGCCGAGGTGCTCAACCAGGTCACCAGCGACGACCTCCTGGAGTTCGGCATGATCCCCGAGTTCGTCGGGCGACTCCCGGTGGTCTGTCCGCTCGAGCCGCTCGATGTGGATGCCCTGGTCCAAATCATGACCGAGCCCCGCAACGCGCTGGTCAAACAGTATCAGCGGCTCTTCGAACTGGAGGGCTCCAGCGTCGAGTTCTCCGAGGCCTCGTTGGTCGAGATCGCCCAGCGGGCCAAGGAGAAGGATACCGGCGCCCGGGCGCTTCGCTCGGTTGTCGAGGACGTGATGCTCGAGATCCTCTTCGAACTGCCCGATCGTCCCGGTCGCGAAGAGCAGATCTTCATCATCACGCCGGAGGTCGTCCGCAAGGAGCAAAGCCTCTTCGACAGCACGCGTCCCAAGGTCGACGTTCCACCCGACGACCCGGACACCGATGACCATGAACCTCAGAACGGACCCAAGGACGATCGCGAAGAGGACGACGCCTCGCCTCGCCAGAAAGAGAGCGCTTAAGGCACGTTTCGGTTGTCGACCGGGAAACGCGGAGGTGATCGGATGACGATCCCCCCTTCGACGCCTCCAGACCCACCGACGATCCCCCCGAGCCCAACCGCAACCCAAGCGCGTGGGCTCTACGATGCGGTCTATGACGCGCCCTCGACGCCGATCGAGTCCAAAACTGCTCCGGACTCTGATCCAGAACTCCGAGACTTCATCGCACGTTGGCGTCGCTTCTTCAAGACCTATAACGGTACGCTCGTCGTCATCAGCGCGGTGTTCGTGTTGTATCGCCTCAATGTCTACGTCCATCACGTCGGCTTCAACCTCCAAGCCTTGTTCTTCGTTGTCGGGATGATCGGCGCGGCATTGGTTGGCGTGATCCCAGTGAACATCTGCTTCCTATTGGGGGTCGGGCTGATTCGGATCGGTCTGGTCGGCTGGAAGATCCTCTTCGGAGAGTTCGACGCCTCGAATCGGTACTTCGTCCTCTCCCAATGGGCCTGTTTCCTCTCGGGTCTCGGACTCGCGGGGATCCTCGCTTGGGTCACTTTGGTAACCGCTGCCGATCTCTTCCTCAATTTCCGTTCCCCGTTCATTTGAACGCACGTTGAAAACTGTGATTGCTTTGATAAACTCGCATCCTTATCAAAAGAACAACATATGGCTCGCGCTGAGACACCTCGATGACTCTTCCTCCTTCGACGACTTCGGACGCCTCGCCATCTCCGAGCCACGGCGCAGACGAGTCGCGTGATCTCCTCGAGGCGGTTTACGCTGCCCCCGAATCGCCGATCGAGCCCATTCCAGATCCGAACCGCCAGAGCTTCCGCAACCGCTGTTGGCTCTTCTATCTCGTCTATAACGGCGCGCTCGTCGTCGTCACCATCGCGTTCCTCTTGCTGAGCACCATGAGGTTCGTTTCCAGCCACGGCTTCGATCATGCGTTCTTGGGCCTTTACCTGTTCCGGATGCTCGGCGTGGTCCTGATCTGCGCGGTCCCGGCGAACGTCTGTTTCCTCATCGCCCTGGGGCTGATTCGCCTTGGTCTCTTCGGCATGCAAGCCGTGCTCGGCGACCTCGAGACCGCGAATCGCTTCTCGATCCTCCCCCAATGGGCCTGCTTCCTCTCAGGTCTCGGACTCGCGTTGATCTTTACTTGGAACACGCTGTTGGAGTCTGCGACGATCTTCCTCTATCATCCAGCATCCGCATTGTGACTATGTTGAATCGATTGAAGATCAAGAAATCGCTTGGTAATCGGTTGATCATTACGCACGGATAGATCTTGAAGAAACTGCGATGTATTCCAGGCAATCGAGGACGCTGGAGCCCTCGACGAACCCATCGGGTCGGGCACACGGTCTCGAAGACGGAGTCTCAACTCCGATCGATCCCAACAACGCCGGATCGTTCTCCTTCTCTATCAGTGGATTGGGTCTGCGTGTTCGCGATGGAACGTTTTCATCATGGGACTCGGATTGGCGGCAGTGTTGGCTCAGATCACATTATCGCTAATCAATAAATATTAATTTTCAAAAACGGATAAATTCTACTGATCGATAAGAGCGATTCCGCTTCCAGAGGGCGGGGGGCCACGGATTCGCAGGGCAGCTTGCCTCAGGCTCCGCAATCGCGGCTGAGGCAGAGCAGGGCGATATCGTCTCGGGGCTGGTCGCCTAGGAAATCGCGGACCATGTCGAGGAGTTTGGGTCCGGCCTGATCGGCGCGATCAGGTCCGGCGGCCAAGGCTGATATGAGCGGGTCGGTCCCCAGGGACTGCCCCTGCTCGTTGATGGCCTCACTGATTCCGTCGGTGTACAAGACGATCAGGTCGCCCGGGTCGAGCATGACCTCCTGGTGGGGGTAATCCATCTCGGGAATGATGGCCAGGGGCAGTCGGAGGTCATCCTCGGCAGCCCGGAGGTCGAGGACCTGCCCGTCGGCCTTGCGGAGCAGGGGGGGCATGTGGCCGGCATTGGCGAGTCGGACGCGGTGCTCGAGGCAATCGAGCTGACCCAGCAGGAAGGTGACGAACCGCTCGGAGAGTTCCTCGGCGCAGAGTTCTTGGTTGATCCGCGTGACGATGGTGGATGGATCCGACTCCTCGCCCGCGATGATCCGGGTCAGCGTGGAGACACGGACCATCTGGAGCGCGGCGGGCATCCCTTTGCCGGCCACGTCGCCCAGTGCGATCACCCAGCGTTGCGGGTCCTCGGCGTCAGGGTCGTCCTCGACGATCGGTAGGACACCGATGTAGTCGCCGCCGACGGCACGGGCCGGCATGTAGGAGAACCAGAGGCGATATCCCGGGATGCTGGGGGCCTGAGCCGGAATCAAGGAGCGTTGAACGTCGCGGGCCAACCGGAGTTCGCGCTCCATCACGGCTTGAGCCTGCATCGCTTGATGCGCCTGATGACCTTGCACGGCCAGGCTGACCTGATAGGCGACGGCCACCAGCAAGTTGAGATCGTTTTCATCGAAGAGGTCGTCCGGGTCGGTCGTGTCGAGCTGGATGATCCCGATCGGTTCCTGATCCCGATCGATCAGAGGGACGCAGAGCAGGGTCGTGATCCGAAGTTCCTCGACGCTGGAGCCGATCGAGCTTGCCTCCCCCAATTCGTCGTCGATCGTGTGCGTCCGATGGAACAGGATCCCGCGTCGCAGGCGGATCACCTGCGAGGCGATGCTTCGGACGACCCGTAACGGGTCGCGGGAACTCCGTCGCTGGATCGCTTTGGGGATCAGTTCGCCGGTCAAGGGGTCGCAGAGCAGGACGAATCCGCGCTGAGCGCGACCGTGGAACAAGTCGAAGACGACCTCCAAGGTTTGTTCCAGCATCTCCCGGAGGGCCACCGTAGTGGCCAGATGTCGACTGATCTCGAGGATGGCCTGGAGCTTCAGTTCGGGTTGGGCGGCCAGCCAGCCGGGGTCTTCGGGATCGGACGCGCTGTAGATCGTCGAGCCGTGTGTGTCCTCCGGCGCGGTCGTATCGATGGCTCCCAGGACAAATCGGAACAAATAGGCCTGGGCCAGACCGATCTGATCACCATCGCGGAGCTTGGCTGCTACGAAGGGCTGAATCGCCTCGCCGTTGAGATAGGTCGCGTTGGTGCTCTTGAGGTCTTCCAGGTAATAGGTTTCCTCGTGGCGTACGATCCGGGCGTGCTGGCTGGAGACGTAATGGTTGGCGCGGAAGACCAAGTCACAGCTCTCCGCGCGGCCGATGAGGGTCTGATCGACCTTCAGCGCGTAGATCCGGCCGCACTGGTCGCCCCGGATCTCTTCGAGGGCCGCGCGGAGCGATCCCATCTCCGGAGGTTCGGAAGCGGGTGATGTCGGATCGCTCATCGGCTCGTTCCAGGACCAGAAGCATGCGGCGGCTCGTCGGAATCGAATCGGGTCCCAGGACCTCGGACATAGATTACACCAGCGCGACGCGGTTCGTCGTCGTCAGGTTCATTGCGGTTCATGGTCCAGATCGTTCGGTGCCACGAAGCCGTCACCGGATCCGGGATTCTCTGATGGCACTGGTGGTCGTGTATGTATGGACTATGCCAACTCCTTGAGAGCGGTTAGGATCCTCGGCGATTCGCTGATCGCGTTTCGAATCCATCGCAAAACCGATGCTCATACGCATTTGGAGGATCCATCGATGCCCACCGTCCGCGTCACGCGTCCGATCGCCGCCGAGCCCGAGGCCGTCTTCGACGTCTTCACGAGGCTCCGCGAGGCCCCCGAGCACATCCGGGACATCACGAACCTCGATGTCCTGACCGATGGCCCCATCGGCGCCGGGACGCGGTTCCGCGAGACCCGGGTCATATTCGGCCGCGAGGCCACCGAGGAGATGGAGATCACCGGGTTCGAACCGCCGCAATCCTACACCGTCGAGTGCACCAATCACGGGGCCCACTATCAGACTCAGTACCACTTCGAACCGACCCAAGGGGGATGCGCGGTCACCTGCATATTCACTGTGACGCCATTGACGTTCCTCGCCAAGCTGTTCAGTCCGCTCTCCTCCTTGATGAGCCGGTCGTTGAAAGAGTGCTTGAGCCGCGACATCGAGGACCTTCAGCGCGTCCTGGAGCCCTCCGCAACCGGTGACGAGCAAGCGGCCTGAAACCGGGAAGGGCACCTCGACGACGCGACGAGTCAGAATCTATGGCCCTGCTCCCCGATCTCGGAAATCCCCGTCCTGAATTGAGGACATGTCGCGTCCCTCGGCGGTCGCCTCCGGATGTGTCCTCCGAAGCAATCGAGGGATGGAACCGACGCCTACAATGGCCCGGCGCAATGCCAACGTCGTGAGTTCGACGCGTCCGGAATCCCGCGAACGCGACTCGGCGAAATCCCGATCTCGGGAATCTCGCCGACCTGCTCCACATCTGATGAAGGAGACGAGACCAATGCCTGGACCGGAGACCGCCGTGCTCCTGATCGCACATGGGAGCCGCAAGGCGACGGCCAACCAGGATCTGCATCGATTGGCCGAGGAGGTCCGTTTGCAGGGCGGCTTCGCGATCGTCGAGCCATCGTTCCTCGAGCTGGCCGAGCCGGACATCCGCGCGGGCGGTGTGCGCTGCGTCGAGCAAGGGGCGCGTCGGGTCCTGATGGTCCCGTACTTCCTGGGTCTCGGCATGCATGTCGCGCGTGACCTGACCGCTGCCCGTGACGAGCTCAGTGGCCTCTATCCTGAGGTCCACTTCGAACTGGGCAAGCCGCTCGGACCCGATCCGCTCTTGACTGACTTGGTCCTCCAACGCGTCGACGAGTTGGCAGGGACCGAGGACGCTGCCAACGAGGATCCCTCCGAAGGGAACCTGGTCGCCGTCCACGAAGGCGCTCCTGGGAACTGATCGGAGGAGAGAACTACGAAGGGGTCTGGCCGGTCTCTAGGCCGTGGGAGTCTGCCCGTTCGTTGGTCGCCGTTGACAGGCCATCGGCCCGGGACTAGCTTCCCGGCACGGTGGACCAGCCTGACCGATGCCATCCGTCGTCCTAGGAAGCCTGGATCGTCGGATGGCCCCGACCTGCCACCCGCCCAACAAACGCAAGGACGCGCGGCGCGGCCAGGGACGGCCACGGCCCGCACGGCCTCTGGCCATCAAAGGAGTGATCGCCCATGAGTCCCAGTTCGCCGCCTCGAGCCGTGCCGGCCCTGGACTTGACGGCCCAATATCGGACGATCCGCCACGAGGTCGAGCCGGTCCTGGCCCAGATCGTGGAGTCGCAGCGGTTCGTGCTCGGACCCGAGGTCGCCCACTTCGAGCGCGAGCTGGCCGACTATTGCCAGGCGACCCGGGGGATCGGCTGCGCCTCCGGATCCGACGCGTTACTGCTGCCCCTGACCGCTTGGAAAATCGGGCCCGGCGACGAGGTGATCACCACCCCCTACACCTTCTTCGCTACCGCCGGCGCGATCTGGAGGCTCGGCGCACGGCCGGTCTTCGTCGACATCGAGCCGGAGACCTACAACATTGATCCCAGCGCGATCGAGGCCGCCATCACGTCGAGGACCAAGGCGATCCTCCCGGTCCATCTCTACGGCCAAACCGCATCGATGAGCCCGATCCTTCAGGTGGCTCGGCGTCACGGCCTGAAGGTCCTCGAGGACGCCGCCCAGGCCATCGGCGCCTTCGACGAACAAGGACGCTATGCCGGTTCGATCGGGGATGCCGCCGCCTTCAGCTTCTATCCGTCGAAGAATCTCGGCGGGTTCGGCGACGCCGGCATGGTCACGACCAACGACCAGGCCCTGGCCGACACCGTCACCAAGCTTCGTGTCCACGGCATGGAACCGAAATACCACCACGATCTGGTCGGGTTCAACTCGCGGATCGACGCCCTTCAGGCGGCCGTGCTTCGGGTCAAGCTCCGGCACCTCGACGCATGGACGGCGCGTCGGCAAGAGGTCGCCGCACGCTATCGGACGCTCTTCCACGAGGCCGGGCTCGACGCGGTCGTCGGCCTGCCCCATGTCCGCGAAGGCAGCCAACACGTCTACAACCAGTTCGTCATCCGAGTCCCCGAAGCCCATCGCGATCCGCTCCGGGCCCACCTGACCGAACAGCGGATCGGCACCGAGATCTACTATCCGATCCCGCTCCACCGCCAGGTCTGCTTCGCCGACCTCGGCTATGTTGACGGGGCTTTCCCCCATGCCGAGGCGGCCGCTCGGCAGACGGTCGCCTTGCCGATCTATCCCGAGATGGGCGAACTCGATCAGGTCGCCGTGGTGGAATCGATCACCGGCTACTTCGCCGCCCGCCCCGTCAGCTTCCAGCGCGGATCGAAGCGGATCACGGCCCATCAGGGGGAGCCGGCCGTCCCGCCGTCCCACGCCGTCCAGGACGCCCGCGCCCACGCCCGTTCGGCACGCGGTGAGGTCGGCAATGACCCGGGGCGGCGTTGACGATCGACAACCCGGATGACAATCGGCCTGACGCTCGTTTCGAAGAGGTCATCTTCGCGAGCGTCGGCCGAAGATCGTCCGCGTTTCCCGATCGTCAAAAGGGTCGACTCACGGTTCGAGGGTGACGCGAACGCTCTCGACCCGGGTTGCCGGGCCAGGCTCGATCCCATTGAGAACACTCTCGAGCCCCCGGTCCGGTTCCGAGACGCGGACGGTGTAGGTGCTCTGGGCGTCGTAAACTTGGGGTCGGACCGATGAGCCGCGGACCCGATAGGCGTAGACCAGGTCGCCGTTCGCCTCGTCGATGACCTCAATGACCGGATCGACACCGACGGGGAGTCCCTCGACAATGAGCGTCGGCAGGTAGGCCGCTGGGGTCCGCCCATCGTTGTCGGTCTGATCAATCGTGATCGGCCAGAACGGATAGGGCTCGTCGACGTTGGGGTCGGCGTAGCGTGGCCAGCAGGTCATGGTGATGGTCCGGTCGACCTTGTTGAGCCGGACGATCCCGTATCCAGGCATCTGATCGTGAAGCGCGGCCGGTTCATATCCCGAAGGCTTACCGGGATTGGTCGCAGCGTAGACGGTCACCGGATGGCCGAAGCCGTCGCGACGGTCGCCTCGGTACTCCTCAGGCTCGGGGACCCGATAGTCGCCGTCCAGTTCGGGGGCCCAGGCGCGCGGGTAGAAGTTGGCCACCGACGGGACGCAGAACGACCAGATCGCGTCGCCGTGCCGCTCGATCCCATGGTGGACGACGGTCGCCAGGTGCTGGTCGCCACCGAGGTGGAACGTCAAGGCGCGTCGGAGCAAGCCGATCGCGCGGTTCCGACCCGACTGCGGCCAACCATTGCTGTCCAGGTCGGCGATCAACCGGAACAGGTTGCCACCGTGGTGCGTGGCCATGTTGGCGAAGATGGTCTGTGAGACCGCCATCTTCATGTCGGCGCCGGCCCAGTCGGTCGCCCAGTCGCGGAGGAACGTCTCTTGGCGGGCGCCAAGTAGCTCGACCCCCTCAATGTCGAGCCGATCGACGTCGAAGTCGGGATCGTTGAAGTGGTCGGGACGGCCCGTCCCGCTGGGCGGCATATCAGGCCGGTTGCAACCCGACTTGAACTTGCGGTCCTCCAAGATCGCGATGCTGATCCGACCATAGACCATATTGGTGTAGTAGACGCCGATCCCTTGATCGACCGGCGTGGGGTCGTACGGGTCGGGCATATGACTGGTCTGGGTCCGTTCGACCATCTTGACGAAGTCGGCCGGATGGACGTAACCGCCGTCGTGGTCGCGGTCGGGCGACTTGCGACCTCCCTGGCCCCAGATATTCCCTTGGAAGACATCGTGGTCGTCGGGCATGCAGATCGATGGGGTATCGCGGGTCAGGTCGCGGTAAGCCCAGCACCAGAGATACCATTTGTAGAGATAGTCCATTTTAATATATCGAGGGTTGCTGTCGGCGAAGGTGGGGCTGTCCCCTTCGTAGACTTGGTCCCCAGAGAAGAAGAGCAAGTCGGGTCTGTGGACGTCGACCTTGGAGGTCAGATCTTCATGGGGGAACCAGACGCCGCCGAGCCAGTCGCTCGAGGCGGCGCCGATCTGGTGCCAGTTGTTGTGGTTGCCGGTGAAGCCGGCCACGACCAACGCCTCAGCGTCGACCGGGTCGGGCCGGATCATCCCTTCGAAGACGGCGCGGTCGTCATAGAGGACCCGATAGGCCGTCCCTCTTGTGGAGTCCCAGTCTTCGACGCGGAACGTGGCGGTGTAGCCCGGCACGATGATCTCGGCCGTGGCCGCGTCAACCCAGCGCCCATCGTTGTCCACCTGGAGGGTCGCCGACTGGGGCTGTCCCTCGCCGATCGGCAACAGTTGAGCGGTCATTTTCAACACATCACGGCTGAGCGTGTGCTGTGCACAGATCACGGGTCCCAAAGCCCGCTCGGGATGAGCCGCCACCCGATCGCCGACGACCTCCAAGTCGTCGAACCAGAACCGACCGGCCACCGGGACGTTCGCCCGATCTCCCGGATGGGACGTTAGGGCGATATTGCCGAGCAACCGGGCCGCATCGACCTCGACGGTCGCTGAGCCGAGGTCTTCGAGGGCGTCCTCTTCCCCCTCGGCCGCCTGCACTGCCGATGCCGTCACCACGAGCCGGTACGTCGACCGATCCGCCCCCAACGGGGTCCCCTCTAGAGTCAGCAGGAGGCCCGCCTCGTCTGCCAAGCCCGACGCGTCGATGGCCTCCGAAGCCAAAGGCTCCAAGTTGGGTTCCGAGCGGTCACGGATCTCTAAACGACCACCTCGAGTGACCCCGGCGAAGAGCCCCGCGCCCGGTCCGGCCCAGTGGTGGACGATCGCCGCAGACCGGTAATCGATCTGCCCCTGACCGATCCCGAACTGGAATCCCGACGCGGCGCTCGGCGGTACGCGGTCGAGACCCGTCCCCTCCCCTATGAGCGAGCCGGTCCGAACCCGAAACTGAAACGGGCCGGGTGTCTCGGAGAGGTCGACGCTGAGCAGGTGGACGTTCCGGAATCCCAGCCGAGCGCGGTCGGCGATGCATTCGAGCCGGCCATCGGCGACCTGCCAGTCGTGCAGGCGATTGGCCCAGAACTCCGGCCCAATCCAGGTCCGGTCCGGCGTCGACTCCCAGTCCTTGCTGAAGGAATCGCCGAAGACCGGGTTCGATAGAAACCCAGGCACGATCAGCAAGGGCAACAGCAACGATCGAAGCGAAATCACGCCGTGGAGGGTCAACGGCAGCCGGATGCTCGGTCTCATCGTAGGAAGGCCTTCGCGAAGGGAGGGAACGGTCGTGCGCTTCGCGATCGGTCGAGAAACACCCAGCCTTGGGCGATCCATCCCCGAGGAAAGCGCACTGCGGATCAACGCGGACCCCCAGTATAAAGCCCCCAACCCTCAAGGGTGAGGCCCTGCCCCCCGTTTCGAGCGGCTTGAGCGCCTCGCGACGCCCACCTTAGATGTTAATATGTGGAATTTTGACGACCTCGACGATCCAATCATTTGGGTATTTCGAAAACACTATGATTATTTGAATACAGAATCACAAATGTTTGGCCAAGCAGTCGGTCATTTGTTGGATCTGATGCTGATGCGGCGGGCTCGCGTTGATGGTCAACCTGGTGATGGCCCCCGCGATACTGATGGCCCCCAAGAGCATCAGGAGGAGCCCAAAGTAGCTGTGAGTCGGGTTCGAGGGTCCGACCAGCGAGGAGATGCGTTCGGGGACCGCCGAACGGCCGGTCGCCATGGAGGTGGTGACCACAACGAGGTGGTCGACGTTCTCGTCGGCGACCGCTTCGCGCGACTGCATGAGCAACCAGAGCAGGGCGCCCAGGGTCAGGCCACGACGCATCAAGCGTCGACGCATGAGATCGCGACCCTTGGCCAGCCGCGTCTTGACCGTGCCGACCGGCCAGCCCAGGGCGCGGGCGGCCTCTTCGTTGGTCATCGCCTCTAAATAGCAGAGCATCAACGGGAGTCGGAGTTGCTCGGGCAGTCGATCCATCTCTTGCTGGATCACCTCGCGGATCTCGTTCACGGTCGCGTCGCGATCCGAGGCCGAGGGTTCGCGTGTCGGCTGGATGCTGGTATGCTCTCGCGCCTGATGCTTCCGCTCGCGTTGCGCGGCGCGTGAGGCGACCCGGTAGGCGACGCTGCAAAGCCAACCGGCCAGCGAATCGCGGTCGGTCGTCATCGTGGCAGCTCGCTTGGCCAGGACCAAAAAGGTGCCCTGGAAGGCGTCCTCGGCCACGTGGGGATCACGTGTGACGGATCGACAGACGCGCAGGACCATCCCACCATGTCGTTGAACCAACGCCTGGAACGCGTCGTCATCACCGTGGAGTCGGTAGGCGTCGAGGAGCTCCGCATCGGTCGGTTCCACAGTGTCTGGGCACATCATCGTCGTGTCGGGAGAGGCGGTGTTGGAGGTGCGTCCGGCAAGCTGAGTCATTGCGAGTCCACCCAGAGTGAGTCGTTCGCCTTTCTAGCAATGCCCGGATGACCCGACATCGTTTCGCCTTTTCGCGAAATTTTAGGGGAGCGAATCTGACACACAGGTCGTTCCCATTGAGGTCGGGTCGAACGTTGACGATCATCGTGGACACTGGGGTCGACATCGACTAGGGATGTAGTCGACAAGCTACTGGATTGTTTCCGCATTCACAGTTCGATCCATGCACCGAGGAATCTTCGCGAGCGATGCATGGGGATCGTCTCCGACCCGATCCTGGCCCGATCCGATCTGTCGAGGCCCGATGGGGGGCGGGCGATTCGATCAGGTTCGCGTGGTCCGGGATCTGGCGAGGGGGCCATGCTCAGGCCGCGTGGGCGTCTATTGTCGTCGAGACCCGAGCCGCATGCAGGCTGACGACCACGTGTTGGCTGAGCGTCGCGGTCAGGACGGCAGCCTGAAGCAGAGGCCGATCCGGCAAGGCTTCGGTGACCAGCACGAGGGCCAATCCCGTGTTGCTCATCGTCGTTAGATACGCCATGCCGTGCCCGGCATCGCGCGGAGCGCTGAGGACCCTGGAGGTGAGCAACGACAAGCCCAGTGTCGAGGCGCAGACCGAGACGACCAGGGGCGGGATCAGCAACAGGATCCCCGGCTCAGCGCGGCCCCAGAGCATCGGCAGGCCGACCGAGGCGTTGATATAATTCAACATCAGGAGGCTGATCCAACCGGAGAGCCGAAGCCCCGGTCGCCACGCATGGATTCGTTCAGGACCGAGCAGTTGACCCAGGCCCATACCCAAGGCGATCGGCAGGATCACCCAGACCGTCACAAAGCCCCCGTCATAAGTCTGCGCTAGCAAGCTCCATGCCTTGGACAGATCGGCCGCACCAACCAGCGTGCCGGCCGTCTCCAACAACCAAGGGGCCACCCAAGGGCTGATCAGCGTACCCAAGAGGAGGATCGCCAGGGCCTGCGAGATCCGTCCTTGGACTTGCTGGACCCAGACGATCGCCGAGTTGGCTGCTGGCAAACAGTAGACCACGACCAAGCCGGCCAACACTTCACGGGTCGAGCCTTGGGCGTGCCAGGCCAGCAAGGCCAGGGCCAAAGCCAAGCCGGCGCGGAGGCCCAAACTGGCCCCCACCAAGCCGAGGTCGGGGCGGACGTCCGGCTGGATCAAGCGACGGATGTTGAGGCTTAAGCCGGCGCGGAAGAGCATCAGGCTCAGCAGGAGTGTCACCGGCGTCAGCGATAGCTCGACGCGTGACCAGGTCGCCAGGTCGACGGCGCGGAGCCAGCGACCGGGCTCGGGCACAATTAAGGCCAACGTGTAAGCGACGAGCAGACCCAGGATCGTTCGGGAGACCAGCCGATCGATGAGGCTCGGCCCGGGGGTGGTCGTTGACGGCGCGGCCCGCTCGACCAATGCGCTGGGGACGGCCGACGTCTCGGCCCGGATCTCGGGCCGATCCCGACGTTCGACGCCGCCTGGTATCGGCATCCCTAGCACCCCTTCACCTTCGCCCCAGAACCCCATCACGCTCGCTCCCGCTTGGACCGTCGCGTCAGCCCCGTCACCGGCTGACGACGAGGGAATTGGGCCGTTGGCCCTCCTGGCTATCTCTCCGGTCCGGGTTGAGGGGACAGGCCAGTCGACGCGCCATGCCCTCGGGCACCCTTCGAGGTAGGGTATCGCGCATGAGGATGACGGCAAGGCGTCATCGGGCCGTCGCGTCGGGGGGTTCGCTTCGGTTCACTCAACGGCCCTGCGCGGCCCACGATTTCATCTGAGCGATGTTGCGCTCGATCGTAGCGGCCCGTTCCGCGTCGCGTCGACGAGCCCCCTCGACGTAGACGGCCATGTCGCTCTCGAAGACCCTCGGATCTTCAGGGAGCATCCCCCGGTCCCCGGTCGCGACCGTCCAGGTGTCCAACACGTTGCGGAGCCGAACATGGTCCCGATCGCCTCGGGCGTCCGCGCGATGTTGTGCAGCTCGAACGGGTCGACCTGGAGATCGTAGAACTCCTCCGAAGGGCGGCTCGAGGCCATGATCAGGCTCTGCGCCTCATCGAGCACGCCGGCCTCGGCCAACTCGCGGAGTCGGATCAGGATCGCCTTGTTGTCTTTGTAGGTGTTGGGTTGGAGATACGGACGCGTCGGCAAGTAGTTGCGGATGTACTTGTATCGGGCGGTCCGGATGCATCGGATCCGGTCGACCGTTTCATCGCAGCGATCGCGAGCGGCGACGATGTATTCGCGGGCCTCATGGTCCTCGTCGAACAGATCGCGCGCCTCCATCGTCGCGGGGATCGCGATCCCGGCCAAGGCCAGCGAGGTGGCAGCCATGTCGATGTGGACGATCAAGTCGTCGCGCGTCGAGCCCGGTTCCAGGTTCGGTCCTCGGACCACGAACGGGATCTGGATCCCCTCGTCGTAGAGGAACTGCTTGCCACGGGCATGGCTGATCCCATGATCGGTGAGGAAAAACACATACGTCTGATCCAGGATCCCTTCGGTCTCGAGGCGTTGGAGGATCTGGCCGACCTGCCGGTCGGTGAATCGGACCGCATCGAGGTAGCGGGCCCAATCCTCGAGGATCACCGGGTCACGGGGATAGTAGGGCGGCAGGGTCACCTCCTCAGGCTCGACCAGCGAGCCCAAGGCGTCCTCGGCGCGTTTGGCCCAGGTCCCGCTGTGCCGGAGCTTGCCGCCGGGCAACTGGATCTGGGCGAAGAACGGTTGACCTTCGGATCGGCCCGACCAATCGCCGCTGTCATAGCGGTTGCGATCGAACTCGAAGTTGTAGTCGGTCTTACCGGGACGGCCGTCCATGGTGCCGTTGACGGTGTAGTAGCCGGCCTCCTGAAACAACTCCGGGAGGGTCGCGATCCCGTCGGGCCGCTGGAGCGTGACGACCCCGCGACCACTCCGGTGGTGCTGGGCGCCGATGGTCGTCTGGTACATCCCGGTGATCATCGCCGAGCGTGACGGCGAGCAGACCGGGCAGGTCACGAACGCGTTGGCGAACCGGACGCCCTCGATGGCGAGCCGATCGACGTGCGGCGTGGTGATCGTCGATTCGCCATAGCAGCCGAAGTTCGGTGACATGTCCTCGACGACGATCCAGACGATATTCGGTCGCGATGACTCCGAAGATCCCCAAGCGGTCTCCGCTCCCACAAACACCAGAAAGACCGACGCGAGCAACCCGACCAGGGTGGTTCCCAGGCGACCCATGATCCCAACTCCCTCGACTCGGTGAATCCGAAAGTCCTCGTGAGGGTCACAACGCGCCACGATCGTCACGATGATCGATCGACGGTCGTGGTCGTTGCCGTGTCACCTCACGACACGCTCGTGGATTCTCCCGCACGAGGGCTTCCGATGCCAGCGTCTCGCCATCGAGAGATCGGAGCCCGGCCACATCGCGAACGATCAGAGCGAACGAGCATCGAAGGGTTGAGCCGCGATCGGTTGGAACGCGATCGATTCTGCTGCGCTGATCCTTCGAGCCCGTTTGAGCCGTCCCAGAGCCGGTCGTTCGCGGATCGTTGGAGTGTCTGGGCGTCATGGGGAAACGTGCGCGAGCGGTCGCGAGATCTCTTCCTGGGGCGTTATGATCAGACTGCGGAGGGCGAGACCGAGGGCGATCGGCCAGGCGATCCAGGAGGGCCTCCACTCGCGGAGAACCTCGGCCATACAGTCGGCCGTCGGATAGCGCGCGTTGGGCTCCCAGGCCATGGCCCGCTGACAGATCGAGTCGAGCGTCCGCGGGAGGTCGGGCCGGACTTCACGGAGCTTGCAGATCGGTCCGGGATCGTTGGCCAGCAGGGGGGGGATCACCGCTTGGTTCTCGGCCGGCTTGGGCTCTCGATCGGATGGAACCGTCTCCCCGGGCCGCTGTTGGGTGAGCAACTCGAAGAGCATCACGCCGAGGCTGTAGATATCGCTCCGCGCATCGGCCAGATGGCTGCGACCGGCGGCCTGCTCGGGGCTCATATAGCAGGGGGTCCCCAGGACGGTTCCGTTGCGGGTCAGTTTGCCTCGGCTGCCGATGTTTCGGGCCAGACCGAAGTCGGTCAATCGGGGCGAGCCGGTCCTCGAGAGGATCACGTTGGCCGGCTTGATATCGCGATGGATGACCCCTTTGTGATGGGCGTGCGCGACCGCATCGCAGAGCGGGATCATGATCCCCAAGGCCTGTTCCGGGGAAAGGGTCTCGCGACGGATCAACGAGGAGAGCGTCGGCCCCTCGGCGAACTGATAGGCGATCCAGCAGCGACCCCCATCGCGTCCGGCCTCGTGGAGCGAGACGATGTGGGGATGGTCCAGCTTGGCCGCAGCTCGAGCCTCGCGGAAGAACCGTTCCAGGACCCGGCCGTTGGGATGGTCCTCCCGCAGAACCTTGAGGGCGACATCCCGATCCAGCCGGGGATCGTAGGCGCGATAGACCCGGCCGAAGACGCCGCCCCCCAGGATCTCCAGGAGCTGGAACCGACCGACCGACTCGGTCAGTTCGGGCAAGTCCATCGAGGCAGCATCGGCCAGATCGTTGAGCTGTTGGCCCGGCGAGGACTCGGTGGTCGATGGTTCGGTCGAGACCGGCGAGCCGTCCGGATTGGTCTCCAATTCCAGGACGCGCGTCTTCTCGGCGTCCTTCTCGGCGAGATCGTCGTTCCAATTGAACGCCTGGACCAGCGCCTCGACCGAGCCGACCGATTCCGGTCCGCGGAGGGGGCCCTCGGTGGAGGTCGTCCCAGGGGTTTCTGTCATGAGTCGCCTCGAATGCACGGTCGACGATCCGCGATCGATCCGCCGTGGTCGGGATCGACTTGGATCGTGCGCGGTCGTTCGACCCATTCCGATGGGTCTCGCTTATCGCAAACCTAGATCATTGCGGTCCCGGACGAACCGTCGACGGTCGATGGCGGACCCAGATCTCGATCGGGCCATAACGCATGGCCGGCTGATAGTTCCGACGGACGGCCGCATCCAGCGCGCTGAGATTCCGCATCACCCCCTGGTTTCGCGTCGACGGCGACCAGACGACGACCGAATCGCGCGCCGACTCGGTTTCCAGGCTCTGGACATAGGCCGATTCGCGATCCTCGTGGCCCCAGTGCATCCAGAGCAGTCCGCTCTCGGTCGGCAAGAGTCCGCGACGACCGGCTGGGCCGTTCAATGCGGGGAACGGGTAAATATCGAGCAGGTTGACCACCCGGGTCGTGCTCGGGGTTTGGCGCAAAGCCTTGAGGGTGGCCCGATACTCCGGCCAGAGATACGGCCAACGCGGACGGCTCGGGTCATCGACCTGCGCCATCTGCAGTTCGGCGCCGGGAGGCACACGCTCCGGGATGTCGCCATCGGACAACGTCGTGAGGCTTCGCCACGATGCGGCGGGACGACAGAGCGATTCGCTCGGGTCGGCCAGCCACAACGAAACACTCAAGGTCGCCAACAATTTCAATGTGCACGGAATCCGACGCACGTTGAGCCATCCGCCCAGCATCACGCCCAGAGCCAAGGGCAGAACGATCGCCAGAGGGAGGTGGAGATACTCGTGATCCTGGGGATGCATCGGGCGGTAGAGCAGGGCTCCCATCAAGAGGACCCAGACCGACCAGGACGGTCGTGCCCAGCGTCGACGACCGCGCCAACCGATGATCGGGAGTCCGATCAACGCGATGACCGCCCAAGGATCGCGTAGGCTCGCCCCCAGCTTCTCCAGGAACCCCGACCACGACCAGTTGCTGTAGTTGCCCCCGTAGCTGGCCCGTTGCAAACCTCGGAGCAGGTCATCGAGCAGGCCGTGGGCGATCAAAGGCGCGAACCCCAACAGGCCCATCAGCGCGATGGCCACGAGCCATTCCCCGCCCGAGAAGAGACGGCCGACACGAGGGAGACGTCCGGGTCGATCGAGCATGACGGCCAGAGCCAGGCCGGGGACGAACAGGATCGCGTGCGGCCGGAGCGTCCAGGCGACGCCCCAACAGAAGGCCGAGAGCCAGAGACCAACGCGGCCGGTCCGGGAGCTGGCCAACAACCAGCCGGCGGCCACGAAGCCGGCCGCGTGTCCATCGCGCTGGGCGGTGACCCCGTAATTGAGGCTGAGGTAGGCTCCCAGCCACGATCCGACGACGACCAGTCCCGGCAGCCAAGCCCCCCAACGCCGACGACTCCACCAGAGCGTCAGGGCGGACAGGCCGATCAGGCCAGCCGCATCCACGGCGTAGAGCGGCCAGGTCACGCCCCAGCCGAAGACTTGCCCCAGGCCCCAGAACAAATAGATCGCCCCGGGGAAGTTGTAGGCCTCGACATCCCGATACGGGCGAACTCCGGCGTCCCAGTCCATCGCCAGGACGGCGAACGCGTCGTGATCGACCCACCAGGGCCAGGTCAGGTAATGCGGGAGCCAGGTCGCCAATTCGACGACGATCAGCAAGGCCAAGATCTTCGGCAGCGCCGACCATAACAGCCAAGCCGATCCCGAGTTGAGCCGCGTGCCCACCCGCCTCCAGACCGATCCTGAGGTCGACGACGACGCGGGCCGGTCCGAGTTCGCGGGCGTCGGAGCGTTCCTGGGCGAGTTCGGCATCGGATCACGCTCGAAGGCAAGGGGGAGATGCGGGAGATTTGGGGTCGGCTCGACGGCCGTTTCGCGTTCCTGCTCCCCGTTCGGTTACGACGGAAGATACCTGAGGCGTTCGGCATTCGACTCACCAGGCGGCTCGTCGTTGGTTAAGGCTGATGCGTCCGATGCGCCGTTGGCGAGGCTCCGACGTCGGAATCCGGCCAAGTCTGGGGCTTGCTCGGTGGGGCCTCGTATATAGCCCCGCTCCCCGTGTTGTGAGAGGTCTAGGCCGACCTGCTCGTCGAGGCTGTCGACCCGAAGACCGAGCGTCTTCTCCAAGACCCAGACGATCAAGGCGGTCATCGACGCGCTGTACGCGCCCACGGCCAGGACCGCCAGCCCTTGATCGAGCAGCGGTTCGAGGTCGCCGGTACTGAGCAAAGCGCCCGAGCCAGCCAAGGCGGGCAGCGCGAACAGGCCGACCGTGACGCTCCCGAAGGCGCCTCCAACCCCATGCACGGCCGTCACGTCCAGGGCGTCGTCGACCCGTGCCCGGATCGTTACGAGGATCGCCGCATAGGCCAGTCCCGAGCCCAGCAGGCCGATCGAGATCGACGCCAAGGGGTGAACCCACCCGGCCCCCGGCGTGATCGCCACCAGGCCCACCACCGCGCCGGTGCAACCGCCCAGGACCGTCGCCTTGCCCTTGTGCAAATACTCGATCAGGGACCAGCCCAGCATCGCCGAGGCGCCCGCCAGGATCGTGTTGAGGAACGCCACGCCCGTCCGAGTATCCACGCCCAAAGCGCCGCCGGCGTTGAGGCCCAGCCAACCGAACCAGAGCA
The DNA here is from genome assembly GCA_964609385.1 of uncultured Planctomycetia bacterium. Classification (GTDB taxonomy): domain Bacteria; phylum Planctomycetota; class Planctomycetia; order Isosphaerales; family Isosphaeraceae; genus CAZSSM01. The sequence goes on from CAZSSM010000001.1 coordinate 251,155, forward strand.
AGGACGTCCCCAACACCGTCAAGGTCAGGTTGTGCGGCGAGATCTCCTCGGTCCCATACCCTTGACGATGGCCCAAGATCCAAGCGCAGCTCAACGCCGAGGCACCCGCACCGACGTGGATCACCAGGCCGCCGGCGAAATCGCGAGCCCCGAGACCCGATGCGCCCCCCCCCCCCCCGCCCCACCCCCAAAGGCCTAGCGGATCGTAGCCCCAGGGCGACCAAAGCAACGCGAGGATCACGAACTTGACGAACGAGACCCGCTCGGCCAACGCCCCAGATAGGAGCGCCGACGCGAAGACCGCCAAGGCCAACTGATACGTGAAGAACGTCAAGCTCGGCAATTGCGGCGCATATTGATTCGGCTCGTCCCACGAGACCCCCACCAACAGGGCATGGTCCAGCCCGCCAATGAGACCGCCCTGATCCGACCCGAAAGCCAGCGTATAGCCGACGATCACCCATTGCAGCCCGATCAGACCCAGCATCGCGAAGCTTTGATGGAACGTCGCCAACACGTTTTTGGATCGGACCATCCCAGCATTGAATAATCCGATCGCGGAACTAATCAGTATCACCATCGCCGATGCGACCAGAACGAACGCAGTGTCGATCGGATCGATGTTCGCGACCTCTTGAGGCCCGTCGCGTTCGGGACGATCGGTCGTCGGAACCGACTTAGGCGACGAGTTCGACGCGCGAGCCTCACCGACCGGGTCGGCGGACGGATCCTGTGTCGCCCCCCAACTCGCCGAGTTTCCGTAGAGCAGACTCCCCCCGACGACGATCACTCTCAGGATCGCGCCGAAGCCGAATCCCGATCGCGCTTTCGGGAACGTCACCGCCATCTCGATCCCGATCATCGGGCGCACTCCATGGGGACCCGGACGGGAGGATGTGCTCGGTTCGCGTCTGGTTCGTCCAAGAGGCCAGCGCGGGCCGCCGCCCAGATCGGAAAGGACGCGAGGAGGCACTCGGAGAGAGGGTCGCGTGACACACCGCGTGGGGGTGGAAAGACGCCGGATCGCGATCCGGACGGACCGCGACTCGATCCCGGACGTCGTCGATGCCCTTAAGATGCCGGATCGCAGACGGTCATGCAACACGCCGGCGATCCGGACTTCCGGGCGCCCCGAATCGCCGAACCGTGCGATGACCGAAGATCTCTGATCTCCCGCATTGTGAGCTGGAACCAACGTCCAGATAGTCATCAACGAAACAAAACGGGTCGGTGAACCTGATTCCTCCAGCTCAACCCACAGGGATGCCGTGCTGCTTCTTGTGGTAGGGGCCGTCGAAGTCGCGGGTGCTCTTGAACATCTCGAACCGCCCCTCGGCGGCGGCCGCCTCAGTGCTGGCCAGTAGCGCGTTCAGCTCGTCCTCGGGCATCGGTTGGAACCCACGACCGATCTCCAATTCTTGGAGCAAGTCACGTCGATTGCGGATCCCAACGACCAGCGAGGCGATCGGCTGCGAGAGGGCGTACCGCCGACACTGCTCGGCGTTGGCGATCCCTTGCTGGGGAAGGATGCCGTTTTGACCGTCGGGGCTGCCACCGAAACTCTTCATGCCCAGAACGCCAATGCCCCGCTCCAGGCAGCGCGGCACGACCTGATGCACGAAGCTGACATAGTGGTGGTCACAGACATTGATGGGCAACTGAACCGACGCCCAAGGGAACTCGCGATCGAGCATGGCGTTGAGCATGTTGGGATGCTTGTGGCCGGTGAATCCGACGAAGCGGACTTTGCCGGCCTCAAGCGCCTCCAAGGCCGCGCGGGCACCTCCGGTCTCAAAGACGCGGTCTGGGTCGGCCTCATAGTTGATCTCGTGGAACTGCCAGAGGTCGAGCCGATCGGTCTGGAGCCGTCGGAGGCTGTCCTCCAGGCAGGCTCGTGCCCCGACATAGTCCCGACCGCAGTTCTTGGTCATCAGGAAGACCCGGTCGCGATAGCCACCCTGAGCCAAGGCTCGACCCATCAGCTCTTCGGCATAGCCGTCATGGTAGTCCCAGGCGTTATCGAAGAAGGCTATGCCTTGGTCGATCGCCTCATGCATCAAGGCGATCGCGGCCTGCTCCCCGTCCTCCTGCGCCCCTTTGCCGATGTGCCAGCCGCCCAGGCAGAGGATCGGCACGTCGACACCCGTCTCACCCAGCGGTCGGGTCGGCAAACCGGCCGGGCTGTCCTTCTGCCGAGCCAACAACCCTTGGGCCAGGCTCAAGGTGGCTCCGGCGGCCAGACCCGCCTGGAGGAATTCGCGGCGGCTACCCTTCAGATCGTCCGACATCGTTGGGGATCCTCTCTGTGGGACCAGTCGGATGGGATAAGCGGCATTCTAAAGGCCGAGCATAGACGCCGAGGATCGCCAAGTCGAGGCCCTCAAGACCGTCGTTGACCGTGGTCGATCGGCCTTCGAAGGACCCGACAACCGATCCTTGCATGGTGTCTTCGACCCGTCTATCGTCGCAGAAGATTGGCGACCGGCCGCAACCCTGACGGCCAGACCCAACGAAAGCGGTCTCGATTCGATCGATTCAAAAGGGGAATCCGAGATGAGGGTAATCGACCGATCGATCTGGGGGCGTCGTTGGGGCGTTGGGCGGACCGCGATCCTCGGGCTGGTCGCGATCGGAATCCCGAGTCTCGCACACTCGCAGGAGTCGACGTCGGATGAGCCCGCCGACCTGATTCCGGTCGGTGTCCTCGAAGGGCATGACGCTCCCGTCTACGCCGTTGACTGGTTGCTCGACGGGCGAATCGTCACCGGCTCCTTCGACGAGACCCTCCGGATCTGGGATCCGAGCAACGGCCGGGCGCTTCGCGTCCTCGACGGCCACGACGGCTACATACTCTGCCTGGAAGCCTCACCCGACGGGACCCGGATCGCCTCGGGCAGCCTCGACAAATCAGTCAAGGTCTGGACCCTACCACGACCACCTTGGCTTGGCCCGGATCGCCTCGAAACCGATCACGGACCGATCGTCGACCTCGTGCCCAGCCCCGATCGCACATCCCTCCTCGTCGTCTCGGTCGTCGACGCCTCGATCTGGGATCCGGTCGAGGGTCGGGTGACCCGACAACTGCCGGTGACCGCCCACTCCCAGGTCGCAGGCGCTTGGAGCGGAGACGGATCGCGGATCGCCCTGGCCGATCAGACCGGCCGCGTCCGGGTCCTTGATGCCGAAACGGGCACGATCCGCCACGAGATCGGGACAACCTCCACGGCGATCGCCTATGTCGGGTTCCTCGACCCCAACCGCCTCATGACGCGTACCCTCCACGGTCCCAATACCTTTTGGGACCTCCAGGTACCTCCGGATACGGTGCTCCGCGATGAGATCGCCGGTGAACTCGTTGCCCTCGACGACGACCGTCGGACGCTCGCGATCGCCGGACCAGGTCCCAACGTACGGCTTGAACACCTTGATGATTTGAGCGAAGGCGATGGCACAGAAGCGAACGGGGATCAAGAGGTCATCGTCGATACGATTCCCCTGGCTTCCGAGCCGATCGCCTTGGCTTGGGGAGGTTCCGAGACCTTAGCGATCGCGACATCGGATCGCGCGCTCACTTGCTATCGAATCGACACAGGTGAAGTGATCGGACAGGTGACGGACGTGCCCGCCGACCTCGATCGGCTCGCCTTGCGGGGCGATGGACGTCAGGCCGTCGCCGGATTCGAAGACGGTCGGCTTTTGATCTACCGATTCGACGGCGACTCGAGCGGCCCAGGACGCGCATTGCGTCCCCATGATCCGAACGATCCGATTCGGGCCCTGGTCTACCTCCGAGCCGACCCGTCGTTGTTGATCTCGGCCTCGTCGGCAGGCGTCGTCCGGATCCACCACCTCGGGCCGATCCAACTCGACCGCGATCTCGGTGGCCATGAGGGCACGCTCGAAGGACTTGCGGTCGACCCGGAGCAGTTGACCCTCGGAACCGCGTCGAGCGACGGCCGGATCCGGTCTTGGAACTTGGTCGACGGATCACTTCAAGCGACGGTTGGTCCGTTCGAACCGAAGCCCCTCGACATCATGGGCGTCCCGGGTCGACCCGAGCTACTGGCCCGCCGCGTGGACGGATCGGTCACCTTGATCGACCCGGCCGCTGGGGTGATCCGCGAGGTGCTGACCGAGCCCGAAACCGAAGGGACTTCAACGACCCTGCTCGGTACTGACGCCGATTCGCTAATCTTCCGGACACGCGCCGGTGAGTTAAGTCCATTGAAACGTCGAGGAATCCACACACCCCGATCAATGGAGATTGAGGTGGCCCTTGTCGAGACCGAGGGGGGAACGATCCGCTTGATTCGATCGACCGACGGCCAACAACTCAAGGAGTTCGACCCGTTCGAGGCCGACGAGTCGGGGGTATCGATCACGACGCGGTTCCCACTGGGGGATCGTGCGCGTTATGCCGTGGGCACCTCTGATGGTCGGGTCGCCCTGATCGGCGCGGAGGGCCTCATCCGAACCTGGACCGATCTCGGCGGGCCGATCACCGACCTGGATCGGCTCGATGGCCCCGATCGAATCCTCGCCGCTTCGGGAGACGGGACGGTCCGGGTCCTCGGCATCGAGGATGGATCGGTTGCTGAAAACACATTCGGTGACCCGATCGATGAAACGGTCTCGACACAAATCACCGCGCTCGATACCGCCTCGGGTCCCGTCCTGGGTTTGGCGACGGGTGGACCCGACGTCACGCTCTTGGCGTTGGAGCCCGGGCCGGGACCAGAGGATTCGCTTGTGCCCGCGACCTACCGAGCTCATGAGGGCCAAGTCTACGGCCTGGCCTGGTCGCCCGACGGATCAACGCTCTACACCGCCGGTTCCGACGCCAACGTCAAAGTCTGGGACACCGCCAACAGCAACGAGATGAGGAGCATCCAGGCCCACGAGGGCGTCGCCTACGACGTCGATGTGCGGATCCAAGGGGATCTGGTCGCCACATCCGGATCCAATGGGATCATCAAATTCTGGAATCCGCAGGACGGAAAGGAACTCCGCAAGGGCGAAGGGCACGAGGGCGCGATCTACTCCTTGCGCTTCAGCCCCGATGGTGCGCGACTGGCTTCGGGGTCGATCGACAAGACGATCCGACTCTGGAATGCCGAAGACGCGACGCTGATCCGGACGCTCTCGGGGCACCCCGACGATCCCTATCAAGTCGTCTTCACCCATGACGGAACGCGACTCGTTTCAGTCGGCTATGGCGGACACGTCTTCGTCTGGGACCTCTCGATTCCGCCTCCTGAGCCGCCGGAAGACCCCAATCCTTCGGAGCCCGATCCAGGCGATCAGGATGACGGGGAGACCGCAGATGCCGAAGAGACGAATCCTTCGGAATCGACCGAAGAGCCCGACTCGGAGCCCGATCAGCCGATCCTGGCCCGGCACCGGCTCCCGGTCGGGACGCTCGCCCACGCCTTGGCGATCGATCACGAGGATCGACGCGTGGCCGTGGCCGCCTCCGACGGGAAGGTCTACCTGTTCCAGTTGCCGGACATCGACGATTGACCCCATCGGTTCGCCTCGCGATCATCGAGGGGCGGCGCGATCGCTCGCCGCATACCCACTCGTTTCGAGGAGACCCCGTATGAGCGCGCTCCGGACCGCGTTTGCCCGCCTGTTGGCGATCGTCATCGCCGCTGTTACCGTCAACGCTCTGAACGACGTGCAGGCGGCTCCGCCCCAGGCCAGCCTGCCGATCGGCTCGCCGGCCCCCGACTTCGCCTTGCCCGGCGTCGACGATCGGGTCTATCGCCTCAATGACTTCGACGACGCCGAGGTCCTGGTCGTCATCTTCACCTGCAACCACTGCCCGACCGCCCAAGCCTACGAGTCGCGGATCCAGCAGTTGCACGACGATTACAAGGATCGCGGAGTCGCCCTGGTGGCGATCTCGCCCAACGACCCCTTGGCGGTCCGCCTCGACGAACTGGGCTACACCGACGTGGGCGACTCCTTCGAGGACATGAAGATCCGCGCCAAGAACCAAGGGTTCACCTTCCCCTACCTCTACGACGGCGAGACCCAATCGGTCTCAAGGGCCTTCGGCGTCCTGGCCACCCCGCACGTCTACATCTTCGATGACGAGCGCATGCTCCAGTACAACGGCCGGATCGATAACGCTGAGGTCGGCGAAGTCACGAAGCGCGATACGCGGGCCGCGATCGAGGCCCTGCTGGCCGGCGAGCCGGTGCCGACTCCAACGACACGTGTCTTCGGGTGCTCGACGAAGTGGGCCGAGAAGCGACCCGCAGCGGTGGCCTCTCTGGAGCGCTGGAATAAGGAGCCGGTCACGCTCGAGACGATCGACGCTGATGAGGTCCGCGAGTTGGTCGCCAATCCGACCGACAAGCTCCGACTGATCAACCTCTGGGCGACCTGGTGCGGACCGTGCGTGGCCGAGTTGCCCGAGTTCGTCACGATGCACCGGATGTATCGCGGTCGCGACTTCGAGCTGATCACGCTCAGCCTCGATGAGCCGAGTGCGCGCGACAAAGCGCTCGAAGTCTTGACGCGCCACCACGTCTCAGCGACCAACTACCTGGTCACCGAGCAGGATCAGGACGTCTTGGCCGAGGCCTTGGATCCGGAATGGCCGGGCCCGATCCCCTACACGATCGTGGTCGCCCCGGGCGGTGAGATCATCTATCGCCACGTCAACGAGATCGAACCGTTGGCGTTGAAGCGCGTCCTCGCCGACACGCTGGGCCGGACTTACGCCGATCGTTGACGGGGCTTCTCGTCGCGGAACGGCAGGAGATCGGGGCCGTTCGAACGATCGCCCTCGCGATCGTTCGAACCCTCCGACGAGGTCTTCGAGGTGCGATTCCGTGAGCAGGATCGGCCCAGTCGTTGCTTCAGCCAGTGCTTCGCTCGGTGAAGCCTTCCGGCGACCGCGTTATAGGTGAGACCCAGTCGCTCAGCGATCTGGGGATTGGTCATTCCGTTGTGTCGGAGCCGGATGATTTCGCGAAGGACGACGGGCATCTCGTCGATGGTGGCGTCGACCCTTCGCTCTTCTTCGCGTTCGATCAGTTCTTGGGAAGGCTCGGCGATCGGCTGGGGCCCGACATCGGGCCGGTTGGCCAAGGCCCGCTCGTGCTTGGCTCGGGTCGCCTGGCGGCGACCCTCATCGATGCAACGGTTTCTGAGGGACCTCTGGAGGTAGTTGGCGATCTGACTCAGGATCGCTTGGCCCTGGCCCACAGCCTTGGCCAGATGGTACTCCTGGAGCATCGTCTTGAGCCGATGCGCGCGCCCCTTCTTGGGAAGCATGATGATCAGCCGGGCCACAAAATTATGGACGTCTGACTCGATACGAGTGGCCTGCTCCTCGTTGCAGTTCGGGGTTCCGGCGATCAACCGAGACCGCAACAGGGTCGCCGCGTCGATGAGAGCCGAATTCAGACTTGCCTCATCGGAATCGGAAGGGAGGTCGGTTTCCATCGTTGTCGATTGCTCCAACATCTTAGATGATTAGACCGTTGCAAGGATTGGCAACCAAATTCGTTTGTGTAGGCACGTTGTTGTGAGCGAACCCTTGTCACATGCGATCTATGAGACTCAGACAGCTCCGTCCTTTCTAAAACGCCTTGGCAAGCGTTGTTTTTTCGGATAATCGCCGCGGCCCGACAAACTTTGACGACCGGCTGAATCTTTCCTCCGAGAAGCGCCGAAGTCGGGTCGAGATCCCGGATCTGGGGGACGTTGCGATTGCCGTGATTCTTGTGTCGTCGATCCTCGAACAACGGGTTTCGGGACGATGCATCGGCTGGGGGTTCGACTGCCGCTCGAACGTTCCAATAAATCACGGTCGGTATCGTCGAAGCGCACAGGATCGCCAAGCTGTACCAGACCAGCGGGAAGATCGAGAGATGATGTTTTCCACGGCCGATCGAGCGGATTTTGCGCCAGAGGCGAGCCAGGATTCCAAGTCGTGTCTGGTTGCAGCCGGCATGGTTTTCGACCCGTGCTGCTTCGAGTTCCGCCTCCCGGATGCATTGCGCGATCAGCTCCGCGGACGGGCCCGCTGAGGTGTTCCTTGGCGTCACCTGATCCTGACGTTCCGTCAAGTCATTTGCTTCTCTCCAGAATCGAGCGATCTCTTCAGGCGTATTCGGGTTCCATGGAGACTTATTCATCGTGTTCTTACCTTTATTTGCATGGGAAAACTTCAGCGCCTCCGTTGACGCTCGTGTCGACGCGTGTCGCGATCGTTTGAGATCGTCTCGACACCGCGCGAACGATCGGGCTTTGAGGATCCCGGTGGGGCGATCGTTGTGCGAACGTTTCGACTTGGCCCCACATTAACGGTCAGGCTCGGGTCGGTTGTTCGAACCGAGCCGCGATAGGTGTTCGGGGCAGAGAGGATTTCGGACCACGTCATGTTCGGTTGCCGTCGGATGCCTTGGCGCGTTCGACGAGGAAGAAGGACCATGTTCGAGACGCGAACCATGTGCGGCCTCTGTCTTCAGTGCGATCCCCATCGCGCAACCGAATTCAGCGCGTACGTTGGCCGAATCGATCGGTCCGCGACGAACACCGATGCGTCTCGGATACACATCGAGGGACGGTTCGCGATCCGGCCGACTACGGAGGCAACGCATCCGATCACCGGTTTTTTTCACGACGCCGGCGATTTCCCGAGATTCCCGATCACCACGCGATCTCGAGGCCGGTCGTTTCTGCCGTAAGCAAAGCAACCGCCATGAGTTACAGAGGATCGCCGGTCCGATTGATGGTCCGTCGACGACTCATCGACGTTCGGCGATTGGCCCGAAATGCAAGCGGGCCGGCGGATGAGGCCGGCCTGCTCGAAAAGCGTACGTAGGATGTCCGACGGTTCGGGGATGCCGAGGCGTTGCGCCCGCTTGGACGCGACTCAGATCTCGTTGCCGAAGCGGTCGGCGTCACGGTGATGATGCCGGTCGAAGTGGTGGGTCCGTGCCGGGACATGCGGTCCTCGGAGGACGGTCCCTTGAGGGCCTCGATGTTGGGTGTGGCTTCGGAGCGGCCCGCCACGTCGGAGTGGTCCGTGTCCATGACCGTGACCGCCGACCGGACCGGTGGCGGCGAACCCGACCGGAACGTCATCGTACTCGGCATCGAGGTCGTCGTAGCGCGAGACGTAACCGGGCATCTTGGCGCGTTCGAGTTCCTCGGCGTAGGCGTGGAGCACAGCGGTCTGGATCTTCTCGCGGCAACCGGAGTTGATCGGGTGTGCGATATCGGCGTGGAGCTTGGCACGCCCCTCGGCGTCGCGCAATGCGCGGTTCTCATCCAGGCGACTGCCGCACTGGTTGCAGAACCGGCTCCGAAGGTGGTTCTTGGTCCCGCAGTGGGGACAACGGTCGGTCAACTTGCGCGAGGGCATCGCCACGAAGAAACCCTTGGCGCCCTCAATGATCTTCAGGTCGCGGATCACGAACATGTCATCGAACGTGATGCTGCAGAAGGCTTGTAATCGCTCATTGCTGCCGGAATTGTCTTCCATGAGCTTGATGCGTACTTCGGTGATCTCCACAGTCGGTACTCCTTTCCGAAGGTGAAGTCCCTTAGGGGCCGCTGGTGAGGACTCGAACGCTCCCCAGTCCAAGCGGATTCAAGGCGTCGGCGACCGACAGGGCCGCGTCACGGTTACGGCTCAGGCCAAAGTAGGCTGAGCCACTCCCACTCATCAGGACACCGTCGAGGTGTGACGGCACCCAATTTTGCAAGGCGTCCCGGACTCGGACCAACTCGGGCTGAAGCGCCTCGGCCGGTTCCTGGAGCCTGTTGAAGAGGGCCGATCCCAGTCGCGAGCGATCGGTGCGACCGGTCAAGGCCTCGAGGACCTCGTTGGCTGTGCGGGGCGCGGACGGAACTCGAAGGCGTCCGTAGACCGATGCGGTGCTCAGGCCGATCGGCGGGCAGACCAGGACCAAGTGGAGGGGACGCTCCGGGGCCAGGCTCAAGGGCTCGACATGCTCGCCGCGACCTCGGCAGATCGCCGCCTCGGGTCCGAGCAGGAACGGCACGTCGCTCCCTAGTTCGGCGGCCAAGGCGGCCAGCTGTTCCGGACCGAGCCGCAAGTCCCAGAGTCGATCGAGGCCGACCAAGACGGCCGCGGCATCGCTGGAGCCCCCACCGAGACCGGCCTGCGCCGGGATCTGTTTGTACAAGGCGATGGTCGTTCGCGGAACCATCCGATCGCGTTGATGCGCTTCACGTCGCAGGAGCAACCCGGCGCGAGTGGCGAGGTTCTCTGGACCGATCGGTAGGCTCGGGTCGTCGCAGGTCAGGTCGATTCCGTCTTCCTCAACGACTCGCTTCAATGATGCAGGTTGATCGAGACAGGTCAATCGGATTCGGTCGTGCAAGTTGACGGTGACCATGATGGTTTCCAGTTCATGGTATCCGTCGTCGCGTCGTGCCTGGACTTCCAAGAACAGATTGACTTTGGCCGGGGCGAGGACCTCGAGGGTTGTATGCGGTGCGGAGGTCGATCGCCGAAGGATCATCGCAGATGGGCTCCGAGCCGGATCCGCCGCCGGCGTGTGGTCGGTTCTAATCCGGGCTCGATCCCGCAACATTTGCGGCGATCGCGGTGCGGTCTGATCCGCGTCAGCCGGTGATGGCGGTGGTTCTAGCGGGTCTCACAGAAGCGGGCAAGCCGAAAAGCTCGCCATACGAAAAACGGAACAGTGCCCCGACGTGAGCAAGAGAATTCTTTTCAAAACAGGCCGGTTTGGCCGTGTCATTTCTACCGACAACGGGCGAGAACGAAGATCGGCCGACCCCGAAGCTCAGTCGCGTTCCTCACAGGCGCCCTGGTCGCGGTCCGGCCAGCCGTCGGGCACGGTCGCGATACCGTTGGGCGAGGGCCGGTTCGGTCGCGTCGAGGCTGGCGGCGGCTCCCTCGAACGCATCGAAGATCGGCGCGTTGGCTGGATGATCCCGGGGCAGGTGGCCATCGAACCGTGTCGGGATCATCCGACCGATCAGGTCACAGGCGCGTGTGAGGTGGGCCCGGGCCAAATCGGGTTCTTCAAGCGCTTCGGAGGCCAAACGTCCCAACGCGACGTGGATCTCGATCGCGTCGTTGAACTGCTCTAAGGCGAACCGAAACGTCTCCTGAGCCGCTTCGGGATCGCCCTCGCGCCAGAGGGTATACCCGTCCTCCAGCTCGGGGCGGAGCTGCTCAAGCTTGGATGGGGGTTGGAGGACGTAACGGCCCGGACCGATCGGCTTAAGCCGGTAGAGGCTACCGGGTCGACGGACCGATCCGCCGCTAGGGCGTGGTCCCGATCCGGTTCGTCCCCCTCGACGTTGAGGCCCTCCGCGTCGAGGTCCCGAACCGTGGGACCCCCCTCGACGTGGACCGCCTGGACCCGATTCGGCGGACCGATCTCGACGCTGGCTCATCACAACCCCCGGCGCCCCGAACCTCAAACGATGGCCTGCCCCATCGATCGTTGAGGTTTAGCTTAGCGAGCGACCGGGCCACGCCGCTATCCGAGAGCCTCGCGCATGAAAACAGGGGGGGATCCGCGAAGATCCCCCCCTGTTTAGGAAAGCTCGGAACGAGGACGTTCCACTGCCTACTACTGTCTACGAAGGTCTCGGACGGGCCTTTCGAGGCGTCGTTGCTTGACTTACTTGTCCTCGTCCTTCTTGACGATCTTGAAACCCTTGGCGAACGGCTTGTCGGCGAAGATCATCGTGAGCCGTTCGTCTTCCTCGGCCGCCTCAGCGCGACCTTGGCAGTTGAAGCAGCAGAAGGTGACGGTCGTGCCGGCAACCTTGACCGTGGCGTCCTCATTGAGGTCACGACCCGAGAACGGGCAAGCGATCTGCTTGGCCTGCTTGGTCGAGACCAACTGAGCGTTGGCCTTGGTGGCCAACTCGGACGGGTCGGAATCGAACTTGGCCACGCAGTTGGGGCAGCAGAAGTAGACCTTGGCGTCCTTGTAATCGACGCTCTTCGACTCAACGACCGGACGACCCGAGATCGGGCACTTGATGCCTTCCAGGTCGACCTTCTCCTCGCCGACCACGGGCGAGGTCGACAGCAACGCAGCGGTGACGATCAGATGCAGCATGGGACGGATCTCCAGTGTTTGGAGGATGGGGAACCGGCGACGCGACGGCCAGATGGCAGGGACCGGACGAAGTCCTGTCGTATCCCATGATATCCCCTGCGGCGATTCCGACCAACTTCGTCTTATCTTCATCGCTCGAATCGAAGGGGCACGGGACGCGATTCCAAGATTCGGGGCGATGGGTGTGTTGAGGCTTAGGGCTTGTGCGCGGTGTGGCAGGCCCGGCAGTTGACCGCCTTGGCCAGCGTCTCTTCGGCGTCGGGATCACCGTCGTAGACGGCCTGGGCCGCCTTAACGATGGCCGTCGTCTTCTCTTTCCAGCTCTTGTCCTCACCCTTGGGCGGCTCATTCTTGGCTAGGGCTTGGTAGAGTTCGAGGAGGGTCTCCTTCTCGCCGCGCGACGCTTCGCCGCCGGTAACCTTCTTCAGCAGGCCGCTCTTGTGCGCTTCCTTCATCACCTCCGAGATCGTGTACTTCGGTTCTTCCTCGTCATCTTCATCGACGGTGACCGGAGGAGCGAACCCGAAAGTCAACAGCAGACTGAGGCTGAACAGCGCAACGAGGCCGAAGCGAGCATGGAGGCTCGTGAGCATGGTTAGGAACTCCTGGGCGGAATGGAATCGAAAGGTGCTGACTGGAACGGAACAGGAGACGGATCCTCCGGACGAGGAATCCGTTCAAGATCGCTTATGGCAACGGATCGCAAGCGCAGTGTCAAGCACCGGAAACGTCGTTTACAGAAAATCGAACGATGTAAGACGGGAAATAGGCCCCGCTGGGCCGCCCCGCACTTCTGAGGGGCTCTCGCGGGACCATCTTCTTCAGTCCCCGTCCTGTTGTTCCCCTCAGACCGTTCGAAATTACGGAACGCCCGTTAGGACCAAGAGAAATTGACGCATATCAACATATTGAGTGATAGATATCGACACAACGGGCGTTGTGAATCGGTTCACTGGAACAGGATGATCCGGCGGTTTTCGATGACGTCCGGCTGATCGTCGTTTTCAAGCCATGTCGTTTTCAAGCCAAGCGATCACGGCGGATCGATAAGGGGTGTTCGCCCGCGATCGAAGCGGACCGCGGGTCAGGTCGGCCGTTGGTTCGAGAGGCGAGCGCTCGGGCTCGATCAGGCCGGCTTCCAGCCTTCGGGCAAGGTTGAGGCGGACCGGGTCGTCGGGTTCAGCTCGGCCGGCTTGGTCGTCGAGAGGGCGTCGGAGACGACATGCTCGAGGACGTTGACGTACTCCAGGAACCGTCGACGGCCCTCGTCGGTGAGGCGGCAGAGGGTCTGGGGGCGCCGGTTTTTGGTCCCCTTCCAGACCTCGACGAGGCCGTCATCGTGGAGCACTTGCAGGTGTCGGCTGAGGTTGCCGTCGGTCAGGTCGCAAAATTCTTTAAGGTCGCTGAAGAGCAAGCCCTTCGAGTGCACCATCAGCGACGTCATGATCCCGAGCCGCGCCTTCTCATGGATGACGCGTTCCAGCCCCCGGTAGGCATAGCGCCCGGCCGTCTCGACGGGGCGATCAGTGGCCGACGCGGGTTGACTCATGGCCACGCTCCAGAGTCCAGTAAAGGATCGCCGCGGCCATCAATTGACCGACGGTGAAGGGCGCGCCCATCGCCCAGGGCGACAGCGCGTGGGGTCCACGCGCCCAGGCCAAGCAGGCCAGGCCCGTGCACATATAGAATGCGGCGACCATGATGACGGCCCGGGGCAGGTTCCGACTCGAGCCATAGATGCCCAAGCTGAAGAAGATCTGCCAGAGACCCGGGAGCAGTTCCAGGTCATGGGTCGACTCGCCGGGCCATGCCAGGACCAACGTCATGAGGCCGCCGGCCATCAAGGTGGGCAGGAACGGTTCGGCAGCGAGACGCGCCGTCTCGCGACTCAGCTCCGAGTCAGAGAGCAACCGATGCACGAGGATCGAAGCGCCTGGGATCAGGCCGGCCAGGACCGCCGTGCCCAACCAGAGCATCAGGTAATCGTCCGGTCGCGCCAGAGGGTCGGGGATCCAGACGGCCTGCGTCGCCGCGGCCACGATCGCCAGGAGCCCCGAAATGGCCACCGGCACGGCGCGGTAGCCGCGATACACCTCGGCCCGTGCGAGCTGAAGCCGGATCTCAGCGATCTGCGAGAGCGCTTCACGTAGCTCCGTCGCCATGAAGGACAACTCCCAGCTCCAACGGGGTCGGGCGGATGCGGATCGAGCGTGCTCAGATCGAACGGATTCGAACGCTCGGCGATCCGTCGAGGATCAACGATCGGACCGAATCAGGGACTTATGATACGGGACGATCGTCGATCTCGGAAGCCGCCTTCGGATCACTTCATGGCGATGGTGACGGTCTTCGACTCGGTGTAGGTGTGGAGGGCTTCCTCACCGAGTTCGCGACCGAAACCGCTCTTCTTGAATCCGCCGAAGGGTGCGGCGGCGTCGAAGACATTGTAGCAGTTGACCCAGACGGTGCCGGCTCGGACACGTTCGGCGATGGCGTTGGCCTTGCCGATGTCGCGGGTCCAGACCGCTGCGGCCAGGCCGTAGTCGGTTGCATTGGCGCGCTGCACGACTTCGTCGAGGTCGTCGAAGCCGATCACCGAGAGGACCGGTCCGAAGATCTCGTCGCAGGCGATCTCCATCTGGTCGGTGACCCCGTCGAAGATGGTCGGCTTGACATAGTATCCGACATCACCGAACCGCTCGCCGCCGGTCAGGCACGCGGCGCCGGCGGCCTTGCCCAGTTCGATGTAGTGGATCACCTTGTCGAACTGCGCCTTATCGACTTGGGGACCCTGCTGGGTCCGGGGATCGAACGGATCGCCCAGCCGTCGCGACTCGACCTTGGAGATGAGCTGGTCCATCAGCCGATCGTGGACCTCGCGCTGGACGAACAGCCGACTACCGGCACAGCAGCATTGCCCTTGGTTGAGGTAGAGGCCCAGGATGGCCCCGTCGACGGCGGCGTCGAGGTCGGCGTCGGCGAAGACGATGTTGGGGCTCTTGCCTCCCAGTTCGAAGCTGACTCGCTTCAGATCGTCGGCGCAGTTGCGCATGATGATCTTGGCGGTGGTCGACTCACCGGTGAAGGCGATCTTATCGACGCCGGGATGTCGGACCAGGGCGTCGCCGGCAACCTCGCCGAAGCCGGGGACGATGTTGATCACGCCGGCGGGGAACCCGGCCTCCAGGGCCAGTTCACCCAGCCGAAGGGCGGTCAAAGGGGTCTGCTCGGCGGGCTTGAGCACGATCGTGCAGCCGGCCGCCAAGGCGGGTCCCCACTTCCAGGCCACCATCAGGAGCGGGAAGTTCCACGGAATGATCTGCCCGGCCACGCCGACCGGCTCCATCCGGGTATAGCAGATATGTCGACCCCGAATCGGGATGGTCTGTCCCTGAATCTTGTCGGCCCAGCCGGCGTAGTAGCGGAAACAATCGACGACCAGGGGCAAGTCGTTGTTCCGGCTCTCACGGATCGGCTTGCCGTTGTCCAAGGTCTCCAGGGCGGCCAGCTCATCGATGTTCTCCTCGATGAGGTCGGCCAACCGATACATCAGCCGTCCCCGCTCACGGGCGTTGAGCCGCGACCAAGGCCCCGAGTCGAAGGCGTGTCGGGCGGCCTGGACGGCCAAGTCGATATCGGCGGCGTCCCCCTCGGCGACTCTGGCGATCACCTGTTCCGTCGCCGGATCGATCGTCGCGAAGGTCTTGCCGCTCTGGCTGTCCTGAAAACGGCCATCGATCAGCATTTGAGTTTGGCTGACGCGCGCCAAGGTGCGCGCCGACTCGTTCGCGGTGATGGTCGCCATCACATCGGCTCCTGCTTGTGGACTTGGATTGTCCTGCCTCGACAACGTCGATCTGAGAGTGGGTCTCGGACCAACCGCCGTCGCCCCATGAAGAACGTGTGTGGTTTAATGGTAGCCGGTCCACCGCCCGGCTCAAGACGTTTCGACGATGAGTGAATCGATTCCAAGGACGGATGGTACAGGCGATCATCTACAGCTTTTTGAAGAAACGGGCGATGGGGAGTTGAGAGAACCCCAACCGCTCGTAGGTCTGTCTGGCCGGGGCGTGACCGGAATCGCCGCCCGTCTCGACCATGGCAACGGTCATTCCAGCAGCCTGGAGTTGCTCGATCGCGTGCGTCATGAGCGCTTTGCCGATTCCCCGACGCTGTTGGCTTGGGTCGACCGCGATCATCGTGATCTCCCCCATCTTCGATTCGTCATCGACCGCGATCGCGACGAAACCGACTGGGTCACCGTCCAACTCCGCCACCCAGACCCGCGCATCGGTTCCGGTGCACACATCTTCGATGGATTTCCTCTGGCTGGCCCGCCAGTCCGGGAAGAATTCCCCGTAGATCTCCGGATCCATGGCCTGCCGGATCGACTCGAAGACCGGCGCCCAGGCCCGAAGCGAAAACCGGACGACCGCCTCAAGATCCGCGGCGATGATCGACCTAATTCGAAGTGTCATTGCCTATAACTTCCGAACACAGGCGCCAAAGACAAATATGATGATTTGAAATTTTTATGTTCTTAAATCAATTACAAATGCTATCTCAAACACATCGGTGTCAGACCAGGCCCGGAGTCGCTGACGGGGGCCTGGTCGCCTCGGAGAACATCGAGACCTCGGAACGGTTCGGCCGGCTCAGGCGTGTATGGCCCGTTTGTCGACGGCCAGGGCCGCCTCGCGGACGACTTCACCGAGGCTGGGGTGCGCGTGGCAGATCCGGGCGATATCCTCGGCGCTCCCGGAGAACTCCATGATGGTGACCGCTTCAGCGATCATATCCGAGGCGCGGGGGCCGATGATGTGCACGCCCAGAACCCGATCGGTCTCGGCGTCGGCGAGGATCTTGACCACGCCCTCGGTCTCGTCCATCGCCTTGGCGCGGCCGTTGGCCTGGAACGGGAACTTGCCGACGTGGTAGGTGACCCCACGCTCCTTGAGTTGCTCCTCGGTCTCGCCGACGCTGGCGATCTCGGGGTGCGTGTAGATGACCGAGGGGACCGTGGCGTAATTGACGTGGCCGGCCTTGCCGACGAGCAACTCGGCGAAGGCAACGCCCTCGTCCTCAGCCTTGTGGGCAAGCATCGGGCCGCGATCGATCACGTCGCCGATGGCCGAGATGCTGGGAACGTTGGTCCGGAACCGGTCGTCGACCTTCACGCGACCCTTCTCGTCGACCGCGACGCCGACGGCATCCAGGCCGAGCCCATCGGTCAGCGGTCGACGCCCGACGGCCACCAAGACGCGGTCGCAGACCAGTTCCAGGGGTGCTCCGCCCTTGACCGACTCCGCCTGCACGGTGATCGTTTCGCCGTCGATCTTCGCGCCGGTGACCTTGGTCTCCATGTGGAATTCCAGGCCTTGCTTGATCAGGCTCCGGTGCATCAGCTTGCCGATCTCGCCATCGGCGATCGGCACGATCCGGGGTAGGAACTCGACGACGCTCACCTTGGCCCCGAGCCGTTTCCAAACCGAACCGAGTTCCAGGCCGATGTAGCCGCCACCGACAACGACGAGATGCTCGGGGACGGCCTCGAAGTTGAGCGCTTCGGTCGAACTGACGATCCGCTTCCCATCGAACTTGAGGAAGGGTAGCTCGATCGGCTCGCTCCCGGTCGCGATCAGGATATGACCGGTCTCTAAAGTCAATTCGCTTCCATCGTTGTCCTGGACGACGACGGTGTGGGGATCGGCGATCCGGCCGGTGCCTCGGACCGGGGTGATCTTGTTCTTCTTAAAGAGGAACTGGACCCCGTCGGTGAGGCTGCGGACGACCTGATCCTTACGGTCGTGCATGGTCGTCAGGTCGAGTTCGACACCGCTGGCCTTGATGCCGTGCCGGGCCATCCGCTCGACGGCGGTATGGTAGAGTTCGCTGGAATCGAGCAGGGACTTGCTGGGGATGCAGCCGACGTTGAGGCAGGTTCCGCCGAGGGTGGCCCGCTTCTCGACGCAGGCCACGTTGAGTCCCAGTTGGGCCGCGCGGATGTCGGCAACGTAACCGCCGGGGCCGGCCCCCAGGACCACTAGGTCATATCGTGACGCCACCGTGTATCAGACCTCCAGCATCAGGCGTTCGGGATTCTCGATGCACTCCTTGACGCGGACCAGGAACCCGACCGCCTCGCGGCCATCGACGATCCGATGGTCATAGCTCAACGCCAAGTACATCATGGGGCGGATGACGATCTGATCGTCGACGACGACCGGACGTTTCTTGATCGTGTGCATGCCGAGGATCCCGCTCTGCGGCGGGTTGAGGATCGGCGTGGAGAGCAGCGAGCCGAAGCCCCCGCCGTTGGTGATCGTGAAGGTGCCG
>CAZSSM010000002.1:0-23173 GCA_964609385.1 uncultured Planctomycetia bacterium
CGGGGGAAGAGGCGGGGCCTCGGCCTTCGCCGACAGGAGATCCTTGAGCCATTCGTCGTGATCGGCGACGCCTCGAAATTCGACCGAATCGCCTCGGATAACGCAACGGAAGCCGCGCTTGGATGGTTCCGGGTCGGCGATCTCGTTCAGCGATGCCTCAATGACCTCGTGCGCCTTCAGTGAAAGCTTGACGATCTCGATGAGCCGTTGGCTGGTGAGGACCAGCCAACGGGATTGCGCTGATCCTTTGCGCAGGGCGCTGGTCTCGCGGATCAGACGCTCATCGGGCCTCAAGGGGGGCATCCGTGGATCGGCCCACGTCTTGCTGACTTGGTTCATGAAGGTGATGAAGCCGAGCGCGCCGCCAACTGGCAGCCCCACCACGATGCTGCCCTGCAAGGCGTCCGGGAACTCCGCGCCGAGGAGCATCCGAACCCCGAGGGCGGTTCCGACGGCCGTCGCACACGCGATCGCTCCTGCCAGGATGGCGGTGAGCACCCGAATCATCGCCGATCGCCTCCCGCTTCGATGGTGACCTCTAGAGGTAACCCAGATCGGCAAGCCGTTTGCGGATCGCCTCGTCATCGTCGGTCGCGTGGTGCGGGGTCGATGATCCGTTGCGGTCCTCGGGATGGTGGGCCGCGTCGGCTCGTGTGCTGACGGTGACCACGGGCTGGGCCGTTGCGGTCGACGGGTCGAACAGGTCCTCCAGGACGCGGCCGTCCATGTCGTCGGGCACCCCAAGGCCGAGCAGGTGGAGGACCGTCGGCGCGATGTCGATCAGGCGTGAATCTGAGAGATGATGGTCTTTGAGGAACGGTGGGCCGTGGGCGATCACGATCCCGTCGAGCCGATGGTCGCCGGTCGGTCCGAAGGCCGGCCCGATCGCCGATCGGGTGGTGAAGTCGTGCAGGCCGATCGTCCGATAGCGCCAGTCGCGCGGCACGGCGATCAGGTCGGGCGCTTGATCGAGGTGGGGGCCGTCGAAGAGATCTTCGCGCTCGAAGACCTGGTCGATCAGCGGACCGCCGTCCTCGGGGTGCTCGAGCTTCATCAGCCGATCTTTGATCTCGTCGAGGGTGGCGCGATAGTCCGCCGGCGCGACGCAACCGTGCGGCTGGCGACCCTTGAGGTTGACGTAGATCTGGCCGAAGTTCCCCCGCGAATAGGCGCGGGTCTGCGACCAATCGATATGTCGCCTCGAGAGGAAGGCGGCGTCGGCCAATGCTTCCAGAGGTCCCGATTGCTTGCCCTGGAACCGGCTGACCCGGTGCCCGGCCAGGCCGAGCCGGCTCATGATCCCGTAGATCCATTCCGGCGTCACTCCGCGCCGATAGAACCAGTGCTTTTGTTTGACATACCAGGTGTCGCGGAGTTGCAACAACTCGTTATCGAGCAGCCAGACGTTGAAGTTGACGTAATGTGTGATGGGTCCGAACCCGTGGTCGCTGATGAGCAGCAGGGCCGTGTCGTCATCGAGCCGCTCTTGGATACGACCGATCCCGTCGTCGAGCCGCTTCCAGAACGCCAAGGCTTGAGTGCGTGCGGCCTCGAGGTCGGGGATGTCGGCGTGCTTGGGATGGTTTTCGTCCCAGACGTGCCAGAGTTCGTGCTGGGCGCGGTCGACGGCCATGAGGTCATAGACGAGCAGATCCCAGGCGGGCTGGTCGACCAGGAACTCGACAGCGCGGAGGTGGTGGTCGAGATAGTCGGTCAGGGCGCGTGCGGCCTCGACCTCACGACCGCCATCATGGACGGCGGTACACCAGGGGCGGTAGGGCTCGCCGAGGTGGTCTTGGAGACGCTCGAAGAGCGCCGGTTCGGAGGCGAAGTCGGGGGCCTCGGGCGGGCTGAGGAAGTCGCCGAGTTGGAACCCCGGCGCTTTGCGGAGCGGGTAGCTCAGCGGGACGCCGCCGACGAGGCTCCGGAGGCCGGCGCGGCCGGCGATCTCCCAGAGCAGGTCGGCCTCGATCGCCTTGGAGGTGTTGACCGCGCCACCGATCGGGTCGTGCCCGTGGCCCAAGAACTCGAAGACGCCGTGACGGCCGGGCTGTTTACCGGTCATCGCCGAGGGCCAGGCCACCGGGCTCAGCGGCGGCCAGACCGAGCGCAACCGACCCGAGGTCGAGGCGCGACGGATCCGGTCCAGATTCGGCATCACGCCCCGATCGATCAAGGGATCCAGCAGATCCCAGGTGGCCCCGTCCAGGCCCAAGACGACCACTCGCACGGGCCACTCCCTTCGACCCACAACCCCGAAGAATCTCCGTCAGGGTCTCCAACCCCACCTCGCCAAAGCATGGTACGGTCGACCCCAACCCAAAGCGGGGCCATCATAGCCGATGTGAGACCATCGCCCCAGAGGTCCTCGGTGAACGGAGGCGAGCGGAGCAATCCGAAAGGCACATCGGGCTGCTTTGGTGTTGCTCTTGGCCCCGATCCCGCCGGCACCCTGCACGGGTGGCTGGGGACTGCAAGCGCAGCGAGCAAACCGCGGGATCGAGGTCTTGAGTGGGCCAACCCGCCCCGGGACGGTCGGCCGACTCACCCGGCTCGGCCCTGGGGTTTGGCCCTAAGGCGGTTCCGTCCCCAGCCACCCCAACTGGTGGTTTGCCCCAGGGAAAGGTAGGGCCACCGATCTCGCCTAGCGAGCCAATCTGAAACAATTCGGCCGACCGCGCTATCGAACCGTATGCCCGATCATCCTACTCGAATCGAAATACGTGTCGCCGACCGGCGGTTGCTAAGGTCCCACCAGAATACCAGAGCGTCATTTGAACTTCGTTGATTTGATGCAACCTTGTCATGCGCGAATGTCATGCGGACTTTGTTGCGCGGATCGTGATGTGGTTGTAGGTGTTGTCGCCCAGGAAGCTTGCCACCGGGGATCTGTCCAGCTCGGTATGAGGTTCATGTTTGTCGAATCGTTAGAAATTATAATTTATTAAAAATTTTAATTATTAATTATTTAAAAAATAATTTATAATATCAGAATTGGTCGTGTAGTTACTGTTGTTACGCGGCGTAAAGGAAGTTCAAGCAGCCGACCAAAGGTATGGTGAATTTTATCATTCGGTAGAGTGTGTCATTACTGCAAAACTTCCAGACCGAAACGATCGCGACTGAGAGAAGCAGCCATTTGTGTTCCGCCATCCAGAGCCAAGGGCTCATTGATCCGGCCGACTGACCGGATCTCGCCGCTCTCGGAACAGGGACTGGTGGTGGGTTCGTTGGGATCGTCGGGGACCATTGGGGTCCGGATCTGAGGTGGCGGGCCTTTGAGGTTCCGATCAGGTCGGGTCGTCCTCCTCTTCGATGTCGTTGAGGGTCCAGAGGCTCCGGATCGAGGCGTGGATCCGCGCCGTGTCGAACCCCGAGCCGCCGTGGACGGTCCCGCCGATGGCCACGCCCGCGTCGATGACGATGGTGTCGTCGCCGGCCAGGGCCTCCATCAGGATCGCGTCGAGAGCGTCGAAGCCGACGATCCGATCCAGGTCGCTCAGGACTTCGCTGCCATCGACGGCGATCCGGATCCGCTGGATCCGAATCGAACCGTTGGGGCTCAGGTCGATGACGTGCCGGTGCGGCTGGTCGCGTCCGTCGGCGAGGAAGAGGTCGGCGCCGGGGCCGCCGTCGAGGTCGTCGGTGCCCTTCTCGCCATGCAAGGTGTCGTCGTCGCCGCCGCCGAAGAGCGAGTCGAAGCCCTGGCCGCCCAAGAGGAGGTCGTCGTCAGCGCCTCCCCAGAGGGTGTCGGCCTTGTTGCCGCCCTCCAGGGTGTCGTTGCCGGCCTGGCCCTGGAGGTCGTCGAACCCGAATCCGCCCTGGAGCAGGTCGCCGTCGGGACCGCCTTGAATGATGTCGTCGGTCCCTTGGCCGCTGAGGGTGTCGCGGCCGTCGTGGCCCTGGAGCGTGTCGTTCCCCTTGCCGCCTTGGGCCAGGTCGTCGCCGGGTCCGCCGAAGAGTCGATCGTCGTGGTTGTTGCCGACCAAGGTGTCGTCGCCCTCGTCACCGAAGAGCAGGTCGTCGCCGCCTTGGCCGACCAAGGAGTCGTTGCCGGGTCCGCCGGTGATCCGGTCGTTGCCCTTGCGTCCCCGGAGCGAGTCGTCGCCGGCCCCGCCGTCGATCGAGTCCCGCGCGTCGGAACCCCAGAGGGTGTCGTCACCGAGCCCACCGTCGATCTGGAGCGCTCCGATGTCGGCGTCCCGGAGTCGGGCCGGGGTGATCGTGTCGGCGCGGACGTCATCGTGGCCCTCGCCGGCGAGCAGGCGGACGACGTCGGCGTCCCGGACGTCGTCGGTCTCTCGGACGGCCCCGCCGTCGTCGCGACGGACGACGCGGAGGACCGCGCCTTCGCCGGTGTCCTCGATGGTCAGGGCGTAGACGTCGTCCTGATCGGTGCCGAGGAGGTCGACCTGATCGGTCCCCTGACCGCCGTCGAGGGTGTCGTCGCCGAGCCCGCCGATCAGCGTGTCAGCGCCGGGGCCGCCCTCGATTCGGGTCCCCGAATGGGATCCTCGGAGGAGATCGTCGCCGGCCCCACCGTCGATCGTCTCGACAGCGATGGCCGGGTCGAGACCGCTTAAGTCGATCACGTCGTCGCCGCCGAGCCCTTCGACAATGAGCCCTTCGACGGTCGAGGCCAGACTGACGGCCACGGCGGGACCGTCCAGGTCACCCGCTCGACGCTCGACCTGGAGCACCCCGTTGGGGAAGGAGGTGGCCGTCAGGCCGTCGGGGTCGTCGGTCCCCCGAAGCACGACGGTGTCCCGCCCGTCGTCGCCCCAGAGCGAGTCGTCGCCCAACCCGATGATCAGGGTGTCGTCGCCGTCGCCCCCGACGGCCTGGTCGGCCTCCATGCCGCCGTCGAGCAGGTCCGCGCCCTCCTCGCCATTGAGCAGGTCGCGACCCCCCTGCCCCTCCAGGCGATCGTTGCCCGACCCGCCTTGGAGACCGTCATCGCCGGGGCCGCCCAAGAGGAGGTCCTCGCCGGCCTGAGCCCAGATCGTGTCGCGGCCGTCGCCGCCGTCGAGGGTGTCGTCACCCTCCCCGCCGTCGAGGTAGTCGTCGCCGTCGCCGGCTTGGACCGCGTCGAGGCCCGCGCCGGCGAAGACCTGATCGTCGCCCGCGCCGGCGTCGAGGTCATCGTCACCCTCACCGCCGTCGAGGGTGTCGTTGCCCGCGCCGGCCATGAGGGTGTCGTCGCCGTCGTGCCCTTGGAGGACGTTGTCGCCGAGCAGATCCGAGAGGATGTCGTCGCCGCCATTGCCGCTGAGGTTGTCGTTGCCCTCCCCGCCGTCGAGCGACTCGGCGTTGGGTCCGCCGACGAGGATGTCGCGACCTCGACCGCCGTGTGCGGCGAGGTGGGTCAGGCCCAAAGCCTCGAAGTCGGCAACCGGCAGACCGGACCAGTCGAGCCGGTCGTTGCCCGAATTGCCTTGGAGCAGGACTCGGGTGACGCTTTGGGCCCGGTCGCGCTCCTGGAGGACGCCACCGAAGGCCGGGTAACGGTCCAGCTTCAAGGTCGCGGTCGTTCCGTCGCGCGTGACACGGAGCCAGGCATGGACCTCGGGCGCGGTCAATCGGGCGAGATCGTCGCCGATGCCGCCGGTCAGCTCGTCGTTGCCGCTCCCCCCGTCCAACGTGTCGTCGCCGGCTTGACCGCGGAGGACGTCGCGGCCAGCGCTGCCGAGGAGTTCGTCGTCACCATCGCCGCCCTCCAGGGTGTCGTCGCCCGCTCCGCCGAGGAGCGTGTCGGACCCGGCCTCGCCCCGGACGAGGGACCCTCTCCCCAGGAACTCGGGGAGGGTGACCCGATCGTCACCGTCGCCGGCGCGGACCTCCAAGCCCCCTCCGATCGGGAACGTGCCGACCGATTCGCCCTCGAAGGTGACCCGGATCGATCCGCCGTCGAGGATCAATGCGATCTCGTCGTCGGAGGGCGAGCCCCCGACCTGGAGCTGGCCCCCGACCGGATCGTTGCCGGCCGCAGCGACCTCCACGTCGGCCGTGATCGTCGGGCTCTCCACGCCCACCGGATCGGTCGCGACGACTTCGATGGCGAAGCGACCGACTTGATCATAGGTGTAGCTCAGGGTTGTCCCCGAGGGGCCGGTGAACTCCCAGATCCCTTGGCCGTCGCCCCAGTCGATTCGATAGTCGAAAGGCATGTCGGCCGGTCCACCGGCCTCGACGTTCAGGGTCAGGGTGTAGTTGAACCGACGGACCGCCTCGGAGGCCCCTTGGAGTTCCAGGCCGATCCGGTGGTCCCAGACGATCGCGTCGCCCTGCTCGAGCGCGATGCCGGTCTGCGTGACGATGCCCGCGCCCTCGGCCTCCAGCCGCAGCTCGTAGCGCCCGCGTGGGTCGGTGATCGGTTCCAGGCCACCCAAGGTCCAAGTCACCTGGTCGTCGCTGTTCAACGTCGCCCCGGACAGGTCGACCGGCTGACCGTAGAGCGTCAAGGCGAGATCGCCGAGGTCGAAGCCCGAGACCGGCGCGTTGAAGGTGATCGGGATCGAGGCGACTGGGGCTTCACGAAGTGACGGGCTGACCGGGGCGATCGTCACGGTTGGGGCTGAGGGCAACGGCTGGAGCACCTTGGCGGCGAACAGGTCGAGGCCGCCAGAGGAGGTGACCGTCCACGAGTCGCGACCGTCATCGAGGGTCATCGTGCCCTCGAACGACCCGGTTAGGCCGAGCCGGAGTTGGGCGTCGACGATCAGTCCGTTGACCTCGTCGCGGCCCTCACCGCCGATGGCGCGGACCCAGTCGAACTGGCCGTCGGGGGTCAGCTTCCAGACGAACCCGTCGCTGGGCCCGGACGCTTCCAAAATGTCGTTCCCATCGGGGTCGTCAACTTCGGGGTCGAAGTCGACCGAGCCGGTGAATCGGCCGGCCTGATAGACGTGGCCCAGCGGATCGACGACTGAAGCACGAGGCCACTGGTCCTGGGTGTCGCCGACGTGCTGGTCCCAGAGGTTCGCGCCGTTGAGGTCCAACCGCGCCACGAAGATGTCGGCCCCGCCCGCCGAACTGACCTCGGCATTACCATGGCCGTCGAGGTCGAGCGTCCCTTGGAACGCGCCGTTGACGACGACCCCGTCGTCCAAGGGGGCCAGGCCGGCGATCAGTTCGATGTCGGATCCGCCGAACGCGCGGGCCCAGTTCAACTGACCCTCGGCGTCGAATTGGAGGAGCAAGGCGTCGCCGAAGAAGTCGCTGGTCAGGATCCGACTGCCCGGACCCGGATCGACATCGACGACCCCTTGGAATCCGCCACCGAGATAGATCCGGCCATTGTCATCGACGGCCACCGCCGAGCCGCCGTCCAGGCCGAACCCGCCGAGGGTCCGGACCCAGACCAAGGTCCCTTGGGCGTCGTAGCGGGCCAGGGCCAGGTCGTTGAGGCCCCGGCTGGTCCGCTCGCCGCCGGCGTTCAAGGGATCGAAGTCGGTCGACCCGGTGAACGTGCCGGCCACCAGAACGTCACCGGTGATCGGGTCGATAGCGACCGAGGCGGCCGCGTCGATCAGCGAAGGACCGTCGCCGCCGAAGGTCCGGACCCAGTCGAGTCGACCATCGGGGTCGAACCGCGCGACGAAGGCGTCGACCCCGCCGGCGCTGGTGACCAGGTGCTCGGCGTTCGGGTCGGGGTCGAAGTCAACGGTCCCGCCGAAGTAACCGACGACATGCACGAACCCCTCGGCATCGACGGCCACATCCAGGCCGCGATCGTCGCCCAACCCGCCGAGCTGATGCGACCAGACTAGGGTTCCGGCCGCCGAGTACTTGACCACCACCAGGTCGGCCGCGCCTGGGGCGTTGGTCGGGTCCCCGGCGAAGAAGACCGAGCCGGTGACGTAAAGGTTGCTGTGGACGTCCGTGGCGACCGATTGTCCGCCATCATCGGGGTTCGGTCCGTTTTGGCCGAGCGTCTTTACGTAGGTGGCGATGCCCGCGACGTCGGTGAGCCAGCCGCGTCGGGCGTCCTCGACGACCAGGTTGCCGGCCCGGTCCTGGATCCCGGACCCGTCGGCGACCAGGGAGAGCGTGTAGCGACCCGGTTCGGCGGTCAGACTTCCCAGGCCGGTCAGCCGGTAGCTGGCCCCATCACCGAGATCGTTCAAGGTTGCCCCGTCGAGGCCCAGATCGAGCCCATCGCGCTCCAGACGGAGGTCGCTCGGGTCGAATCCGGTGACCGCCTCGTCGAAGGTGATCGTCAGGTCGGTCACCGCGTCGATGCGCGGATCGGGGTCGAGCCGGGGGATGTTGGCCGTCGGGGTAGTCGTGTCGACGTCCCAGTTCAAGGTGGCGTCGATGGGCAGCGCGGTGCCCTCATCGCTGGTCACGCCCGAGCCCTCGGCGACCAGTCGGAGTTCGTAGCCGCCCTCCAGGCCGGTCAGGTCGACCAGGCCATTGAGGGTCCAGTTCGAACGGTCGGTCGACTCGACGGCGACGCCCGGCCCTATCGGGACCTCGAGTCCATCGCGGATCAGGCGGAAGTCGGTCGTGTCGAGCCCGTTGACGGGCATGTTGAAGCTCAAGGCGACCGACACTAAGGGGGCGTTCCGCGGGTCGGGCGCGACCGGCTCGAAGCTCGACGTGATCGCCGTGCTGGTAAACGTGTCCCGGAAGACCAACGAGGTGATCCCCGTGGCCTCGTCGACGGTCCGGAGGTCCAGCGTGTAGTCGCCGGCGCCGAACGGGCCGAGCGTCAGATCGAGGCCCACCGCTCCGTCCGAATCGAAGGTCTCAGCGATCGTCCATGGGCCGTCGTCGATCCGGTATTCCAGTCGATCGACCCGGTTGATCGTGACGTCGTTCGCGGGGCTCCTGGGGTTGAGGTTGACCAGGGTGCCCGGCTCGGAGGTCCCCAGGAAGGTATAGGTGGCTGCATCGGGGTCGAACTGGCCGGTCCCCTCCAGGACCAAGGGGACGTCGAGCACGTCGAAGAGGCCGTCGCCGTCCCCGTCCTGCCAGCCGATCATGGCGGCCGACTCGGTCGAGGTGACATTCAATGGAAAGGCCGACTGCTGCTTGGCCGACTCGGCCATGATGCTGATGACGCGGTCGGTCGGGTGCGGGTGGCCGTCGGCGGCATTGGTGTTCTGGGTCGCGTAGTAGCCCGAACGCTCGTTGTAGTGGTTGCTGCCTGGGTACTCGTCGAGCGCATAGAAGAGGTGACCGACCTCATGGGCGGTCACAATGTCCATCCGGTTGATGCCCCAACCGTTGTTGTCGTAGGTCATCACCGCGAACGGTCCGCCCAGGTAGGCGTAGGCGAAGGCCCGGCCGCCTTGATTGTTGGCGGCGAACCGGCCGTCGGGATCGGCCAGCGAGTTGACCACGAAGATCGTCGTCGCCCAGTCGTAGCCGTGGTCCACCCGATGCTGGTGGTTGGCGATGTCGAGGTCGTAGAACAAGGGGGCCTCGGTGTTGGCCCCGATGTGGTCCAGATAGTCGGTGATCCAAAAGCCCTGGCTGGTGTCGGGATGCGTGATCGGTTCGAAGCCGGTCGGCACCGGTGACTCGGCGTGGGTCGTGTCCAGGTGGAAGGCCAGGTGATGGCGGTCGCTGAAGCTCAGCGCCAGGGTGTCGACCCACCACTGGAGCCCGTCGGTGACCTCGGCGATGACCTGATCGATCTGGTCGGTGGTCCAATCCTCGGTGTTGGGGTCTTGGGTTCCGTCGCTCTCCATGAGCACGAGACGGACCCCGACGTCGCCGAGCATGAACTCGCTGTTGTTCAGCGGACCGGCGCCGAAGGCCGTCAGCAGTCGGCGCGACTCGAGAGGCTCCAGCCTCAGCGCGCCGCGTCGCCGACGACCCGGTCGCGTGGGACGCCAACGGAGGAGAGGGATCGAGCCGAATCGTCGGGAGAAGAGCGAGGTGCGTCCGGACATGGTCGAACCTGGGGTGTAAGGGCCGCGTTGCCGCGCGATCCAGGGTCGAGGGGATTCTTTCTGCTCCCATCGGGAGGATCATCCCGGAGATTTCGACGCATGGGGACGGATCCCAAGGACGCCGTCGTCACCCTCGACTCGGGGGCCGACTCCTGGCCGCTGGTCATGGGGATCATTTCGGAATTGCATGACTGATCGCGCACATTTCATCTGGATCCAGCCTAACGGCCGGTCGGGGGCGCGAACAGCACGTGCCGAAACTTCACCAGACGGGTCGGGCCGGAGCAATCCGACGGCCTCAACAGGGCGGACCGGGCCGCCGTCGGGGGTGTCGGTCGTCTCGGGGCCGATTCGGGGGAGTCCGAGGGGGAATGTTCGGCGTCGTGAAGCACTGCCGATCGGACCATACGATATCGGTTGGCCATAGCAGACAATGTCAGACGAAAAAGCGCGGGCATGTCCTCTGTTCCAACGAGCCGACGAAGATTATCGTTCGTTTCGGTGCGGTTCGGCTCGTTTCGGGGGTCCCAGCTCTTCGGCCTGCGTGTGGGATTGCGTATGATTTGTGACGGAAGGTTGTCGCGGAGCGGTCGGTCGGCCGTAAAACTCAGTGGTGCGGTGCGAGACGGGACGTTGGGATGAACGGCCTGGGTCTAATCATGCGCGAGGACCATGACGGCTTCATCCGCGCGATCCTGGAGGAGCCGGAGGAGCCGGAGCACGCCCTAATCTATGCCGACTGGCTGGAGGAGCACCAGGAGACGGTCCGTGCCGAGCTGATCCGGATCCAGGTGGTCAAGGAGCAGTTGGAACGCGGACTGCCGCTGAACTTGTTGGGCGATCGGACCGGACCGTACATCGAGTTGTGTCGACGCCAGAGCGAGCTGGCCGAACGTGCCGGGCCGGTGGCGCGGTTGCCTGAAGACGCCGGCTATGAGTTCCGTGGGATCCCCGGCGGCCTGATCCGCTCGGTCGTCGTGCACGACCTCGACCAGTTCTGTCGCAACCCGGTCTGGCGCACCGTCTCCGAGCCGATCCGCGAGCTTTGCATCAGCGCCGCCTGTCGCGCTCGGTTCCGCCCCCAAGACCAGCAGCTCGGCACCCTGATCAGCCTGCCCGAGACGGCCTATCTGACCACGCTCCGGATCCGCGTCTGGATGGATCGCGAGCAACTCCGCGACCTGGCCCAGCGGAGCCTGCCGCGCCTGGAGCACCTGGACCTCCGTTGCCGGCTCTCCCCCCCGCATCTGACGGCCCTGATGGCGGCCGTCCGACGCGCCTGCCCTCGGCTCCGTGAGCTGACCCTCCGCGACTGTCAGATCGGTCCCCATCCCGGAGGGGCCCGCGTCCTGGCCCGCGAGGCGGCCGGCCTTCGGCTCCGGGCCCTCGACCTGGGCGCGAACCAATTGGGCGATGCGGGCCTCACCTCACTCGGACGCGCTGACTGGATCGATCGCCTGGTCCGGCTTCGACTGGACGACAACCGGATCGGCCACGCCGGCCTGAACGTGCTCTGCCGACGTCCGGCGACCGACTGGCAAGTGCTCGACCTCAGCGGCAACGACTTGGACGATCGCGCCGTGGCCCGCTTGATCGACGCGCCGGGGCTCGGCCAACTCCGCGCCCTCATGCTGACCGACAACCGGATCGGCGAGGCCGGCGCCCGCCTGCTCTGCCAGTCCACCAACCTGCCCAAGCTCCAGTTCCTCGGACTGACCCGCGAGGCGATCAGCCTGGAGACCTGGCGCGCCCTGGAGCGCCGCTTCGAGATGATCGTCGACCGGCTCGACGACCCGGCCGACCCCTGAGCGTTTGACGGCCTCCGACGGGCCCAGCAAGCCCCAAGGAACGATCGATGGCCACGGCCGACGAACCCGACGCCCGGGCCGCTCCGTTGACCCACCCCGGATTGGTCCGCGCGATCCTCGAGGAGCCCGACCTCGACGAGCACAGCCTGATCTACGCCGACTGGTTCGAGGAGCAGGGCGACCGGCCCCGCGCCGAGCTGATCCGGATCCAGGTCGCCAAGGAGCGGATCCTCCGACGGCTCGATCAGCTCCTCTACGGCCCCGATCGCCTCGACTGGCTGGCCCTGGACCGCGACGAGTGTGCGCTGTTGGCCGAGCACAACGAGCGGCTCTGTGGTGAGGTTCCTGCCCCCAACCGCGCCATGGGCTGGACCTGGCACGACCACTTCGAAGGTGGCCTGGTCCGGACCGCGCGGATCCACAACCTCGAAGCCTTCGCGAACCGTCCCCCTTGGACGTTCGCCGATCAGCCCGTCCGCGCCTTACGGATCGACGACTTCCCGTTCGCCATGGAGGACTTCCTGGGATGGTTCCCGGGCGGACGGGAGACGGATCGACCCGATCGGGAGCCGCTCCGCGCCGTCGAGGGATTGGCCTTTGTCCGATCGCTCCGGATCCACCCCTTACTCCTCAACATCTTGCTGGTCCCGGATCATTGGGATCGGCTCACCCATCTGGAACTCACCTGGGGCCAAGGGATGCCGTCGGGCCTCAGAGGGATCATGTGGGGCTCGGGCGGTCTGGGCCGACGGAGCGAGCCGATCCTCAGGCAGCTCCGGAGCATTCGACTCCGTTGGGTCGGTCAGCATTCCCCACGTGATTCGGCCACATCGATGCTGAGAACCCTGACCCGGACGTCCATCTTCGATCAGGCGCCCTCGGTCGAGACGATCGTGGTCGAATCGTTCCCCAATCTCACAGGCGCCACGATCGCCTCGTGTCCGTCGTGTCGCGTCGTCGGCATCATCGATGGGAGTCTCGACGACCAGGCGATCGCGCGGTTGACCGAAGGGTCGGCCCTGGCCGGCTTGGAGACCTTGAACCTGGCCTCGAACCAGATCGGCGATTTGGGCGCCGAGGCCTTGGCGGCCTCGCCGAACCTGGCCGGCTTGGTCCGGCTCGAACTGAGGGGGAATCGGATCGGCGATCGCGGCGCGCGGGCCTTGGCCCGATCACCCCATCTGGGACGCTTGGAGTATCTCGGCCTGGCACACAACCGGATCGAGCGGCTGGGTGCCGATGCTCTGGGCCGCGCGCCGGGGCTCGGACGGATCGTCGAGTTCGACCTGAGCCAGAATCCGGTGCCGATCCCGGTGCTCCGCGCCCTCCGGGAGCGGGTCGGTGACCGGGTCCGCTCGACCAGCCTGGGCCTGGGCGGCGATCGGCCTTGAACCGTCGTGTCGCCTCGTGACGAGCCGCGACGCTCTCGGGCGTGGTCGGGCCCTCGACGTCGGAGGGCCGGCCGTCTACCCTCGACAGCGTCAACCCTGGAGATCAACCGGGAGGGAGGAGGAGGCCATGATCGCGGACGAGCTGGCCGGGTTCCATCGGGCGATCCTGGAGGAGCCCGAGCAGGAAGAGCACTGGCTGATCATGGCCGACTGGTTGGACGAGCGTGGCGATTCGGATCGCGCTGAGTTCGTCCGGATCCTGGTCGCCCTGGAGCACCTGGAGCGCGACCTGGGCCGGTTCGCGCGGGCCGTCGAGCCGACCTTCGTCGACCTGGCCCAGGACCGCCAGCGGCTCTTGCGGGAGTCGGGGTCGCGCTGGGAGTTGGAGCTGCCCTCGCGGCGCGCGGCTCGGGAGGCCTGGCGGTTCCGCGAGCCCTTCGGGAGCCGGCTGGTCCGACCCGTCGAGGTGATCCGCCTGGAGAAGTTCCTCAAGCACTCCCCCTGGCGCGTCGGTGGCGAGCCGGTCCGTTCCTTGGCGTTCCCCTCGTCGTGTCCGCTGCCGATCCTGAACGTCCGACGGCTGACCGAGTTGGAGGAGGCGGCGTTCCTGACCGAGGTCCGGTTCGAGGGCGACGTCCAGCCCGGGGTGGAGGCCCTGCGCGAGCTGCTCGGATCGCCCAGGCTGACTCGGGTCCGGACCGTGGCGGTCAACCTACAGACCTTCCCGTTGCCGGCGGTCTATGCGCTGCTCCGGGCGCGGAGCCAGCCTCAGTGGACCGCCCTGGAACTCAAGCACGACCGGCTCAGCCGCCCTGAGAT
Source organism: uncultured Planctomycetia bacterium (assembly GCA_964609385.1). Taxonomy (GTDB): domain Bacteria; phylum Planctomycetota; class Planctomycetia; order Isosphaerales; family Isosphaeraceae; genus CAZSSM01. Next base: position 13,921 of record CAZSSM010000002.1, read on the forward strand.
CGACGAGTTGGCCCGCGCCGTCTCGTGGGCGAACCTCGAGACCCTCGACCTGCACGGCAACCGGCTCGACGACGCCTGCATCGCCGCGCTCTTCGGGGCCCAACCCGACTGGAGGCTCCGTCGGCTGGCCCTGGGAGGCAACCGGCTCGGCCGCGCCGGCGTCGAGGTGCTGGCCGAGGCCGACGCGCTGGAGCGGATCGTCACGCTCGACCTGTCCAACAACCGGCTCGGGCCCGACGGCGTCGCGGCGCTGGTCGACGCCCCGGTCCGGGCCGACCTCCGCGCCCTGGACCTGGGCGGCAACCGGATCGGCGACGAGGCCGTGCTTGCCCTGGCCGACGCCGAGCCTTGGGAGCAGCTCGGCCTGCTCAACCTCAGCGGCAACCGCCTCGGCGACGCGGGCGTCGAGGGCTTGGCCAACGCGCCCGGCCTGGCCACGCTCCACGCGCTGTACCTGGACCGCAACCGGATCGGCAGCCGAGGCGCCGAGGCCTTGGCCGAATCGCCGATCCTAGCCGACCTTCGCGAGCTGACCCTCTCGGACAACCGGATCGACGACCTCGGCGCCCACGCCCTGGCCGAGTCGCCCCACCTCGACGTGGTCCGGTTCCTCGACCTCGGCGAGAACCCCATCGGGCCGGCCGGGGCCGCCGCCCTCACCCGACGCTTCGGCAACCGCGTCAGCCTCGACGCCTGAGCGGCCCGGCCCCCGGCGCCGCTCAGGCCAGGCCAGGATCCGATCAGAACGGCTTACAGAAAGCCTGGTTTGATCGTTGAGATTTATCGCCGATGGAGAGACGGTGTGATAGAGATTGACTTGCCGATTCAACAGTTTAACAGAAGCGGCGAAGATGTGTATTGGTAAGGCAAGATATCGAAGAGATCGATTGAGAAGCTGGAGTTGCTGTTGGGTACCCGACTCCCGACTTCGTTCAAGAGTTTCCTAGCGAAGTATGGCGGCGGAGGCATCGTGGAAGAAGAAGTGTCTGGTATCGAAGCAGACGACCCTCCACTTAAACACAGAGGGACCGTCTACAATGACACGTTGCTTTGTCGCGAAGAGTATGCTTCGCCAAAGCACCTGATCGGAGTCTACTTAGGTGACGATGACGTGGTGTGGTGTCTGGACGCAAGAGAGCTTGTCGATGACGAATATCCGGTTGTGTCGTTTGATGTCTTTTCTAAGAAAACAATACCGCTTGCACCTAGTTTTGCCGAATTCTTGGCGGAATATCTCAGGTTGAGAATTTCTCGTGCTTGACCTCATTTTATCTTCTGCTGAGCAGGCCAGGATTAATCAGAACGGATCACGAGACGAAATCAGCGGTTCGTCCGTCTTTCCGATTGCCGAGGGCTGGGGTGACTTGGGGACTGTGAGTGCAGAGAGCAGCCCCAGGGCCGATCCGGGTGAGTCGGCCGTTCCGGCGATGGATGGGTCATCTCGAGACCACATTCCCGGGATCTGCTCCGCGTTGCGTCGCAGTCCCAGCCACCCAAGCACGGTGTCGAGTGAGAAGAGGCCAAGGCCAACACCAAATCGGTCTCTTGAGCCAATGTGATTTGATGCGGATACGATCAATGTTCGCCGATGGATCCGGTCGCGTCGTCTCGGTCATCGTGGTCGCGTCCCGGTCCGAGGTCGGTGGGCAGGACGTGGGGGCCGTAGCCGTGGACCTGGTGGGCGCCGTGGATCGCCCATCGACGTCGGGGACGCGTGGAGCCGGCGGGATTGGTCTGCGGGGCATCGATCCGGAAGCGGCTTCGGCCCGTTGCGGGACCTGGGCGTCGGGAGAACATAGGCGCATCCTTGCGTCGAAGCGGCGGTTGTTGGGAGGACGATCGGCCTCGGGCGCACGACCGGAGTCGGGTCGAGACCCGTTCAATCTTGGACCTCGTTCAAGACCGGCGGCGCGACCGGCTCGAGCCCTTCGGGCACGTCGAAGCCGATCTGTTCGATCGGGTGTATCGCCTCGTCGGCGGTCGGGCCGGCCGCCCAAACGCGAAGCAGCAGGACCTTCTGGAGCGGGCGGCCGTCCTGTGGGTCGGGTCCGCTCAAGAGGAACGCGCCGACCGAGTCGTCGGGGCGGTCGGGCGTCGTCCCGAGCACCAAGGTCTGGTCGGGGCCGAGCTGGACCTTCATGTTCAGGTGGTCCAGCGGGAGCCGGCGCTGACCTCGGTTGATGGTGAAGTTCTCTTTCATGAACGGGTGTTTGCGGGCGTCCGCGCCGAACTCGTCGCGGACCGGCCCGTGGAGGATCTCGGGAATGATGCTCAGGCGGACCCCGCCGCGCGGATCGTACTCGCCGCGGAACTGGAGCCGCCCTTGAACGTCGTGGTAGACCGGAGCCTCGGGCGTCTCGGGAACTTCGATGCCGAACGTGCCCGACTCCGACAGTGATGGGGCGACGTTGACGTCATCGCCTGAGGTCGCCGTTCGGATCTGGGCCGCATCGATCTGCGACCGGATCACATTGATGGCTGGGTCGCCAGCGATCTGATGATATTCGATGGGGTCGACCCGATGCGGCGGCGGAGCGTGGAGGATCTCGTCGACCTCGGCGGGCAGGTCGCCGGTGATCACGCCGACCCGGATCCCCTCAGCGCGGAGTTGATGGGCCAGGGTCGGATCATCGAGCACCGAGAGGCCCTCGTCGGCGGACGCCCAGAGCGTCACGCCCAGCGCCTCGTTGTCCTGGGGACGCGCTAGCGTGGCCATCCAATAATGACAACGCTTGGGACGGAGGAATCGGCCGTAGCTCCGGTTGCCGATCCGGATCGGGCCGTCTCCCAGCTCCGAGTTGGGCACGCGGACGACCTGGTGTAGTACGCAGCCGGTCGCCGTCCCCACGATCGCTGCGGCCGCGCCGCTCAGGCCGATCCGCAACCAGGATCGTCGCTTCATGCGCGGAGTCCTTTCCGCTTGGCTTGTCCGCTCGGATCGGGTCTTCCCACCCGGGGCATCCCTGCCCCTTCGACGACGACGCGGACGTCCCTCCGCCCTCCGACGCCCGGGAGCCCCGGACAGCGTGCGCCTTCGCCGTGTTGGCCGCGTCCTAAGCCTTCCGCGACGGGTCGTCAATCGCAACTCGCCCCGAGCCTCCGACGCATTGACTGTGTCCATGATCGTCGAGCGGCCCGACCTGGGCCGTCGTGTACCGGTCGGGAACGATCGGCTGACCGAGCGTGATCGTTCGAAAGGGGTGCTTCCTCGAGACTGTGAGTATCGCTTACCGACGGAAGCGCAGTGGGAGTATGCCTGCCGCGCAGGGACTGGGGCCGGTCCTGCTTCGCGACGAGCGAATCGGATCTGGATGCTTATGCCTGGTTCTTGGACAATAGCAGGATCAAATATTATAACATACATTATAAAATTTGGGAGATTTGTAATGTTCATGGGTCGCCTAGGGATGGCGCCGGGATCATTGGCCCGATCGCCTACCTGGAGGGGCCGATCCGAAGCCGGCGTCCCCGACCTCGGACCGAGTGCTCCGGGGCGGTAGCTGGGCGTACAGCCCCCGGGAGTACCGCGCGGCGTATCGGAGCAACGGGGCGCCGGGGAGTCGGCACACCGATGTCGGTTTTCGGCCATTTATATTTAATGTAATATCTTCATAAGAAGTGTTGATTTTTGAAAAGTCATCTCTTTGCCAGAGGCCGAAGATTTGACCTTGGGAGCTTTCTTGACCGGCTCTTCGAGGCGCGGAGGTGCACTCGAAATTTCTCATCGTTTTGGGATGAGCCCGTCCGAGCGTTGTCATAGAGGGTGAACGACGACGTGATTGACTCGCCCTTGAGACTTGGTGGCGGAACCTCGGAGGTCGGGTGCGGATGGACCCGGACGAACTCGGCACGCTGCTCGATCGACATGGCGCGGCCCTGACGCTTTACGCTCGGCAGTGGCTCGACCGCTCCGATGCGCCCGAGGACATCGTCCAGGAGGCTTTCATCAAGCTCGCCGCCCAGCGTCCAACGCCCGATCGGCCTGTGCCTTGGCTGTTCCGGGTCGTCCGCCACGATGCAATCAACGCCGCTAAACGGGCCCGGCGCCGACGGGCCCACGAGCAACGCGCTGGGCTCGATGCGGCCTCATGGTTCGAGACCGACCCGGTTTCGAACCGGGGTCCCTCGGCCATCGACGCCGAGTCGGCCACCGAGGCCCTACGCGGTCTGCCGCTCGATCAGCGTGAGGTGATCGTCGCCCACCTCTGGGGCGGGCTCCGGTTCGCCGAGATCGCCGCGCTCCGAGACGCCTCGACCAGCCAAACGCATCGTCTCTACCAGGCCGGGCTCGACCGGCTCCGCCAACACTTGGGGGTCCCATGTCCCGACCGCGCGACCCGAACGACCGCCACGTCGACGACGTCCTCGGACGCCTCGACGACGTTCCCGAAACCGATCCGCTGACCGATGCGCTCCGAGGGCTCCGACCCACGCCGGTCCGCCTGGACCGCGACCGGATCCTCTTCGAGGCCGGCCGCGCCGCCGGACTCGCCGAGCGTCGCGCCAACGGCCCGCGGCTCTGGCCCGCTCTGACCGCCGCGCTGGCCCTCATCGCGATCGGCGAGGCCGTCGTCCTCACACAACGCATCGAATTCCATGGGAATCTCGATCAGACGGAGATGACTGGGGAGCCGCAACAAGCGGGTCGAGAACCTGACATCGAGACAAACAGCAGAACGGAGACGAATCTGGTCGGTATCGATGAGGCATCCCCCGATCCTCGTCAGTCACTTGAGAACGATCCGGTGCCTCCGCTCGCGGAGGTCATCGTCTTTCATGACCGCGGCTCTGACGCGACCGGGCTCGCCGATCGTGCGCGGAACGCTCCCTGGCCGTTGTTGAGCGAAACGCGATCTGACAGCGAGGACGCCGACGCATGGCGACCGGCCGACCTGCGACGGCTCATCGCGCGTCAAGGTCTGGATGCCCTGCCTGAGACCGGGTCGAGCATCCTATCCACGACCCCCCTGGCCCGCGATGGGGCCGCGTCCCCCACCGTCTCAACGCTGATGCGTGCTGAGATCATCCGTTTCCGAAACCAATTTGAGGGAGAATCGTTGTGATTTCTCGATGGCTTATGGCTTCGATCCTATTGGTGACCCTGGCCATGACTCCGGCCTGGTCCCAGACTGTCGAAGAGTTCGATCGAACGACCGTGGTGATCCACCTTGCGCCGGCCCCGCGACCGGCCTTGAAGTACCGGATCCTGCCCGAACGCGATCAGTTGGTGCCCGGCAACGCGGCCCTCTTCTATCACCGAGCGCTTGGGTTCCTCTACCAGAACCGTCGGGTCGAACTGGAACAGGCGGTTCAAGAGAAAGGCGACATGTCCCAGTCGTCGGCCGATCGCGTCTCGGACTGGCTCGAGATGCCGCTCGACGAGTTTCCGGTCGAGGAGGCGCGGACGTTGCTTGAGAGCAACTACCAGCGAATCCTCAACGAGGTCGAACTGGGGGCGTTCCGTGAGTCCTGCGATTGGGGACTGGACAACCGCCCAGAGGGCTACGACCTCCTCCTCACAGAGATGCAGGAGTCACGCGAGCTGGCCCGTCTGGTGGCGCTGCGGGCGCGGGTGGCGATCGCCGACGGTGAGGTCGATGTGGCCTGGCATTGGATCCAGGTCGGGTTCGCCTTGAGCCGTCATGTCGCCGAGGGCCCGTCGCTCATTCAAGGGCTCATCGGTCAGGCCGAAAGCGGCCTGGTCCGGACCATCTTGGTCGACCTCATCGGCCACCCTGACGCCCCGAACTTGTATTGGGCGCTGGCCAACCGACCGCGGCCGTTCATCGACCTGACCGCCACGCTCGAGACCGACCTCATGTTCCTCAGACAGACCATCCCCAGCCTCGAAGACCTCGATGGTGAACCATGGGGACTGGCCAAGGCTCGCCAATTCCGCGAGGAACTGCTCGACGCACTCGGACTCGTTGACATACAACTGCGCGTTTCCTCACCGCGTTGGGCCGCATCCCTCGCGCTAGCCGGGTTAGTGGCCCAGGCCTACCCAACCGCCCGTGCCGAACTGATCGAACAAGGGATGGATCCCGAGCGGGTCAAGGCCATGCCGGCCATCCAGGTGGTTGGTCTGCAAACCTACCAGGAGTTCGAGGCCATCAACGACGATGCGTTGAAATATACGAAACTACCCTACTGGCAAGCTGTCGAATTGATCGAGCGAGCCGAGCAACGCTCCAAGGACCAGCGCAGCGGCCGATCGCACAATCTGTTGATGAGGCTCTTCCTGGGAGTGGCGGTATCGGCGTCCAACGTGGTCCGCAGCGAAGGACGCTACGAACAGTACACCGACCTGATCCAGACGATCGAGGCCATCCGTCTCTACGCGGACGCGCATGACGGTCGACTTCCTGAGAGCCTCAACGATCTCGTTGAGACGCCCGCGCCGATCAACCCGTCCACCGGCCAACCCTTCACCTATCGCCTCAGCGAGGATGGCCGGACCGCCTCGCTCGAGGGGAACACCCCCGGACTCTCCAACCAATACACCACGGCGTACACGCTTCGTCTATCCGATGATGTGAACACTTACGAGAATTAATTTTCGAGGATTTTTGAAGATGTTTTGTTCATTCTCAACGATCGTTTTGCTCGCCGCATTAGCATTCTCTCCGGGCTTGGCCCCCGCCCCGCCCGAGGCCGAGGCGATCACCCCGTTCCTTGGTGAGGACGACTCTCTCGTCGTGGTGATCGATCTGGAATCGATCGATCCGGCGTCCCTCTTCGGCGAGAACGTTGGTATACCATCGGTCCGAGGGGCCATCGCCCCGCTGGTCGGTTGGCGCGACGCGCTGGTCGATGCCGGCGCCGATCGACTCTATGTCGTGGCGAACCTGCTGGACATGGTCGACGCACTGTTCGTGGTGGTCACGACGCGAGAGGGCGCTGACGCGAAGGAGATCGGCGATATCCTCTGCGGCACAGCCGCTCCGGTCCCGTTCTCCTGGCCGACCTGCGCCCAGGTTCATGGCGCCGTCTTCGCCGGCACCCGCGACGCCCTGGAGCGGGTCCGACGTCCCGCCGCCCATCGGCCTAACATTCTTGAAGCCTTGTCGCTCGGCGACGACAAACCGATGGCCCGGCTTGTCTTCGCGCTCAGCGCCCTCCAACGTCGGGTCGTCGGCGAATTGGTTGACGAATGGCCTGCCGAAATCGGTGGCGGCTCCACCGCTCCTTTCTTTCAGGACACGCCCTGGGTCGCCCTGACCCTGACGTCCGAAGCCGAGGGCCGGGCCACGCTGCGTTTCGACCTGCGATCGCGCACTCCGGAATCGGCCCGCGCGGTGGCCGATCTGGTCGATCGGGCCGTCGCGTTTTTCCTTGAGGCTTCCGGTGACGGACTGCCCGCGCCGCTCCGCCAACAGATTCGCGACCAAGTCCGCGCTGAGGTCCAGGGCGACCAGCTCCGGCTCGACGTCGATGCGCCGATCCTGACCGGCATGCTCATGCCCGCAGCCTTGTCGGCCGACGAGGCCGCACGTCGGCAGCAGAGCATGAACAACCTTAAGCAGATCGGCCTTGCTTTCCACAACGACGCCTCCCGGAACCGGCGCCGGGGCCAGGCCGGTTCCTATGCGTTTACGCCCGCCTATTCGAGTGATGAGGCGAAGCGTCCCCTCCTGAGCTGGCGGGTCCACCTCTTGCCCTACATTGAACAGAAGGAGCTGTACGATCGGTTTCACCTCGACGAGCCTTGGGACAGCCCGCATAACCGGACGCTCATCGCCGAGATGCCCGAGACCTACGCCTCGCCCTTGGCCCCTGTGGGACTAGCTGCCCAGGGGAAAACGACCTACGTCGTGCCTCGTGGGCCGTCGACGACCCTGTCGGGGACCGAGCGGACGCCGATCAATTCGATCAGCGATGGGACCAGCAATACGATCCTGGCCCTGGAAGTCCCCGCCGACCGCGCCGTCGTCTGGACCCAACCGGCTGACTGGGAGATCGGCGAGGAGCCGAGCCCCGCGATCCTCGCCGAGGGTTTGCGAACCGGCGCCCCGGTCCTCTTCGTTGACGGAGCGGTTCGGTATCTCCTCTCGACGATCGATCCGGCCGTCTTCCGCGCCCTGCTGACCAAGGACGGCGGAGAAAAAATCAACGCCGGCTCCTTCTAAAGGAGATGGAGCACTTCCAAAAATGATATGCTTTATTGTACCGATGTTATTAAAAAATTTGTTTGTAAAATTGAATGAATGGTCAAAAAACCCTTTATGATATAGATTCAAGGCTCGGACCGTGCGTTGGAGGGCAGCGACTCCTCCACGGTGGTCCGAGCCTTTGTTCTTTTTCTGATATTCAGTCGACTCGAGAGTGCGGACCGACGCAAAATACTCCAAGTCCCCGCCCTAGCTACACCCGATCGAAGAGGAACCGCTCCGTCGCTCTTCCGCGCCCTGCTGATCAAGGACCGTGGCGAAATCAGCGGACTTGGGGCTTTCGAAACGATGATTCTAGCCATCATGCCGATCCCTGCTGTCGGTAAGACCCTTTCCAGGGCCGGAGTACGCTCGGTCTCGACAGCGAATGGATCGGGAAGATCTGGAGATCCGACCAACAACCCACTCCAAGTCCCGACATCCTAAGGAGAAGCTTGTGAGTACGTCTACCGGATCGACGAATGCTTCTGCTGAGGTCATCTATCCCGATCGCGATGGACAGCCGATGGCCGAAAACACCCTCCAGTTTCAGTGGATCGTCACCATCAAGGAAGGGCTCGAGGCCTTCTTCCGCGATCGCAGCGACGTTTTCGTCGCGGGCGACCTGCTTTGGTATCCGGTGGAGGGCCAACCCGAGATCCGTCGGGCCCCCGATGCCCTGGTGGTCTTTGGCCGTCCCAAGGGATTCCGGGGCTCTTACATCCAACATTTAGAAGATGGGATCGCCCCCCAGGTGGTCTTCGAAGTCCTCTCACCGGGCAACAGTGACTTGGAGATGGCTGAGAAGCGGTCCTTCTACGAGACGTATGGGGTGGAGGAGTACTACCAGTACGATCCCGAACCGGCGTCGGCCAACCTGCAGGGTTGGATTCGTCAGGGCGACGGTTTGGTGCTGATCGAGGCGATTCAAGGTTGGCAAAGCCCGCGTTTGGGATTGCGGTTCGCTTTGGCCGGCAGCGATTTGATGTTGGAGCGTCCCGATGGGACGGTTTTCGAGTCGGTCCAGCAATGGGATCTGGATCGCATGGAGCAACGCCAACGTGCCGAAGAGGCCGAGCAACGGATTGAGCAAGAGCAACGCC
>CAZSSM010000002.1:23273-185052 GCA_964609385.1 uncultured Planctomycetia bacterium
AGCAACGCCAACGTGCCGAAGAGGCCGAGCAACGGATTGAGCAAGAGCAACGCCAACGTGCCGAAGAGGCCGAGCAACGGATTGAGCAAGAGCAACGCCAGACCGTACAAGAGCGAGCGCGCGCCGAGCAGGCCGACCAGCGGGCCGAACAAGAGCGACGGATCGCTGAGCAGGAGCGAAAGCGCGCCGATCAAGCCGATCAACGGGCCGATCAAGCCGATCAACGGGCCGAGCAGGAGCGTGAGCGGGCCGACCGATTGGCCGCGCAGCTTCGTCAATTGGGCATCGACCCCGACATGCTGCGGTGAGTCGCTTCCGCCAGGCATCGTTCGGAAACCGGGTGGCTCGGACTGTTGTCGGGGGAGACGCTCTTCTACAATGGTCCGAGCCCGTATTTGGGCCGTTGGCGTTATTATGCTCGGTCTCGACAGCGAAGGGATTGGGGAGATCTGGAGATCCGACCACCAACCCACACCCAGATTCTGGCATCGTAAGGAGAAGCTTGTGAGCACGTCCACCGGACAGACGAAGGCTTCTGCTGAGGTGATCTATCTCGATAGCGACGGACAGCCGATGGCCGAAAACACCCTCCAGTTTCAGTGGATCGTCACCATCAAGGAAGGGCTCGAGGCCTTCTTCCGCGATCGCAGCGACGTTTTCGTCGCGGGCGACCTGCTTTGGTATCCGGTGGAGGGCCAACCCGAGATCCGTCGGGCCCCCGATGCCCTGGTGGTCTTTGGCCGTCCCAAGGGATTCCGGGGCTCTTACATCCAACATTTAGAAGATGGGATCGCCCCCCAGGTGGTCTTCGAAGTCCTCTCACCGGGCAACAGTGACTTGGAGATGGCTGAGAAGCGGTCCTTCTACGAGACGTATGGGGTGGAGGAGTACTACCAGTACGATCCCGAACCGGCGTCGGCCAACCTGCAGGGTTGGATTCGTCAGGGCGACGGTTTGGTGCTGATCGAGGCGATTCAAGGTTGGCAAAGCCCGCGTTTGGGATTGCGGTTCGCTTTGGCCGGCAGCGATTTGATGTTGGAGCGTCCCGATGGGACGGTTTTCGAGTCGGTCCAGCAATGGGATCTGGATCGCATGGAGCAACGCCAACGGGCTGAAGAGGCCGAGCAACGGATTGAACAAGAGCGAGCACGGGCCGATCAAGCCGATCAACGGGCCGAGCAGGAGCGTGAGCGGGCCGACCGATTGGCCGCGCAGCTTCGTCAATTGGGCATCGACCCCGACATGCTGCGGTGAGTCGCTTCCGCCAGGCATCGTTCGGAAACTGAGTGACTCGGACTGTTGTCGGGGGAGGCACCCTTCTACAATGGTCCGAGCCCATATTTGGGCAGTCGGCGTTGGCCTCATGCTCGGGGTCGACGTTGCGGACGACGGGCGAACCACCCGCTTTTGATCGATCGAGGAGAGGACCGAATGCGAGAACAACGGGGACGACGGACGCGTCGCGAAGTGTTGGGCCTGGGCATTGGAGCCGGCTTGGCGCTGGGGCTGACTGGGTCGGCTGGTCGGGGTTGGGCCGGACCGGTCTCACAAGATCAAGACGTGGCCGATCCGAAGGCCCTCCGCGAACGCGTCATCGATATGGCCTCGCGGGGGATCCGGTTCCTCCGGGCGCGTCAGGAACAGGCCACTGGCGGTTGGTCGACGCCGGCCGGTCCGGGCATCTCCGCGATCGCCCTGGCCGGCGCCTTGCGCTCCCAGCGGGTCGCGCCCAGCGACGCGATGGTCGCCCGCGCCCTGGAGTATATGGACCAGTTCCGACGTCCCGAGGGTGGATTCGACGCCGAGATCCGTACCAACTACGTCTCCTCGATCATGCTGATGGCCTATACCGAGGCCAACGAAGTCTTCGGCGACGGCCGCTACGACGGCCTGATCGCCGGCACTCAGGGGTTCCTCCGCGGCTTGCAGTGGGACGAGGGCGAGGAGAAGACGCCCGAAGATGTCTTCTACGGCGGCGCCGGCTATGGCTCGCGGAGCCGACCGGACCTGTCCAACACCTCCTTCTTCATCGAGGCGTTGCGCGACAGCGGTGTCCCCGAGGACGACCCCGCGCTCCAGAAGGCCCTGATCTTCGTCTCGAGGACCCAGAACCTCGACAGCGAGTTCAATGACCAGCCCTGGGCCGAGAAGGTCAACGACGGCGGATTCGCCTACACGCCCGCCTTGGGTGGGTCGAGCCAGGCCGGCACGACGGCCAACGGCGGGCTCCGCTCCTACGGGAGCATGACCTACGCCGGGTTCAAGAGTATGATCTACGCCGGGCTCACCGAGGACGATCCGCGCTACCAGGCCGCCCTCCGGTTTCTCCAGGCCAACTACTCAGTCGACGAGAACCCCGGGCTCGGCCAGCAGGGCCTGTTCTACTACTATCAGGTGATGGCCAAGGCCCTGGCCGTCTATGGGAAGCCGACCCTGACCGACGAGAACGGCGTGGCCCACGACTGGCGCTCCGAGCTGATCGAGGCCCTGGCCGAACGACAAGCCGAGGACGGTAGCTGGATCAACCCGGCCGACCGTTGGCTGGAAGGCAACCCCGACCTGGTCACCGGATATGTCCTGCTGGCCCTCGGCGCGATCCGCAAGGCCCTGCCGACCGCCTGAGTCGGTCGCGTCACCATCGACATCGATCCTCAACGAAGCTCGGCGCACCGGTTCGATCGTTTCGGTGCGCCCGGTCCAATCGCCGGGCATCGCGGCTCATTTCAGGCCTTCAAGGTCCTCAACTCGCGGTCGGCCACCGTCGAGTTGAGGCGTCGTTGGTGGTCCAACAGGCTCGGTCGCGCCCGATGGAAGAGCCGGATGGCCTGGACATCGTTCTTGCGGCCATATTCGGTTACGACCTGCTCTAAGGTCGTCTTCTGGGCCTGGAACGCTCCGGTGGTCAATCCCGACTGGAGGATCTTGGTGGCGCGATGGGCCGCGTATCCGGCCCAGTTCCTGAGGTTCGCCACCGTGCCCGTCGGTGACTCCCATGGCGACGGGACCTCGTAGAAATCCCTGTAGAACTGGACGTGGGGCTCCAGTTTGTCCCAGCAGCGGAAAATCTCGCGGATCTCCGAGGTGCAGATCGGGACCTTGCCCTCCTCGCCTACCCGCGCCACCGCGGGGACCTCCTGCGGATCGGCCAGGAAGGCGACCCGATCGAGGTCGAGGTCGTCCAGGAGGTAGGCGATCCCCTTGCCCTGAGCGATCGAATCGTAGACCAAAAACTTACACATCCGACGGATCGTCAGGTCAGACATCACCGAATCGAGCGAGCGGTCCTTACCGCTCTCGGTCTTCCTCGGCGCCTTCAGGGTATCGTGGCCTCCCACCTTCGCCGTATTGATCCGCTCCTTGAACTCATCGGCGACGTCCCAGTCGCGGACCAGCGAGAACCGGGATGAATCGAGGAAGCGACGCATGAAAAGCGTTCGGTCAGATTGGTTTTTGTCTGTGGTGCTTGCTAGTGTATATCTGGTTTTCAAATGGGTTTTGTGGTCGTTAATCGTACGTTCCTCTTTCTTTGAGGTTTGCTTCTTCGCCTGGAGCCGCATGAGTTCGTTCGCCTTCTTGGCATCGAAGGGAATACCACCGATCTGTTTGAGCCAAAAGTTCGAGACCTGATTATATTGGGTTTTGTCCACATTTTTGAGCGCGGTTCCAATTAGATCGGCGACCATCTTCTCGGTGATCTCGTCGGGGCCGACCTGCTTGGACATGAGGTCGACGAGCACCCACTCGCTGATCATGTAGAGTTTCTGGGGACTGGTCGCTCCGTAGATCATCCAATCACTGTAGCCGTTGAAGCCGTTGAGGTAGTAACTCGATGCGTTGAGTTGATCGCGGTACCACTTGACGAGATCGCTGGTGATCTGATTGGTCAGGTCCATTGCACCGGGTCCTCCAAGTTGGTTCGGCGGGGGACCGATCGCTGGACTCATGCGAGCGACGTTGCCCCGCCCCTAACCATCCCATGGAGGTTTCACGCACGAACCCGCCTGAGTGTGAGCTGGATCACATTGCCACATTGGGGGTAGCGATGGCGAGAAATAAAGACATTATAATTTTAGATATTTAGAACATATTGATCTTCGAATCGCAGGAGCAGTCGTCGACGCGCCGAGGCCGGGTCGCGGATCGTCCCGCGCGACGTTGGATAGGCGGCCTCCATCACGTCGAGCCCGACGCGATGGGTCACCGGGAGGTCGACGCGGAGCCGGATCTCTCGGGGGACCCGCTCATCTCGATCTCCCTGCTTCCGGGTGACGCCCCGAGCGAGGCGAACGCGATCCCCTCGTCGTCAGACCGGATGTCGTGCTGCGAACCGTGGAATTCCGCGACCCTAACCCGGGACCTCGGGTGAGGATCCGACGTGGGGGGACGGGAGCGCCTCCAGGCTCGGAACTGATATGACGGGGACGTATTCGATCCACGGGTCGGCCTCGATCATTCGGGGGCGGATGGTCCGGCTCAACCCAAATCGGTGGTCTGGACGAGGACCTTCAGCTCGTCGGCCAGCTCGCCGAGCCGGAGGGACGAGTCGCGCGTGTTGTTCGCCCCGTCGAGGGTCCGTTGGGTCGCGTCGGCGACGGAGGTGATGTTGCGGGCGATCTCGGAGCTGTCCTTGGCGGTCTCGGCAACCTTGTGGCCGATCTCGTTGGTCGTCGCCTTCTGTTCGTCAACCGAGTTGGCGATGGTGCTCTGGATCGCGTTGATCCGGCCGATGATCTCGCTGATCCTGTGGATCGCCTCAACAGCGCCTCGGGTGTCGGACTGGATGCCCTCGATCTTCCGGCTGATGTCCTCGGTGGCGCGGGCGGTCTCCTTGGCCAGCTCTTTGACCTCGTTGGCGACGACGGCGAATCCCTTGCCGGCCTCGCCGGCGCGGGCCGCTTCGATGGTCGCGTTGAGCGCCAGAAGGTTGGTCTGGCCGGCGATGGCGGTGATCACCTTGACGACCTGGCCGATGAGTGCTGAGGACTCGCCCAGCTTGGAGACGGTCTGGTTGGTGGAGTCGGCGACGTCGACGGCCTCGCGGGCGACCTGGGCCGCCTCATCGGCGTTCTTGGCGATCTCGCGGATGCTGGCGCCCATCTGCTCGATGCCCGAGGCCACCGTCTGGACGTTGGTGCTGATCTGCTCGGCGGCGGAGCTGACGGCAATCGCCTGGGTCGAGGTGCCCTCAGCGTCCCTGGACATCGACTCGCTGACCGAGCGGAGCTCGCTCGAGGCGTCCCCGAGCTGCACCGCCGTCCGCTCGGCCCTGCCCAGCACGTCCTGGAGTTGGGCGGCCCGCTTGGCGTTCTGCTCCTCGGCCCGCATCTGCTCGGTGACGATGTCCCAGGTCGCGACGTAGCCGACCGTCCGGCCCTCGTCGTCCCGGGCGGCCCTGGCGCACAGGCCGAGCGCCTCCCCGCCGAGATCGATCCGTGCGGTGTGCGTGCGGTCCCCGAGCTCCCGGAGGATTCGGCGGACCCGCTCCGGATCCCGATGGAAGAGATCGATGGAGTGGCCGACCACCTGGTCGGCCGCGATGGGGAGCAGGTGCTCCAGACGGGCGAGTTTCTCCCGGGAATGGGAGTTCTGATAGCGGACTACGAGATCCTTGTCGCAGAAGACAATGTTGGATCCGACCGAGTCCAAGATCCATGCCTGGCGCTCGATGACCGCATGCTCGGCGACGCGCCGGAGCATCGTCGTGGCGAAGGAGGCGATCCGCGAGATCGTCTCCCGCTCGGCCTGGCCGTAGGTCCGGTGCTGGCCGGAATAAAAGATCAGGCTGCCGGTGTAGCCGCGGTCGTCGATCATGGGCACGCCGATCCCGGACTTGATCCCGCAGCGGGCCGCCGCGGGGGCGTAGGCACAGTAGCGTGCCGCGGGCAGGTCGGGTTCGAAGGCCGGCTCGCCCGTCTCCCAACTCGTGCCGCCGAGGCCCTCGCCGCGACGGAACGTGCACGCCTGTAAGGCTCGGACGAACTCCTCGGGGGCATGGCCGCCACTGACCCCGCAGGTCAACGCGTCGTCGTCGCTGCCGCGCGACTGGTAGACGCCGTAGTCCCAATCGAAGGTCTCCAGGAAGACCCGGATGATCGATCCGGCGACCTCGTCCGCGGTCCGCGCCTGCGACATGGCTGCGGCCAAGTCGCGCAAGGCGCGCGACTCTCGACGCATGTGCTCGAGGTCCTCCGCGAGCCGGGCGGCCTCGGGGAAATCGGCCAACGTCCGCCCCCTGTCACTCGGCGGTTCCGGGACGTCCTCGACGACCGGGGATGATTGATGGGGCCGCGACGATCTCTCCGGGGAAGCGG
The DNA here is from genome assembly GCA_964609385.1 of uncultured Planctomycetia bacterium. Lineage (GTDB taxonomy): Bacteria > Planctomycetota > Planctomycetia > Isosphaerales > Isosphaeraceae > CAZSSM01. Next base: position 29,585 of record CAZSSM010000002.1, read on the forward strand.
TCATGGGATCGGCTCCGAACGTTGAAGGGGGCTCGTGGGTGGGTTCAAGGGGGGGCCTCTTCGACGTCGAACGCCTCCTCCGGAGGCCCGCAACGGTGAACCCCCCTCGTCGTCGCGAGGCGGCCGCACCCGAGGTCCGATCTCTCCGTGGCCGGTTCGGCCCGATCGGTCTCGGGTCCGTGGACATCGCCGATGGGATCGACCCGAAAGCTGACCGGGCCGTCGTCGTCGCGGACAACGGCGTTCGGCGGATCCCCTTCCCCACCCGGGCGGGGAGGGGACCTTCGGCCGAGCACCAGGCGCCAAGCACCAAGCGCGATGGAGATCGGGCCAAGACCCGGCGGCATTTGCGACAACCCTAGATCACGGGGAACCGTCGGACAACTCGACGCGAATGTGTCGGAGTCGCGTTTCGGTACGATGATAGAAGCGGATTATCTGCTCATGTCTTTCAATAGAGCACTACGATGATCCGACGGTCCTCGCGATCGGATGCGATTCTCGCGGATTGCCGAACGAAATCGTTGCGTGGAACTGCTTGTGGGTCGAATGCCTGGGAACGAGCCCGATTAGGAGACATGTCCCCGGGGACACACCAGGGACGGTTTGCTTTCCGTGGCGACCTTCAAATAAACCCCTCGAGCCACCCATGGACGGTGCCGGGCAGATCACCGGGATGGCTGAGAGACGTGTCTGTTGTCGAGGGGGCGTCGAGATCGGTCGAGGCTCATAGGGCCTGTTCGAGGTTCCGTCGAGCGTGGTCGTCGGCGACCTCGGCGGTGGTCCGGCCTTGACGTTGGGCCTCCTCGAAGATGGCGGTCAGGGTCGCGCCGATGCGTGCGGTGTGCTGTCGGGCGGCCTCGGGGTCGTAGACGGGGTGTTCGTGGGCGATGTTGATGACGCCGCCGGCATTGATAACGTAGTCGGGCGCGTAAAGAATGTCGGCGGCGGCCAAGCGTCGGGCGTCCTCAGGCTCGGCCAGTTGATTGTTGGCCGCGCCGGCGACGACCTGGGCCCGGAGCCTGGGGATCGACAGGGCGTTGACCGTGCCGCCCAGCGCACAGGGGGCGAAGACGTCGGCGTCAACCTCGTAGATCACCTCGGGCGTGACGACGGTCGCCCCAAAGTCGCGACGGACCGCCTCCAGGCTCTCGGCGTTGATGTCGGTGACGACCAATCGTGCACCGGCCTCATGGAGGTGGCGGCAGAGGACATAGCCGACGTGACCGACCCCCTGCACGGCGACCGTGCGACCGTTCAGGTCGTCGCTGCCGAACCGGTGTGCCACGGCAGCGCGGAGCCCACAGTAAACGCCGAAGGCGGTCATCGGCGAGGGGTCGCCGCTGCCCCCGTCCTCGATCGGCAAGCCGGCCACGTGCGTCGTGGCGGTCCGGACGTGGGTCATATCCTCGACACCGACGCCGACGTCCTCGGCGGTGATATAGTGGCCGCGCAGCGCCTCGACGAACCGCCCGAAGGCCGCGAACAGCGCGGGCGTCTTGTCCCGGTGCGGGTTGCCGACGATCACCGCCTTGCCCCCGCCGTGCGGCAGCTCGGCCACGGCGTGCTTGTAGCTCATCCCTTGGGAGAGCCGGAGCACGTCGGTCAGGGCGGCCCGCTCGTCCGCGTACGACCACATCCGGCAGCCGCCCAGGGACGGTCCGCGCCTCGTGTCGTGGATCGCGATGAAGGCGTGCAGGCCGCTCGACTTGTCGTGGCAGGCGACGACCAACTCGTGGGCGTCGAAGCCCGGCACATCCCGAACCGCGATCGGCTCGACAGTGAACCCTCCGTCGCGGATCTCCAGGTCTCCCCGCGTGATCGTGGGGAGCGAACGTCCGCGATCCATCAACACGGGGACGTCTTCGACGCTCGCGACGGCCGACTCGGTAACCATGATTCCTTTGCCTTTCCTTTGGGGCGCTGATGGGGCGTCTGGCACGATTCTACGAAAGCTCGGGACCCGAGACCAAACCCGGGCCCCCTCCAAGCGACCGTTTCGCGCACCCAACGCGAGTCGGTCGACACGCACGGTTCCACTCCCGAACAACCCACGACCGTGATCCCGAAAAGCAGATGCCGACAATCCCTTCCCCAAGGGAGCAGTCGCCCCCAACGCAACGAGGCCGACACACCCCAAACTCGGGGAGTGCCGGCCTCTCCTGTGTTCCCAAGCAGTCTCGTCTCCGAAGACCTCTCAGGTGGCTCGCACTCCCCCCCGCCCCGTGAGCAGTAGAATCTCTAGAATTAGGATCCAAATCAGCCACGAACGAAGGAGCAGCCAATTGATCATTTCCGAACCGTCAAGTCGCGCATTGTCGATATTCTGACCAAGCCCCAAAACCCTCGAAGCGGTCGAACGCTGTTCGAATGCGACGATGCTGTCCAGCCCACTCAGCGCAATCGACCTGGACGCTCGCTGAGCGTCTGAAGTCGGTGCCAGTGATGGGAGGATGAAGGCGGCCATGATGATCCTTGGAAGGCGACGATCCTGAGAGGGCCTGGATATATTCCAAAGGGTAGCCCGCCCTCCTGGAAAAGGCCAGCCTGGATTCGCGAGACCGACGCGGCCGCGTGATCACCCACGAGGATCTAGCCCTCGCCGGGCTCACCAGTCTCCAGCCCCTCCGACGGATCTCCGATATTCTTCGAAGCTGGGCGCAGCCCGTCCTCGGGGGATGGTTGATCGTGTTGGTGGATCCGCATCTCGACCGGGGATCCGTTCTGCCTCAGCAACGACCCACGCCCCGGCAATAGGGCGAAAGTCCAGATAGGTTGCTGAGGTAAACGTGAGCGATCATACAAAGAGATCCGGGATAGGCTCGCCGGATCGATATTTCGGCCAAAAGTGAATGGGAAAAACTCGCGGCAGGCCCTTCCTGGACAAGCCGCGAGAGTCGCGGGCGATCTTCCTGAAGGTTGAGCGGCCCGTCTTCCCTGAGGAGCCGCGCTGAATTGATCAGACCTCACGACTTTGCTGAGGTAGAAGTGCAAGGCCGATGCCAAATGGGGCGGTCGAATCGTTTGATCGAAGGATTCTCCCGAGACCGAGCCGAGACCGGCGCCTTCGCGGCGCTCGACCGATCCGGGGAGGACTTCCAGGCCGAGTGCAAATATCGCACGTGGCTGGGATGTGTCCTATGGGAGGGGGAGGACCGGTTCCCATCCTCCGGGTCCGTGTCGCCGGTCGTGGTCTCTCGTGGGGACGCTATCAAGGCGACCGAGCCGCGTCCCTGCCCGGTTGGGCATCGCCGGGTCCGCGTGGTAGGCTACGACGGTCACGAAAGGGTAGATCGGTCGGCCCTTCGGAGAACCCATCGAGTCGAGACGCGCCATGACGAACGTCGAGCCCGAGCCGATCCCGGACGACCGGCCCAAGACGCTCATAGAGTCCGCCCCGACGTCCCGGGCCTTGGACATGGCTCAAGGAGCCGGTTCTCCCGGAGACGCCGAGGCCACCGAGGTCGACCCACGGGCGCGTCGGATCTACGCGTTGGGCCTGTTCTCGATGGTCTGCTGTCAGGTGACCGGCCCGATCGCCTGGGTCCTGGGCAACGGCTACCTCCGCGACTGCCGACGCGCCGGCCGGACCCCCGAACGCCTGGCCGTCATGGGCCGCCTGCTCGGCATCACCTCAACTTTGCTGACCCTCGCCGTCCTGGCCGCCATCGCCCTGACCGTCTACCTCATCGGTATCGACACCATCAAAGAAAACGCCATCTGGCTCTATGAAACTTGGGAACAGTCCTGACGCAGTCGGACTCGACAAGGGATGCTTGAGTCGGAGTGCTTGGATATTCCTCAGGGATTTGATCGCAGACCTATTGCGTCGGTCTGCGAGTGGATCGTTGGCGAGATCACACGCCTTCGACATCGAGGTCGGCGGCGAAGGGGGGCATGGGGCACTCGAGGGCGTCGGCAATACCCCGGAGCAGCTCGGCCTCGGCGACGACGACGCGGCCGTCGTGGGCGATCGAGGTGGCGCAAGCCTCCAGGACCTGACGCTTGATCGACGGGCTGGCCTGGGCCAGCGGCTTCAACGCTTCGTCGACGGCCTGGAGGATCCCGCCCGAGGCGGTCCGCATCGTCGCCCCGGTCAGGCCGAGGCCCCCGGCGGCCGCATCGAAGGCCTCGCGCGCTGTGGACGGCTCGTCGTGGCCCAACAACGCCAGGCTCGAGAGCAGGTCGACGATCGGATCGGTCAACGGAGCGATCGAACGGTAGCGGACCCGCGAGCGCACCGTCCTCGTGAAGTGCCGGTCGAGGTGGCGGACCACCATCCGCATCAAGATATATTCGAAGAGGGTGAACTGCTGGTCGGCCTTGATGAGCGCCTCGACGTTGGTGCGGAAGCGGTTGTACTGGGCCTTCGAGAGTTGCCGGAGCGCGGGCATGGCCAGCTCGACCAGCGGGAGCCGCGCGATCTCGGGCAGCGCGGTGGTCGACGACCGGAGCCAGGCCGTCTCGCGGTCGGTCCCCCGCTCGTCCTGGCCGGCGATGATCTCCATCTGCTGACGGTTGACCTGCTTGTCGTCATCGAGCAACAGCGCGTAGACCAATGCGCGGGCCGAGAACGGGTCGCGGGCCGCGTCCAGGAGCGGTTGAGGCGCATCGCGGAGGAAGTCGGCGGCGAAGTCGTAGTGCTCCTGCCGAGGCGCCCCGATATCGGCGACGGCCCTCGAGGCGCCCATGACGACCGCCGGACCCATCACCCCCCCGCCGACCTGACCGGCCGCCCCCATCGGGCCGGTGATCGGGTCGAAGGGCGACCGACGTTGCTTGGGCTTGGCCGAGCGGCTCGACTCCTCGACGGCCAGGTACGCCGGCTTGACCGTCGAAGGGAACCGGCCGTCGAACTGCGGGTCGATCCGCTTGATCCGCTCCTCGATCGGCGGGTGGGTCGCCAGCGCATTGAAGTTGAGCATCACCCCGACCGCGTCGCCGAAAAACATGTGACTGGCCTCGATCGCGTCGGGGCTCTGCAACCGCGCCCCCTGCGAGATCGCGCCCAGCTTCTTCAAGGCCCCGCCGATCCCGTCCGGGTTCCGTGTGAACTGGACCGCCGAGGCGTCGGCCAGGTACTCGCGCTGTCGCGAGATCGCCGCCTGGATCAAGCGCCCAAACAGCACGCCGACCCAGCCCAGGATCACCAGGACCAGGCCGAACAACGCGATCTGACCGCCCTTGTTGTCGTCGCGCCTCGAGGAGGCCAGGTTGCTGTAATAGCCGCCCCGGAGCATGATCTGGCCGATCACCCCCAGGACCATGATCCCGAACAGGATCCCCATCAGGCGGATGTTAATCCGCATGTCGCCGTTGAGGATGTGGCTGAACTCGTGGGCGATGACGCCTTGGAGTTCGTCGCGGCTCAGATAGGTGACCGCGCCTCGGGTCACGCCGATGGCCGCGTCGCCCGGGCTGTAGCCGGCCGCGAAGGCGTTGATCCCCTCCTCCTTCTCCATCAGGTAGACCGGCGGCACCGGGACCCCCGAGGCCAGGGCCATCTCCTCGACGACGTTGAGCAGGCGACGTTCGACCGGGTCGCGCGAGTTGGGGTCGATCAGCCGGCCACCCAGCGACTCGGCCACGACGTGCCCACCGCCAGAGAGCTGCGAGACCTTGAACGCGGTGGCCAGGCCCACCACGGCCAAGGTGCCGATCGAGATGATCCCGAGCAGCTCGGGGTTCCAGAGCGACGGCCCCGTGGACCCTCCGCGCACCGGTTCGCCCTCGACGACGACCCCGACGCCCGGTCGGCTGGAGGGCCTCGACTCGCCGGAGTCGACCACGTTGAAGATCAAGGCGGCGGCCACGTAGAGCGTGCCGATGATCGCCACGATCGCCAGCGCGTAGTAGAAGAGTAACAGCCCGGTCTTGCGCCGGGCCTGGTCCTGTTGGTCGAAGAAGTTGGTGGACATCGTCGAGGAGCGTGCTCGGGATCGGGGAGTGGGGGTCGGAGACGCGTGGTCGTTCGGCCGGAAGCCGTTCCTCCAACGGAGTTGGCGCCCGACCGAAGACCTTCAAGGGACCTCGGTCGGAGATCGTCAGACGAAGGCGGACCGACCGGAGCAAATCGGCGGCCCTTGAACACTCAGCGACTCAGAACTTGACCTGGGGCGCCTCGCGCTCGACCTTGCTCTCGACCTCGAACAGCTCGGCCTGGGAGAACCCGGCGAACCCGGCGACGATGACGTTGGGGAACGTCTCGCGGGCCGTGTTGTACTGCGTGACGGCGTCGTTGTAGGCCTGACGCGCGAAGGAGACCTTGTTCTCGGTCGAGCTGAGTTCCTCTTGGAGATTGGCCATGTTCTGGTTGGCCTTGAGGTCGGGGTAGGCCTCGCTGAGCGCGAAGAGCCGGCCGAGGACGCCGTTGAGCTGCGACTCGGCAGCCATCAACTCGCGCATCGCGCTGGGGTCGCCCGGCGAGCCGGCCGCCGTCTGCGTCGCGCTGACGGCCGAGTTCCGCGCGTTGATGACCGCCTCCAAGGTCTCCCGCTCGTGCTGCATGTACCCTTTGACGGTCTCGACCAGGTTCGGGATCAGGTCGTGCCGACGCTTCAACTGCACGTCGATCTGGCTGAACTGGTTCTTGTACCGGTTCCGAAGCGCCACCAGCCTGTTGTAAATGCCGATGCCGAAGACCAAGGCCAATGCCAACAGGACGCCCAGGATGATCAGCACGGTGGTCGTGTTCATGGGACGAGTCCTCTCCGGGGAGTTTCGGGGTCCGCTCTGGGGAAGAGATCGCGACGCGCCTCGCGGTGAGGCAATGCGACGCTTCGAGTTGCGTTGCGTGAGGGTTGGCTCGGCCCGAGCCGAGGCCGATGCCCTGAAACCTCAAGGGGTTGCGACATTTCGAGGCTAACCGGCCTGCCGCCCCTCGACAAGGTTCCGGGCCGGGCTGAGACGCCCTGGACCGGGAGTATTCGCACCCGACACGCCGATCTTGGAACCCACCCGGAGGAACCGGCCCACGACCGTCCGCCCCGACTTGTTCATCCCGGCTGGGCGATATATGATCAGAGTGTCTGATCTACCTCGCCGGAACCGATGGATGACCACGACGCTCGTGGCGGTTCCCGGTCGATCTCCTCAACGATTTGTTCCACCGTGATCGAATCAGGAGCACGCACAACGATGCGAATGCGATCGAGCAACCCCGCGCTGTCTCAGTTCGAAAATTTCGACGTCTTCTCGGCCCCCGGCACGATGACCTCGGCCATGACCATCGAAGGCACGGCCATCAAGTCGATCGTGCTGGTCGCCCTGACCATCCTGTCGGCGACCTGGTCGTTTGTGCAGCTTGGCTATGGGACCTTTCCGGTTCCCTTGGGCTACGGCATGTCGATCGTCGGCTTTGTCATCGCCCTGGTTCTGATGTTCAAGCCGAGCTGGTCGCCGGTGCTCGGCCCAGTCTATGCCATCTGCAAAGGTCTGTTCCTCGGTGTCTTCACCAAGTTTGTTGCGGAGTACACCGGCAGCCTTTCAATCCCCACCAACGCCCTGCTGGGCACAATGGGCGTGCTGGTCTCGATGCTGGGCCTCTACGGCTTCCGGATCATCAAGATCACCGATAAGGTTCGGATGTGGGGCGCGGCCGCGGCTCTGGGCGTCTGCTTCGTCTTCCTGGCCAACTTCGTGGTCAGCCTGATCACCGGGAGCGGCTTCGGCTTCCTCAGTATGACCAACGGCGGCCCGCTGGCCATCGGCTTCACCCTGCTCTGCGTGGGCATCGGCGCGTTCATGCTCCTGCTCGACTTCGACATGATCGAGCGCGGTGTCGAGAACGGCGCTCCCAAGTGGATGGAATGGTACGGTGGCTACGCCCTGCTGGTCTCGCTGATCTGGATCTACATCCAGCTCGTCCGCCTGCTCATGCAACTCCAGAGCAGCGACTGAACCACCGGGACCAAGTTTGCGTTTGCCAGTCCCTGAAAGAACGGCCCGGCCGAGCGATCCGATCGATCGACTCCGTCCGGCCTTTCGATGAAGCTTGAGCACATGCAGGGTCGGCGTCGCGACGCGATTCGTCCGTCGAGGCGCCGACCCTGTTGCCGTTGTTGGACGCCCGCTCGCCGATCGCCCTCCCTATGCCCATGCCATCCGCCCCATTGCAGGGATCGAAGGGAACAATGATGCCCGACGCCGCCTATTGGATCGACCGGCTCCAGCTTCAGCGCCATCCCGAGGGCGGCTACTTCCGCGAAACCTACCGGGCGCCGTTGACGATCGCCCAAGCGGCCCTGCCCTCCAGCTATCCCGGCGACCGCTCGGCCTCGACGGCGATCTACTTCCTGCTGACGCGCGGGGAGATCTCGGCCCTGCACCGGATCACCGCCGACGAGGGCTGGCATCTCTATTCGGGTGGCCCGTTGTGGGTCCACGTCATCGAGCCCGACGGCGAGCACCGGCGAATCACCCTCGGCCTCGACCTCGACGCCGGCCAGGCTCCCCAGGCGGTCGTGCCCGGCGGACGCTGGTTCGGCTCCGAACTCGACCCCGACTCGCCCCACGACCACGCCCTGGTCGGCTGCACCGTCGCCCCCGGCTTCGACTTCGACGACTTCGAACTCGCCACCCGCAACGACCTGATCCGCACCTATCCCCAACACGAGAAGTTGATCACACGATTGACTTTAGAAGAAACGTGAATGTCGGCTTTCCGGTTAGCTGAAGAGATCAGATTCGATCCAGTCGCGGATCCAGGTCCGGATCTCCGGGACACGTTCGATCACACTTCGAATCAAGGGTTGATATGGCGGTTCCGGGGCAATCAGCAGTTGGCGGATGGAGCCGATCCAAGGGCGTCGTGGATCGAGTTCGTCACGCAGTCGATTCCTAGCCTCCCGCCTGCCCTCAGTCGAGGTCTTGTCGTCGACGATACGGGCGATGAGGAAGATGAGCAGAGCTTTCGCGCGACGCTCTTCGCGATACGATTCCAGATTGAGTCGGAGGTTGTCCCGCGTCGCCTCAGCGCGTCGGCGGCGGTCTGGATCGGTCGCGACTCCGATCGTCCCGGTCCTGAGGTCCCAGACAAAGAAATCGAGCGGCTCGTCGACACAAGGGTCGAGCAAGAGTGGATGTCCCGCCTCGTCGAGCGGGAAGGCATCGCGCTTAAACTGATTGCAGTTCTTGCAACCCCGAAGGAGGTTTTCCCAGTCGAACATTCGATCGGGATAGCGCGATTTTAGATAATAGTGTTCGATGTCCTGTGCCGCAGTTTGTTCACAGTAAACGCATTTCCCACGGGTATACCGATTGAGCTGAACATCAATGGCGGATCGCGCTTTGGTCTTGAGGAACGATTTCCAATCTCGTTCGATCCCTTGGTCAGACGCAGGGTATTGGCGTGCCTGCCCGGATCTGCGCTCGAGGAAGGCTCGGGTCTTGTGGTCGAGGACATCTACGGCTGGTGGGCGTCGCAGGGGAATCATTGCGGTTGCTTGGCCCTGTTGAGCACCTGGTCGACGTAATCCTCCATCGCGGCCTGGCGTCGTTGCTCATCGAGGGTCTCCCCAGGAGCGGTCAGGCGGTCGCCGAGTCGCTCTTCTAGTCGAATCAGTTCCTGTTTCTTAGACTTCGGTAACTTGCTCCATTGCCGTTTCGCGACCAACTCGCTATGCCTTCGAATGAGGGATTCGGTCAGTTCGTCGCGTGTCCCGTCGAGGCCGAACAGGGGACTGGTCAGGATCTGGTCGACCCGCCATCCCTTAACCGAATCGAGTGGACGATCCGCTTCAACGCACTGATGACCGCCCGATGGACGCAGGACGATCAGGCCTCCGTCGCTGGCGGCTTGGGCGACGAACGGGCTGTGGCTGGTCACGATGAACTGAATCCTTGGAAAGGTTCGGCTCAGAAGGAATCCGAGCTCACGCTGCCACGTCGGATGCAGGTGTGCGTCAACCTCGTCGATAAAGACGACGCCTTCCGCGAGGATTCGGGTCTCCCCATCACTCTCATCGAGCAAGCTTGCGAAGTCATCAGTCGAGTCTTCGAGATGACGGAGAATATCGATGACCAACGCGAGGAAACTCCGGAACCCGTCGCTCAAGTCAAGCAAAGACACTTTGGCTCCACCAATACTGTGAAAGTGGACCTGCTTTGTGTCGACCTTGTCGATTCGAGTCCGGCGGCCCGGGAGCAAGGCGTCAATCAATTGCATTGAGGCGTCGAGTACTCGCCTGGCTCTGTTACGATCCGGTTCGAGGAAGTTGGGATCAAGCGACGTTGTCACAAGGCCGGAGAGCCATTCGAGGCAGAGCGAGAGCGCGGCTGCTTCCCGAAACAGTGTAACGAATCGCGACTCGCGACCGGGATGATACATGAGCCGTGATTCTTCTGAGGATCCACCCATTAACCTCCGAAATGGACCGTATCCACATGCGAACCATCCCGAGTTCTTGGCTGCATATGGTCCTCCCATGAGCCCTTTGCACAGGCCATTGTCACCTGTAAGTAAAATTTGAGGGGTGTCGACGTAATAATTATCGATGAGGAATCGATCGTTTCCGGTGACGATAAATTCTACATTGTAAGGTTTCTTCCGTGGTCGTCCTGCTGACTTGTCGTGCTCGCTTGGGACGATCTCAGCCAGGAATGTTCCATGATCGACCCCCTCCCGAGTCCAGCCGCTCGGGTCGGGCAGGAGCCGCTGCCCGGCGAATTGGCCGATCGTCGAGATCGCCATCGACTGGAGCAACGTGCTTTTACCCATCCCGTTGCCACCGAGCAAGACGATCCAACTTCCAGGTTCTTTATTGGAACCAGGCAGTTCGAGTTCAACATGCTCAAAGCATTTGATGTTGTCGATGATAAATTTACTGATACGCATCCGATCCTCGTCATGCTGCGAGAAGCGATCCACGGTTGGCTCGTTCTTATCGAGGAAGAGCTGACCGACTTGCGATTGAGGGGCTGCACTGGATCACAGGATCGTCTTCCGAGATCGTGGAGCCTTTGCGGATAACTCCATCACGACTCAAATCATAATGCAGGTTGGCATCGCGAGCCATGGTCAGCGATCGAGGCTTGCCGCGAAGGCTCGCTAGCCTTAACAGTCCTGCTTAAGTGGTTGTTCCGGGATCGCGTATCTGGGAGGGCTTCTCCACCAGGCAAGGATCGGAGGCTGCACTCCGTGGTCCGCGGAGGTGAGATGCGGAACGTGGGCCGCCTGTGCGGGTTGTGCTGATTTGGGGTGTGCTTCGATCCCCTGAGCCTTCGCTGTGTTGTTGTGCGCGTGTCTCCTCGTTGGGATTCGACGGCTCGATGCGCGGGCGCGGTGTCCCTGAAGGACCACTGTTGGCTCGACGACCCATCGGTCCGGGAACTGTCCCGCGTTCGCGCCATCCGGGAGTTCCTCGAAACGCTCTTGGGCTTGGGGTGAGCGAACGATCGGCCTGGTGTTTCCGGGTCGCCTCGAGATCTGAGGCCGGGCGAAATCGGGCCGTCGTGACGAAACCCCCCGAGCTGAAGCGGGTTTATACTCCTCAGGATGACCCGCGACGCTCGGGCCTTTGCGCGTCCGGGTCGCTCAGACTCTTCGGACCATTGGTGGGTACGTCGATCCGGTCCGGTCCATGCGTTTGAACGTGTCACGAACCGCCGACGCGACCACCAGACCGGCCCGATCGCTCCTTTTTCGAGGCTGATCCGACCATGCGTGAACCGATTGACACGATGTCCGTGCGCCGACCAGGCCGGTCCCTCCGCGTCCTCGGCTCGGCCCTGATCGTCCTGCTGGGCCTGGCCGTCGCCGCCTCAACGCTCCATGCGCAAACCCCGGCCTACCGGAACGCCAACAACGCCGATGCCGACCAGACCATGACGATGTCGGACTCGTCGAGCGACCTGCCGACGATCTCCCTGACCGAGCGCTATCGGGCTCAGGACCTGCTGGCCGCCTTTGGGGCGATGGACGAGGCCCTGCGGACCGCCGGCGACACCACCGCCAAGCGGATCCTGGAGCAGATCGGTGCGCGGAGCGTCGAGGCCCCGACCCTGACGTCCGAGGGGCTCGACGCCCTGATCGACGAGGCCCTGGCCGACCAAGGCGCCCAGACCGCCCCGGTCATCGACGACGCCACCTTCCTCCGACGCGTCAGCCTCGATCTGACCGGTACCCCGCCCTCTCCTGAGCGGCTCGAGCAGTTCTTGGCCGACGATCGCCCGGACAAGCGGGTCCGCATCATCGACGAGTTGCTGGCGAGTTCCGAGTACGCCCGGAACTGGGCCCGTTACTGGCGCGACGTGATCCGCTACCGAGGCACCATCACCAACCCGCTCCAGGCCCGCTACGACGTCCTGGAAGAGTGGCTCGACGAGCAGTTCGCCGCCAACGAGCCCTGGGACGCCATCGCCTCGGCCATGATCACCGGCCAAGGCTCGGTCAACAACGAGGGGCCGGCCAACTTCGCCGCCTCGCACGTCGCCGAGCCGGTCGAGATCGCCGGCGAGGTCTCCCGGGTCTTCCTCGGCATCCAGATCCAGTGCGCCCAGTGCCACGATCACATGACCGACCGCTGGACGCGCGAGCAGTTCCACCACTTCGCCTCGTTCTTTGCCGGCATGCAACTGCGGGCCGTCCGAGGCGAGAGCGGTCGGCCCCGCGACTATGAGCTGGCCGCCACCCGACGCCCCCGATACGCCATGCCCGACTTGGACAACCCGACCAGCCGAGGCACCCCGATGGACCCCGGCTTCTTCCTCGACGCGTCGGGCCAGACCTACCCCGGCGACCTCGGCTCGTCGGAGCGTCGCCAGATCGCCGCGGCCCTGGTCACTGATCAGGACAACCCCTGGTTCGCCCGCGCCTTCGTCAACCGGGTCTGGGCCAGCCTGATGGGGCGCGCCTTCACCCCGTTGGTCGACGACCTCGGCCCCGATCACCAGGATGAGATCATCCTGCCCGAGGTCTTCGAGGTTCTCGCCGAGCAGTGGCAGCGCGGCGGGTACGACGTGGCTTGGCTCTTCCGGACCCTCTGCAACACCGAGGCCTATCAGCGGACCGTCCGGCCGATGTCCAGCAGCGACGAATCGTCGGTCTTCGCGGCCAACTGCCCGACCCGACTGACCGCCGATCAGATCTTCAACGCCCTCGTCGAGATCCTCGAGATCGACACCCGTAACCCGCGATTGGCCGGCTTCGAGCGCCGGATTAAGCGGATGGAGGCCCAGGGCGAAGACACCTACCAGATCCGTCGACGCTATGAGGCCTTTCGGAACCGGCTCGACCCGCGTCGCCCGGTCCTCGAGACCTTCGGCGTCGACCCGTCCACGCCCGCCGATGAGGTCCTCGGCACGATCCCGCAGGCCCTCTACCTGATGAACAACAACCGGCTCGAACAGGCCCTCCGCGCCCGGCCCGGGACCATGCTCGGTCGGCTTCTCCAAGAGCACCCCGACAATGACCAGGCCCTCGACGCCCTCTACGACCGCGTCTACAGCCGGGCCCCCACCATCGAAGAGCGCCGGGTCTGCCTCGAGTTCATCGACGAGGTCGGCGATCGCGCCGAGGCCTTCGAGGATATCCTCTGGTCGCTCATCAACGCCGCCGAGTTCATCACGCGACGCTGATCTCCCCCGTCGCCAAGCCTCTGTTCATGATCCACGAGCCGATCGGCGAACCCCAGACAACCGAGTGAGGTTCCCGATCGTGATCCGAGTCAAACCTCAATCTGTCATTTGTCGGCAATTCATTTTTTCGAGGTTTCCGAACATGTCTACGCTTCCGAAGACCAAGACGATCTGCAACCTGTCGATAACGAGGGCCGGCGAGATTCATCGTCGGGGGTTCCTCCAGCGCGTCGGCCTGGGCGCTGCCGGGCTCTCGATGCTCGGCTTCAACGACCTGATGGCCGTCAAGGCCGACGAACTCCGACGCCGGAACATGGCCTGCATCGTGCTCTGGATGCAGGGCGCACCCAGCCAGTTCGAGACCTTCGACCCCAAGCCCGACCATGAGAACGGTGGCGGCACCGAAGTGATCGAGACGGCCGTGCCCGGCGTCCGGATCGCCCAAGGGTGGAACGAGACGGCCAAGGTGCTCGACCGGATCGCCCTGATCCGCTCGATGACCAACCGCGAGGGCAGCCACCAACGCGCCACGTATCAGCTCCACACCGGCTACCTGCCCAACGGCTCGGTCAAGCACCCCAGCTTCGGCTCGGTCGTGGCCAGCGAACTGGGCGACCCCGAGTTCGACCTGCCCTCGATCGTCAGCATCGGCGAGACCGGCCGGCCGACCGCCGGCCTCAACGCGGGGATCCTCGGCGTCGAGTACGAGCCGTTCCAGGTCCCGCAAGCCGGTCAGATGCCGGCCAACCTCCAGATCCCCCGCCCGGTCGGTCGCGACCGCTTTCAGCGCCGACTCGGCCTGCTCGGCCAGCTCGAGTCCCGAGGCTTCGGCCGCAGCGGCGGAATCGACCAGGTCGAGATGCACCAGACGACCTACCGGCAGACCGCCGACCTGGTCCTCTCGCCGCGCGTCGACGCCTTCGAACTCGAGGGCGAGCCGTCCGAACTCCGCGACGCCTACGGGCGCAATCCGTTCGGCCAAGGCTGCCTGTTGGCCCGCCGACTCGTCGAGCGCGGTGTGACCTTCGTCGAGGTCCGCACCGGCAACTGGGACACCCACTTCGACAACTTCAACCGGACCGCCGAACTGGTCGCCCGGACCGACCCGGCCTTCGCCACGTTGATCACCGACCTCGAGTCGCGCGGGATGCTCGACAACACGATGATCCTCTGGATGGGCGAGTTCGGCCGGACGCCCCGGATCAACCCCCGAGCCGGCCGCGACCACTATCCGCGCGTCTTCAACGCCGCGTTGGCCGGCGGTGGCGTCCGAGGCGGCCAGGTCATCGGCTCCAGCACCCCCGACGGCACCGCCGTCGCCGAGAGGCCCGTCGCCGTCAACGACCTGCTCCGATCGGTCTGCCACGGCCTCAAGATCGACGCCGACAAGGAGAACTACAGCGGTCTCGGCCGACCCATCAAGGTCGTCGACGGCGGCCAGGTCGTCAACGAACTCTTCGGCTGATCGGATCGCCAATCGTCAACCTTCCCCGCCCCGCGGCCACAGGCGTCTTCCAGCTGGTCTGGACAAGAAAGCCTTGGGAACGAAAGTTCCATGGTGCTGGTCCACTGTGGTTAATCGGATTGGATGTAGTAACATCCGTTCATACGAAATGGGACAGCACTTCTCTATGACACCGGCCAGTTGCGAATCGCACCGATAATAAAGAAAACGCGGAAGATTGTGGGGCGGTCAAGAAGGCTGGGGTCCACTTGACCTTCCCTCCGACCGTGAGTTGTGTTTTCGCGTTGACACGTTGAGAGTGGATTCGGCTAGTCGAAACTGAAATCGCTCTCGAGCGGTTGTGAACGGAGAATTTGACAATGAGTTTTAACCTGATTGCAGCGATTGGCTGTTTGGTCGAGAAGGTCCCAACCTAGAGATCCGGACGCCGTAGTAGATTAAGCACAACCCCTGTGACCATCCGATGAGTAAAGGGCCATATGCAGGGTTGAGACCGAACAGATCGTATCGCTCGTGGATCAGGCCAAGGGCCGTCGAGATTACGCCGAAGGCAGCGAAAGGGAGCCAGTACCTGGTCTGCAGCGCTGAGGCCACACCAATGACTCCGAAGGTGATGAGCCTGATGGCGTCTCGATCCACCTCAGGCCTGTCGAAAAAAACAAAGTCGATTAACAAGAAAGAAATGATTAGCATAAGAATGAAGTTTGAAAACTTTCGAATATTTTCGGAATATCCGACGAAAAGGCACGTGACCGCTATTGAAACAATCCATGAGTATACATAAATACAAGAAGTTATCTTCCTTGAAAGATTTTCTTCGTACCCATTTATTAAGAGTATAGTGCATAAGAGTGAAAGAAGCATTCCGAGGATAGACGGTCCGAGCGAAACCAGTCCCCACAGCTTCGTGGCGTCCTGCTCCGTCCCGAAGCGTTTGCAACGATGGATTAGCATCCATAATCTTTCTTTTTTCGAGTAAACATAATCGACATTCGTCACGGGTCGAAATTCGGTCCACTCCTTGAGGTCCCGGCAGAGCTCGTCGGCGGATTGATAGCGGTCGGCAGGGTTCAGTTCGATGCAACGGGACAAGATCAGCTTCAAAACGGGGTCTTTGACCGAAGATAACAAATCCGGGAAAGGAAGTAGTTTGAATACGCTTGTAACAAAAACTTGGCGATCGTTAGGTTCGACGCTGCCCAAAGATTCGCGATCGAGGCCCACGTCCCTGAGCTGGCTGGTCGAGAACAGTCGAGCGGTTCCCTTCCTAGTATCGGTCCCAACGGGCTGGGGTGTCCGGATTGCATGCAAAATCAGTAACCCGAGGGAAAAAATGTCGGATCTCTGATCGGTGAGGCCGACGTACTGCTCGGGCGGCATGAAACCGATCGTACCCATCGGGACATCGATCGGCTCGTTCCTAAGCCTCGAGATGCCGAAGTCGGAGATCTTGAGTTTCCCCGGGTCCAGCGGATCCGTGCAACCCAAGATGTTCGCCGGCTTCAAGTCGAGGTGGTTGATGCCCCTGTTGTGCACGGCAGCCAAGGCCCAAGCCAACACGAGGGCGATTCTCGCGGCCACGCGCTCTTCGACCACGCGGGGTTTACCACCATCATTCGCAAGCCAAGCGTGAAGATCTTCCCCCTCTACGAACTCTGCGGCGATAAACGGACCAAATTGACTTTCTCCGGCAGCATGAATATGAGTAACGTTTGGGTGACTAAATCCTTCCAAACGGAACTTTGCCCGGAGCTTGTTCGACTGCATGAGTTTCGAACCTGAACTGTTTAATAGCTTCACAGCTCTTCGATGGTTCAAACCATCGGTAGTGATTCCTTCGTAGACGATGCCTTCCCCGCCCTTGCCGATCACCCTGATCAGCCTGTAGCCGTCCGTGCTACGTTCGAACTCCTCGATGTTTACGGTATCCCCCGGGCTGGGTGTAGGCCGACGGCTAAGGAGTTCCTTCCATTCGGCTTCGATGAGCCTCTCGAGCCGTTCGATCATGAGCGGGTCGGAGAGACATGATGAGTGGCGTTCAATAAAGTCAGCGAGCCGGTCCATGGCCTCTGTTAGCGTCCGAGGCCGGTCGTCCTCCTGCTCGAGCGTGTATTCCGCATAGAGCTGCTCCGACAGCCGACATAACTCCGTCTTGCGGGGAACTGGCTCATTCATCGCCTTCGACCCAAACTTGCTCAAAGTATTGTTTTCGAAGCTTGCATAAGCGAACTACGCTTATCCCAGTGATGTTCTGGACTTCTTTCAGTTTTAGTTTTTTCGGCGCATCGATCATAAGTTCGACGGCTTCGCCCTCCCTCTCTCCGAGCTGCGCAAGAAAGTCCCGGCGTCTCTCATCGTATGCCGACCTAGCCTCCTTGATCTCGAGGGATTGCGAAGGCGACGTCAGACGGCCACGAGGCTCATCGACGATCGATTCTACCCTCCCTCCCTCAGGGACTCGTTTGGCAGCCGTTGCAGATCGGATGAGATCGATACAAGCATTGCGTGCCATTTTCTTGGCCAGATTGGCCAGATCGCGACCATGGTTCACGTCGTGACGCGGCACAGATTCGGGATCCTTCCGGATCTTCTCCCAGAGTTTCTGCTGAACAAGGTTCACG
Organism: uncultured Planctomycetia bacterium; assembly: GCA_964609385.1. Lineage (GTDB taxonomy): Bacteria > Planctomycetota > Planctomycetia > Isosphaerales > Isosphaeraceae > CAZSSM01. Next base: position 47,246 of record CAZSSM010000002.1, read on the forward strand.
ACATCGCCGGTGTCGAACTGGGAAGACTGCGAATGCGGTCTCCATCTGGCTCGCACCGCTTCCTCAACAATTTGCGAGGTCCCTGGAGAGAACCGTTCTTTCACTGAAGTCTGCTCGGTGCTCATTGTGCTCATTGAAGACTCCTCGGTCCAGCGTCCATCTTGCTTTTTTGAGTGAAGTAGAAAGTTGACCGTCTTTCTGGTCTCACAAAAGAAACCTAAAGTGCGACCTGAAATTTCTAAATCCGGGGGACGGTCAGATTTTTCTGATACTATACAGAAGGACTGTTCGCTTTGAGAACCTTCGCTTAAAACTGATCACGCAGTAATCAGCTTGAGCACATGGATCGTGACTGAAGCCTGTGAAAGCTTATTCCGACGGTCTTTCGGTCGAGCTTCGTTGAGTGCTATCGTGGCGACTGCCCCGGGGATTGCCCTCAGGTGGGGTATCGGAGAGGCCGAAGCGAATCCGGACGAGGTGATAGGAATCGCGGAGCGGCGGGATCATCGAGAAGGCTTAAAGTGTACCTCGACGGAGCACGAGCTTCCCATTGCTCGATCCGGTGTTTACGATACACAGCATAGGTGCGCTCGATGGCGTTTTAACCACGATGCAATCCGACGACAAACCATTGACTAAGCATCGAGTCGCAACGGTCTTTGCCCGCTATTGTATGAGTTCGGTCTATGGGCCTTGCTCTCGGCGGCTCGCCCTGCTGAGCTTGGTCCTCGGAAAACGAAAGTGATCATGGAGGCGTGGGGCTATGCCGCTTGGGATAGCGATTATGCCGTCGACTGGTTTATCGACCTCTTCAAGCGAACAGAACTGGCGAGACGTGTTGAGGACACTCTGAATCTCGATCCCGAGGACAAGCATAAGGAAATCCGCGCCGCCACCTACGTGCTCCTCGCGATGGGGCGACCCTACGAACGATGGTGCCGACGCCTGGTATAATCACCTCCTTCGAGAAACAGACTTAGCGAACCTTCGGTCACGGCTTGAGTCGCCATACGACTAATCCTTCTCTTCGACGGACTCGCCTCGGTAAAGAATTTCCGTTATTAGATTAAATTTCATGCTTCTAGGATATGAATTTCTTATAATATAAGATTGTTCTGTGTAATTAAATGAAATTGCCATTGAATGATCGTTGTCGCTGCCCGACTCGCAAGCTAGGAAGTCGAGGCGGGCAACGAACGATCCCCCCAATGAGATCGATGCGGTCAAGGTGCTGCACCGATAGGCACTTCAGCGATTTTCTTGTGCCTCGATCCATTCTCGAAGTTGACGAGAGTGAAGTTCGCGGCCACCCCCGCGGGGATCTCCGAGAGGGTCGTCCCCTCAGTGCCGACGACCTCTACGCGGAGGCTCGAGACTTTGTTGGAGACCTGCAACACGTCGTCGCCCGCGTTCAGGAACAGCGGCAGGTCGAACTCGTCCACGCAGAGGATGTCCACGTCCAGGATCGTCCTGTCGGACCGATCGCGACGCCGAAGCGCGTGGTCGTCCTGATCAGTATGAGCAGAACGTCACGCTTGATTGCAATCGACAGTGTCAATTGCCACGTATTGCGTATCGCTGGAAGGGTATTTCAGATCGTAGAGGTAAACTGATTTATTAATTCCAAAATCCAAATATAGGCTGTTTTGTTCAGAGCTTTTTGAGGTCGATGTCTTTGAACTGGACGGTCATGGGCCTTCCCGAGCGGAGCTGGAGGCCGAGAAAGCCGCTGAGATCGAAGTGGCCCTCCTCCTGGTCGAGGAGATCGGTGCTCGTGACCCCGTTGATTTCGAGGATGATGCGCTGGCCCTTGGCAATGATGTGGTAGTCGTTCCACTCGCCTGGCGGTCTCATGGTCGCCCTTGGTCCGAGATCGGTGGTCGTTCGTTTGCCCGAGGCGTCGATCACCGTCTTCTTGCCGTTGGCCGAGAGCAATTCGGGTCCCTCCCGAGAGTGGATCTCGTCGCAGACACCACCGAGGTAGGATCCGCTTTGGGCGATATCGGCCTGGTAACCCACCGCGAGGCCGTCCGGCCTGAACACGCTCCGAATCTGAACCCCGGAGTTCCCGCCATTACCTGTGACCCGGAACTTGAGCTTGAGCTCGAAATCGGTGACGTCTCCTCCCTGCCAGACCAAGAATTGATTCGATGTACAAGGGTGGTCCGGTGTGGATTGCCCGGTGATCGCGCCGTCGCGCACCGACCAGTAACTCATGTCGAGGGCCTTCCAGCCGTCGAGGGTCGCCCCATCGAAGATGCGCTGGAAATCGTTAGGGGGAGCGGCTCTCGCCGTCATGGCGGAGAAGAAGCCGAGTGCAACGATCGCGAGGAGAAGGCCGCTTCGGCGCATGGCGAGTCCTATCTTGATTGGTCCATCCCTTCTGGCTCGAGCCTGAAATCGCGTCAGGCAACGATGGTGACCGATTTTCCTCATGGCACCAGCCCGTGTCCAGCGCATGACATGCCGCATTGGTTCCCCGGATCGAGTCCTCCGCAGGGCCGATCTCCACTCGGGGCTCATGTCCTGGCCAATCGAACGATCGGGGGGCAGTCCCGGTCTCCTCTCTGTCATGTCGAGGGCGGATCGGGCTGATTGCGATCTGTCTGTGTGCCGGCCTTTTCTGGTCGCGGGGTCGCCCGTCGCGGCCCGGGAAGAGCCGGTCGGGGCGACTGTGGGCGCGAGAGATCCTTTGTTCCCGCCTCGATCGCGGTGTCGAGCATGGCTGTGCATGGCCGTCCCCAACGACGGGGGCGACCCAGGCCGATCGGTTCAATCCAGCTCCAGCCTCACACGGTCGATCGTCCCCGTGAACGTGAAGGGGAGTTTGTCCTCGTAAGACCGGCTCACCGGAGAGAGCGTGTCCATGCCGACGTCGAGCGACTCGACCCCGAAGCGGGAAGGGACTTGGCGGGGCACCCGTCCCTCGCCAACCTGCTGGCCATTGACGAACAGGGAGACGGACGCTGGGCCGCCCGGGCGATCCGCCTCGTTGACGAACTCCATCCGGATCTCAACTGGTCCAGCCGGCAGCGCTTCGTCGCCCGATACCGTGGTCCGCTCGGTGTCGAAGTAGTTGTAGTGGTAGGTCAGCGTGCCGTCCTCAACGTAAAGCGACCACCCGGCTGTATCGCCTCCCATGCAGAAGAGGACACCCTCGGCACCCTCCGCAGGGATCTCGGCGTCGACGATGACGGTGTGCGAAGCACTCGAGGTTTTGGGGGCGCTGCCCTCGGGTAGGCGGACCATACCGGGATAAAACGTCATCGTCTTCCGGCCGGCGAAGAAGCTAGGTCGGAGGGTCACGTCGGCCCGTTCGATAAACCGATCGTCGAGCGGGAGCACGTTGAAACGGGTCGCCTGGGCGACGAAGACGCTCTTCAGCTCCTGGAGCTTAGACGGTTGCGCGTCGGCGAGGTCACGGGCCTGGCTGAAATCCTCGGCGATGTGGTAGAGCTCCCATGTATCTTCGTCGAACGCGGACGAACCGGCGTTCTCCCAGGGCAACCGGCCGTGGCGGGCGCAGGCGTACCAGCCGTCGTAGTAGACGCCCCGGTTGCCGAACATCTCGAAGTACTGGGCCGTCTTGCTGGTCGGGGCATCGGCGTTCGCCTCGTCAAAGGTATAGGCCAGGCTCACGCCCTCCATCGGCTTCTGCGGGTAGCCGTCGAGGCTGTTCGGCTCGGCGATGCCGGCGACCTCGAGGATCGTCGGCGCGATGTCAATCGCGTGGTGGAACTGCGGCCGCAGCCCGCCCTCGTCGGTGATTGTTCCCGGCCAGGAGATGATCATCGGGTTGCGGGTGCCGCCGAAGTGGCTGGCCACCTGCTTGGTCCACTGGAAGGGCGTGTCGCCGGCCCAGGCCCAGCCCACGGCGAAGTGCGGCGATGTGCCAGGCTTGCCGATCTCGTCGATTCGCTCCAGCATCGTTTCGATCTCGGGCTGGATGCCGTTGAGCGTCCCTTCGGCGCTGCACCCGTTGTCGCCAATGATGTAGAAGATCAGCGTGTTCTCGAGTTCCCCCAGGTCCTCGACCGCGTCGACCAGTCGGCCGACCTCGTAGTCGGTGTGCTGGAGGAAGTCGGCGTAGTTCTCCATCTCGCGGATCATGAGCCGCTGGGCCTCGGGAGACTGCTCGTCCCAGGCGGGGATTTCTTCGGGACGAGGGGTGAGCTCCGTGCCCATCGGGATGACGCCCATCTCCAACTGTCGCCGGTGGACAGCCTCGCGGTATTCGTCCCAACCCATGTCGAACTTGCCTTCGTTCTTCCCCCGCCAGTCAAGTGGCGGCTGGTGCGGGGCATGGGCGGCCCCGGTGGAGAAGTAGGCGAAGAAGGGGCGGTTCGGGGCGATCGACTTCTGCTTGCGCATCCAGTTGATGCAGTCGTCGGCCAGGTCGGTGGTGAGGTGGTAGCCTTCCTCAGGCGTCCCGGGCGGATCGACCGGCGTCGTGCCTCGGACCAGCGCGGGGTAGAACTAGTCCGTTTCGCCACCGATGAAGCCGTAGAACTCGTCGAAGCCCTGGCTGGTCGGCCAGTTATCGAACGGGCCAGCGGCGCTGGTTTGGTTGTCGGGGACGTTGTGGTTTTTACCCCAGAAGCCGGTGGCATAGCCGTTGACCTGCAACAGCCGGGCGATCGTCCCGCAGCTCTTGGGGATGATCCCGGAGTAGCCCGGGTAGCCGCTGGCCAGCTCCTGGATCACCCCGGTGGCGACGGAGTGGTGATTGTGGCCGGTCAGGAGGGCGGCCCGGGTCGGGCTGCAGAGGGCTGTCGTGTGGAAGGCGTTGTACTTCAGTCCGCGGGCAGCCAGCCGCTCGGCGGTGGGCATCTCCACCAGCCCACCGAAAGCGCTGGAGCAGCCGAAACCGACGTCATCGAGCAGCACGAGGAGGATGTTCGGCGCCCCTACAGGGGCGGAGACCTGCGGCGGGAAGTCGGGGGTGGAGTCCTCATAGGTCAGGCCGATCTTCGCATCGGGGTAGCGGTAGATCGGGCGGGGGTAGCTCTCGCGGTCGACTTTGACGGGGAACTTCTCCTGCGGCTCGTCGCTCGGTCGTTCACTCTGGCCCAGGGATGCTGTCGGCAGAAACAGGCCGAGTGCGGTGAGCATCGCACAAGCGGTCATCGCGCCGATCATGGTGCGTGTTGGCATCGAGGTTTGTTTCTCCGTGTCGAGTTCGTAGGCGAAGTCCTCTTGGACCAGTTCGCATGCGATGGGTCGATGACTTCGACCCCCAAAACGGTCTGGGCTATCGCCTGAGCAGCGAAGGACCGCAGAGGTCGGTTGGCGACTGGCGACCTCGTTTTAGCAGACCGTCCAGCAGGAATCGAGTCGGGATATCGCGACGATCCGGTTGGACCCATCATCGATGGACTGCGACCGAACAACGGGAAACACCCTTATGTGTCGGTTCGGTCGGTGGGTTGGACGCCGGTCCATCACCTCCCGGAGATTGGTAAGGGGATCGCCCCCAACCTGCTGCGTGCAGTTGCCGACGAGACTGCGGCGGGTCGTCGTGGATCGGCCACCCGTCTGATAAATCGAACGTGCTTGTGATCACCGGCCGTGTGAGTTGTCACCGGCCCATCCAGGCGCAGGACACCGGGACGGACCGGGTTTACATTGGGGGGCCTGGGCCGGAGGGCTTCGGCCACCTCCCTCGGCTTGCCCCTACCGCGACAAGGCGGCCTTGACCTGGGCCTCGCGATACTGACGCAGTTGCTCTTCGGTCAAGGTCTGCTCTGTGATCTGGATTGTGACCCGTTCCAGCTCGCCGTTGAAGGCGAAGGGGAGTTCGTAGTCTTCGCTGATCGGGGTGCCGGTGTCCTCGCCGATGTCCAAGGTTTCGTCGAGCGACATGCGGTAGCCGATCGTCCTCGGGAACTGCTCGGAGGCGACCTCCTCGCCGTCGACGGAGAGTGTGGCCACGCCTCCCTGGCCGATTCCGCCACCGTTGTAGTTGAAGTCGAGGGTGACGACGTGGCGGCCGGGGGTCAGCGATTCCGGAGCGGCCACCCGATACTGCTCGACGTCGCAGAGGTTGTAGAGGAAGACGGGCTTCCCTTCGAGGACGTAGAGCCCAACCCCGGCAAAGCGCCCACCGTGCGTCATCAGCACGCCCTCGGCGCCGGCCTCGGGCACCTCGACCACCGCGCTGATGCCGAACGACTTGTTTTTCAGGTCGGGGGCGGATCCCTCAGGGATCCGGACCATGCCCTCGTAGTAGGTGAAGGTGTTCCGGCCTTCGGTGAGGCTGGGGCGGTTGCTCACGTCGAGCCGCTCGACCTTGCTGTTGTCCAGTGGCAGGACGTCATGCTTCACGGCCTCGATGTAGAACAGCCGCTGCAGCTCCCGGAGCTTCTCCGGGTTCTCCTCAGCCAGGTCGACCGACTCGGAGAAGTCCTCTTCGACGTGGTACAGCTCCCAGTTATAGCCGTCGATGACGTCGGCCGGCTCCGGGACGCTGACCCAAGGTGGGCTCGTTGGGGTCGTGCAGGCAACCCAACCATTGTCGTAGATGGCCCGGTTGGCGATCATCTCGAAGTACTGTGTTTTCCGCTCCGAGGGGGTCTCGGGGTCGTCCCAGGTATAGGCTATGCTGACCCCGTCGATTGGCTCTTGGGTCATCCCATCGATCGACTGCGGGGCAGGCAGGCCGGTCGCCTCGAGGATGGTCGGCGTGATGTCGATGACGTGGTGGAACTGCGAGCGAACCGACCCCACATCTTTGATCCGACCGGGCCAGGACATGACCATCCCGTTCCGGGTGCCGCCGAAGTGCGAGGCGACCTGCTTGGTCCACTGGAACGGCGTGTCCATGGCGTGGGCCCAGCCGATCGGGTAGTGGTTGAAGGTCGTCGGCCCGCCCAGCTCGTCCCTCCGACGATAGACCTCGTCGAACTCCACCTGAATGTTGTTGAAGAAGGTCATCTCGTTGAGCAGCCCCTGCTCGCTCCCCTCAGCGCTCGCCCCATTGTCGCCCATAATGTAGATGACCAGCGTGTTGTCCAATTCGCCCATCTCCTCGACGGCGTCGATCAGGCGGCCGATCTGGTGGTCGGCGTGCGACAGGGCACCGGCGTAGACCTCCATCATGCGGGCGTAGAGCTCCTTCTCCCGGTCGTCGAGTGAATCCCAGGCCGGGATCCCCTCGGAGCGTTCCGTCAGGCGGGTCCCCTCAGGGACGACGCCGAGCTCCTTCTGGCGGGCCAGGGTCTGCTTGCGGACCGCGTCCCAGCCCTGGTCGAACTGGCCGTCGAACTTCGCAATCCACTCCTTCGGAGCGTGGTGTGGGGCGTGGGCGGTCCCGGTGGAGTAGTAGCAGAAGAAGGGCTTGTCGGGGGCGACGGCGTGTTGCATCCGCATCCAGGCGATCGCCTGGTCGGCCATGTCTTCGTCGAAGTGGTAGTCGGGGTCGTCTCGCGGCGGTTCGATGGGCCTTGTATTCTCGACGAGGGCGGGGGCCCACTGGCTCGTATCGCCGCCGACGAAGCCGTAGAAGTACTCGAAGCCGAGCCCTACCGGCCAGAGGTCGAACGGTCCCGCCTGGCTGGTCTGCCAGTCCGGTATGTTGTGGTTCTTGCCGAACCAAGAAGTATTGTATCCGTTGTACTTTAAGATTTGGCCGATTGTTCCACAAGACCTCCGCACGAGCGTGTTGTAGCCTGGATAGCCGACGCCGATCTCCATGATGCCGCCGGTGGAAACGGTGTGGTGGTTGCGGCCGGTGATCAACGCGGCCCGGGTCGGTGAGCAGAGCGCCGTCGTATGGAACTGGTTGTAACGGAGTCCGGACTCGGCGAGTCGATCGAACGTCGGCGTGGGAATCGGCCCGCCGAAGGTGCTGCTCGCCCCGAAGCCGACGTCGTCGGTGAGGATCAGCAGCACGTTGGGAGCCCCTTCGGGGGCTCGGACCTCCTCAGGGAAGTCCTTGATCGACTCAGACGGTCTCAGGCCGATCTTCCCGCGGAATTCCGCTTGCGGAATCGGCAGCGAGGTCCGGTTGAAATCGTCGGCGAAGCCTGCCGTGGCGATGAAAGACATACACAAACACGCGAGGCATGGTCGAAAAGACATGGCATTCTCCCTCGTGATCAGGTGGTGGCACCGACGCTGTCCGACAGCGGGCATTGACCCGGTCTGCGACACGATAAGGCCCAACTTACCAGAGTTCCACCCCTTACCGACCGGCGAGATCCATGGATGCACGCCGCCCGCATCCCCGATGACCGAGCGGAAGTTTAGCAAGTCTCGAGCGATTCTCGGTGAAGCGATTGATCAGCTATGTTGGCAAGAATCCTCAACCATGCCTGCCAGAGAGAAGGGGGTGTGAACCGATAACAAACACATATTTTTCAACAAAACATAATATTAATTATTTTATAACACAAATAAAATCAGAATACGAAATAAACGTTATGGACGATGAAGTGCGGCCCTTAGTCGATCGGACGGTGCCTCTCTGTATCCTGCTGGAGGACGGATCCCTCAAGCCGATCACGGTCCAGCGGATCGATGGGACGGTTCCGGTTCATGATCGTCCCGACCAACGTGTCGCTCAAGCTCCGGATCGCCGACAAGGTCGAGGAGCCAGAATATCTCATCCCTAGAAGTGAGCGTTTGTTTGAGCCCGGCAAGGTCCGCGAGGACGACCGGATCGCGGCTCGTCGATAGGACCTCGTTGCCTCAACGCACGATGTGCTCATAGATTCACCTGCACTGAGAGCGGCCCCTGCCCTCAGTGCGGAGTAAATAAAGCTTCGCCTCCTGCCTCCGAAGAGAATCAGGGCTCCCGAGACAGGCTCCGTATCCCCGGCGCCCTACTTCGGGCTCATGATCTGGATGAGGTTGCCGCAAGTATCGTCGAGGACGGCCGTGACGACCGGTCCCATTTCTGCCGGTTCCTGTGAGAATCGAACACCCGCCTGGCGAAGCCGCTCGTATTCTTTCCGCACGTCCTCGACGTTGAAGACGATCCATGGGATTCCGTCCTCGGCCAGGGCCCGTTTGAATGGGCCAATGGCCGGGTGACCCTCCGGTTCGAGGGACAGTTGGGTACCGTCCGGCTCCGAGGCCGAAGTCACGGTCAGCCAGCGGTGCTTGCCGTGCGGGACCTCTTCCTTCTTCACGAAGCCGAGGATCTCCGTATAGAACCGCAGGGCTTTGTCCTGGTCATCCACGGAAACGCCTATCACGCCGATCCTCATCTCCCGACTCCTCCTCGTCCTGGACTGGCCACCGTTCGAGGATGCCTCTGAGGGGCCTCGTGTTGATGAAATGGTATTTGCACCGACCCCGACGTTCGGTGGTCAGCAGACCTGCCGACTCCAAGACATCGAGATGCTGCGAAATCGCCTGACGCGACATGTGGAAGCCGTGATTCATCGTGAGGCGGCTGCAGAGCTCAAACAGGGTCTGGCCATTATCCGCCAGCAGGGAGTCCAGGATCGCCCTCCGAGCTGGCGACGCCAGGGCCTCGAACAAATCGCTCATGGCGACCATTGTGCAAGCTGTGGCTTGCATGTCAAGCCCATGGGACCAGGTCTGGAGGCCTCCACTCCCGTGGCTCGATCTGCCGATCGACTCGGCTCCATCTTGCGTCTCGGGATTCGAGCTCCCGAATCATCCGCAGGCACGGGTGAGATCGTCTGGGGAGCATCGTTTCATCAGTGTCTAGGGCAATAAATTTACATGAATAAATTTCATAAATTAAAACTTAACAAGTAAAATAGTTCTTGTATATCACAGAATTTGCAGAGTTCCCGAGATATTTTGCTCGGGAACGAAGCGAAGTTGAAAAGATCATGGACCCATCATGAGCGTGCGATTCGCCTCCAGGCGACGACGAGGATCGTGCCCGCGCCGAGCGTGACGAGCGGGGTCGGCTCGGGGACCAGGACGCCTTGGATGCTTCCGGTTCCGGTCCCGGAGAAGCTGGTCAGGAATTGGCCGTCGTCGGTGAACGATTCGAGCTGGACAGCCAGCGAGATGGTCACCGGGCGGCGGTCGTCGATCTCGAAGTCGAAGGGGAGGTCTTGGAAGAAGACGGCGTCGCTCTCGATCGTCGAGGCGCCGGTGATAACCCCATTGGCTTCGTCATAGGTGACCGTGAACTCGGGAAAGACATCGATCGCGAGGATCTGCTCCGGGGTGCTGTTGCCATCGAGCAGGTCGAACCCTCCGCCAACCGGGTTGACGACCGTCCCGCCAGCGCTCGGGATGTCGAAGACACCGTCGATGAACACGTCGGCGAACAGGTCTGTTGTGAGAGTCCCGACCGGGTCCCCATTGCGGCTGAACGTGACCGCGCTGAGGGGCGTGGCCTCGCCGATTTCACCGTTTCCCCCTTCGAGGTCTCCAGAGTCGAAGACCGTGAATCCGTCGTAGCTCCAGTCGATTCCGGTGAACTCGATCGCGAACGTCGTCCCGGCTTCGGCCCGGGGGGCGACCCCCAGCAAACCAACCAGACCGATGACAACGATGAAGCGGATGGAAGTCATGAAAGGCTCCTTCAAAGGTGAGAATCAAAAAGAGTTCCGATAACTCTGCGGTATTGCAGAGTCGTCGGAGTCATCTGTGTTAGGACGGTCAGGGGGAGGGGGTCGCACCTTCGAAAGGCGCGTTGGGTTCCTCGAGCGGGCCGAGACGTTCCAGGGTCCGGCGAGCGTGTTCGGCTTGCATCGGCGAGAACGACGGGTTGATGGCCAGGGCGGTCCCCAGGAGGCGTCGGGCCTCCGCGTGATCGTCCCGAGCGACGGCGATCATCCCGGCATGGTAAAAGAGATGGGCATCGCGGGTCCCTAGTGCCAATGCTTTATCCATCGCCTCGGATGCCTCGTCCGGGTGATCGGCCCGCAGGAGCGTCCAGGCCAATGTGTCGAGCGCATAGATGTCGGCCCGATTCTCCAGGTCGCGACGGGCCAGCTCGACGGCTCGTTCGGGACGGAGTCGGTGGTCCGCGTAGAATAGGGCGAAGTGGCGGTCATGGAGGATCCGGTCGGCGGTCGTCAAGTCGTCGTAGTCTCGAATCCGTTGATATAAATTATCGACGCGTTGGCGGTCGCCTCGAAGGTTGTACAGATCCGCCAACGTCTCGAGCATTTCGACGTTCGGATCCGAATCATTGAGGCTTTTGATCAACGCGATCGCCTCGTCGAAGCGGCCACGGGCGGCGTGGACCTCGGCGATTCCGAGCTGGGCCGGGACATACGCTTGGTTCGTGATCAGCGCGGCCTCGAAGTGCTGCTCGGCCTCGTCGAACCGTCCCCCGTCGAGCAGGAAGTTGCCCAGTCGGAAGTGATACCAGGCGGTCTCGTGGGGATTCCCCGAACGCTCCTGTTGTGCGAGGGCACGTCGAAGCAGCTCCTCGGCGCGATCGGTTTGCCCTCGGAGTTCGGCCATCCTCGCGAGCCGTACCAAAACCGGCGGCGCCGACTGATCTTTCAATGATTGATAAGCGCGATCCGCCAGTTCGTATTTGCCGAGTTCGATGGCGGCATCGCCCATGGTCGCCAGGGCGAATTCGTCTTCGGGAGAATCACGGAGCACCGCCTCGGCCAGCTCGAGGGCGTCACGGAACCGGTGTTGGGCGATCGCAACGGATCCCAACAGCGATCGGGTGGGTCCGTGATTCGGGTTCACCTCCAAGGCTCGTTGCAGATAGCTCTCGGCCCGCCTGCGATCCCCCGGCTCGTTGCCGGTGCGGGCCCGTTCCAGATGGAGCCGACCCAGCGTGGTCAGCGTGCTCAGGCTCTTCGGGTTCCGCTCCAGACGCGCCTCGAAGAAGCGGATCGCCCGATCCGTATCCGGAGCCTGCATCCGCCAGGCACGGTCCGAATCGTCGATCTCGACCGCCTGCGTGTTCGCAATCGTCGAGACGGCCAAAGAGCCGAACACGATCATCGCGATCGCGAAGAACCCCTTCTTTTCATCCTTCATCATCAACGTCCTCATGGATATTTTCAGAGATGGTCGAGTTCGTTGTTGGGAGAATGTCAGGGGAGTGGTTGAGGCGGAGCGAGATAGGGGAAGACGTCGAGGAACTCCGCATCGTTCGAGTCGACCATGTCCGTCGTGACCGCGCCATCGGTGACGATCACCAACTCGGTGTCGATCACATCGTCTTCCAGGCGACGCCCGTTCAAGAAGCCCTCAGCGCTGGTGGTGTCGAAGTCGAGAACATCGGGCAGCAGGATGCCGGCAACCGCCTCAGCGCGAGCTTGATCGTTGCCCAACGCCAACAATGTGTTGACGAAGACGTTGAAGAAGTTGGTCAAATCGGTCGCGGGGATCCCGAGGTTGAACGCATCCTTGAGGCCGGTGGGGACCAAGACGGTGTTGATCGCCGGGCGTCCCATCCGATCGATCTGCTGGCCGAAGATCTCGGTCGTCCCCCAGAGATCGAACGACGAGGTGCCGAAGAGCGTGCTGGGAACCTCCAGGACGAGGCAGGTTACGTTCGCGCCGGCAAACGTGTCGTTGCCCGTGAAGTTCAAGCCGGCGTTCAAGCCGTCCAGGTCGAAGAAGAAGGGATCGTCGAAGAGGTCGACTCGGAGCATCCCCCCGCCCCGAACCGGGACGGTCTGTCCGGTGAACCCGCGAGCCAAGGCGATCCCGCCTCGACGGCCCGTCGCCGTGACCTTCCGGAGGAGGACGCGCTGAAACCCTTGAGCGTTCGGCATCGAGAAGGTGAGCGACAGTTTCATGTCTTCAATCGCGTCGCCGTTGGTGTCGATCTTGAAGTCGTAGTTCGCGTCGGGGTGGAGCGTCATCGGGCTCAGGATCCCGGCGAACGGGTTGACGGTCATGATCAAGACGGTGTTGTCCGGGTTTGCTGGCGACTGGAATGCGTAGACGTCATTGATGTCGGTGCGTCCATCGAGCCGGACCAGCGGCGCTTCCAGGTGATCCGCAGCCCGGAGCGTCGGACCCGAGGATATTGCCAGGAGACTCGCCATACAGGCGGCAACGATTCGGATCGTTTGGGTCATGGGAAACTCCTTTGCAGGTCGGTGGGTGTGGGGAGCGATCGAGGTCGGGCAGGCATGAGGCCGCCTCGTATCGAGACTATCGCCTCGAGACGACCCGCCCGATAAGTACGGGCCCTAATCCCGATTGGATTTCGAAACGGGCGAATGAACCGTTCCGAACTGGGGTCATCCCATGATCTGAGGATTCGGTTTGAGGGAAATTCTGATGCCCAATGATGTGGATCCCAATGCCGCAACTCGTTTTGTGGGTTTTGCTTGACATCAGGGAGCAGGGACTTACCATGGGCCTTGTTCTCTAATTTGTTCGAGAAACGGTCGGTCAGACGAGGGAGCGAACCGGCGATGCCGCGACCGCAGGCGCGGGGGTTAACCGAGCGCGAGTTGGAGATCATGCACGTGGTCTGGGACCGCGGCCCGTCAAGCGTGTCCGAGGTCCGCGATGCCTTGGAGCATCGGGGACTGGATCGCGCCCACACGACGGTGGCGACCCTAGTCAAGATCCTCGTCGACAAGGGGTTCCTGCAGGCCGTCGAGGAGGGCCGTCCCCGCCTCTACGGCCCGACGCGGACGCGGGATGCCGTTTCGGGACACCTGCTCGGCGACCTGCTCGACCGGGTCTTCCGCGGTTCGCGTGAGCAGTTGCTCGTTCAATTGCTCCGACAGAAGCGTTTGAGCCGTCGCGAGCGACAGCGGCTCGAGGAGATCCTCCGCGAGACCGAATCATGAGCGGGCTTGCGCTGGTGCTCCTGGTCCACGCCGCGCGTGTGACTTTGGTCGGCTTGGTCGCCTGGGTCGCCGCGGCGCTGATCGGTCGGCGACGGCCCGACTGGGCCTGCCGGATCTGCCTGGCCGGGCTGATCGCGATGCTGGCTTTGGCGGTCCTTGGCCCCCTGCCCTGGCCGCGACTCGCGTGGCCCGTCGCCATCAACTCCGCTCTCGGACCATCACGTGAGTTGATGCACACCGTCGCGCGATGGCGACCGGTCGATGATCCCGAACGTCAAGGGACGTCGACCGAGCGCGGTCCTCGGCGTCATCCGGAACATCGACGTGAGGACGGCTCGAATGATCGTGCCGAAGGAGCGATGGCCTCGGGGCCATCCCCGTTCACGACGGTCTCCGAGATCTCTTGGTCCTGGCTGATCCTCGGGGTTCTGGCGGGCGTGGCCGGGGCGGGCCTGCTCCGGCTGTTGGCGGGTCTCAACCACGTGAGGCGCTGCGTGCGATCGGCCGAACCGGTCCGCGATCCCGAGCCGCTCGCCGTCGTCGAGGGCTTCGTCGAACACCTCCGAATCCGACGTCCGGTCCGGCTCTTGGAGTCGGACCGGGTCACGATGCCCGCGACGGTCGGCCTCCTGCGGCCGGTCGTCCTGTTGCCGACCGGTTGGCGGGACCGGTCGTCGGAGCACCTCCGCGCCGCCTTGGCGCACGAGCTGGGCCACGTCGCGCGGCTCGACTTCCCGGCTTGGGTGCTGGCCCGGATCTGCCTGGCCCTGCACTGGTGTCATCCCCTAGCCCGCATCCTGTCGACACGTCTTCAACTCTATCAGGAGTTGGCCACCGACGTGCGGGCGATCGAACTGGTCGGCGATGCGCGGATCTACGTGCGTTGCCTGGCCCAATTAGCCCTGGGCACCGATGCCCCTTCCGAACCGGCCGCGGCGAACCCGCGACCGCTCTCGTCCCTGGACGGATCCTTGCTCTGGAGACTCACCATGCTGCGACCCTTCCTCGATCCCCGAGCGCAGGCGACGGCGACGGACCGCCGCGCCCTGCGCTATGCCGGCCCGTTCCTGCTCGGCCTCGTCGTCGGCGCGACCGTGCTGGCGCTTTGCCTCCGACCCCCGGCCCAGACCGCGATGGCTCAAGACACCGAGCCGCCGTTGGCGATCCTCAACGAACCGGGCGACCGCCCCTTCACCCTCGATGGCGTCCCTCCCGAGGCGATCGCCGGCGCCGCGCTGCGGCCGTCGCAGATCCTCGAGTTCGGCCCGCTCAAGCAGCTCTACACGCTCGCCACAGTGGGTGGACAGGGCGAGGTCCCGCTCATCCTCGGCTCGATCGGTCTGTCGCCCGAGAACGTCCAGGAACTCTACGCGGTCGTTTTCCCGGGAAGCCTCGGGATCGGGAATGATCCGCTCATGTCCCTCGCCTTTAACTCCGCCCTGATCGTCAGGACCCGGTCGAGGGTTAGCCTCGATGGGGTGGCCCAACTAACCGAAATGCCTCAGGTTCAAGCTTCCCAGAGAATGTACGCGAGTCAAGCGTATGAGCAAGTGTACGTAGGCGGCCAATTCCCCGTTTCCTTATTCCGGATCGACGACGAGACGACCGTTCTCGCTTGCGGTGAGTCGGCGCTCTACCCGATCATGCGGCGTGCCCTGGACGCGTCGTCGTCCCATCCGGCCGACCCGATCTGGGAGGACCTGGCCGACGGCGATGTGGCGATCGTCTTTGACGTTGGAGCCGCCCGAGCCGCGGTCGAGCGACTCCTGCTCATGGGTGGCGGAGGTGACCCCGGTGGCGCCCTGCTTGTCTCTGCCGCGACCTCACCGTTCGCCCCGCTCTGGGAGCAGACGACCTGGATGGGGGTGGGCGGCGGCATCGATCGTGGGACCATGGAACTCAAAATGTTGGCTTTAGTCAACACCGACGAAGGTGTCTCGGACGTTGAGGCAACGACGGCCGCCTTCGCGACCCTCTTCCGCAACACGGGGACACGGGTGCCGGACACCTACAGGAACTTGCTCAACTCCGCGATCGGCGATTCTCAACAGGCACAGCTCGTCAGCTCGTTCAATCAACTCCTCAACTTCGTCGAGGAGATCGCCGGCAACCTGAAGGTTGTCGCCGAGGACCGTGTGGTCCGGATCGAGACCCGAGCTCAAACTCGACTCTCGGAGTTTTCTTACCTCGAGTTGGTGTCAATTCTCGGGGAAATCTTCTGATCTTTCGATCCAGACCAGTTGGGTGAAGGCGCCGTTGGTGGCGAGATCCCAGACCTCGACGCGGACCCAGCTTCGGCCGTTCAGATCGACGTCGAACGTCAATGATGCCCGATCGAACGCTGAGGTCTCGTCGAGGTCGAATCGCTCGCGGAAGACGTCCCGGCCGTCGCCGCTGATCACCTCGACATACGCCAACGGGAACGTCCATTGCAGATCGAGCGCGATCGTTGCCCGGCCGTCCTCGACGAGTTTGAGGGTTTGGCCCGATCGTGCTCCGTTGACATTGAACTCGGGGATCAGGACCTCGCCGGTCGTCACAAAGAACGAGCCCGTTCGCAGCGCGTTTAAGACTGGCTGCCAGCCGTCCTCGAAGCGCGGGATCTGGTCGAGCCGAAGGTAGTTGATGTTCATGTGGGCGTATAGCTCGTGGTCGGGTTCGAGCTTAAATGTGTCGACCTCACCGAGTACGTATTTCGGATCGCCCCAGTTGGCCATGTCGTCCATCAGGTCGAGGACGCGGCGGCCCAGCCTCGGCTCGGAGAGGTCGGCCGGCATCGCCTTCCACGCCGCGCCCAGGAACCGGTCCGACCGAAAGAACGGCCGCGTTCGATGCCGATCGGGAAAGCCGGTCGACCCCTTGATCCTTGGATGCGCCGTCCAGGCCAGCCCGGCTTCCTCGCGCAGAAGGTTGAGGACGTCCGTCTGATTTCCAACATGATAGACCGTACCCAACGTCGGATGCTCGTCGAGGAACGGCACGCCGTCGGGGCGGTTGAGCACCCAGTAGACGGGTCTGGGGAAGAGGCTGATCCAGTGGCCGCCGAAGTGGACGTTGGGCTCCTCACCAGGGAGGAGCAGGAACGACGGGTCGCTGAGCCGGGCACACTCGGCGTGCAGTAACTGCAGGTTCTCGATGCGTTCCTCACGGTCCCATCGCGGTGTGACCCCAAAGTGGAACTCGGCCAGGTGGGCGATGTCGACCCCGCGTGCCTTGAAGGCGCGAACGAATCCGGGATCGCGGAGCCGCTCCGGGATCGGGTAGGTGGTCCCGTCGTGGCGTTGGCCCTCGGTCGTGGCGCCGAGCGTCTGTGGATCAGCCTTCAAGGCTTCGATCAATTCGGTCGCGTGTTCGATATGATAGTGGCTCGTGAAGGTCCGATAGCCGTCGAGGCGTTCGAAACGATCGTGGCGCGTGAGCTTCGCGACGTCGTCCAGGAGTTCGGATGCGGATCCATCCGAGATCTGGAGGAACACGCCCATCTCTTGGCGAGTCCCGGGCGGGGCGTTGAACCAAGGAACGAACCGGTCATCGCCGCGCGGATCGTGACGAATCCCGAAGCTGAACGGGCTCGCAGGCGACTCGTTGTATGGACCGATCCAAACATTCCCTTCGTTGTTCGAAAAGTCGAGCGGATAGAAGTAACGATGGGGTGGCGGGTAGAGGGCCAGTGATCCGCCCTCGAACTCGGCGGCGACCGTGCGACCTCGGACGCGCAAGGCTCGGAACTCGTCGAACGCCTCGGGCGATTTCCCGATCGGCGTCCCGTCGACGTCGCGCCAGTGGATCGTGACGGGGTGATCATCGTGGGGGACGAGTCCAACATCATAGAGGTAAGCGGCATCGGGTCGTTCGGTACTCAGGACCGCCTCTTGAAGCACGAACGGCTCGCCGCTGACGAACGTCCAACGCAACGCGCCTCGGAACGGCCCGGCCTCGGCCTTGCCGATCGTCAACACGAGACGGTTCCCTCGACTCTCGACAACGGCGCGGCTCCGATCCAGGCGGAGCGGGAACTGTTCGCTGGGCTTGCGTTGCATCCGGTCGAAGAAGACGGTCCAGCCGTCTCGGAGTTCCAGGTCGCGCGGACCGACCCGGACCCAGAGCGTGGGGTCGAGCCCTTCGGTGATGGGGCGGAACGTGTCGGGGCGGTCCTCGGGGGTTACGGGAGCGATGGCGATCGATCGGATCAGCGGGCGCTCTTCGTCGAGATCGAAGCGGATCGCGGCGTGTCGGTCGGCTCGAATCGGCCAGGTGATGCGGAGGTTCGCCCCGTCCTGCTCGATCGTCACACCGCACGAGGGGTCGTAGGCGGTCCGGTCGAGCGTGACGTCGTGCGCGGAGGTTGACGGGATCGCGACGATCCCGATCCCGAACGCCCAGCAGGCCATCATCGAGGTTGAGAGAACGTTGAGGCGCGCCATCGTCCGGCTCCTCGGGGGCGGTTGGTTCGTCGAGAGTTCCGGTCCCGGTTCTCACGATCATGCCAGAAGGGTGGGTCGTCAGCAAACGTCGGGGAGCTCGGTGGATTGTCAAAGTGACAATCCGGATCAGGCCCGATCGGTAATCTCGACGACCCTCGGACCGATTCGGGTCTCGGGAAGCCCCGCAGGCCCAGCGTGAGCGGCTCGATCGACTGATTCGGCACGACCCTTGCATCTGGTGTTGGGGTTCTTCGGCGTTGGAAATGGGATCGCGTAAGATTGGAGTGTCCCTGCCGAAATGCCGAAGGCCTCGCTGACGCGACGGACCGGGCGCCTTGGATCTTTCGTTGCGAGCACCGAGTGCTGTTTGTGGAACCCAGGAGGACCGGCCCGTGTCACGGTTCGGATCGATGATCGTCGTCGTCTGGCTCGTGCTGGCGATGACCGCGACGACCGCCGGCGCCCAGACCTTGGCCTTCCTTCAGGGGAACGTCCGCGTCGACCTCGACCGGATCAATGCGCGACTCGGTGGGATGATCGTCGATTACACGGCCAATAGCGGTGTGGATCGACGCATCTATTCGCCGGTCCTCAACGACCGCCGTGATCTCTATGTGTATCTACCGCCCGGCTACTCGTTGAATCAACGTTACCCGCTGGTCCTTTTCCTACACATGGCGTTGGTCGACGAACGGTTCTTCGCGGTTACGCCGGGCCTGGCCGACCTCGACGCATTGATCCTCTCGGGTCGCGTGCCTCCGATGGTCGTCGCTTGCGTCGACGGCACCTACTACGGGCGCGGTGGGAGGGGGGACAAGCACTCGTTTTATGTCAATGGGGGCTTGGGCCGGTTCGAGGACCACATTCTCTACGAGATCGTGCCGTTTCTGTCCCAGTCGTATGCGGTCCTCCCTCACCGCGAGGGCCGTGCCCTGGTCGGCTGCTCGGCGGGCGGCTTCGGCGCGATGAGCTTGGGGATCCGCCACCGCCACATGTTCGGCTCGGTCGCGACGCTCTCCGGACCGCTCAACCTGCGCTACGATGACGTCCGGTTCCGGGGCGATCGGCTCGACTTCAATCCGAGCACCTACACCTGGAAAACTGTCTACGACCCCAACGAGGTGATCGCCTCCTACTACCTCGGGATCGTCCGGACCCGCGCTCGGAGCTACATCGAGCCGGTCTTCGGCAACGACGCCTTTGTGCCCGATCGGGTCGCGGCGCTTAATCCGGCCGACCTGCTCTTCAGTACCGGGATCCAGCCCGGCGAGTTGCAGATCCTGGCCCACTATGCCGGGCTGGATAACTTCAACTTCGATGCGCACGCCCAGTCGTTCGCCGCCCTGGCCGCCTCGCGTGGGATCCGTGTCGACCTCATGGTCGACCCGATCGCCCAGCACACCCTCCGCTACTTCAACAACAACCTCGTCGATGCCTGGCTCTGGCTCGGCCAACGGATCGCGCGACCCGTGCCGACCTCGACGCTCGTGCCGACCGTCTCGGTTAGAGAAGAGTTGGATGATCGCCTAATCCGATAATATATATCAAGATTCTTTGTATGCAAAAACAGCACTTAAGTGTTTGCTCTTGTTCGGTCTTTGGTGGTCATCCGAAGCATTGAGAGAGGGGGATCTGGAAGTCGCCGAGGACTTCGGGAACCCGGAGGGTGTCGTCTCCACGGAGGATCTCGACGGGCGTGTCGGGTCGATAGATATGGGCGGTCCGGAGGTCGGGGTCGAGCACGACGACGGCACGGACGCCGAGGACCAGAAACTCGCCGAGCTTGGTCAGGACGCGCGGCCAGCGGTCATGCTCGGAGAGGACTTCGACGACCAGATCGGGCGGCAGATCGAGGTAGACGTTGTCCGGGATCGTTCCGCCCGGCAAGCGATCACGTCGATAGAAAGCGAGGTCGGCGCCTCGGAGCGTGTCGGGATTGCGTTCGGTGATGATTCCGGCGTCGTTGGTGACCACCTCTCCGAGATCGTGCTCCATCGCATAGTTAAATACGAGGGCACCGATTCGAGCGCAGATTCTTCCAGGGCTCGGCTTCGGTGGGTTCATGAAAACGACCTTGCCGCGGACAAGTTCCTCGTGCGGTTCCGAGTCGCCCCGACGGGCGAACTCCTCGACGGTGAGGTACCGCGTGGTGACCGTCGTCATGGAGGGGACCTCTCCACGAAAGCGTTTGAAGCGGGTGGTCACACGATCGGACCACCCGATCTTGGATTCCACTATGGCGCCATCAACGAGGCGTGGACGGCATGACGAGCGACTGCGGATCGTTCTGCGTTCCGACGTCTCAAGGGGTCACGTTCGGGGTACGTGCGGGTCCGCGGCCGATCCGCGCGGGCTTGGTCCGTCGCGACTCACCGGTCATGAACGTGATCCACTGGCCGTCTTCGCCCATGATTTCGGAGGTCGCGATGATCAAGTTGGGCGACTTGAACTCGTAGCTGTCGCGGTACGTGGTGGTCCCCCCGCCGGCCATGAAGTTCGGCCCCTCGGCGACGAGCACCAGCTTCTTGCCCGATTCGTCGACGTGCCCTTCATAGTTCCAGAGGTGATTCATCATCGAATCGACCCATGTGCCCACGTATTTTTTGCTTGGTCGTGTCGTAGCCGATGGTCTGAAGCCCGTTGAAGGTCGTGCCATCGATCGCGTCGCCTTTGATTTCGTTGACGACCCAGAACCCGCCAAGCTTTCGCGAGGAGATCGAGCCGGAGAACTCCATGGACGGCTGGTCGGGGGTCTCGGTCGTCTTCGAGATCGACGTCCACTCTCCGACGAACTGCTCCAGCCATTTGTGCTTGGGTCCCGGGGTCGGGAACGACATCTCTTGGGCGGAAACGCCCGAGGCCAGCAGGGCGATCGCGATCAGCGAGAGCACCAACGAAGGTCTGGTCATGCTTCCGGACTCCTCGACAGGTTCGACGGGTGAAGGATGATCGGTCCGTCCATTCGGACACGCGTCGGTGTTGTTGCACAGGACGGACGATCGCAGAAGCTCAATCCGGTTCGAAAGTCTCGGGTCGAGGAATGCTGATGATGGTGGTGCGCGTCAGGTCGGACCGGTCAGCCGTGCCCGAACCCGCGATCGAAGGCGTCGAGGTCACGGATGTGGGCGTTGTAGACGGTCCGGAAGGTGTCGGTGTCGACGGCCCATCGGGGGTTGTCGCTAGTGTGTCGGTGGCAATGCTCTTCGAGGAGTCGGTGGAGGAACTTGAAGAGCTGGCGCGGGGTCCGGAGTCCGTTGAGGGCATCGCGGAGGGCGTCGTCGCTGATGTCTTGGTCGACGAACTGGCGGAGTCGGGGTCCTTGGGTGGGGTCGTCGGGTGCGGGCACGCTCATGCAGGCGCGGAGCCGGTCGGTGGCCAGGTCGTAGAGCGACGGCCCGGTCCAGCGCAGCGGCTTAATCATGTTGAGCTTGTCCGGCCGCGCCCGGTCGTAAAACTCCTTCTCCTCCTTCTCCAGGTAGTAGGCCAGCTCGATGGGCAGCAGGAGCTTGACGCCGATGCCGGGGTGGCGGAGGAACTTGTTGTCGAGCATGGGCCAGACCAGGTCGCGCATCCGTCGCGGGTCGCCCTCGATGGCCTGCGGCTCGTCGACGCGGTCGATCAGGACGATGATCCCGTGGTAGCCCAGCGGCTTGAGCACCCCTTGGAACTTCCGGAGCAGCTCGTAGCGCTGTTCGCCGCTGTTCCGTGAGGCCGTCGGCAGCGGTTGGCCGGAGAGTTCGTCGGGCTGGAACCAGAGCAAGGCCCAGCGGAGGTCGGCTGGGTCGCGGTTGAGGACCTTGAGGCCTTTGCGGATGCTGTTGGCGAAGAACTGGGCGCGGAGGAGCCGCCAGGCCCAGTAGAGCCAGCCGCCCAGCAACGGCACGAGCAGCCAGAGCTGATTGAGGCTGAAGCCGCTGAGGTAGTTCCAGACGCCGACGATGATCGCGATGATGAGCGTCGCGCCGATGCCCAGTTGCAGATCGCGACGGCTCCAGAGCGAACGGAACCCGCTCCGGCGCCGGAGTCGGCTCCAGCGCCGGTCGATCGGCTCGGCCGTTGACTGGTCATAGAGCGCTGCCAGCATCAGAAGGTCGCGGCGACGGTCGGGGCTCAGGGCCGTCAGGTCGGTCCGGCGCTCCAGGATCTCGTCGAGCAGGTGGGTGACGCCCAGCGAGAGGATCGCGTCCATATGGTCCTGGAGTTGGAACTTCTTCAGGGCCTGCCCGATGTTCTTGCTGGCGGTGACCTCCTGGAACTGGTCGAGGTACGGGTTGAAGTCGTCGTAGCTGATGATCAGCATCCGGGCGTCGGGGTGGTCTTTGTTGTAGCCCTCCAGCTCGGCCGCCGCCTGCAACCGAAGCGCTGTCTTGCCCGATCCCTTCTCACCGAAGACCAGGGCGGTCGAGGGCTCGTTGGGCGACCCGAAGAACTTCGTCCAGGCCGGGTGGTGGATCGTCCAAAGGCAGCCCTGCTTGAAGATGATGTCCGTCTGCGCGTCCTCCTCGCTGAACGGACTCCGCGCGATCCCGTAATGCTTCAAGAACTGTTCGATCTTCATGACGCCGTCAGCCTTGTGAACCTGGGGGGTCTGGGCAATCGTGTGGGTGAACCGAACCGCGCGCCGTCGCGGAATCGTCACCGTCGGGCACATCCTAGTAGAAGTTCGGAAAACGTCGAAGCGGATTTCGTGAAGTCGCTCCGAGGTTCGGTTCGGATTGCTATAATGGCGGGGATCTCCTCCCACCGAACGGGCCGACCCACCTCCATTGACCGGTTTCAACCAGCACCGGGCGATCGGGTGTCGCTTGCCTGGGCCTGTTCACCCGACGATCTCCCACAGCGTTCGAATCTCTCATGTCACGTCCCGGCCATCGCTGCGCGGATGGCTCTCTCCAATAGCGATGAGTGTGCGCCATGAGTCGCGATGCGATCCTCCAGCAGATCTTGGACAGCGGCGTGGTGGCCGTGGTCCGTTCACGTTCCGGCGAGCGATTGGCCGAGGTCGTCCAGGCTTTGGCCGACGGCGGGGTCACCGCCGTGGAGATCACCTTCACCGTGCCCGATGCGGCCGAGGTGATCCGCCGGGTCCGCCAGGGCGTCGACGATCGCGTCGTGCTGGGCGCGGGCACCGTGCTCGACCCTGAGACCGCCCGCGCCGCCTTGCTGGCCGGGGCCCAATACATCGTGGCGCCCAACACCAATATCGATGTGATTCGGCTCTGCCGACGCTATGACGTGCCCGTGATGCCCGGGGCCTTGACGCCGACCGAGGTGGTCACCGCCTGGGAGGCGGGCGCCGACGTGGTCAAGATCTTTCCGGCCGATCTCGGCGGGCCGCCCTACCTGAAAGCTCTCCGAGGGCCCCTGCCCCAAGTCCGCCTGATGCCGACCGGAGGCGTCGACCTGGAGACCGCCGAGCCGTTCCTCAAGGCCGGCGCCTGCTGCCTTGGTGTCGGCAGCACCCTCGTCGAGAGCGAGGCCGTCGAGTCCGGCGACATGGAACGGATCCGCCAACGCGCCCAACAGTTCGCCCAGATCATCCGCAACGCCCGAGCTGGATAAGTCCGACGTATCGATTTCTGTTTGCCGAAAGAGCGAACCAAACAGGGGACCGCGAGCCAAGAGACGTCGCCTTAATCGTTGAAATCGAGAGAGGGGTCCGACATGTCAATCGGCGTCGGTCTGGATCGTGAGCGTCATCTCGTTCCAGGCGTAGTCGGCCTGTTGCGGCTGGACGTAGGCGTCCAGGTCGCCGACGACGCCATAAGCGGAGCGGGAGGTGAAGACCATCGTCATCGTCCGGCCGTCCTCGGAGATCCACTTCGGTGAGAGCTGTGGGTGGTAGATCGAGTAGTCTCGGCCCCCGGGCCGGAAGTCGGGGTCCCAGAAGAACTCGGTCCACGGACCGTACGGGTTGTCCGCGTAGGCCATGCTCATCGCGTAGGATTTGACGCCGAGTTCGTCGTGGATTCGTGGCCGGTTCCAGTAGGCGGTCTTATATTCGATCCAGTTGATCATGAGATAGCGATCGAGTCCCGGGTTGTATACGACGCTCGGCTTGTTTCCGCGCCAACAGGCGACCAAGTCCTGATACGTCGATGGGTACTCCACCACCGCGCCACGCTGGGTCACGTCGTCGGTCCAGACCGGGACGTCGTCGTCGAACCGCTCGAAGTACTCCCAAGCCGAGCGGTCGGCGATCCGGTCCTTCGGGACCCGCGCCAGGTTCAACCGATGGGCGGGGACATCGGGAGCATACCAATAAACGTAACTGTCCTGAGCCAGGCTGTTGTCGCGGCCACACTGAACGGGATAGACCGATGTGAAGGCGTAGCCGGTCTCGGTGACGCCTCGACGGTCGGTGATCGTTTTGGGATCGACATGCCAGAAGAAGTTGTCGGCGGGCTCAATCGAGCGTGAGAGGCCCTCGTCCTCGCTGGGGGCCAACGGCCGGCCGTCGTGGAGGGACCACGACGTGCCGTTGTCGGTCGAGACGATCATCTTGAACCCGTTGAACGGCCGCGACCAACCACGGCCGGGGCCTCCAACATGGGTGATCGTCCCATAGAAGGTGCCGTCGACCGAGATCAGACCGAACCCGAACCACTTGGTTGGTCGCCAATAATCGGGTTGATTCGGGAGATCTTCAATAATCCGTTCTTCTCTTTGATCGATCAGTCTCCAGAGCCGACAGCTATAGCCGTTCCGGTAGGGGCCTTGTCGTCCGGTCCTCAAGGAGCGCGGGACCCAGCCGAGCCCGTCGTCGGCGAACGTCACGATGCTGTCGTCGGCCGCCCACGTCTGGCACCAGTTGTCGCCGTGACCGTCCCCTCCCCCGTAAGGCCGTTGGCGATGTGACTCCCAGTGGAAGGTGACGTCCGTCGGCGTCGGTCGATCCGACCCGTGGAGCGTCCCCGTCGAGAGGAGGAGGATCACGAGTCCAAAGATGCCTCGACTCGAATATGTCATCGGAGTGCCTTTGGGTGAGAGAATCGATTCAACGGGTTAACTCGACAGTCCAGATCGGGAGGTCGGCAGGGATGGTCAGCGAACCGCCGGCGACCAAGCCCGAGCCGATCGGCTGCCCATGCCAGTCGAGGAAGGTGTACCGCATGCCGTCGAGCACGGGGGCGTCGAGGGTTGCCGAGACCCGGGCGACCAGGACGGGAATCGACCCGCGCTGGTTCCGACGCCCCGTGACCATACCCAGTTCGAACTCGGTGTTGAAGCTGGTACTGACCAAGCAGAGTCGAGCGGCATCGGCCTCGTCGAGCGGTCGGCCGTCGGTCGTGGCCAGGGCGAAGGTGACGTAGCCCTCGTCTTCGGTGACCGGGAAGGCGATCCCGCTGGGGTTGACGATCGCCACGTCGCGGAGCGTCACGTCGGCCTCCTCGAATCGGACCGTGTCGCCCCAGTCGGCGAGAAATCCGGTGTAGGCCGCCACGCTTGTCGCATCGAACATCAACGACCCCTTGCGCCAGTGGTAGGCGATCTGGTCGGTCGGCCGGATCGGGCTCGGCCGTGATCGGTCCAGCGCCTTCAGCATCGGCCCGATCACCTCGTCATCCTCGCGGGTCGGGTCGATCACGATCCGGACCCCGTGCTTGTAGGTGGTCGGCAACATGTTCAAGCCCGTCCGGCCGTAGGACATCCCGTAGTCCATGCTCGCCGGGTCATAAAGGGTGCGTCGACCATAAATGAACGTGGTGGGGTTGGGGGCGGGATCGAGGTGGCCGTTCCGCCAGATCGTCGAGGCCAGGCGGATCGCCGCGTTCTGGACCTCGTCATAGGTGTAGTGGTAGCCTTGTGGATGCCCGCCGGTGGTGACGTCCATCGCTTTGTCGAAGGGTCGTTCGCTGGTGGTGATGTCCGGGACCGCGCCCCAGTAGTGCCAGCAGACGATGTCCCAGTCCTGGATCGAGGCCAGGGCAGCGATCCGGATCGGGAACTCGGATCGATACTTGGCCGGCTGCATGATCTGTGTCTCGTAGCAGAAGAACGGCTTGCCGGGCGTCGAGTTTTGCTCCAGCCAGGGCAGTCCTTCGTTGATCCGTGGCTCCTCGTCGAGCCCGCTGTCCCAAGGCCAGCGCCCGTCGCCGTCGTACTTGGCTTGGCCGTTGATATAGGCGTCGTGTGCGAGCGCGTCGGCGTTCTGATGGAGGTACTGGGCCTGAGCTTCGTAACCGATCCCCGTATCGTAGATCATTGGGGAGAGGGTTAGGCTTCGTCCCAGCGGCTTGAGCGCCTCGGCGATCCGTTGCTTGTGGCCGAGGTGCAGGCTCACGAGGAACTCCAGGACGTCCTCGCCGCGACGACCGCTGAAATCCCTCCGTCCGTACGGTTGATCGACCCCGGCGAACTGGGCGAGCTTGTTGGCATCGTTCAACTGCGACGGTGTCGTTGTTTCCCGGAGGGGTGCCAGTAGGATCGTCCCTTCG
Source organism: uncultured Planctomycetia bacterium (assembly GCA_964609385.1). Taxonomy (GTDB): domain Bacteria; phylum Planctomycetota; class Planctomycetia; order Isosphaerales; family Isosphaeraceae; genus CAZSSM01. Next base: position 73,826 of record CAZSSM010000002.1, read on the forward strand.
GCTAAAGACTCGCCGGGCAGCAGGCCGGTCCACGCATCGATGATCGCCTCCTCGTCACCGTACTTCTCGATCAGGAACTTATGCCATGTTTCAATGAGCTCACGTTGGAAGAACGGTGGCAAGTTTTGCCAACGGCCCGAGACCATCTTGCTGATCCACCATTCCTCATTGGACAATTCCCAGACGGCGAAGACGGGGTCGTCGGCCCATCGGAGCCCATTGTGACGGTTTCGGTGCTCGGCGATCGCCGTCATCCGTCGAATCACCAACGCCTCCAACCGGGGATCCCAGAAGTCGGCCAGGCACTTGCGGAGGTTCATCCGACCCCCCTTCATCGAGCCGATCGCCTCGGCCCAGTCGTCGGCCGTGGCCGGGTCGTCGATCACGACGACGTCCTCGGGGCCGACCGAACCGGTCCGGTTGAATGCCGAGCACCAGACGCGGAATCCGCGCTCGAACAACCGCGTGTAGAAGTGGTCGATGATGTCGGCCCGCGACCCGTCGCCCGGTTCATAGTCGGTCGGCTCGGGGAAGCCATGGAAGGCCCGCACGAGGTTGAAGCCGAGCGCCTCGAACCGATCGATGAACGCCTCGACGTCGGCGTAGGCCCGGTCGATCGCGACGCGACGGTCGTCGGGATCGTCGAGCTTCTCGAGATTCGGCACGTTCGGGAAGCTGCCGATCACGCCCCAATAGCGGACTCGTTGTCCGTCGGCGTAGAGCTGGCCGTCATCTCCCGCGACCACGTAGGCCGAGTCTGGCGGGACGTCGACGTCCACGTGAGCCGTGCTGATCGAAGCCCAGAGGCACAGCGCAATACAAGCGGATGTGTTCATGCGAACCTTTCTCGGGGATCTCCGGTTCCACTTGGCGTGGAAGCGAACGGACGGACGACGGCTCCGGCCCACCATCTCGTCATCATGGCCGATCGGTCGACCATCCGCAATCGCCGAGGATCATCGGGTTTATGTGCCGACCTTGGGCACCTTGATGCTGGCGTTCGGGATTGGGGCTGCCCCCCGCTTCCTGGGTGGGATCACCTGGGGACCGACCTCAACGCAGTTCGCCGCAAGCGATGGGTCGAGGCTGTTGGATCGCTGATTGTTGTACTCGTTGCTGGTCAGACGCAGGTTGCTGAAGAGGGTCGGGCCGTCGAGCGTGAACGGGATGATGTGGTCGATCTCGGGTGAAAGGGTCATCCGCTTGCCCAGACTTGACGAGTCATCAGGAGCCTCGGAGTAGTACGCTTTTTGATCGGACAAGGCATATTGGTAACGGAATTGGTTCCAGGTCATGATCAGATTGCGATAGGCGCCGGGGACCGATCGGGACTTGTATTTGTGATTGATCATCGCCGCGTTGATCTGGACGTTCTTCTTCGTGACGCTGTCGAAGACCACATCGTTAAGCTGACCTTGAAGCGCGAGGTAGTCGAGCCAGGCGTTGGGACGATCAGTCAGAGGCGGCAGGTTGTATTCGTGGCGGTAGACCCAACCGGTCGGCGGGGTCGTGTTAATGTCGAAGAGGTGGAACGCGTTGTCGTTTTCGATCGCCCAGTTCGCCGGCATATTCAAGGAAAGATAGAGATTGGTAAGTTTGCTCAAATCTGTATTAAATCGCTCCGTCGGGGCGACGACATGCATGGGCGATTGGTCGAATCCGCCGTCGACGGCCTGATAGAGTTCGGCCTTGAGCAGACCGGTCGTCGTGTATTCGGGGAGCACCGGTTTCGGCCCATACTGCGCGACCGTCTTCGTCAGGTCGATTAACCATTGGTTGTTCTTCTGAACCTTGTCGAGCATCGTTTCCAAGCCGTCGGCGTCGGTCTCCGCCAGCCGTCCCTCCACGCGGATCGGGATCCTCGGGTCGTCTTTGTCATTATAGGTGCAACGGATTGCATAGACACCGTGTTTGCACTTGCTGGCGCTCGATTCGAGCGATACCCAGCTTCCGCCCCGGTTTTTGTCCAGACCCATCGGCACTCGGTTGACCGGATGGTTCGAACCGCCCAGCATGTCGGCCAGCAGGTGGCCTCCGTCGTGGCCTGGAAGGAAGAGGTCGTTCAAGTCACAGCACATCAGCTCGTTCGAGAAGATCGCGACCGATTTCTTGGACTTGCCGGGCGGACGGAACGGCGAGCAGTCGATCGTCTTGGTCGTGGTGGGTCCGAGGAGCACGACGACGGCGACCGGCCGGTGGCGGTCTTTGGTCTCGCTGAGGTACTTGAACGATTCGACATGATAGCAAATTGCGTGGGCCTTGTTTTTCATCGGTGGCACCTCTCCTGAGGTTGAGTCATCGAGGGCTGGGATGATTCCGAAGATCGTCCGCGTTGGAGAACACAATCGGTCGACACGGACGCGAACGGTCCGGTGAAACGGTCTCTGGCATCGCGGATAAAGATACCCCGATCTCTTGGAGATGTGACGATCGTTTCGCGATCATGTTGTTGCAGATCTCGTGTCCGGAGAACGTATGTGGCTCAGCACACAAACACATCCTCGGGCCTTGTGGGTTGAGTTGTTCGGGTCGTGCCGGTCGCGCCTGGGCTCGGGCCGCGAATCTCGACGCGCGTGCGGATCGTCGCGGGGATTTCTCCTGATGCTATTGTGGCCGGGACGTCCGTTTCGCGCGGGGCGTGGCGGATCTCGGCGCGGTTTGACCATCCCTGAATCGAGGAGGGTCCATGTGTCGTGTTGGAAGCTGGAAGAGGCGGTCATCGACCGGCTCTGCGAGGCATTGGAGGCCGGCTCGACGGTTGCCGAGGCCTGCCGCTTCGCCGGCATCGACCCGGTGACCTATCGCCGTTGGATGGCGCGGGGTAAAGCGGCCTTTGATCGCGAGGACGACGACGAGGAGAATTGCGAGTGCGAGACATATGAAAATTTTGACGATGTGTCGATCGAAGGCTCATCGGATGAGGACGCCTCCGACGACGTGTCGTGGGCCGATCTCTACGCACGGATCACGCGTTCGCGGTTGATCGGCGAGCGCGATGCGCTGTTGCGGATCCAGGAGGCCGGCGAGACCGACTGGCGCGCCGCCGCCTGGTACCTGGAACGGATCCAGCCCGAGGATTGGGGCGCGATCGACCGAGAGACCGCCCAGGAGTTGAACGAGACGACGTCCGGCCCGCGCCGGAAGGTCATTTATATCTATGAGCGACCCTCGATGGGCGTCGACCAGTACGGTCGGACCATCGAGCTGAGCCGCGATCCGAACCGGCCGCCCGGCTCGCGGATCGAGGCCAAACCGCCTTTCGACGACATCAACCACGAGCCGGTCGTCTGGGGACCGGTCCGGGGCGCGTCGGCTCAACCGTTGGAGGACGCGTCCGACGATCCCGAAGGGTCGGACGCCCCGGACGATCCCGGGGGATCGCCCCAGACGGTCGTTCCAGAGATGAGCGATCGCGAGGCATCGCCTCCGATTGAGGGGACGGGGCGCTTCCTGGTCCCGCCCCCCGCACCGTTCCGTAATCTGGACCGCCTCGACGACGGTTCGACTGAGCTGGACGACGGTCCGGGTCGGACTTGGCTTGGGATGATCCGGGTCGGTTGGATCGCGTTGATCGTCGGGGTGTTGGCGATTTGCTGCATGTGGGTGATCGCCAAGCGTGGGGTGATCGGTGCCGGCCTCGGCTTGGCCCGCGTCAGTTCCGCGATCGGGCGGGCGTTCGGTTGGCTCGTTCGGCGTTGGTCGTCCGGGTTCGCCGCGTTGCGCGGGCCGTGCGATGCCCTGATCCGGGGCCTCGATGTAGGCCTCGGCCGATTCGAGTCGTGGATGGGCTTCGGTCCGGTCCCAGCCTCGATCCCCTTGGGATCACAGATCGATCCGGATCGCTCATGGCCGCGTCGGGAATAGTCGTGTGGGGCCCCCGCGAGTCTCGCCAGGTTGGGGACCCGCGCTCCGAGCGCGTGATGTGGCCGGCCCAGTTCGTGGGGCTGGGTGACCGACCGTGAGCGGATCGGTCCCACGCCGAGCGACGGGCGCTCGTCGGACTCCGAATGGCGGCGACGGGGAGCCGGAACGGGCCGGAAGATCGGCCCCATGACGGGAGCGTCGGCTCTTTGACAATCTGGGATCCACGAACAGAGATATCGGCCACGATCGATGGATCGGGCCGCGACATGCCCGCACGCGCTGAGATGTCGTAACGGTTCGCTTTGGTTCGGGAACATCCCTGGTTTGAGGGCGACAAATGGCCGGAAAATCGATCTACGCTCGGAGGCGATCGGTGAGGGAACGGTGGAGCCAGACCGCTGTATCGGGGTTCGAAGATTGAGTTGAGGAATCGGGGACGATGAGGCCGCAGAACCGAACACCTAAAGCGCGATTCGTCGAATCGTTCGAGGAACGATCGAACGAGATCCCCGATCTTATCGGAGAAAGGTCGAGTGTCGTAGTCTTTGACAATCCGGCGTATCGCCTTTGGCGTTTCTGGGATCGCGAAGAACGAGTGGTTCCACCCAGATGGACCTCGAGGACCGGTGTCTGGAAATGGCCAACCGACCGTTCATGCTTATCTTAAGGCTGACTGCTCCGGGCGTCTTTGAGGTTTGGTCCCGAAGGGTCCAGTTCCAGGTCAGCAACATCTCGCGAGGGACCGAACAGTGTTGCCACGGCGGATTACGGGACCGGGTAAATCAGGGATAATTGTGGCCATGCGATTGTATCAAAATTTGCGGGCTTGTCTGCAATTTTAGAAAAAGTTTTAATCTATGACTAAAGTTAAAAATAATTTAGTGTTCATGTAAAAACTTAAAAATTGACGCATGATTGATCGGATCGTAGTGTGCGATCGGATACTTTGTTTTTATGCTAGCCGCAGGTTAGGGTGGCTGGGGACTGGACCGCTTTGGGGCCAGACCCCGGGGACATCCTCAGTGAATGGGTCAACCGTTGGGACGATGAGTGAGCCGACTCGAGAGATCGGCCCGGGGTCTGCTCGCGACGCTCGCAGTCCCCAGCCACCCGGTTCGTTGGCCAAGGTGAGATGAGAGAGACCAAAGTGATTGATGTTCGATCTCTTGGATTCATTGCGTTTGGCCGACCTCGTGGGTGGCTGGGGACGGGTCCGCTTTGGGGCCAGACCCTGGGGATATCCTCAGTGAATGGGCCAACCGTTGGGACGATGAGTTGGCCGACTCGAGAGATCGATCCCGGGGTCTGCTCCGCTGCGCGTCGCAGTCCCCAGCCACCCTGAACGGCGCCCAATGGATCAGGACCAAGACCAACACCAAATCAGTCTCTTGAGCCAATTGGTCTTCGGTTTCATCAACCGAGGGCTCATTCAAGGGAGTGTGGCGACGGCCTTTCCGAGGAACGTGCGGTCGAGGAGTCCTTGGGCGAGTTCGGGGGTCTTCTCCCAAGGTTCGGTCCGAGAGATCTCCATCGTGACGCGGCCGGCCTCGACGTGGGGCAGCAGGCGGGCGAAGGCGTCGGCGTGGCGTTCGGCCTCGGTGTAGAGGGTCATGCCGAGGATCCGGCGGTTTGAGCCGTTGCCGACGAAGTCGGGGAAGATCCGGAGCACACCCTCGTTGCCCGCGCTGGCGCCATAGCAGCAGAGGGTTCCACCGGGCACCAACGCGTTGACCAGGTGCGGGATGATCGGCCCGCCGACGCCGTCGACGATCAGTTGGAACGGGGCCACCGAGGCCAGTTCGGCGCCCTCGGGCGAGACGACCGCCTCGTCGGCCCCATACGTTCGAACAAGGGGCACTTGATCGTCGCGACGAACCTGGGCGGTCACCAAGGCGCCCATGGCCTTGGCGATCTGGACGGCGAAGAGGCCGACGCCCCCGGTGGCCCCTGTGATCAAGGCCCGACGGCCGAACAGGGGGCCTGCCTTCTCACAACAATGGAGGGCCGTCAGGGCAGCCACCGGCAGGGTCGAGGCCAGCTCGAAGCCGACCGAGTCGGGCAAGACCGCAACGGCGTCGGTAGGCACATTGATGCGTTCGGCCCAGCCGTCGGCCTTCTCCAAGAACGCGACGACTCGAGACCCGACGGCCGGGCCGGTACCGTCGTCGGCGGCCTGCGCGACGATCCCGGCGACGTCCCAGCCGATCGGGCTTCCGGCCGGCTTGCTCGGCGCGAAGCCGATCTCGCCGCGGTTCAGCGAGTACGCCTTGACCTCGACCAGGCACTCCGAAGGCCCCAAGGTCGGCTCGTCGGCTTCGGTCATCCGCAAGGCCGCCGGCGCGCTCGGGTCGGTCGTGAATCGCTTCATGGGGGGATCTCGCCAAGGTTTCAAAGGCTCAAGAGGGACGGGTCGGGACCCGCTCATTATACCTGAGCGTCGGGCCGGAGATGGGGCGCGGGGAGGCGTCCCCATCCCAAAGATTGGGATCGTTTGGTCGATCGATCTGGGGATTCGCTGGGTGCTCGAAGGGGATCGTATCCCAGAGTGGGTTCGATGTCCCAACCGATGTCGAAACGATGAAATGTGAGTCGGCTCGCGTCTCCGGACGTGGCCCTCGATACACTCGAAGAGAGCCCGGCGCGGTTCCTCAATGCTCGACGGGGAGCGCGTCGGCTCATTCTTCGAGGTGTTGGCCCCGAGGCGGCCACGGATCGATCCCCCTTTCGAGAGACATCGAGGTTGTGATGAACCAGGCGATCGGCTTCCAGATCACGTTGGTGCTTGTGGGCATGATGATGTCCGGATCATGCGGAGCTCAGGACCAGAAGACAGGGACGGGAGAGCCGGCGTCGAAGTCGGAGGTGCCGGCGATCGGTCCGGAGCTGGACTCGCGTCGTGCGGCCTTCAACAAGGTCGCGCCTGAGGCGGTCAAGCGAGTCTATGCCGAGGGGATCGACGAGGTTGCGGCTTCGGGCTTGGTGAAGCGTGCCAAGTCGGAGGGCGATCGGGCGCCGGCGTTCGCGCTGCCCAACGCCAACGGCGAGACGGTCCGACTGGCCGAACTCCTCGAGCGTGGGCCGGTGGTCTTGGTCTGGTATCGGGGCGGCTGGTGCCCGTACTGCAACATCCAACTGCTGGGGTATCGTCGGGCGTTGGACGAGTTCACGAAGCGCGGGGCGACCCTGGTGGCGATCTCGCCGCAGACGCCGGACAATTCGCTGGATACGAAGGAGAAGAACGACCTGGCCTTCCCGGTGCTCAGCGACGTGGGCAACGCGGTCGCGCGGCAGTACGGGGTCGTCTTCACGTTGCCGTCGGAGGTCGCGTCGATCTACCGCGAGAAGTTCGACCTGCGGGCCTACAACGGCGACGACTCGAACACGCTCCCTTTGGCAGCCACCTATGTGATCGACACCGAGGGGACGATCCGGTATGCCTTTCTCGACCCGGACTACCGAAAGCGGGCCGAGCCGGCCGACGTGCTCGCCGCGCTGGACCGGCTCGCCGGTCGAGGTGCGGTCGAGGCCGAGGACGATAACGGCGGCAAGTAAGGCGGTTGACGAGCGAAGCGGGGGCCGGAGTCATTATTGACCCCGGCCCCGACTCCTGGGGATGGGCGAGCGGAAGGGATATGAACCCCGGTCGTGACGACGACCGACTCCCCCCAGGCGCCCCTGGTTGAATCGAGATATGGATGGATCCAACGCCCGTCGACGACCCCGTGATCCTGTCGGGTCGAGGGCGGCATCGGGATCGATCGCGAAGGTTCGCGACGGATTCTCGCGGGTGGGGCGGTTCAAGCGGATGGGGGTCATGGGTCGATAAGAGACCGGTGATGGCCCCGATCCGTCTGTGGGAGCATGGCGGTTCGGACCGCCGGCGGATTTCGGAGTGGTGCCTTCGAAGGGATTACAGGCGGGCTCGGCGCGGGTCCAGCGGGGAGGGTCCGGTGCAACGGACAGGACTCCGGGTCGATCATCCGAGGCGGCGTCGATGGCGCGGCGGGCTGAGCCTGCTGGTCGTGGCGTGGCTCGGACTCGGGGTCCTCCTCGACGTGGCGACCGCCCAGGCGTCCCGACGGGCCGCGCGGGCGGCCGCCGAGCAGATCCGGGTCCAGCACCACCCTTCGAGGTCGTTGCGGGTCCGCCTGAACATCCCGCCCGAGGATCGTCGGCGGTTGCAGCGGGTCGAGCTGTGGGTCTCCGACGACTGGGGCTCCTCGTGGTCGCTGGCCAAGCGGGCCGCGCCGGATCAGGAGGCGTTCCCCGTCTTCACCGCCCAGCGGGACGCCGAGTACTGGTTCACGACCCGGACATTGGACACCAGGGGGCGACGCTATCCCGGCGATGACGAGCCGATCGTGCCTCGGATCCGGGTGGCCATCGATACGACCGACCCGACGATCCAGATCTATCTGGTGGCGCGTCGAGGCAACGCCGCGTCGATCCGTTGGGAGGTCCACGACGAGTACATCGATCTGGAGACCCTGCAGATCGAGTATCAGATCCGAGGGGCCCGGCAGTGGCGGGCGGTCCCGCTCCAGAAGGCGCTCAGCGGCAAGGCGTTTTGGAACGCCGGCAGTCCGTTGCCGCTGGTGGTCCGCGGTCGGGTTGCGGATAAGGCCGGCAACGCGCAGGTCGTCCGCGTCGATTTACCTGACGGGACCCACGACGGTCGACGAGGCCCGTTGACGGCCGACAACAGCGACCGCCCACCGAGCACCCCGTTCGGAGCCTCCCGATCCTTTGATGCCAGCACGCGGGCTGATCTGCCGGCTATGCCTGAGGAGGTCGCGGAGCCAGCGCCGAGCCGGCCCGAACTGCAAAACGATCCGTCCGATCCCCTGAGCAACTTCCTGAGGCGGCCGACCGAACTGCCCAACAGCCGACCCCCCATCACCCCGGAATTCGACGCTCCAGGGTTCACCGAAGAGAACGCGTCGGCGCCGGGGTTTCGGTCGCTCGACGGGGACGAGGTTCCGGGATTCTCCGATCGCGCTTCGAGGCTCAACAAGCGGCCAGGGCTTGGCGAACCGCCTCGTGCAACGACTCCTGAGGGGTTTGATGAGACGGCCGCTTTCATTGCCGATCGCGCGTTCCCGCTCCGCTACGCTGTGGAAGATGCCGGGCCGAACGGGCCGGCTCGGGTCCAGATGTGGGTCACCCGGGACGACGGCCTGACCTGGCGGATGCTGGGCGACGATCCGGACCGGCAGTCGCCCTTCCCGATCCAGTTGCCCGAGGAAGGGCGATTCGGACTCCGTTTGGTCGCCCAGTCGGCGTCGGGGCTCGGCGACGCCCCACCGGTCTCGGGGGACCAGCCCGACTTCACGGTGCATGTCGATACGACCCCGCCACGCGTCGTGATGCTCGACCCGTTGATGGGCCAAGGCGCCTATGAGGGCAGCCTCATGATTCGCTGGCAGGTCAGCGATCAGAACCTGGATCGGCGCCCGATCACGATCCAATACCGGCTCGACCGCGACGAGGCCCCCTGGCGGACGATCGTCGAGGACCAAGAGAACGGCCCCAGCTACATCTGGCCGGTCCCGGCCGAGGTCTCCGGCCCGTTCCACATCCGGGTCCTGGCCCGCGATCGGGCCGGCAATCAGGGCAGCGACCAGACACGTCCCCAGGCGCCCATCGTCTTGGATCGTTCCCGGCCTCGAGGACGGATCCTTGGCCTGGGGATTCCGAAGGGAGCCCGGGACAACCGCTCGGGTGGCTCGATCCGTTGAATTGGCACACCCGCCGCAATGCGAAGCTGTGGCACGGTTTAAGGCGGCTCAGGGAAAAAAACCGAGTGGTTCTCCAAAAACCCTGTCGTCTCCTCGAGCATTCTGCTGTTTGCCTGCGATGACCGATCGCGGTGATGCGAGGCAGCGTCGCCGTGCGGCTCGAAACGACTCCGAGCCACCCCCGAGCTGCTGAGGATTGTGACCCGTGTTTCCCGACCACACCACCATCGACCAACTGGCCCATCGCATCGAGCGTGCCTACCGCCACCGTCAGGCTGGCTCGCGGCGACAGGTGATTGACCCCCGTGTCTGGGCCGAGGCGGCCCAGCGCCTGGTCCAGCTCCACGATGAGTGCCCCGAGTACCCGCTCGATCCCGAGCTGTTCGTCACCTCCCAGCCGACCGGCATGCTGATCCCCGACCCTTGGGATCAACTGGCCAACGAACAGGCGGTTCAGCGTTACCGCAACCACATCGATCGCATTGTCGAGCAGCTCCGCTACGAACTCCAGTCCGAGATCCAGCAGGCCGAGCAACAGATCGAGACCGGCCGCTCAATCATCACAGTGCTCCATCCCCGTCGCGACCGACGCTATTCGCCGCTCTGCTGTTACATCGTGGCCCGACGGGCTCAACGTGAGGACCTGACCAGCCGATATCTGCAACGGGCGCTCGACCAACATCAGAGCTGCCCGCTCTATCGGCTCGCCGCGACGTCGTGGATCGCCGCCCACGACTATCCGGACCGAACCGATCAGACCCCTCAACAGCAAGTGCCGGATCGGGCCTCCGCGCTCGACGATCAACCGTCTTGCCACACTTCGATGACGGGCGGACTCCCCTCCTCCACGCCCGTGATCCAAGAGAACGCCACCTTGTTCAGCTCCAACTGATCTCGGCGAGATTCTCTCGACGTCGTTCAGTTCAGTCCCGTCTCTTCCTCTCTTCGATCTTGATCGTTCGATCTCACTCGCGCACAAGAGGCTCGGGGGATTGTCATTCTCCCGATACTCCGAGGCCTGTCCAGGCCGCTGCGCTTCAGTTTGCCATTCCCACCTCCGCTCCGTTCTCCTGCTGTTCGACGTTCCTTCCCATCCGATAAGTACTGACCCGTCGCTCTCCACAGCGACAGGGTCCCAGGGCGCCCAGGGTCTGCGTGAGACTCAAGGGGCGTTCCACGTCCTTCGTGTCGCTCGTCGCGTCGTCGAGCGTCCCGATCGCACCATTCCCATTCCCTGAACCAAGACCCGCCCCTGCGGTCGATGGACGCCCTGCGCCCGTCGGAGGGGCCTGCTTGGGAGACTGATTCCATGCGCCGCCGCAACACTCGCTTCGCGCCCGTCCTCGATCAACTCCAAGACCGGGTTAGCCTCACCCATTTTCATCCGGTCCCCGTCCTCAATGCGATGCCGGGTCCACTTGAGAGCGCTGATCGGAACATCCCTTACAATGGCGTCGAGGAGCCAGAGCAACAGCTTCTCGAACTCGAGAAGCAACAGATTGATTAATGCGAGCGATGCATGGTGGAATCGGGAACCCCGGTGGGAGTCGCATGGAGGCCCCCGGGACCAACTTCTGCCAGCGTCCCATTCTATGGCCACGTTCAATTCACTGATGAGCAACCTCGCCAGAACCGTAAGCCTGCTGAATCCCATGATTAGATGATCGACATGGGGGATGAACTGCAGGCGTTGCCTTTGTGAACGGCACGAGAGATCCCAATCAGGAACGATTTGGGATCGTGAGTCGTTCCAAACGACACTCTATGGCTTGTCCGGAGCCGAATCTGCTTTTTTTGGAGGCAGCGGCTTACCGACACTGGAACGGTCGGTTATCATAACGCCAGGTTTTCAAGGCCATTCCTGCGCAGCTGCGAATTTCTGGGGCCGTTGCGGCGCGGTACCTTCGACTTTCGGTGGCCTGCTGTGACAGGTTGTGTGCGTTTTCGTTCGGGAGGTCCCGATGCCGGATTCCTCTCCGGATGCCCAATTGATTGAGGCATCCGATGATGCTTCGAGGAATGAAGCCACTCTGTATGCGCGGGCGCAGGCCGGAGATGAGGCGGCCTGGTCGGAACTGTTGCATCACATGAACCCCAAGCTGCGTCGAGTCGTTCGACGTCGTCTCAGCCCAACACTCCGGACCTACATGGATTCCATGGATCTCGCCGGTGAGGTTTGGATGAGCTTGTTGCGAGACAACGAGAAGCCATTCGATTTCCCTGACCTGGAGTCCTTGGAGCACTACCTGGTCAAGTCGGCCTGCCACAAGGTGACCGCCGCCTACCGTCGCTTCGGCACGAAGAAGCGGCGGTCCGATCGGGTCCGGTCGGACGAGTTGGCACTTGAAGGGGTCAGCTCTGGTGACACTCCGGAGGCCATTGCGGTCGCCAAGGAGACCCGTGAGCATCTCCATGAGCGCTGCACGAGCGACCAAGAACGTCAGATGATCAAATTCAAGGAGGATGGCTACTCCAACCCGGAGATTGCGCGAATGACCGGTCTTCACGTCCGGTCCGTTCAGCGATGGCTCAGCAAACTGTTGCCCTCCTGAGCATCTCCAAAGCGCAGCGAGACTTGACCCGGGGGCCGTTTCGTGACGATGTCGGTTCCCTCAACCCTGATTGGGATGCCCAAGTGTTTCGGTGTCCCGGTTCACTGAGCCCCTTAGGTGGGTTCATGGTACGACCCCGATGTGGCTGCCGTCGCGTTGTCGGATCGGTCCATCGGGATGGCTCTTGGGGATCGAGGCGACGGTGCCTCTTTCATCCCTGTCAGGAGTTTCGCGATGGGTTTGCGAGAATCCGACGATTGGGTTGATGAGGATCACCATCAATCCGCACACGGATCGACGACGGTCGTTTCGTTGTTTCAGGATGCCTGGTGTCAGGGGCAGCGACCGTCGGTCGAAGACTATTGGCAAGGTGAGGCCGGCGCGTCGGTCGAGACGCTCATCCATCTCGTCAAGGTCGACCTAAAGCATCGGTTTCTCCACGGCGAGCAACCGCGCGCGACCGAATATTTTCAGAAGTTCCCGTTCCTCTACCAGGACAAGGACTTCGCCACCAGCGTCGTCTACGAAGAATACTGCTTGAACCGTGAGGTCGGCTTCCCAGTCGACACCGACCAGTTCTGTCAGCGCTATGATCGCTACCACGATTCGATCCACGAACTGCTCCGGATCCACGACGAGTTCGATCTGGAATGCGAGTTCGCCCCGGATGATTCCCTCCAACAGTCGATCGCGTCCCTGCTGAACGGCTCCGTTGTTATGCGACAGCGTCACGTCGATCGCCCCGACCATATTGGGGTGGTGCCCGATCGGACCCTCGAGGACACCGAACGGGTCGGCGCACTCGGTGTGGGTCTCGGTGTCAGCGCGATCGAGCAGACTTACCTGGATCTGTCGACCTCCGATGGTGTGAAGGATCAACACCGATCCGGACCTGATCGATCAACCCAGGCTCCTGTTATCTATCCGGAGCCCGGGGAGACGTTCCAGGATCTGCGGATCGTGCGCGAGATCGGTCGCGGCGGGTCGTCCCGCGTCTACGAGGCTCAACAAATCGATGTGGGCGACCGGCAGGTCGTCCTGAAAGTCTTTGCCAAGAAGGGCCAGGAATCGCATATGCTCGGCAAGCTCAATCATGAGCATGTGATGCCGATCCTGTATACACTGGCCGAACCGACACGGAACCTCTTCGGTCTCTGCATGCCCTTCCGAGAGGGAAGGCCGCTCGACGAGATCTTGGCCCAGCTCGAGCCGGTCGAGGAACGGGATCCCCGTTCGTTCTGGGTCGGCTGCCAGATCTCGACTCGAGACGTCGAAGTCCATGCCGCGAACGAATCCTCCACTCAGGGTTGGCGAGGGTTCCCCTCTGATGGGGACTATGAAGCAGCGGTCGCATGGGTGGTCGCGAAGCTGGCCCGCGCCTTGGCTCACGCCCATGCCTCAAAGGTTCTGCATTGTGACGTCAAACCGGCCAATATCCTGATCACTCGGGATCATGGGCCGCAATTAATGGACTTCAACCTTTCTCGCGATCTGAGGGCCGACCGATCCGACGTGATTCGCTTCCGGGGCGGCACGCTGCCCTATATGTCTCCTGAACAACTCTTTGCCATGATCGTCGAGGGGGATGAAGCCGCGCAGGACGGGCGAACGACTCAGATCGACGAGCGCACCGACATTTATGCGCTCGGCCTCGTCTTCCGTGAGATGCTGACCGGCCTCCGACCTCTGGTTCCCTCGATCCATACGTCCCTCGAGCGGACCATCGCATACATGGCAATGCTTCGGAGTCGTCGACCCGAGCCGATCCCCAGTGTTGAGGGGCCGATCCGTGAGATCCTCGACCGCTGCCTCGATCCGGAACCGTCCCAACGCTACTGTTCGGCTACCGAACTCGCCGATGATCTCGAACTCCTACTTGAATCAGTTCCCGCCGATCAGGGATCGGTGAAATCGGTTGTAGTTGCACCGCAGTTGACCAATCGCGATCCTGGTCAGTCTGCTCCGGTCGAGCCGGTCCCTAGCCCTGCCACGAAATCGGCTAGGAGCGGGTTCTTCGTTATTGCGGCCCTCGTCTTCTCGGCGGTCTTCGTCAGCACTTCGGTTCTGTTTCTATTGGGATACCCGAATCCCGCCCAAGGGACGACCCCAACCCTTATTTCCCCGCTCGACCATCAGGATCTAGTATGGATCCTCAACGAGTTGAAGGGTCCCCGTCCTGATCGAGGAAAGGTCCAAGAGAGGCTAGAATCGCTCGATGACTGGTGGATGTCTGGTGCCGTCAATCGGTTCAGCGACGAGGCTCCGGTCTTCGAGGCAATTCAGCAAGCGATCGAAGACCGGCTAGATCCTCCGGCGGATCAGACCGAGGCGGTCTCCTCTTACATCCGTTACGTCGACGATTTTGGTCCCTCCCACTTCGACCGTCTCGGGAAGATGGCCGATCGATATCGCGGTCCCGTGTTCCTGGATCTTTATATTCGATTAGGCGTAGCTTGTCTCCGCTCAGTTGAGACAATGGCTTATGCCGATCCGCTGAAGTCTGAACGCATCGTCTGTGCCACCGATCTACTCAGGCGCGTCTGTCCTTCCGATGGTCGAACACCGTTCGGTTCACCAGGCCATTCGGCCTACTACAACCTCGCTTGCGCGATTTGGGACACTCTTCCCCCTAATCCTGAGCCAAGCGATGTTCTTCGAGTAATTCAGCTGCTTAACAAAGCGACAAATGCCACCCATGAGATCAACAACCCATTAATTAGAAGTGAAATAAACAGAGATAGATTATTTTTAGATCAATTTAAGATATCATATCTTCGAGTAAATTCAATAATAAAATACCAACAAGCTCTCAGAGGTCGGTCGCTCGGCAAAATTGAGCAACAATGGGCAAGCGAGAATTGGCGTATGCTGAAAAAAATGATAAGCTTGAATGCTTCCTATCTTGGCTTCGCGCTGGTTGCTGTTCCTGGCCAAGTCTTAGCGTCATTTAGTGGGGCTCAAGACTTAAGAAGGCGTGTCAAGGAAAGGTATCAGTTTATCAAAAATACGTCGAATCCGTCAGGTATTGACAAGATTCTCAATCGAATAAGGATTGTTAAAAGAAAAGATCCTGTGTATGGTCGAGACGATTTGGCGCAAAGCGTGGTTGAGTCATTCGCAGTCTTGTTCCCTGAGGAACCCCCTCCTCACCTGGAGGTGGCTCTCTGCTCTCGACTGTCGGAGGCGGTTCTCAATCTGGCATCCGATGAAGTCGATCGTTTGAAGGCACAAGCAAACATGCTGATCAAGCAAGACAAGCTTGCTAACCCCTTGCCGCTCGTGTCGCTTTGCTTGGCAAGCCTCTCTCTTGAACGTGGCGATCTGGCCTGCCATCATGACGAATACAAAACGGCATTCAATTATTATTGCGAGTCTCAAGTTCAACTTGGTTTGGCTAAGAAATCGATGCATCGAGATACAAAGGTTTGGGTAAGCGAGTTTCTCAAAAGAAATTTTGATATGATTGCTGTGGAATATCAGGCTGGATTGAAGGATCGCTTTGCGACGCTCCACAGAGAGCACGGACTAGATCTCCCTGTGCACCTCGATGAAGGGCTAAGCTTCGCTGATATTAAGTTAACTGATCGATGAAATGAGTTTCTTTGTCAGCTCAAGCTTCAGGCGGAGTGGTGGGTCGAATGCCGATCGCCTGCTCGAGCGTGATCAGCAGCAGCAGGGCGTGTGCGGTCCAGGCTACAACCCGGACCCAGTTAGTTGTGACCAGGCGTTGATAGATGTCTGGCTCGAAGCCCTCGCTCAGCTTCTGGTGGAGTGGGACTTGGATGAGCCCGGTGCTGAGCCAGTTGACCGCCACGGTGGCCAGCCCGGCGCACACCCAAGCCGGATGGACCCCATCGGGTGTGCGGACGACCAGGAGGAGCGTCGTGACCAGCTCCAGGAGCATCGCCGGGGCCACGACCCAGGTGGTCGCGTTCATATGATAGGCCTGATAGGCCCGAAAGGACTCCGGGCCGACCCGGTCGTAAAGCGGATAATGGACCACCGCGACAAACCAGATGAGCCCCGTCATGTAGAGTGTCGATCCGAGGCAGGCGATATAGATCACTTTGGTCATCGGTCGCGGTCCGAAATGGGTTCGCCGAGCTTAGCGACCGGCGATGTCGGGATCGTGGGCGGTCGTTGAAGAGGAGTCGGCGGCTCGTGTCAATGACTGGGGACCAATGCAGTCTCAACCCAGCGCCCCTCGAGGCTCGAGGTGAGGACCGCGTTGGCGACGATCTGGGCGTTGAGCCCGTCGTGAAAGCTGGGCCTTGCCGCGCGTCGCTGGAGGATCGCCGAGATGAACTCCCAGGTCAGGTCGTAGCGGAAGATCGTGGCCGGATCCCCCTGTGCGGGGTCGCGCGGGCTGTCCTCGGGCTTGAGGAACGGCTCGGGTACCGGAGCCGGCTCGAGATCGCCGCCGTGCTTGCCGAGCAGGATCGTGTTCGGCTCGTGCATCCGATAGACGGCCGATCCCTCCGAGCCGTTGACTTCGGCCCACTCGTGCCCGAACCCACGGAGATGGTATCCTTTCGCCAACGTCGTCCCCTCCCAGACGCCGACAGCGCCCGAGGCGAAGCGGCCGATCAGGGCCGACCAGTCGTCGATTTCCGAAGGAGGGCAAGCTTGACCCTGGGCATCAACGGCGCGCGGAGCGAACTGCGCCACATCGCCGCAGATTCGCTCCAGCGGGCCGAGCAGGTCCATAGCGAAGTCGATCCGATGGATCGTCATGTCGTAGAGGTCGCCCGCACCGGCTTTGTCGCGGTACTGTCGCCAGCCCCAACTGGTTTCGGGCAGATCGAGGAACCGTTGCGAGCGGAAGTGTCGCGGAGCGCCCAGGGCTCCTGAAGTCAGCAGGTGCTTCAAGTAGCGCATCGCCGGGGCGAAACGATAGGTGAAAGCGGTCATGTGGACGACTCCTGACTGCTCGACAGTCTGAACCATCCGTCGGACCTGTTCGGCGTCGAGCCCCAGCGGCTTCTCACACATGACATGCTTGCCAGCGCGAGCGGCGGCCTCGGCCTGCTCGGCGTGGAGGAAGTTGGGCGTGGCGATGATCACCGCGTCGACGTCGGGGTCGTTGCAGAGGGCCTGATAGTCGTTGGTCGTCTTGGAGATGCCCCAATCCTGCTTGCGACGGTCCAGCAAGGTTGTGTCGACGTCGCAGGCGGCGACCAGCTCGGCACGGGGGTCGAGCCGGAGCCCCGGGACGTGGTGGTAGTCGCTGACAGCGCCGACACCGATGATGGCGACCCGAACCGGTTCGCCCGCGTGATTGGTCATCGCGTTGGTTCCTCTCCCATGCTCGACGGGCCGGCACCCCCGGCCCCGGCGAGCCACAACCGGATCGGTCCAGGCTACGGTCTGTCCCCCCGAGTCACAAGCGTCTCCTAGAGTTCGAAGGGATGTCCCGGCTCGGCGTTCAGGCCGGGTGGCCGACCTCGACGTGAGGCGCGACGGGACCGATCACCAAGGACGCAGCGGGGGAATCGCCGATGGCCGGGACGGATGAGGCGACCGGGCGGATCACGATGATCTGGCAAGGGCTCCGGGATGCCGGGATGCCGGAGGTGATGTTGTATCTGCCCGACGGAACGGCCAGTCGCTGCCATTGGGACAACTCGCTGGTGATCGGCACGATGCGGGTGGCCCTGCTGGGCGACCAAGAGCGGAACATCGTCCGCCTGGTGGCCGTCGAGGATTGCAACGGGGTCGGGATCCCCAGCCCCAAAGGGACCGACCCGATGAACTACCGGACGGTCGTCCAGAACCGGCTCCGCCAGGCCCTCGATTTCGAGGAGAGCCCGGAGGTCAATGACACGACGACCGCCCCAGAGGCCGAGCAAGTCGAACCGACCGTTACCCCAACGGCCCCGACACCGTCGACCACACCGACCTCTCCTGGATCGCCGGTTACCCCTTCCGTGGCGACCTCTTACGTACCCCCGGTCTCCCCCTCATCTTCAGTTCCTTCTATCTCATCAATTCCCCCAATATCTCCAGCTCCTTTCGCGGCATCGTCGACACCGAGTGCGATCGGCTCGGCCTCGAAGCTGGAGGTTCCTCCGCTTCCCAAGGGTCGACCCGGCCTGACTCCCGGGGCGCCTCAGGCTTCGCCCTTGTTGCCTTCGCCGACCGATGATCCGACCAAGCCGAAGGGCGCGACGCCCTCGCCGCGCTCGTTGGATCTCTCCGAGTCGACGTTGGCTGTGATCCGGTCGAATCTCAAGACGCCGACTGGGATCCCGCCCAAGCGACCACCCGGCTGAGTTCGCGACACCGCGAACCTCGAAAGCGTGTTCAGTCCGTGTCGGTGGATGTCTCGAGGTCGGTCGAGGTCGATGGAGAGGGTTTGGCGTTGCGGGGATGGAACTGGTCGTGGACGCGTCGAAGGTGGCTGACCTCGACGCGAGTGTAGATTTGGGTGGTGGCGATCGAGGCGTGTCCGAGCATGGTCTGGACGGCGCGGAGGTCGGCACCTCCGGCCAACAGGTGGGTGGCGAAGCTGTGCCGGAGCGTATGGGGGCTGACCCGGTCCGATAATCCAGCGGCACGGGCGTGATCTTTGACGATTCGCCAGATGGCTAGGCGGTTCAGGGCCCGGCCCCGCGTTGAGAGGAAGAGCGCGCCGGGGTCGGTCCGATCGCCGAGCAGAAGATGACGATCGCGGGTCAGATAGGAGTGGAGGGTCCGAATCGCCTGACCACCGATCGGGACGATCCGCTGCTTGTCCCCTTTGCCCAGGCAACGGGCCCGTCCTCGC
Organism: uncultured Planctomycetia bacterium; assembly: GCA_964609385.1. Lineage (GTDB taxonomy): Bacteria > Planctomycetota > Planctomycetia > Isosphaerales > Isosphaeraceae > CAZSSM01. Next base: position 92,746 of record CAZSSM010000002.1, read on the forward strand.
TCCAGGTCGAGGTCCTCCCGGCTCAGGCCGGCCACCTCCGAGACCCGACAGCCGGTCGCGTAGAGGGTTTCCAGGACGGCCCGGTCGCGACCACCACGGGTCGTCGACGGATCGGGCGCCTCGAGGAGCCGCTCGACCTGCCCGGGGCCGAGCACCTCGGGGATCCGGTCCCAGAGCCTCGGCGATTCCAGGAGCCGGGCCAGGTTCTCCGGAATCCGGCCGTCGGCAACCAAGAACCGGAAGTAGGTCGAGAGGCTGGAGAGGTGTCGCCCGATGCTGTTAGGGGCCAGCCCAAGGTCGCGGAGATGGCCGACGAAGCCGACCAGCGTCGTCAGATCGACCGCCCCGACCGGTCCGGGAGCGTGCTTCGCTCGCCAGGTCCGATACTTCATCAGGTCTGACCGGTAGGCGGCCGTCGTGTTGGCCGAGACGCCGCACTCGACGGCCAAATGATGCAGGAACGCGCCGATCGGCTCGTCATCGACCTTGATCCGGCGAATCCGTCGCGGGTCCGGGATTCGAGGCTGGGACATCGGCTCGGCTCAACTGATCGCGTCAGAGTTGTGGTCGTTCGGATGCGTTTGAGATCCGTGCCGATGGCGGCATGGGGAACTCTAACTAGAGTTTATCGACCGTCTTGACGCGGTACTTGCCCACGATCAACGGCTCGTCGGGTTTCCCGATCAGGTCCGGGGGAGTGGATCGATGATCCAGCCTTCCAAGGGGTCGGCGTGGGTCGGGACGCCGAAGTCGGGTGGACCTTGGAGGGCCGCCCAGGCGGCCTGGACAGCGCAGAGGACCGCATCGAGACGGTCGCCCTGATGGTCGACTGCGCAGACTTCGACATGCTCGTCGGTCATCGTGATGCGGCATCCATAAGTCTGGGGGATCGTCCCATTGGGCTCCCGGAGCCGATCGAGCAGATCGCGACGGGCGGCAAGGCGATCCGGGTCGCCGCGCGTCCCTTTGTAGGATCGTCGACCGATCAGAGCGCGGGCGACCAGGGCGGGATAGCCTTCCAGGGCGACCCGAGACGCTCCCGGGCGTCTCCGGCACGGGGGGACGTCGATCCCGGAGGCGTGCAGTCGGGTCGCCCCTTCGAAGAGCATTTTGGCCACCGGGACCACGTGGAGGGCGACCGGACTGGTCCCACCGGTCCGGGCGTCGGTCCGTCGTTGCGGGCGCTTCTGGCCGGGTGGTTGCGCGATCCGGAACGCCTCTAAGGCGGCTTCGTACCCGGCGCGACCCATCTGACCGATCGCTTCCAGGCACGACGGCCAGGTGACCGGCCAGCCGAGCCATTCGACGGCGGACCGGGGTAGCCCGAACGGGAAGTCGAGGGCAACGATTCGGCCGGGGCATTCCTCCAGGAATCGCGCGAAACGGTCCAGGTCCGGGATCGCGTCGAGCCGCTCCAGACTCAGCGTCGCACCGTCGAATCTCGCTGAAGCTACCGTGATCGGTTTGCCGCGACCCGGCGCACTGGTGAAATCGACGCCATGGACGAGGGTCGGGTCGCTCATGAGGGTAGGATGAAGGGACAGTGATGGGGACGAATAGGTGACCGATCGGAATGCGTTGATCGGTCAGGGGGCGGAGGGGTCGGACGGATCGGAGTCAGGGGCGAAGGCGTCGTCGACGGGATCGAATCCGAGCGTCTCGGTTGTCTTGGTGATGTCCCAGCGGGACCCGGTGTTCCGCGAGAGCCCATTGACGACCAGGAAGGGCGCGTCTTCAAGTTCGGCCTCGACAGCGCATTCGAAGAGGCTCACCAGGTCGCGGTTGCTCAGCCAGAGCGAGCGGGCCCAATCGTCGGGCAGGTTCTCTGGTCGGTTGGCTCCGGGCAGGATCCAACCCAAGCGAAGGGCCACAGCGGTCGTCTGTGAGGTCCGGGTCAGCGCCTCGGCGAGCCGCTCGCCCATCAGCTTGGTCGTACCGTAAGCGTTGATCGGCCAGGGCGTCAGATTGGTCTGGATTGGGGCGACCTCCGTCTCGCGGTAGCCGCCCATGACGTGATTGGAACTGGCGAAGACCAAGCGCTCGACCCCAGCGTCGGCGGTGGCCAGGAACAGGTTGCAGGCCGCATCGAGGTTTGGCTCGACCAAGCCCCGCCAATCGGCGAACTCGTCCGGATTGGCTGCCAGGTGGATCACCGTGTCGACCTCCTCCAACAGGTCGACCCAAGTCGCATCGTAGCGCGTCAGGTCGGCCACGATCAAGTTGGGAAGGTCCGGATGGACGGTCCGATCGACCAGGATGAGGTCGTACTGGTTGGTCCAGGCGGCCACCAACTTACGTCCCAGGTTGCCCGCCGCGCCGGTGATCAGGACTGAGCGCGGTTCGTCGGCGAACCCGTCCGATTCCTCGTCGAGCAGGTCTAGCGGATCGGGCGGCTCAAGGATCGGCGGCAATCCCGGAGGATCGGCCGGCTGCGGGTTCGGGCGGTCATCGAGTGAATCAGTCGACATCGCAGAGAATCCTCGAGCGGGACCGAGGACCGGCGGATCACGGGGGCTCTGGGAAAGGCCACGCCATAAAATGGAGGGCCCTATGGAAACCAGAGTAGCGTGAGCGGGTCGTTCGGACGACCCTCCCGGTCTTTCTATGCCGTTCTTGGGCCAGGGATTCGGGCTGCCGGAGGACCACCAAACGCCCACCGTGCCCGATCAAATCACGCGACGGGTCCGTGCCGAACCCGTGAACGTTGCCGCAAATCGACGCGTGCCCAGAGTCGATCGGATCGGTCCAGGACCCAAGGGGGCGCGTCGTCGCTCGATTGCGTAGGATCCGCCATCCGAGGTCACCGCGTCCCTTTTCCAAGGTCATGGCATGGGACGAGAGCCCGATCGCGTCGTCACATGGACGACTGGACCGACGTAGCCGATGCGTCCTCAACCACGGCAAAGGACTGGGCCAGATCGCTAATCCCAGCAGCGACCCTTTCTCCACAACGAAAGAGGGATCTTTGGCTTGTCCGTCGGCCTATTGACTCTCTCCACATCCGCCAACGGACAAGGAGTTTTTCGAGCGTGAATCGCAACAAGATTCCGAACCGGCTGATGGTTGTTGGTTTGCTGTGGTTGGTCACCGGCCAGGCTCAAGCCAACGTCACCGACTTCACCACCTGGACCCTCGTGGAGGATCCGGCCGACCCGGACTTCGGCGCTTCGGTGACCTCGACCTTGGCAACGGTGACCGCCGCCGACGGCCCGGTCGGATCTGGCACGGATATCGGCTTCCAGAGCGTCGACGGTGCCACGCCGGCCGGATCGAACTTTGGATTCGCCTTCGATCCCTCCAGCAGCTTCGAGTTGGCCATCGACTTCGACCTGTCGTTCACCGGGAGCCCATCGGGCCTGCTCGGCCTCGGCTTCGGGATCGGCGAAGACTCGGACGGGACCAACTCGGCCGGCGTGGCGATCTTGACCAACAACGGCAGTGTCTTCGGTCCCTTCGGTGGGGCATCCCGCATCAACGATGTCGATCAGGCCCCCTTGGTCCTCTCGACGGGCGCATCGCTATCGGGCACCTTCTTCGTCGGCTACGATGCGGTCACCGGTGACGTGACCGTTGGCGCTTCGCAGACCCCTAGCGCTTCCACGCCCGACGCCGTCGGGACCTTCGCCGGCATCCAGAACCAGTGGGGCGGCGGCGATCTGCTCGCCTCGTTCTTCCTCCGAAGCCAGGACCTCCCCCTGCCCGGCTTCGATCCTTGGCAAGGTGGTGGCACTGCCGAGGCCGTCTTCTCCAACCTCCGTGTCCTCAACGGCGATCCGAAGTCGGTCGGGGTCATCCCTGAGCCAGCCACGATCGCCCTGGCTGTCCCCGGCCTGATCGCCCTCGGAGCTTGGACCCGACTCGGGAGACGTCGCGGTTGATCCTCGATCTGTCGTCCTCGACCGTTGAGAACGCATATTCCCGACCCCCGAATCCTATGCCGCGATCGGTCGGTTCACTCAGGTCGGGGCAATGACGATCGCGCCCGATCAGACAAGCTCGAGCCGTCGAGGATCTCAAGCGATCGTTGACCGGACGGTCGGATTAAGCACGCTGGGCCTGCTATCGTTGGGCCTGGCGACCTGGCTCGGCGCCCGGCTCTCGTGGCCATCCTGGATCGCTGAGCCCCACCCGATCGTCTTCGAACTGCCGGTGTTGGCGATCGTCATCGTCCTGTTATATGATGCTCGTAATGCGCTCATCGCCGAGCGACGCGCCGAGTCGTGGCATGGTGATCTGACGACTTCCGGTGGATTGGTCGTTGCTTGTCTCTCCGTCCAGTTCGCGATCGTCGAGGGAGGGCCGGTCGGCTCGGCTCTGGCCGATGCGATCGGTATCGGAGTGGTCGGTTGCCTGATCCTGGCGGTCGGTCGTCGAGGGCCTCGGCTCGTCGAATCGCCTCGGGCGCGCGTCTTCCTTGAAGCGTCCGAGACCCATCGATTGGTCCGAAAGGCACTGGGCTCGGGCCAGGCCGTGCTGTTGGGTTTGGCATTGGGGGCGGGTCTCCTCTGGCGGTTGTTGTCCGGAAGCAACACGGAGGCGTGTCGGGTCGCCTCGGCGGTCCTGCTCGCCGGGTCGCCTCGCGGTTTGCTCCTGGCCCTTGAGGTCCCTTGGAGGGTCGCCCGCGTCCAAGCGCATCGACTCAAAGTCCGATCCCGCGACGCCTCGGCTTGGGAGCGGCTCGACTGGGCCGATGTGCTGGTGCTCGACGCGACCTCAGGGCCGCTCCATATCCCGGACGTCCCCGCGCTCCGGATTCGATCGGCGCTCAAGGCGACCGGTAAGTCGCTCGATGCAATCGGCTGCGATTCCGAGTCGGGCGACGCCTTGACGAGCCTCGGGTGCGTCTGGGGGAGCGGCCCCAATCCGATCTGGACGGTCACGACGCCCGACGATGTTCTGGCCACCCTCGATCAGATCCGCAACGCCAACGGCCGTATTCGGAAAAGGCTCGCGATTCTGAGCGAATCAGGGACGTCCCAGACACTAGGTTTGTCGGGAAAAATGAGTTGGAATCAATCTGATATCGTGTTGACACTCGCTCATGACCCAAAGGCCTTCAGCGCCTCAACGACTTCCGCACCGGAGACGCGGCTTCCGAATGACTTGGTCATCCCGTCCGACCGACCGTCTGTGTTGGCCGACGTGATGCGACTGGCCCGATCGACTTCAACGGCGATTCACCGCAACCTCTTTTGGGCGTTGGTCCTGCTGACGACCGGCGTCCCGGTCGCCATCCTCCAACTGGCTGGTCCTGGGACCCCTGCCCTCGCTGCGATCACGGCCAGCATCGGTGTCGCTGCCGTCACCATCCGACAGCGACGACCCCAGTAGTACCGACCGGGTGGTGGCTCCCGATCGGCTCCATGGACCCGCGATGCGATCCCCACTGTCGACATCGGGCAACACGGGTTTCGTGGGAAGAGGAAGAAGAAGGGAAGATCGATTTCGGGCTTCGGACCGTCCTCGACGGGTTAAGGCGAAGCGCAGGCCGCCCAGCCCGACCAGGAGCATCGCGGCCGAGGTCGGCTCGGGCACGGCGGCAACGTTGTACCCGATCGCGATCAGGTCGATGCTTCCCTCAGCGCTGCTGACGCTCGGATCGAGGTCCAGGGGTGTGATCTGGAACCCGGCCAAGCTGTTGAGCGTGCCGGTCCCGTCGAAGTCCTCGATGTCGAAGGCGACGCCGGCCAGCGGGACGTCGTCGATGACGGTCTCCTCGGGCAGACCGATGTTGGCACCGTTCTCGAGGAAGAGGGCCATATCGAACCCGGTCAGGCCGAAGTCGCCCAGGTCCGAGTTGCCGAAGTTGTTCGGCCCCGGGCCCGAGGCGAGTCGGAGAACGAAGTCGCCGATCAGGTCGCCGTTGGCGTCGATCGGTCGGAGATCAACCGCATCGTCACCGATGATGTCGATGAGGAAGAAGTCGTTTGCCGCGCCTGGGGCGCCGACGATCGATCTGCCGAAAAAGACTTCGAACGGCTGGATGGGGTTGCTCGTGTCGCCGGTCGCTCCGGCGTTGTCCAGGCCAGCGCCGACGTTGGTGCCGAGGATCGACGAGATGCCTGTCGGCTCGGCCCCTTGGAAGCCGTAGACGTTGCGGATCAGGTCGCCGGCGGGCGGTTCCAAGCCGGTCGGGAAGGTCACGATGTTGGTGGCGTCGACCGGTCCTGCGATCGCGTTGACCAGGCCCGCCGAGGTCCCGAAGCCGGTGATCGTCGCCTCGCTGGTGGCTACATCGGGGGCATCGCTGAAGTTGGGCCGGATGAAGCCGTTGGGCACGCCGGCGAAATCGGCATCGACCAGGTCGACCGTCGGCTCCGACTCAAACAGCAACGTCGTCAATGGGAGGACGTCGGCCGAGGTCGGGCCGGCCAGCACCATCGCGGTGACCAGAGCGATCGCGAAACGAATTTGCATGGGGAGATCTCCTGCCTCATTCAAAGAGACAAAGGGGGGTGCCAAATAATGCGATTGTCGATCGTAGATACGTCATCTGCGACCGTTAACCATCGACTCTAACGGTAGCGGATTATGAGAATGGTGTGCGCTCACACAGAGGGAACTGGTTGTGACCTTGCCGTCGAGCGTGCCGAATATGAGTGACCGACCCGTTCCATCTGAGAGGATATCGGTCCGGAGAGGAGGGAAGCTCATTCGAACCGACGCGGTCTGCGAAGCCGCTCTCCCAACACCGTCCTCGACCGTCCCCCGGGATCGCAACAACGAAAGCGTGGGAGAAGTGTGTGTTTTTATTCTTGGGCAGTTTTATGCTATTGTAGGTAAACAACCGCAAGGTAAATTTTTTACTTTTGGCTGAGGCGTGTTGGCTCCTCGGTGATCCAGGGGAAGAGCAAAGGCCCCGGAGGTTCCTCAAGCCAAGGATGGTAACGATTGGCCTGTTCGATCCGCTCGGCCAGCGGGGGATGGGTCCATCGGAAGATGCGGTCGAACCAGCCGGGCCGCGGAAGGCTGAGGTTCTCGCGTTGGAGGGTAGCGAAGGCCGAGGCAACGGCCCGGTTATCGCGGGTCAACTCGAGGGCGTAGAGGTCGGCCTGACGCTCCGACCATCGGCTGATAGCGTTCTGTCCGGGCAGGCTGACGAAGCTCACCAGCGCGAAGACCAGCAGGAGCATGGGGATGCTGGCGAAATCATCGAGGCGTGGACCCCCATCTGGGTCGTGGCTCTGGCCGACCTCAGGGTCCGAGGTCCCGACGGTCCGCCCTCGGCAACGCGCGAGCCAGGACCGTGCCAGCCGATCGATTACGAACAGCGCCAGCAGGATCCCCAACGGTGCACCGAGGACCGCCAAGGTCACATGGCCGAGCACGTAATGACCGATCTCGTGACCGACCACCGCCAGCAGTTCGTCGTCGGCCAAGCGCTCCAGGGCCGTATCCCAAAAGACGATCCGATGGGAGAACCCGAGGCCGGTCACGTACGCGTTGACCGTCTTGGTATCCTCGCTCATGTTGACCTGATAAATTTCCGCGTCAGCGATCCCCGAACGGTCGGCCAGCACCGCGATCCGCTCGCGCAGCTCGTCGTTGGCCAAAGGCACGTACTCGTGGAACAAGGGGTCGATCATGATCGGCGTGACTAGCACCAGGAACGCCAGATACGGGAAGCTCAACAGACCCAGCCAGAGCCACCAGCGCCTCGGGCTTTTTCGGATCAGCGCCATCGGAATCCAGCCGAACACCCAGGCGCCACCCAAGGTCAAGCCAAGCCCCTTCAGCGACTGGACCAGCCAGCGATCGAGGCTCTGGTTCGAGAGGTCGTAGGCGTGGAGCCGCACATAGCCCGCGTAATAGCTCAAGGGGAATCGCAGCACGTATTCCAAGCTGAGATAGACCGTTAAGTAGATGACCAGGGCGAGATACCAGGACCGTCCCCAACTCCAGGCGAGGTCGCGGATCCGTGCAGAGAACCCGCTGAAAAAGACACTGGCCGGGATCGCCAGGCGCAGGGCCCAACTTAGGCACCAGAGCCAGCGCGACTCCTCATGAAAGGCGAGCACGTCGGGAGCCGGGTCGGGCACGACGATCGGATCGACCAAGAGGTCCCGACCATCAACCATCGACGTGTCGGACGTGTCCTCGACATCCTCGGATCGGCCACCCGGCTCGATCGGCAAGCCTCCAGGCATCAACGGCTCCGACGCCCCAGCCCAGACCGCTGAAACGATACCCATTCCTAGGCCGAGCACGACCCAGATGCCCAAGGTCTGCGCGATTGGGCTCATCGTCTTCGCTGTCCACATCGGCCTGTGGGGCTCCGAATCATGCCGGTTTGAGGATCGCCATTGTTTCGATCCTCAACGCCGGGCGGATGGATCTCTTCCCGTCCAATCTGCTCAACAGTCGGCGACGACAACTGGGTCGAACGGATCCTCGGCCTCGCTGGAGGTCAAGAGCCGCTGGGCGATTTCCTGATTGATCTCGACGCGACGGATCCGGAGCGTGCGGCCCTCGTGCGGGTCGATCTCCAGCAGGGTGCCGCAGAGCCGGGGATCGCCCTGAGCGATCTCGAAGTGGTGGAAGACGCCGGTCAGTGTTGAGGCCAAGACCCGATCATAGCGGCGCCCGATGACCGAGTCGTAGGGACCGGTCATCCCGACGTCGGTCTGATAGCCGGTCCCGCCGACGAAGATCTGCTCGTCGGCGGTTGGGACATGGGTGTGCGTGCCCAGGACCGCCGTGACCCGGCCGTCGAGATAGCGGCCCAGCAACTGCTTCTCGCTGGTCGCCTCGGCGTGGATATCGACGAGGATCACTGGGACCGACACGCCGATCTGGTCCAGGAGCCGATCGCTGGTCCGGAACGGGCAGTCGACCGGCTTCATGTAGGTCCGGCCCAGCAGGGAGATGATGCCGACGGGCGTCCCATCACGTGCCTCGACGAGCACCACCTCCGGGCCAGGCGCTTCGGGTGGCAGATTGGCCGGCCGACAGATCCGGCTGGACCGTTCGAAGAGGTCGAAGATCTCGTCGCGCTTGAAGACATGGTCACCCATGGTGAAGGCGTCGACGCCGGCCTCGACCAGTTCATCGTAGCACTTACCGGTCAGGCCGGAGCCTCCGGCGGCGTTCTCGGCGTTGCAGACGACCAGATCGAGATCCCAGCGGTGTCGGAGCCTCGGTAGGGCTTGTCCGACGATCGCGCGGCCGGGATTACCGACCACGTCCCCGATGAAGAGCAGACGAAGACCCATGCGATTCGGCCATCCTTGTGGCTGGAAGGCGGAGCGGGTGTCGGTGCGGGCCGTTTCGAATCGGTCAGGTCACCGGAAGCGCAGACCTCAACGCAACTCCCGAGCCCGGCAACGTCCCGAGCCGCGAGCCCAGCAACCCGAGTGGGCGGTCGGGCGAGCAGATCGAAGCTCCCCTAGAAATCCTATGTGCGCGGCGACTGTTCGGATCCGAACGATCCGAGGACGGGGAGACCGTTGACAACTCCCGACGCGTCTCAGCCGAGCCAGGCTGGTTCAGCGGGCCCAAGCCATCGCGCGAACCTCACGGAAGACGACGACGCGAACGTCCTCGCCTGAGCCCCCCCCGCGCGAGGCGATCGTCCGCACGAGGCTCTCACAGAGTTGATGGGTCCCTTGATCGTCGAGCGTGCCGCTGTCGACGAGCACATGCAGCTCCCGGCCGGCACGAACGGCGAAGGCCTGCTCGACGTCGGGGTGATTGTAGGCGATCGCCTCCAACTGTTCGACCCGTTGCAGCCGACGTTCAACGGCCTCGTGTCGCGCTCCTGGCCGGGCGGCGCTGAGCGCGTCGGCGGTGGCCACGACGGCCGTGTACGGATCGAGGACCCGGCGGTCCTGATGGTGGTCCCGCGCCGCGGCGATGACCGGATCGGGCTGGCCCAGCCGACGCAACCAGTCGGCACCTGCCTGGTCGTGCGAGCCGGGATGGCTTGGATCGGCCAGTTTGCCCAGGTCGTGCAGCAAGCCGCAATGCCGGGCCAAGTCGGGGTCCAGGCCCAGTTCCTCGGCCAGCAGGCCAGCCAGGATCGCCACCTCGATGCTGTGGAGCCGGAGGTTCTGAGCGCAACTGGTCCGGAACTGCATCTCGCCCAGGGCCTCCAGCAACTCGGTCGACTCCAAGGGGACGCCGGCGCGATCGGCGGCCTCGTGGCCCAGCTCCGTGACCCGTTCGCCCAGCGCGGCCTGTGACTCGGCGACGGCCTCCTCGATGCGACTTGGGTCGATCCGACCGTCATCCAGGAGCCGTTGCAGGCTCATCCGGGCCACCTCGCGTCGACGTCCATCGAAGCTCGAGAGCAGGACCTGCTGCGGAGCCTCATCGACGATCAGGTCGCAGCCGGTGGCCCGCTCGAAGGCCCGGATGTTGCGTCCCTCTCGGCCGACGATCCGCGCCTTCAGCTTCTCGTCGGGCAGGCTCAGGCTGACCGAAGTGACCTGGCCGACCTCGGTGCCGGCGAACCGAGGGAGGACCGCCGCCAGCAGCTCGCGGGCCAGCCGCTGACGATCCTCACCCCATCGCCGTTCGAAGCCCCGACGTCGACGCTCCAGGTCGGCCGCCATCGACGACTCGAACCGCTCCAGGATCTCGGCACGGGCTTGATCTTCGTCCAGCCCGGCCAGGTGTAGCCGCTCGGTTCGGCAGGCCAGCTCGGCCTCCTCCAAGGCCGAGGCCCGCCGATCCATGGCTGTCCGCTCCGTCTCGATCCGCCGCCAGGCCGCGTCCAGCTCGTCGGCCCGACGCGTCAAGCGATCGGCCTGCTGGTCCAGCCCCTTGGCCCGAAGCTCCAGGCGATGCTCCCGATGGCAGAGCTGGTCCAGGATCGTCCGCGACTCCGACTCGGCCCCCTTTTGGGCATCCAGACGGATCTGCTCGGCCTCCAGCTCGGCGTGGCGACGGAGCGACTCGGCCTCCAGCCGCGCCTCCTCGAGGATCCGGACGCCCTCCTGGCCGGCCAGCTCGATCCGCTGCTTGGCCAGGATCCGGACGGCCATCCACGCCACCCCCAGACCGATCCAGAGGCCGGTCATCAGGCCGATCGGGAATCCGGGATTGGCGGACAGCGACGACTCGACCACAATGCTCACCCGTTCCGGTTCGCCCTCGTTATCGACGAACATGCAAGCTTATCCACACCCCTCGACCCGAGACACCCTCGGGACGGACCAGCGGGGCTGTCGATCAAGCCTAGGACATCCCCAGCGATCGGGGATGCATGAACGATCGCCGAGGCACGGGCGGCCTGGATTGGATCATCGAGCCCAACACCCAGCGCGGGTCGCCTTGAGCCCTCCCCCGGACGCACTTCCAAGAGGATCGCGATGGACCTGACGTGGCTCGGGCTGGCGATGGTCGTCTACCTGGGGCTCCTGCTGGCCTTGAGCCTCTACGGCGGGTTGCGGATCGCCGACGCAGAGGACTATGTGGTGGCCGGCCGACGCCTCCCACTCTGGCTGGCCTGGGGTACCCTGCTGGCCACCTGGTTCGGCGCGGCGACGGTCCTGGGCGCGGCCGAGGCGGCTCGGCTGGAGGGCGTCCGGGGGACCCTGCTCGACCCGTTCGCCTCGGGCCTGGCCCTGATCCTGGCCGGCGTCCTGATCGCCAGACCGCTCTGGCGGATGAAGCTCCTGAGCCTGGCCGACTTCTATGGTCGGATCTACAGCCCGAGGACCGAGATGCTGGCCGCCTGGGTCATGGTGCCCGGCTACTTCGGCTGGATCGGCGCCCAGTTCCTGGCCCTTGGCGGGGTCCTTCAGACAGCATTCGCTCTGGAACCCGCCTGGCAACCGACGTTGGTCGTTGCCGGGGCTTGCGTGATCTTGGTTTATACCTTGATCGGCGGGATGTGGTCGGTCACCCTGACCGACACGGTCCAGATGGTCCTGGTGATCATCGGCCTGATCGCTCTGGGCGTGGCGACCTTGGATCTCCTCGGCGACGGGGACCTCCGAGGTGGCCTGGATCGGCTCGTTGGCGAGACCGACCCCGATTCGCTCCGCCTGCTGCCCGAGGCCGGGTTGGCCGCAGGCCTGGCCTGGATCGGCACGCTGGCCAGCGGGAGTCTGGGCAACCTGCCCGGCCAAGACCTGACCCAGCGGATCTTCGCCTCCCGGAGCGAGGCGACCGCCGCCCGCGCTTGTTGGCTCTCCGGCCTGGCCTACCTGGGCTTCGGCCTGATCCCGGTCGGCCTCGGCCTGGCCTCGCGGATCCTGCTGCCCGACGACTTCGACGGTGAGGTCGTGGGCGCCCTGGCGGCCCGGCTGCTCTCGGGGCCTGGGCAAATCCTCTTCCTGGTCGCCCTGCTCTCGATCCTGGTCTCGACGGCCACCAGCTCGGTCCTGGCCCCGGCGACGATCGTCTCGCAGAACCTTCTGACCCGACTTCCCTATTTCAACAGTCGTCGATTGCTGGCGGCGCGGACGGCGGTCGTCCTGATGGTCGGCTGCGGGATCCTGGCGGCCTTCTCCGGCTCCTCGATCCTTGAACTCCTGGAGAACGCCCTCTCGATCACCCTGGTCTCGCTGTTCGTCCCCCTGATGATGGGCCTCTACGGCAAACCCCGACACGCCGGCTCGGCCTGGCTGGCGATCCTGGCCGGAACCGCCGTCTGGGCCGCCCGCGAACTCCTCGAAGGCCTGATCCTCCCCATGCCCGACGATCTCGCGAACCCGCCGGCCACCTACGTCCAGTGGCTCCAGACCACCCCGATGGTCCAGCAACTCCTAGCGCCCCTCCGCGTGCTATTCGTCGGATTCGCCAGCGTCCCCTCCGCCCTCTCAGGGACACTCGCTAGCTTGATCGGCTACTATGTTGGACAACTATGTTTTAGAAAATCTGTTCGTTGCTGAAAATCTAGTTGTCGAAATATCTTGCTTTCGATTCTTCTCTAGAATCAATAAATCAACGATCAATCGATCACATCAGCCATGGCCGCGCGTCCAGGACTTCTCAAGAACTTCTCCAACCTCCCAAGCAACCGCCTCGACCGGTCATCGGCCCCTTCCCCCGACGTTTCCGACCAGGTCTTTCCGGCCATTTGAGCCACTCGACGCCGGGTCGCGATCGCTACAATCCGAACCGTTTGGTCGCCTCAGCGCGTGCGAAGACTTCCCGGCCGATCTTATAAAGATCGGTCGATATTTCGATCCGCGCGGTCCCGAATTGTCAAGGGATTCCCACTCCACTGGGTCGGATCCCATTTGGATCCGCTCCGGCGCCCCGTGTCGCCTTCTCGAGACAGGTCTGACGGTCGTGGCGGGCCGGCCTCTGCCGCGACGAGGCGAATCCTCGGACCCACGGATGAGGACCGTTCGCGTCGTCGGGTCGTCGGCGCACCGCGTCCGCCCGGCGATTCTCCGGGGCGCCGCGCGGATCATTCCCGCTGAGGCCAGTTACGACCCGTCAACGCGATCGCGCCGAGGCTCCGCTCGGGCAAGGGTCGCCAACGGAGCGAGGGCGACATCGACGACTGCCGCGTCCCGGCAACGGGCCAGAGACCGTTGTCCGCCCCGGCACCTCGGAGGGCGATCACGCCGGCTCGCCAGCGGTAGGCCAACGCGAGCATCATCCGAACCAGCCCGATCCCGACGAAAACCGCCATCGTGATCAGGATCAGCGCGATGACCAGGAGGATCACCGCGATCAGAACCGCCACACCGACGACCCTGATCGCGACGATCACCTCGATCGGCACATTCCGATGCTCGATGCACGGTTCCTCGGCGACCTCCTCCGAATCGGCATCGGAGTCGGATGCGGATGCGGTTCGATCCTCAACCGGCATCGAACCCACTTCGCTCGAAACAACCGATGGTTCGTCCCATGCCGGTTCGCTCCGAGCGGTGGTCGCCCCGAAGTCGAACACGACGGGAGCGACGCGCACCACTTGCCATGCCAAGGGGCGTTCGTCGGCCTCCCAATCCCAGAGCGCATGGTTCGGCTCGCCGACGGGTTGCCGTGGTGCGATGCGTTCCGGTCCGCGCAAGGGTCCGTTCGCGACCAGACCCGCATCGCCGGGCGATCGGGCCTCTTCCATGGCCCGTTGCAGTTCGATGACGAAGCGTCCGAAGGGGTCGTCCCCGCGTTCCTTGGGCTCAACCTTCAGGCCGAGATTGACCCAGGCCTGAAGCGTGACCGGATCGATCCCAAGGTCCCGGCAGGCGCATTCGAGGGACACCCCGTCACGGACGGCCGCGCCGATTCGCTGGGTGAGTCGGTGATTCGGAACCCGAACGCCCATCCCGGAGGACCCTCATGATGCTCACGATCCAGCCGGGCCATCCCACGCGTTGGCGCTCGTCGACGGCCCCGTCAGAAATAGCATCACGAGATCGGGAATAAGCGTTCGCGGAAATCTCCGCGACCCACCCCGGATTCACATCAACCTGCCTTTTCTTCGAAACGATCGGCACATCCAAACGACCCATCCCGGAGAGTGCCCGCTCTCTCTGATCGCTCCGCAAGCCTTGTCTCGAACGTGGACCGCGATCAATCCAGAGCCTTCGCCGTTATCGATGACGCTCGATCACTTGGCCTCGGGTCCTGGTCCTTCGAAGGACCAGGACCCATCACCGATACCACTCCGATCAATCCTCGAAGTTGATCAGCGTGAAGTTGGCCGCCACCTCATCGGGGATTTCGGAGAGGTCGGTGCCTTCGCCGCCGTCGACCTCCACGCGGAGGTCGGTGAAAACCGAGGAGACCTCCAGGCGATCGTTGCCCGCGTTCAGGAACAGCATCAAGAGGTCCATCTCGTCCACCCGCAGAACATCGACGTCCTGGAGCGTGCCGTTTCCGAGGGTCCGACGCCGAATCACGTGATCGCCTTGCCCCGAGCGGGCCAACTCGCTGAGACTCTGGGCGGCGAAGTGGTTGACCTGATAGACGTCGGCCCCATCGCCGCCGTCGAGCGTGTCGCGACCGCGACCATCGATCAAGGTGTCCTCGCCGCCGCCACCGAGAATGGAGTCGAAGCCGTCGTTACCATCGAGGATGTCGTTGCCGGACCGACCCAAGAGCGTGTCACGGCCATTGCCACCCAGGACCGAGTCGGCCCCTCCGCCGGCGTCGATCAGGTCGTCGCCGAGCTGGCCGAGCAGCGTGTCGGCGCCGAGGCCCGCGGTGATCGTATCATCGCCGCCGCCGCCGTCGACCAGGTCGGCACCGGAGCCGGCGTCGATCAGATCGGCGCCCTGGTCGCCCGAGATCGTGTCGGAGCCGGAGCCCAGGGCGATCGTGTCATCGCCACCACCGCCGGCCACGACGTTGGGGCCGAACTGGTCCACGACGAGGTCGGCCCCGTCATCACCGCTCATTGTGTCGGCGCCATCGCCGCCGAAGAGCGAGTCGGACCCGACGTCGCCGATGAGCCGATCATCCTCACCCCCGCCGGCCAGGAAATCGGCGCCGCCATCCCCGTCGAGTTCGTCAGAGCCGGCCAGCCCGCTCAGCGTGTCGTCGCCGTCACCGCCGATCAGCGTGTCGGCGCCCCCGCGACCCTCGATCTGATCGGAGCCGGGACCACCCACGATCCGGTCGGCCTCGGCCCCGCCACTCATCGTGTCGTTGCCGAAGCCCAGCAACGCGGTGACCGGAACCTGCGTCAGGGCCGAGACATCGACCCGATCGGCGCCATCCCCGGTGATGATGAAGATCCGACCGGTCACCGCGAAGGAGCCGAGATCCACACCATTGAGGCGAACACCGACTTCGGGGGCGGTGCCATTGCCACCCGTGATCTCGTAGTCATCGGCATCCGGACCCCCGTTGATGATCAGGTCGCCGTCGGGACTCAGCCCGATTGTCGGGTCCCCGACCTCCTGCACCTCGAACGATCCGATGTCGACGAGCCCCTCGGCGATGCGTTCGAACAAGAAACCGCGCTGGTCGAACAGCAATGGATCGCCCTCAGGGTCGATCGCCATGGCGTTGTCGCCGGCATCGATGGCGGGGCTGCCCGGCAACAGCAGGTGACTGAGCGTGCCGCCGCCGTTCTCGGCCAGCGACCCTAGCAGCGGATCGATCGGGCTCCCTGAGGTCCCCACCTGGTTCCCATCGACGCCGTCGGCGATCCCCGAGGATCCGTCGCCGATGCCGATGAGGTTGTTCCGGCTCCCTGCGATGGCCGGCCCCTGGATGTCGATGCCGGACTCGGTGGCGAAGTTGCCCGCGACCAGGGTGTTGGCAAGAGACAGCTCGCTTTGGGTGTCGTCGGAGAAGATCCCGCCGCCCCGACTGCCGATGTTGTCCGTGACGGTCACGTTGATGAGATCCAACAAAGGTCCGGTGTTGTGGATTCCGCCGCCGGCGCCGGCGGCGGAATTGCCCGAGACCGTGCTGTTGATCATGATCACATCACCATCGTCACCCACTTTCTCGTTCAGGAGCCCTGCGCCGATCGTCGTCGCCGAGTTGAACGCGATCGTGCTGTTGGTGATCGTCATTGAGCCGCCGCGATTGGAGATCCCGCCGGCTTCGGGACCCGAGTTGAACGTGACCACGCTGTTGTGGATCGTCGACGTCCCCAGACGAGCCGCAATCCCGCCGCCTTCACGTCCCGCGATGTTGTCCGTGACCGTGCTGTTGGAAATCATGAGGGTGCCACGGATATTGGCGATCCCGCCGCCATCACGTCTCGCGAAGTTGCCTACGACCGTGCTGTCGGCCAACGTCAACGTGCCGTAATTGAGTACGCCGCCACCCGTGGCCGATCCGAACCCACCCGCCGCCAACCCGCCGGTCAGGGTCAGCCCGCGAAGCTCGACGATGCTGCCCTCCTCGACAAGCATCACGCGGTCCAGACCCGAACCGTCCAGCGTGATCCGACCGCCCCCATCGATCAACCAGGACCCCGCGCCGGCCTCGAGGATCAGCGAGACGGGGATTGCGAACTGCTGCGCCAGGGCGATCGTGCCCTCAAGTTGGTCGTCGAACTGGATCACCTTGTCACCGGATTGGTCGGCGGCGAAGGCCAACGCCTCCCGGAGGCTGGTCTGGTCATCGAAGGGGTCGACCCGATCCTCCAGGATCGTCACCATCGTCCCGCCGCTCTCCAGGATCGGCGTCTCGGCCTCGATCTCGAAGGCGCCGATGTCGATCCCCGCACCCTGGGGACGGTCGACACCGCGCTGATCCTCCACGGTGTTGATCAGGCTGATCCCCGCATCGATGGCCGGGCTGCCGGGCAATAAGGCATGGGTGAGCACGCCAGTGCCGTTGTCGGCCAGCGGTCCCAGGAGCGGGTCGACTGGGCTCCCCAAGCTGCCGACCTGGTTTCCGTTGACGCCGTCGGTGATTCCGGTCAGCCCCTCGCCGATCCCGATGAGGTTGTTCAGGCTCCCCGCGAGGATCTCGCCTTCGACATCCGGGCCGGAGAAGGTGGCGACATTCCCCGCGACCAGGGTGTTGGCCAAGCTGATCGGCACCAGTCCCAATCTTGTGCTGCCCGCGATCCCGCCGCCGCTGACGGCGGTATTGCCCGTCAATGTGCTGTTGGCCAAGCTCAGCGTGCCGGAATCGCGGTAGATCCCGCCACCCTGGGAGAAGCTTTCGCCGGCCACGTTGCCCGAGACCGTGACATTGGACATCATCACGGAGCTTCCCAAACCCCGGATCGCAACACCGCCGCCTAAGTCCGCGACCGAGTTGCCCGACAGGGTGGTGTCGGATAGCGCCAACAAACCAGAGCGGATCGAGATGGCCCCACCACGGAACCCCGCCCTATTCTCTGTCGCGACGCTGCTGACGATGTTGATCCGGTCACCGGCGATGGAGAGACCGCCGCCCTCGTTGTTGGCCACATTGCTCGACAGAATCACACCGGCCATCTCCAAGGTTCCGCGGCTCTGGTGGATCCCCCCGCCTTCACTGGTGGCCGTGTTTTCCGACAGGGTCACGCCGGTGATCTCCAGCCTCGATGTCGAGCCACCGGAACTGATCCCGCCGCCGTTACCGTTGGCCACGTTGCCCGACAGAGTACCGCCGGTGATCGTCAATCGTCCTCCGGAATCAGAATCGATCCCGCCGCCGTTACCGTTGGCCACGTTGCCCGTGATCGTGACGTCGGACAGCTCTGTTGTCCCGGCGTAAGAGTTGATACGAATCCCGCCGCCTCGACCGCCAGCCGTGTTGCCCGAGAGGGTGCTGCTGGTGATCTCCAAGATCCCACTGTCGTTGCGGATCCCGCCACCATCCCCATCGGTTACGTTGTCCGAGACAACGCTATTCATCACATAAACAATACCTGAGAAATTATCAATCCCACCACCCGAGTTGTTCAAGACGCTGCTGTCGGTGAGGTTCAGCACGCCGCTCTCAGCCTGGAAGGTACCGGATTGAAAGATCCCGCCTCCTCTGTCTTCGGCTGAATTCCCGAAGATCGTGCTATCGGAAATGCCGACTGTCCCGCGGCGGTTGTAGATCCCACCCCCTCTGTTTCCGGCCGAATTGCCCGAAATCGTCGTGCCGACGAGGTCGAGGCTCCTAAAAAACCATTGAAAATCCCGCCCCCATCGCCTCCCGCCGAGTTCCCAGAGACCGTGGTGTTGAACAAGCTCAGCGTGTCACCGTTGTTGAGGATCCCCCCGCCGTCGCCCGCCGTCGAGCCGCCAGTGACCGTCAGATCGCTCAGCGTGACGTCGATATCCCCGCTCACCTCGAGGACCCGGCTGGTCCCCTGCGCATCCAGCACCGTCTCATCCATGCCCAAGCCGGTAATCGTCAGGTCGTCGTTGACCGTCAGTTGGCCTTGGCTGAGTAGGATCGGTGTGCCCGAAAGCGACGCATCGAAGTCGATCGTCTCGGCGCCTGGATTGGCGTTGGCCGCCTCGATCGCCTCGCGGAGCGAAACCAGACCGTCGTTGGGATCGGTCACATCGGCCGCGGTGGTGACAGTCGTCAGCAGTTGACGCGGCTCCAGGGGCTCCAGGCGGGCCAGCGACGAACCTCGACCACGGCGGGAGCGGAGCGATCGCCGGTCGCGTCGCTCTCCGAAAGCTTTGACGAGACGCAGATTGAAGGGTCGGTGGAGGTGCGAGCTCATGGGGGTTCTCCGGAGGACAAGCGCGGTGGGGGGAAAGGGAGTTTGGATCGTCGCTCGGAGGGCCTTGACGTAGCTTGGGCGCAATCGCCAGGTAGGCGAGCATCCAGCACAAGCCACGCTCACGAGGGCAAATCAAGGGATGTCGTGGAAAATCAATGACGACAGACTCTCACGGCGCTATGGCCGCGGCGACGTCGACTCGACAGGATGGGGCCGAACACCAGGATCCCATCGAACGTATTGGGGACGGACACGTTTCGGGAGCAGTCGTCGTCTTGACGCGTCAACGCGTCATTGGGTGGTCGGGACGCACGTGAGTGTACATCCTCGAGATCAACGTGAGAACCCCCGAGTCCTAAAAGATCCAGATCACGAACCAGACTCATGCATCGATGACTCCACCAAGCGACTGGCGAAAGAGGGAGCCTCGGGCAGGGGATACCTCCAGACCAGTGAATGCACCTCGCAAGCATGGCTGTTCTCGAGCGATCGCCTCGACGATCGCAAATCGAGCGGCCTCGAGCGGTCCGGAGTAGGAAGTTCATAAGCCGATCATTAGAGCACCGAATGACGAGATTACACAGGCTCTCCCAGAGCATCCAAACTTTATGATGCTCGATTTCACCTATGAGTTCTAGGCAAAGTAGGCAAAACAAATTCACCACTGTCGATTAGGTATTTTCCATCGCCGGCCAAGGGAATCCGATTCCCTTGATCCGGCAAGAGTTGTCTGGATTTTCATCCGTGGATCAGCGGTCGGTTGGGATTGGGGCAGCGACACGGAAGCCCTGGTTGCTGTCGGTGAAGTTGGGGCCTCGCGTGCTCCGCATCGCCGAGCGGGTGTTGTACGCGAAGTTGCGCCAACTCCCACCGCGTCGGATCCGCCCGGGGACGTCGGGGCCATCCCTCGTCGTCACGAACGACTGGTCCCGGCTCAGCGGACCGTTGGTCGGACTGCCAGGGATCCAGTCTCCGCCGAGCCAGGCGCTGCCGTTGGTCGGAGCACCCTCGTAGCTGGCGTGGGCGTGATCCTGGCACCACTCCATCACGTTGCCCAACATATCATACAGGCCGAAGGCGTTGGCTTGTTTCTGAGCGATCGGGAGGACGCCGGCGCGTCGGTGGTCCTCCTGCTTCTGCGGCCAGCGCGTTGAGTTGACCGCGCCGGCATAGTCGACGCCGCAGTTGCCCATATACCAGGCGATCTCGCCCAGCTCCGGGCAGTTGCAACGGCCGAGGATGGTCATCGGACCGTTGTAGATCGGTGTCTCGGTGCCAGCACGACAGGCATACTCCCACTCAGCCTCGGTCGGGAGCCGGAGCGACAGGCCATGAGCCTCGTTGATCGCCTCCAGCCATCGCCTCGTCTGGTTCCACGAGACCATCTCGACCGGCGCCCGGCCATCGGCGTTCGCGAAGAAGGACGGATCGTTCGGCAGGTCGGCCAGCCCCGCCAGTCGTCGCCAAAGATCCTTCGTGACCTCGGTCCGGGCCATCAGGAACGAGGGAACATCCACGTCGTGCGGCGGCAATTCGTCCTGCAATCGCGAACGGACCGACCGCGCCGCGACCATCGCCTCAAGCACCTCCGGCGTGCTGCCCATCGTGAACCGCCCGCCGGGGACCAGCACGAACTCGCAGGCGACGTCGGTCTGGTCCGCCTCCAGACCCAAAGCCTCGGCGAAGGGGTTGCAGCGGTAGATCGCGACCGTGTGGGTCTGGCCACCACACGCGAAGGTCTCCTCCCGGAGCTTCGTGAAGACCTCGCTGTACCCTGGATGATCTCCCGAAGCCGACGCCGAGGAAGGGGAGACCCCGCTCGAGACCTCGGAGATCGTCCCACCGTCCAGGTTGAGATCCAGGAACCGATCGCCCTCAAGCCCCTCGAAGGTGACCGTCTTTCCCCCAGGCAGAGAGACGGTGAGGTCGACACGGGTCGCGCTCCCGAGCCCGAAATGGGCCTCGAAGGGTCCGCCTGACTTATAGGTGTGGTGAGAATAGATGCCGCGCGTACCGAGCCGGTCGGTCGTCCCCGGCTCGAAGATCTCGACGCGGGCACCGAGGAGCCGGGCGTGACGGACGCCCGAGAACCGGAGGCGGAGCCAGTGATTCTCGCGGGCGCCCTGCTGGCCGGTGTTGAGGTAAACCTTGTCCTCGAAACGTCGGAGGTCGTCGGCCTGCCCGGTGTTGTCTGGGTCTCCGGCGATGTAGAGGTCGACCAGCCCGTCGTTGTTGAGGTCGGCCGCCTCGCCGGAGATCCCGGTGCCATCCAGGCCGGAGACGGTGGTGGGAACCGGCTCGAAGACGCCGCCCCCTTGGTTGCGGTAGAACAGGGCGCGGGTCTCGATCGCCTTGGGCTCGCGGCGGTCCAAGACCACCATGTCGAGCCAGGTGTCGTTGTCGAAGTCGGCGAAGATCACGTCGGAATGGTAGGGCCGCAGGTCGATCGGCCGGGTGGGTTCCAGCCCCGGCTGAGTCACTCGGAAGGCGCGCAGGTTGACCGGTCGGGTCAGCGGCGGCGGGATCTCCGCCTCGAAGAACCGGTACCAGTCTCCGTAGTTGTCGTTCAGCGAGCCCAAGCCGGCCTCGACTGTCGATTCCTCGAACCGAAAGCCGCCCCGGTTCCGCCAGAACCGCCCCCCGACGTCCTCCGGCTTCGGGGTGAACGTGGGGTCGCTGCCATCGACACCGATCACGTCGAACAGCCCATCGTTGTCCACGTCGCCACAAAACAAGTACGCCAAGCCGGGCGCACGGGCATCACCTTCCGGAACGAACCGTCGTTCGCGCTCGTCGAACCGGAGGCGACCCTCGACGGCCAGTCCGTTGTCGGTCGACTTCTCGAACCGGAACTCCCCGGTCTCGGCCAGGAGGTTCTTCCAGGTGAAGACCCCTTGGCGGTATGTGGCCGGTGAGTACGGCAAATTCCGAGGAAAGCGACCGTTGATCAACACGTGGGTGCTTTGCAAGAGGTCGAGGTCGCCGTCGTTGTCCATGTCGCGGAGGGCGAGGTTGGGACCCGCCTTGTCGCGCGTCGCGTCGTGGGCGAAGCCGCCGAAGTCGGGGATCAGGTCGGTCCCGCCGATGTCCTCGAACCGCCCGCCCTCGAAGCGACCGTCGTTCGGGCGAAAGACGAACAGGGCTGAGCGTGGCAGGCCTTCGAAGGCGCTGACCACGTTGTCCGCGCCCAACGCGACGTCGATGAAGCCGTCCTGATCGACGTCGCCGAGGCTGACCTGACGGTTGTAGGCCAACTCGTTGAGCGCACCGAAGTCCCGCGAGCGATCGCGGAACCGATCGAAGGCGCCGTCGCTCAGGAAGAGGCTGCAACCGACCGGCGTCATGCCAGCGCGGACACGGCCGTTGCTCATCGGGCACTGTCGGGAGACGAACAGGTCCAGGTAGCCGTCACCGTCGAAGTCGGCCATGGCCGGGATCTGGCTGCCACGCCACCCTTGGCCGAAGTCCTCGGGCGTGGCCGCCGAACCGAGCAGGGTGACCGCTCGGGGTTCGAAGTCGAATCCGCCCCGGTTCAGGAGGATCCGGAGCCGGTCCCTCGGGTCGCGTGTCCGATCGACGTCGCCGTCGTTATCGTTCCAGGTCTCGTCCAGCGCGAACGGTGGTGTCGAGATGGCGAGGACGTCCAGGTAGCCGTTGCCGTCCAGGTCGGCCAGCACGAAGCCGTTGGTCCCCTCGCGGAAGTCGGTGATGCCCGGGACGTGGATCGACTCGAACCACTGCCCAAGGCCCGCCGCGTCCCGGGCCGCATCGCCCTCGAGCATCG
Source organism: uncultured Planctomycetia bacterium (assembly GCA_964609385.1). Classification (GTDB taxonomy): domain Bacteria; phylum Planctomycetota; class Planctomycetia; order Isosphaerales; family Isosphaeraceae; genus CAZSSM01. Next base: position 115,560 of record CAZSSM010000002.1, read on the forward strand.
GCTTGGGACGACCGGGCTCAAAGGCCAGGGCGGAATCCGCGTCGACTTCAGCATCGACGTTGGCCTGGACCTCAGGCGCGGTCGTGGGCGCTGACGGCGACGTCGGCCGCGTCCGAGGATGCTTCTGAAAGAACTCCCAGATCAGGTCGTTGGCCGCGATGTCCCTCGTGGATTCGCCCAGGAAGGCGACCGGAGGCTCCCGACCCGGCCAGGTGTGCCCACCGCCCCGGATCTCGATCAGGACCACCTCGGCGCCTCCTCGACCGTTGCCCCAGGTCTTGCGGACGACCGACATTCCGTCGTCGGCGCGATCGGGCAGTTCCTCGACCTTCGGTTCCGGATCGCAGCCGTTGGCCTCGACCCAGCACTGGATCGAGAAGTCGACCGAGAGGAACTCTGGCCGGAAGATCGCCGGGACGTTGGAAGACCCTTTGCCACGACCCCCCTGGAAGGGGGCCAACTCGTCGTCGGTGCCGTGGAAGTGGAGGACCGGGACCGGGCGTTCGGGATCGCACGATTCGATGCCCATCGGGCCGGCCACCGGGGCGATCGCGGCGATCCGGTCGGACAGTTCCGAGGCGACCCGATAGGCCATCATCGCGCCATTGGAAATGCCCGTCGCGTAGATGCGGTCCGGATCGAGGGTCACGGCCGTCTTCAAGTCGTCCAGGATCGCGCGGGTGAACCCGACGTCATCGATGTTCTGCTGCTTGGCGTAGCCGCCGACGCGGCCGGCGTTGAACGTGAGCGAACGGTCCGGATCCCGTCCGCTACCGTACGGGTAGACGACGAGGAAGCCGGCCTCCTCGGCCTTCTCGTTGAGGCCGCTGAGTCGAACCATGCTCTCGGGGTTCCCGCCGCCACCGTGATAGGCGATCACAGCAGGCGTCGCCCGCCCAGATCGATAGGACTCCGGCACGTAGACCCGATAGCGCCTCTGGACATCGCCGACGGCGATTTCCCGGACATGGTCGCCGGGACCGAGCTTGCCCGTCTTGGGCTGCGGGGCCATCACCTGTCGGACCAGATGCGTGCGGAACTCGTCGAAGCTGAGCGTCCCGTCACCGTCACGGTCGGCGCCTCGGAGCCGCGTCGTCAGTTGCGGGAAGCGGTTCACCTCGTCGACTGAGAGCGAACCGTCACGGTTCGCATCGACGCGACGGAACGCGGTCGTCAGGCGGTTCTGGTCCTGCCCTTTGGCGTCATCCCCAACCGCCCCGAGTGCGAGAAGGACTATGGATAGGACAACGACGTGGGCGCGGAACTCGAGCTTGATACACATCATCGACAGCCTCAAAGGTTCAGGCATTCCCAGATGATTCACGACCCTCTGTCCCCTTGAAACCCCGCGCAGTGTGATCGGTTCCGCGACGATTCGACGCCTTTGTGCGGGTTGTCGGACGAGAGGACCCGACCCGCGTCGGGAGTCATGAAGAAACAAAAAGCGAGCAGCATAGTTCCTGTTTTTCAAATAGTGTTATTTTTTTTGATGTGTTCAATGCAATCATCGAAAGTTCTGCTTGATCAATCCCCGAAGTTGACCCGCGTGAAGTTGGCCGCCACTTCCTTGGGAATCGTCGAACGGTTCGTCCCGGCACCCCCGTTAGGCTGCTCAACGTGAGGCTGAAATCGTCCAAAGTCAGCCAATAATTTATTTATAATTAAAAAAATGAAATCAACCAGACCATCCGATCCGCCGATATGGACCGAGCCGTCGTGAAACGTGGATCACCTATTTGTTGATTATTATATCTAAATTATTTATCAAAGCTCGGCCGCAATGAATCGTCCTCCTTAACAACCCCGAGATCGCGCGGTCCGCGTCACGGCGACATCTCAGGAGTCGATCCCCAATCCTTGAGTCTCGGCTTCGGCACGCGTAGGCTCGATTTGATCGGTGGGCCGGGGTTGATCCCGATCCCCTGGTGGTCCGTCCGACCGGGACGGTATCGACGCTTCTCGAACGATTGGCGAGCCCCTCATGATTCCCTTCGGACCAACACAGCGATCCGTCGTGGTCGCGATCCTCGTGGCGACGCTCAGCCCGGCCGCCGTCCCGCTCAGATCAACGGCTTGGGGGGTCGAGTTGAACGACTTTACTCACGGCCCGATCCTAGGCCGGCTCTCCTCGGACGGTGTCGGCGTCTGGGCACGGACGGTCGAGCCGGGCCCGTTCGCCGTCCGGTTCGGGACCGACCCGGAGCGGCTCGATCAGCTCAGCGAGCCGGTTGAGACCGAGTTGGCCCATGACAACACCGGTTGGGTTCATCTGAAGGGCCTGGAGTCGGACACGTTTTACCATTATCGGCTGGAGATCCCGGACAATCCGGGACCGATCGGTCTGGGCGGAACGTTCCGGACGCTGCCCGACGCGGATGACTATCAGCATCCGGAGTACAACCCGGAGGGTCTGTTCAACTTCGCCTTCGAGTTCGCCTGCGGCAACAACCAGAACTTCGGCGACGGTTCGGGGCCGGGCACGCCGGCCTTCGCCACGATGCTCCGCGAGCTTCGCGGTCGGATCCACTTCGCGATCCTCAACGGCGACTGGCTCTACGAATCGCGCCGCGACTTCGACGCCGAGCGGTGGCAAGCCCAGGTCGGACGCCTCGGCGAACCGCTCCCGGCCCCACTCGACATCGCCCCGACCTTGGCGGGCGTCTGGCAGAACTACAAGCAGTTCCTCACCCGTGGGGAGTATCTCAAGCATTGGCATCGGCAGGTCCCGTCGTTCTTCACCTACGACGACCACGAGATCTTGAACGATGTCTGGGGCGCGGGCACGGTCGGGCTCCGGGATCGCCGAGCGGTCTTCCGGGACATCGGCGTGCGGGCCTGGTACGACTACCTGGCCTGGAGCAACCCGACGTCCTTCCCGCAGCCGATCCGGTTCGGTCGCGCCCAGTTGGTGGCTGACGGGGACGTTCTGACCGATCCCGAAGCCTCCTTCGGCTCGCTCGACCTGGAGCAGGTCAACAACCTCCATGTGCATTGGGGGACGCCGACGGCGGGGATCAACGACAACGCGCTGGATGGGGTCGGCGGCGACCCGAACGCGGGGGTCTACCGGATCGTCGAGGTGCTCGACGACCAGCGGCTCCGGATCGAGCCGCCGGCCGACGCCGATGGGGTCTCGACGTATTCGATCGGGCGCCGATCTTACTTCCGGATGCGGGTCTCCAATTGCGACTTCTTCGTCCTCGACACGCGCGGTCAGCGCGAGCTGCACGACACCCGGCGCCCCGATCAGCCCGGCCTCTCGATGCTCGGGCCGGTCCAGCGCGATTGGCTCTTGGAGGGGGTCCGCTCCAGCGACGCCGACTTCATCTTCGTCGTCTCGTCGGTCAACTTCATGGTCCCCCACGTCGGCGGCGGCAAGATCCGGACCACCAACAAGGACGACGCCTGGACCGTCTTCCTCGACGAGCGCGAGACGCTCATCGAGACCTTCGATGCGCTCGATAAGCCGGTCCTGGTCCTCACCGGCGACCTGCACAACAGCTTCGCCATCAAGGTCACCGACAACGTCTGGGAATTCGCCTCGGGGCCGCACAACTCGAACAACCACTGGGCCACCGACGAAGGCGACCGACCGCCCAACGGCCCCTTCCAGTACGGTCCGCGCCCCGTCGAGATCCGCTGGTCCACCTATTTCCTGCCCGACATCCCCCGCGAGGACCTCCAGTATCCCCACTACTGCGTCGTCCAGGTCAACAACATCTTCAACAACCCCGACGCCGACAAGAACGATCGCTGGATCCGCTACCCGCGACCCCAACTCGTCGTCCAATACTACGATGGCCTCACCGGCGACCTCAAATACGCCGAGGCTATTCATGCCAACGCCAAGCCGTAAGACTCACGTCCCCGAAGGATCTGGGCCAAACCCGATGTGGGGATCTCAATGACGTTCCGCGTCCTTCGCGACGCCACGCCGCCGGGCGGCTCCGCTCAACCGCTCGGTCGGCTCTGCATCGGATGCTTCTCTAATTGGTCAGATCGAAATTTTACCGACTCCGCATCGACTGAAGCGACGGCGAGACAAAAGCGATATTAACGGTTTCGTCCAAGGTATGACAAGACTATCCAAAGCCAGTTCGCTGCGCGTGCGATTATTGCGGTGGCATATCATTCACCGATACGCGTTACGCGAATAACCCTCTCTGCGAAATCAGAAGCATGTGGTGAAGCCAACTATCTGGTGGTCATCGTCGATCCAATCCTGGCGCCACTCTCCGAGATTGCCGTGCATGTCAAACAAACCTCAGGAGCTCGATGGATCGCTCCCCACCGTTGTCAGACGCTCCAAACCAGTCCTCGATTCATCCAGTATTGTCAGCAACTCGTCGGTGTCCGAATCGAACTCGATCCCGACGCGGATCTTTGCCAACTTGCAACTGATCCGATTCCCAAACGAGAAGGCTGTTTGTGTCCCCGCATGACACAGATACTCCCATTGGGCTTTGCTCGGAAGACGGTACTCTCAGGTCGTCGGGAGAATGCCCGGGGAGCGGGCTCGCGACGTGAATGCCTGGCAGAACATCACCGCAACCTCCCAGGTCACACGCTCCACCGGGAACCGATCCGTCGACAGACCGGATACCCTTTCACTCCTCCCGACGGTCGAGTTAAACTCACTCGGGTTGTTTCCCATGAACGACTCATACGTGGATTGGGTCACCGGGTACTGTCCGAGGAAAACCCCTTCGTCAACGTCACAACGTACCGATGCTCGTCATCGACTAGATATTATTTAATATGTAACTCGTGAAAGCTTTATTCCTACAGGATACGATCGGCCGCACCGACCCGGCTCGTACTCCGGACTGCCCCATCGGAAACTACGTTTGGACGTCTTGTGGAAACGCGACCTAAGTTGGGAATTCTCCGAAACCCGACCCGTTTGTTGAACCTCTGCCAAGAACATCGCCTGGCTTTACAGGCTTCTCACCCGAACGATCGAATCACCGTTGTTGGATAGATCGTAAGGAGGAATGAGATCAATAGGCAAATTCGAACGAGAGATTCGCCTAGGGATTGACTATCGCGACAGAGAGAAATATTCTATCTATGATGCCTTGGCGGCATTGACTGGGGCCAAACACAACCCTGTTTGAGTCGACCCTGCCAGATTGGGAGTTTGAATCGTGACCAATCAATCGATCGAAGTAAGACGACTGTTTTGCCGGAGACTAAGCTTTGAGGGAAATAACAACCTGGCAAGACTAACCCTAACTACGATTATCGATGGTTTTGTTGAGAACGATGAACATCTAAAGTTTAAACATATAGGTGTTTCTTTCAACGGCGCGACTCCAAGTCGGTCCGAGCTTGACCCTCTTCCTGACCGCCTCAACGCAAATAGCCAGGGCGAGCGGATTAGCAAAGGTGAAGAACACCTGATCAACGTAACAGAATTGGGAAGCAACGTCCTAGTGACTGTTTCTTTCAAGTACCAAACTTCGTCCCCCTTGACTTTAGACGAAATCAGTATGATTAGAATTTCTTTGAAGTATCCAAATTCAAATCTGGGTGCCGAAGGCACTGATGGGGTCGTATCGATCAATCGTTTAGAAGATTCCAGGTTTCCTGTGTTTGCTGCCGGTGTCCCTGCACCTTCAGGTGCCGGTTCTAACGAAGAAATCGACGTCCCTCGGTTGGTTTGTCGCAGTCTCAATTTCGGCGCAGGAGATCCACTTAGATTTACAGCGACCCCTCTCGTTAAAAGATTCGATACCAGTAGCCAACTGGTTCGATTTAGTAATATTGGTATATCATTCAATAACGGGGTTCCCGATCGAAGCGAGCTTTCTCCCCTTGCTGATCGTCTAAATGACATGTCAAGCTGTGGAGAATCTTATCTCATCAATGTGATCGAACACGGCCCAAGGCAGTATTTACTCCCGGTAACATTCGCGTACTCTCGGAGTGCAAGTGCATCGCCTCCTACTATTTCACCCGACAATATTGATACAATTCGGATATCAATGAGATACCCTGATTCTAACGAATATGGTGGTGGTAAAGATGGGATCATCCCGATCTTTCCCCTCGAACGCACAGGGCTTCCTCTGGCACCTTGAGCTAAGTCACCCGTTAACTCTCGATTCGATCCGGAAAGCCTATCCGTCCAAAGTTGTTTTAGAAACTTGAGGATTCGGAACGTCTTGTTTTTAATTTTAAAAAATCGATATGAGTTGCATAAAATTACTGAGTCAATGATTGTGATTTTCTAAATTTTAATTAGAAGGTTGACGTTCGGCGAGATCAGATGATTGCTCAAACGAGCGTTCCCAGAAAGACATGACCTCGTCGACCATCAGTCGCATTTGAAGTTGGGCCGACTTCGCCTGAATCGCCAACTCGCGAGCGATCTCCCGAAGATCGCTCGCCTCTCCAGAACGGCCTTGGAGACGTCGAGCTATGGCCTGGATGAAGATCAACTCGGCGCACTTTAAAATCGCCTCAGAATCGTCCGAATTCAATCTAAGTTGATTTGTGGCCTGAGATAAACCAATCCCCGCGTCGGCGACCGCTCCTTCGAATTCTCCGAGGCTCAGGCGAATCTGACCTCGAACCTGATGAGCCAGTGCATTGGTTGAGCGGATCGGGATCCAGTCGGGGTTCTGCACCACAAGTCTATCGATCGCCTCAACGGCATGATCGCTCTCCGAGAGCATGTTGATCAGCTCAGGACGACTGTGATCGCTGATTCCATCCCCAAATTGTGCCTGAACGAAACGAATCCGCGAAACCGTTTGCGAGTGCAGGGCCGTGAGATTGTCCGGTTCAGTGGCCAAAATCTCCTCGGTAAGGTCGAGAGCTTTTCGAGCCACTTCCTTCGCGTCATTGTGGCGCCCGATTTTGCGGAATGCCCGAGACGTGTTGTTCAGGATTTTCACGAACAAGAAACGCAAAGAATCCGCGCTCCTCGGACCTGTCGCGACCGACTCGAGGCTGTCGATGGCAGAGCGACAGAGTTCGGCGGCCTCCCGATGCCGGCCGTAGCGATGGAAGACCAGAGCTTTCAAGGCTTCGCTGGTGGCCAGAATGAGTTCGGCATTCTTACGGACATCCGCTGGTCCGTCTGGAACAACAAGCGGCTGAAGCACTTCGTCAGCCCGATCGAAGAACGTCTCGGCTGCTTCAAACTCTAATGTGGCCAACTCGTTCGCTCCGGCATCGTTGAGCACCATGGCCAAATAGATCCGGTCGAGCGCGATTCCTTGGGGGGAATCGATCATTTTCGAAAGATTCCTGATGGCCTCGTCGTAGATCGCTTGGGCTTGATCGTTGAGGCCGGTCAGGCGATGGGCGTTGGCTTGTTCGCGGAGGTCGCGGATCAGTTCGCGCTTCAAAGCTGGACTGTCAGGGTATCGATCCATCAAATCGCGGTCGAGTTGGACCACGATATCGGCCACTTTCCGACGGACTGCGTCACTCCGTGGGACATTGGCCAAGTCGGTTTCGACGATCGTTCGGGCCTCTCGGTTGGCGTCTCGAGCAATCTCTAAGTTTTTGAGGGCACGTTGCTCGGCATCGCGAGCAATTTTCAGATTGTTGAGGGCGCGCTGCCCGGCATTGCGAGCGATCCTCAGGTTGTCGAGGGCGCGTTGTTCGGCTCCGAGGGCATTGCTCTTCTCGAACTGGATGTCCTCGATGTAGCGGGCCGTCCCCACGGCTCCGACCAGTCCGAAGGCGATCAGGGCCACGGCGGCGACGGCCATGCCGGTCACCAACGGTCGGTGTCGCCGCCCCCAACGACCCAGTCGGACCGGGAAGGGATCGCGGTGGATTTGCACCGGCTCGTCGGCGAGCCAGCGCTCGAGGTCCTCAGCGAACGCCTTGGCCGACTGGTAGCGATCGTCCCGCTCCTTCTCCATCGCCTTCAGACAGATCGCCTCGAGCGCGGGGGGGATCGACGGCTTGATCGAGCGTGGGGCGGGGAACTGACACACCTTGGCGGCTTTGAGGATGTTCAGAAAGTCCTCTCCAAGATAAGGGGACTGGTTGGTCAGTGCTTTGTACAGAATCGCTCCCAGGGCAAAGATGTCGCTGCGATCGTCGACTTGGTCGGGCAGGCCGCGAGCCTGTTCGGGAGACATGTAGTAGATCGTGCCTCGGAGCTCGCCTTGGAGAGTGGCCCACCGCGTCTCATCAGTGTTTCGAAGGGTTTCCAGGATCTCGTCGTGCAGATCGGAGAATCTCGACTCGGCCGGGGAGTCGCCCTCGATCGTGTCTTCGAGTCCGTCTCTACAGGTCTCGGCGGTGACGTGCGGTTGATCGATCCTTAAATCACAGACGATCCGCTTGGCTAATCCCCAGTCGAGCACGATCGTTTCGCTGAAGCGACCGATCTTGATATTGGACGGCTTGAGATCTCGATGGATGACCCCCTGGTCATGGGCATAGGCGATCGTCTCGGCCACCGAGATGACGTTGCCGAGCAGCTTGCGGAATTCGAGGCGATCCCAAGGCCTCGTCTGGTCGCCGAACTGCTTGTGAAACTGGCCGATCACCTTGGAGAGCGTCTCGCCCTCGACGAATCGCATGGTGTAAAAGGACCGGCCTTCATGATTACGCCCGAGGCTGTAGATCGGAGGGACGCCTGGATGTGAGAGCTGACCGGTGATCGTCGCTTCGCGTTTGAGGGCCACCTCCTGCATCGGGCCGGTTTTGTCGGAGCGGACCTTCTTCAGCGCGACGTGACGGTTGAGTTCCCGGTCACGGGCCCAGTAGATCTCACCGAGACCTCCCCGGTTGTAGAACGATCGGATCACATACCGCTCCGCCTGGGCCACACGATCCGGCTCGCGATTCGTCGGGGAATGAGACACTTGAACCCACTTCGGATCGATCGGGGTCTTGTCCTGCCCGGCGGGCGAGCTGTTACTGAGCATCACCTCCTGGACCATCGGTCTGGTGTCCGAGCCGTTCGGCTTGCCGGACTCGACCAGGTCGTCGGCCAATTGGGGACGGAAGAGGGGGATCTCCTTGTGCAAGGGGTCGATCAGGTCACCGAAACGACCGCGGTACTCCTGGATATCGGTCGGCTCGCCGACGGCGGCCCGGCGCTGGACCTCAATCTCAATGAGGGCGCGGATCACGTTGGTTGGGAAGACGCCGCTCATCAGCGCCAGGAACTGCTCGACGGTCGGCCGCTCTCCACTGTCCCAAACCTCGCGATACCGGTTCTGGAGGGATTCGATCAGGCTGGCGGACCAGTAGTCGGTCGAGAAGTCATTGGCGGAGGTGCTGGGCATCGCGTCGCTCCCTCGGCTCGTCAGATCAGATCGAATCAACCCATCCGTTCGCATGCAATCCGTGGATTGCGGCCACAACCTTGGATCAGTTTGACAGAAACGGTCAGAAAAGCACAAGAGCCTACCAGATCAGTCGATCTCGGCGACAGGGTGTCTCTCATTTGTTTCGATCATGGTTGGGATGGTCGGTTCGGCTCACGTAACGGCTCCGAGGCTCGGCAGGAATCGACCGGTTCGGTGGATTGCGCAGATCAATCTTACTGGGTTGCCTGTGCCGAATTTCGGGTGTCTCGGCGATTTCCCTGGTTGGACGGGGGATTCGAATCGGGGAAGATTTCGGAAAAGGGAGGGACGAAAAGGGGCAATATTTCGGGATCGTTGGGGAATAGCCTTGCGATTCGGGCTCACCGCCGGACGGGGATCCGATTTCGGGCACTTTGGGGAGGGAGAAACAGACGATGCTGACGGTCTTTTGGATCTGCGCGGGTATCGGAGGGCTGTTCTTGATTCTCCAGGTCGCTCTGGCGTTGTTCGGTTTCGGTGGCGACTCCAGCGACCTGGGAGACATCGGGGAAGCGACCGATCTCTCCGACGGCGGCGACCCGGGCAATCCGTCCGACGAAGGGGGCGAGGGAGACTCGCATGACCAGGCCTGGACGCGATACATCTCGGTGCAGGCGGCGGTGACGTTCCTGGCCTTCTTCGGCGGGGGCGGCATCTCCGCGCTGGAGTTGGGTCTGAGCCCAGCCTTCGCGGTGCTGGTCGGGTTCCTGCTGGGCGTCGGGGCGGTCTACGCGGCCACCGAGCTGTTCGCCAGCCTCCGAAAGCTCAACGCCGACGGCTCGTTGCGGGTCGCCAACGCGGTCGGCGCCTCCGGCCGAGTTTACCTGCGTGTCCCGGGTGGAAACGCCGGCCAGGGCAAGGTGACCGTGACCGTCCAGGGACGGACCACCGAGATGGCCGCGCGGACGCAGGGGCCCGATCTGCCGACCGGCTCGACGGTCCGCGTGGTCCGGCTGGTCGACTCGTCGACCGTTGAGGTCGCGGCCGTCGCCGACGAGCCGGTCGAGGACCGTGAGTCCAAGCTTGAAGCGCCGACGCCAACTCACGCGATTGAGAGATGATATCAGACGCCCTTTGAGATATTCCGATGCTTCGCCATCCACAATATCCGCATCCCCATCGAGGAGATTTCGCATCATGAACGACACACCGGAATACGCGGTGGGCTGGCTGACCTTGGCGATGATCAACGCCGGATTGGCCCAAGGCAAGAACCATTCGGGCCTGTTCTGGTTCCTGATCTCGTTGCTGTTCGGGCCGATCGCGACGTTCGTCCTGGTCGCCTTCATGGCGAAGCGCCCGGACCCCACCTGGTCCGACGAGCAGGACGACGCGAAGCCCCGATACTCCGACAAGCCCGACTCGGAACGACTGATCGGATGACCCGACGACCCACCACCATCGCGGAGCTACCTGGTCGCGTGGTCCCCCTTGGTCCAACACCCTAACGATCCGTCGCGACGGCACTCGTCGGATTGACGTCCTCGCCGACGCGGCTCTTCCAGAAAGGACCTGATCGATGCCTGACTCGTTCTGGACGCCGTTCCCGATCTTGATCGGTGAAGCTTCATTACCCGTCGATGACCTACCTCTCGGGCCGATCTTGACCGTCATGTTCAGCCTTGCCGTCATCATCTCATTTGTCTTGATGGCGGCTCGGTGTTATAAGCGGTGCCCGTCCAACAGGATCCTGGTCAAGTGGGGGGTCCGGAACCGGGATCGGACGGCCAAGACGATCCACGGTGGCGGGGAACTGGTGCTGCCGGTGGTCCAGGACTACGCCTACCTGAGCCTGGAGCCGATCCAAATCGAGATCCCGCTCCGAGGCGCGTTGTCGGCCGAGAACATCCGGGTCAACGTGCCGAGCGTCTTCACCGTGGCCATCGGCAGCGAGCCGGAGATCGTTCAGAACGCCGCGATCCGCCTGCTGGGGCTCAACCAGGGCGAGATCAGCGGTCAGGCCAGCGACATCATCTTCGGCCAACTCCGCCAAGTCATCGCCTCGATGAACATTGAGGAGATCAACCGCGACCGCGAGAAGTTCCTCTCCAACATCCAGGAATCGCTGGAGCCCGAGCTGAGGAAGGTCGGCCTGGTGTTGATCAACGTCAACATCACCGACCTGACCGACGACTCCGGCTACATCGAGGCGATCGGGCGCAAGGCCGCCAGCGCAGCGATCCAGCAGGCCGAGATCGACGTGGCCGAGCAGCAGAAGCGTGGGTCGATCGGCGTGGCCAAGGCGAAGCAAGAGCAGGCCATCGAAGTGGCCAACTACGAGAAGAGCCGCGAGATCGGGACCCGGACCGCCCAGCAAGAGCAGACCGTCCGGATCGCCGAACTCCGGAAGCTCGAGGAGATCGGGACCAAGACGGCCGAGCAGGAACAGGCCATTCAGGTGGCCGAGCTGCAAAAGACCGAGCAGATCGGGGTCGAGTCGTCCCAGTTCGAACAGCAGGCGCAGATCAAGCAGGCCGAGCGCGATATGCGGATCCAACTGGCCGATGCCAATGCCCAGGCGATCACCGGCGAGAACACCTCGCAGGCCGTCATCGCCTCCAGCGAGGCCGACCTCAAAGAGCGCGCCTCGGAGGCCTATCAGCGTGGTGAGACCCGCAAGCGCGAGGCCGAGGCGGCCGTCATCGAGGCCCAGTACCGCGCCCAGGCCAAGGCCGCCCTGGCCCAGGCCGAGAAGGTCGAGGCCGAGCAGCGCGCCGAGCTCGAGGCCCGCGCCAAGGCCGAGAAGGCCCGCGCCATCGTCGACGCCGAAGCCCGCGCTGAGACCCAACGGCTCGAGGCCCAGGGTGAGGCCGACGCCCTTTACGCCAAGCTCGAGGCCGAGGCCCGTGGCCAGTACGAAATCCTCGCCAAGAAAGCCGACGGACTCAAGGCCATCGTCAAGTCCTGCGGCGGATCGCAAGAGGCCTTCCAACTGCTCATGCTCGAGCACATCGAAGGGCTCTCGCAGACTGCCGCCCAGGCCATCTCCAACATCAAGTTCGACAAGGTCATCGTCTGGGAGAACGGCGGGACCGACGGCCAAGGCGCCACCGCCGGCTTCCTCCAAAACATGGCCAAGACCCTGCCCCCGATGCTCCAGATCATGCAGGACATCGGCGGCGTCCAGATGCCCGAATACTTCGGCAAGATGGTCGGACAGGCCGAACCGGACGACGAGGAAGCCCACGTCACCACCAACGGCGCCACGACCGTTCCGGTCGATCCCGACGAGCATCCGGAGACGACCTGATCCAGACGATCGATCCGGTCGGGAACCACCTCGATCGACGCCTTCGGCCCCTCGACATCGACCCGATCCGACTCGTTCCGGCCCGTCGGTCGGGTTAGGATGGAGATCGTCGGACCGTTGAGCCGGAGGCGTCAACGGGGATGCCTCACTCATCAACGGTCGAGGATCGTTTCACGGATGGGAGACCTGCTCGATGGCGACCGCCGCCCCACCAAGGATGACCGCCGAACAGTTCGGGGCGAGGCCCGATCCGGGCCATCCCGAGGAGTTGGTCCGGGGGAGGATCGTCCCGATGCCACCGCCGAACCGACGTCATGGGCAAGTTTGTGGTCAGGCCTATTTCTTAATTCGACAGTATGTCGATCAACATGTCTTAAGCAATGACTCCGGGATCATCACCGAACGCGACCCCGACACGGTCCGGGGCGCGGACGTGGCCTACTACAGCTACGACCGACTGCCGAAGGGGCCGCTCCCCTCGTCCTATGGGCCGGAAGTCCCCGAGCTGGTCGTCGAGGTCCGTTCCCCCAGTGACCGCTGGCCGGACGTGCTGGCCAAGGTCACGGAGTATCTCCAAGCTGGGGTCCTGGTTGTTCTCGTCCTCGACCCCGAGTCGGGTTCGGCTCACCTCTACTCCGCCGAAGATCCCCCGAGGATTCTTCGGGAGGACGACGAGTTGACCCTGCCCGACCTCCTGGGCAACGTCCGGATCCCCGTCGGGCGATTCTTCGACTGACGACGCTCAGACGACCGGCGTTGAGGTTATGATCGGGACAGGTCGGGCCGTCGGATCGGGTCTCATCTCGTGGGGTCGACCTCGATCAACGAATCGTCGAGTCGTGCCGAGGGCGGGGGCGTGGAACGATGCGGCTGCTGATGACCGGGGGTTACGGGTGTATCGGGTCGTGGATCGCAACGCGGCTGGTTGAGCGTGGGGATGAGGTCTGGATCTACGACCTGAAGCGCGACACGCACCGACTCGACTGGCTGCTGCGCCCCGAAGCTCAAGCGGGCGTCCATTTCCTGGCCGGCGACGTGACCGACCCCAATGCCTTGCGCGCGGCCGTCGAGCAGGTCGGGGCGACGCACCTGCTCCACCTGGCCGGCTTGCAGGTGCCCGTCTGTCGCGCCACGCCGATCGTCGGGGCGACCGTCAACGTGATCGGCACGTTGGCCGTCTTCGAAGTGGCCCGCGAACTGGGCGATCAGATCGCGCGGGTGGTCTACGCCAGTTCGGCCGCCGTCCACGGCCCAGCCGCCTCGCCGGTCGGCCAGCAGACACCCCCGTTGGGCGACGACGTCCCGTTGAAGCCGTCGACCCACTACGGCGCCTTCAAGGTCTGCAACGAGCTGAACGCGCGGGTCTACTACCAGGACCATGGGATCTCGAGCGTGGGCCTTCGCCCCTGGACCGTCTACGGGGTCGGGCGCGACTTCGGCGTCACCAGCGAGCCGACCACGGCGATCCTGGCCTCGGCGATGGGCCGGCCCTATGCGATCAGCTACGGCGGCTGGCAGGACTTCCAGTACGCCCGCGACGTGGCCGACACGTTCCTGTCCGCGCTCGAAGGACCGTTCCAAGGGGCCGCCGCGTTCAACGTCCGGGGGCACGTCGAGCCGATCGAGCGGTTCGTCGAGGCCCTGGAGTCGGTCGCGCCCGAAGCCATCGGCCGCGTCACCCACGGCGATCGCCAATTGCCGATCGCCCCCGACCTCGACGACGAGGGGCTCCGCCTCGCCTTCCCCGACGTCCCCCGAACCCCGCTGGCCGAGGGCGTCGGTGAGACCTACCGGCGGTTCCGAACCCTCATCGAATCCGGTCAGATCGACGCGAGCGCGTTGAGCTGAAGTGAACGTACTTCCCAAAATCGACGTACATCACAGAAACAACCATGACCTCTTCCTAATCGGTTCGATAATCGAGATCCGAAACGGTAGGGCACTTCCGGATTGCTCCATAGCCCCCAACGCAGGGAGAATCGCGATGAATCGCCCGATGACCCTGATCGGCCTCACCATTCCGACCCTGGTCGCGGCCCTACTGATCGGCTGCGCGGGGGAATCCCTCATGGATGAGTCGATCGGTATGGAAGGCGGATCGGTGTCCGAGTCCTACGCGACCGCCCAACCCGATGCCGGGGCCGTCAACCAAGTCCCATCGACGCTCGAGCGCAAGATCATTTACACCGGCGAGGTCGGCTTGCAAGTCGAGTCGGTGGAGGCGTTCGCCGACGACTTGACCGTGCTGATCGCGGAATTCGAGGGTTATCTCGCCTCATCATACCTGGAAGGCTCGACGGCAACGAGTCGCTCGGGAACATGGACTGTCCGGATCCCCTCCGAGCGATTCCAGGCTTTCCTCGTCGCCCTCAACGGCCTCGGCGAACCGATCCGCGTCCGCACCGACTCCCAAGACGTCAGTGAGGAATTCTACGACCTCAGGGCCCGGCTCAAGAACAAAGAGATCGAGGAAGAGCGATTTCAGGGATACCTCGCCAACCCCGACATCACCAAAGTGAAAGACATCCTCGAGATCGAGAGAGAGCTGTCCCGCGTGCGCGGCGAGATCGAGCAGATGCAGGGGCGACTGAATCGACTCTCCGACCTGACATCGCTATCCACGATCACGATCCAGGTCAATCAGATCAGTGAAGCACCCGCCCTTGAACTGCCCGGGTTCGGCACACGGGTTGGCCGGACGTTCATGGCCTCAGTCGAGGATCTCGTCGAACTGGGCGAGTCGATCGTCCTAGGTTTCGCCGCCGCCGTCCCGTGGATCCCCGTCATTCTCGCCTCCCTCGGCGTGCTCTGGTGGGCGTTTCGACGGCTCACGAGGCGGGCCACGCCTCCGCCCCTCAACAGCCCGGACAGCCCAGATGCACAGCATGGTTAACCCGACGCTAAAATTTCGTTTATTAAACACATTAAATTAACGAGAGAAATTTGAATGCTCTTGTATTTAATTGCAAAAGTGTCAAGTGCAAACTTGATAAGAACTGTGACTTAGAAAAAGTCGAAACCATTATAGAGCAGTCCGCTTTCGCTATTCCAAATGCTGAGGCTGGATTGGCTGTTGAGGAGGGCCTTTCGCAAGCTCGTCATCGACGAGATCTTGTCTACCGAAAAATCTCACCGAGTGGTTGGAAAGCTGGGGTCCACGACAGAATTCGTCGAAGTCGTCCTGCCCCGGATAAAATAGAGACGCCTCTTGTCACGGGTACACGATATCGTGTAATCGTGAAAAGAGAGGACCAGTGCCGATGACGAAGAAGAAACCGACCTCGACCGAACCCGCCTGCTTCTTACCCGAGGCCCCGTGCTCATCGCGGACGCCGCTTGCCGACCGACCGCTCCTCTCATTCGTCGACGCGGTCAAGGTGATGGCCCTCTTCAAGGTGCTCTCGAACGACACCCGGATTCGGCTCCTGCACCACCTGGTGAGGAGCGGCGAGGCCACGGTCACCGACCTCGCGAAGGCTCTCGGCTTGAAGCCACAAGCGGTCTCGAACCAACTCGTGCGGCTCTCGGATACCGGCATGCTCCGGTCTCGCCGCGAGGGGAACCATATGTATTACCGGGTCGTGAACGGCTGCGTCGCTCCGCTCCTCGACCTGGCCCTCTGCTTGATGGAAGACGAGGGGAAACCGAAACCTGAGAACGGAGGAGAGCGATGAGCAAGGGCATCGAAGAGGTCGTGAGGCAGAAGTATGCGGCGGTCGCGGCGAGTTCGCTGACCAATGAGAACGCGGGCGTCCAGGCCGTGGCCGAGGCGTTTGGCTACTCGGCCGAGGAGCTTTCAAGCCTCCCGGCCGAGGCAAACATGGGGCTCTCCTGCGGGAACCCAACGGCCACGGCCAACCTGCGGCCCGGCGAAGTCGTAGTTGACCTCGGCTCAGGCGGCGGTATCGACGTGCTCCTCGCGGCGAAGAAGGTCGGACCGGAGGGGAAGGCCATCGGCATCGACATGACCGATGAGATGCTCGACCGGGCACGCACGAACGCCGAGAAAGCCGGGGCCTCAAACGCCGAGTTCAAGAAAGGTACCATCGACGAGCTGCCGCTCGAGGACGCCTCGGCCGACTGCATCATCTCCAACTGTGTCATCAATCTCGCCCCGGACAAGCGGGCCGTATTCCGCGAGATGGACCGCGTCTTGAAGCCCGGCGGTCGCGTTGCGGTCTCAGATATCGCCCTCAAGAAGCAGCTTCCTCCCG
Source organism: uncultured Planctomycetia bacterium (assembly GCA_964609385.1). GTDB lineage: Bacteria > Planctomycetota > Planctomycetia > Isosphaerales > Isosphaeraceae > CAZSSM01. Next base: position 132,350 of record CAZSSM010000002.1, read on the forward strand.
AAATTCGCCAAGACCTCCTCGCCTATGTTGGGTGCATCGCCGGGGCTATTTCCATCGAGGAGTACCGCGAGGGTTTAAAGGAAGCGGGGTTCGCTCATGTGGAAATCATCGACTCTGGGGCCGACCTGAACGCCTACGCCCAGATTGAGGGGCAGGTCGAGTGCTGTGGAGGCGCGATGGCGAGCGAGCCCGAGCCGGCGATCATCGGGGCCGCCTCGTGCTGTTCCCCTCCCGCCGAGTCGAAGACGCCTGAACTCATCTCGAAGCTCGCGGAACTCACTCGTCGCTACGATATCAACGACTACGCAGCAAGCGTGAAAGTGTTTGCCGTCAAGCCTCGCTAAGGAAACCTTATGAACGAGACACCGAAGACGATCCTCTTCGTCTGTGTCCACAACGCGGGTCGATCACAGATGGCCGAAGCGTTCACCAATGCGCTCGCCGGGAAGCGAGGGGTTTCCCTGCGAAGTGAGTCGGCCATGCTCACGAAGTTCGCCGAGGAGCCGGAGCCATGACCACCGAAGCCGCAACTTGCCACCCGAAGCTTGGCGGGCGTCTGTCGTTCCTCGATCGGTTCCTGACGCTCTGGATTTTCCTCGCCATGATCCTTGGCGTGGTCCTCGGCCGGTTCGCCCCATCAGTCACGGAGAGCATCACACGGCTCTCGGTCGGCACCACCTCGATTCCGATTGCGGTGGGTCTCATCCTCATGATGTACCCTCCGCTCGCCAAGGTCCGATACGAGCGGCTCCCCGAGATCTTTCAGAATACGCGGGTCCTGGGTCTCTCGCTCGTCCAGAACTGGGTGATCGGGCCGCTCCTCATGTTCGGCCTGGCCCTCGCGTTCCTCTCGGACCGGCCCGAGTACGCGATCGGGCTCATCATGATTGGGCTCGCCCGCTGCATCGCGATGGTCATCGTCTGGAACGAACTCGCCAAGGGCGATTCCGACTATGCGGCGGGCCTGGTCGCGTTCAACTCGGTGTTCCAAGTGCTCTTCTACTCGTTCTATGCCTGGCTCTTCGTGAAGGTGCTCCCGCCGCTCGTGGGCGTCAACTTCGGCGACGTGGACCTTTCCCGAATCACCATCGGCGCGATTGCCCAAAGTGTCTTTATCTACCTTGGGATTCCCTTCCTTGCCGGGATGCTCACGCGGCTCGTGCTCCTTCGGGCCAAGGGACGCCAGTGGTACGAGGGGCGTTTCATTCCGGCGATAAGCCCCATCACGCTCGTCTCACTCCTCTTCACCATCGTTTTGATGTTCTCACTCCAGGGGCAGAACATCGTGGCCCTACCTCTCGACGTGTTGCGGATTGCCCTGCCACTGCTCATCTACTTCGTCGTGATGTTCTTCGTCTCGTTCTGGATGGGGCGACAGCTCGGGGCCGACTACTCGAAGACGGCGACCCTTGCGTTCACGGCGGCGTCGAACAACTTCGAACTCGCCATTGCCGTGGCGGTTGCTGTCTTCGGCATCAGTTCGGGGGCCGCGTTTGCGGCCGTCATCGGCCCGCTCGTCGAGGTCCCGGTCCTGATCGGCTTGGTCAACGTCGCGTTCTTCTTGCAGCGGCGTTATTTTACCGAAGCGGCTCCGGTCCTGAACGAAGCACGATGAGGGCCCAGCCCCAATGGTCGTTCGGCGCGCTCGTGCCCAGTCGTTGTCGAGCTCAGTCGGGTTGGTCGGCGCGATCCGTCCTTCCAGAGAGTTCGACGTAGGCGAGGACAACGATCAGGCCACAGAGGGTGATACAGAGGTCGAGGCTGACCTGGATGCCGAGGAAGCCGAGGATCTGATCGGCGCGGGGTCGCGGCTCGAAGAGCCGTTGATAGATCCCATAGCAGACGGTGGCGGCGACGGCTTGGAGCCCGGCCAGGCAGAACCAGGTCAGGACCAGGGATCCCCGACGCGATCGGCTCAGTTCCCGGCTCCGACGGAGCGAGTCCCAACGCGATCGGCCGTCGTCTGATTCCAGGACGAGGATCGGGTCGACGAGGACGAACTGGGCGGCCAGCAGGCAGCCGGGCACGATCAACAAGGTCAGGCCGCCGAGGGTCAGGCCGATCGTCACGCAACGCATCACCAAGAGCGACCACCAGTGGGCCGGCCCGGCCAACAACGCATCGCTGATGCTGACCGGTTGGCCGTGGACCATCGGCTCGCCGGCCCGATAGACCATCGCCAGGTGCAGCATCGTGATCGCGAAGAGCAGGATCAATCCCAGGGGGACCGTCGATTCCTCGGGGATCCAACCGCTTCGGATGATCAGGAAGGCCAGCAGCTTCAAGGGCACCGACGCGCAGAGGATTAATCCGATCACGACCGGGAAGTGCTCCCCCATCAACCTCAGGGCGTCGACCAGTTTGGTCAGCAACGAGGTCGACGGGCGGATCCGCTTGGCCGGGGGCTCCTCTTCGGTCGGCTCGATCCAGGGATCGGGATGTGGGTCAGGCCCGAGGTCCGAGGCCGGCGCCGCGTAGGGATTCGGGGTCGGCCGTCGACTCCGGGGACCGCGATCCATGGCGGGACCTCCGTTGAGGGCTCGGGTCGAGAGATCGTCCAGGCGATCCTCAGAAGGGATAGGGATCCCGACAAGCAATCAAATCAGGCGATGGGGCGTCGGCGACCGACCGCATTGATTTCCACGTCACTAGCCTATCGCCGCGATCCCCGTCCCGACACCCAACCCGGCCCGGATCCAACGCTCGTTGAGGGGACTGTCGTCGAGGCGTCGGCGATTGCGACGGATTTCGGAGAAGACGTCCGATCGATCGGGTCGTCGCGCGGTGCGGATCCGTCGCGCGACCGCGAGGGTTCGGTCGGACCGGATGGGGGACGAGGACCGACCATGCGACGGATCACCGAACTGGACGCGATGCGCGGGCTGACCGCCCTGGCCATTCTGATCTACCATATGCATCCGGAATGGTCCGGCACCCTCTCACGCGTCGACCTGTTCCTGGTCCTCTCCGGGTACCTGACGGCGACGGTGGCGATGCGCTCGGTCCGAACCGCCGGGGACCTGCCTCGCCACTATCTCCGGCGCGTCCTGCGGATCTGGCCGGCCTACCTCTGTGTCCTGGCGCTCGTCGTCGTCCTGAACCCTTGGATGAGCCGTCCGTTCCCGCTCGACGGCCTGTTCTCCTACGCGACGATGACGCAGAACGTCTCCGACTACTGGGGGGGCCGTCCTCCCGAATTCTCCGGGTATTTCTTCCACACTTGGACGCTCGCCATCATCGAGCATTACTATTTGATGTGGCCGTTGCTTTGGTTGCTGATCGGTTCCCAACATCCGAGGCTCCTCAACGCGGTCCTCATCGCATTGTTGGCGGCCTCGGTCGCCTCGAGGTCGGCCGGGCTCAGCGGGGTCGTCTTGCTGGGCCGTTGCGATGGCCTGGTCCTCGGGAGTCTATTGGCGATCTGGACCGGTGATCGGGAGGCGGTCCGGTCGCGATTGGGGTGGTATCGGGTCGGGTTCGCCGCCTCGGCGTTGGTGGCCGGCCTCGCGATGCTCGGAGCGATTCCCTTGACCCCCCCGAAGAACGAGCCGGGGCCGATGTCGATGGACGCGTCGTTGGCGATCTCGGCCTCGTCACTCTTGTATTTCGGCCTGCTCGGTTTGATCGTGACCGCCTCGGGGCATCGATGGCTCGCCCCGCTCCGCCACCCGGGCCTGGTCGCGCTCGGGGCAACCAGCTACGGGATCTATTTGTATCATCCGTTGGTGATCGTCGCGGCGGGTCGTGGCTGTCGGGCCTTGGGAATCTCGATGTTTCCATGGATCGACCTGATCCAGGTCGCGATCTGTTTGGTCATCGCAATGGGGTCCTACCATCTGCTCGAGAAACCGCTGCTCCGCCTGAAATCCCGGATCCCCGCGCGACTCGGGGGGCGTTCCCCGGGCGCGACAACCTCGAGTGAATCGCAACGGCCTGGCTGGCCCGAGGTCGGGATCATCGCCAAGACCGAGCGGGTCGGGTGATCGCGAGGTCGTGTCGGCCTCCCGCCACGGCCGGTAGAATCGGGGAGGCGATCGCTCCAAGAACCGATCGATCGTCGTTTGAAGCGGACTGACGATTTTGGGGTTCCATGGAAGCGAAGGGCGCATGATGTCGAGTGATCCGATCGGATTCGTGGGGCTCGGCCTCATGGGCCAGCCGATGGCGGCCAACGTGTTGCGTGCCGGGTATCGGTTGCGGGTCTACAACCGGACAGCGGCCCGCGCCGAGCCACTGGTTGCCCGAGGAGCCGAGGTGGTCGATCGGGTCGAGCATGTGGTCGAACCGGGCGGTTTGGTCCTGTCGTGCCTGGCCGACGATGCGGCCTTGGAGTCGGTTCTGGGCGTTCCGGCGTTCTTTGAGGCGCTGGGCCCCGACGGGGTCCACGTGTCGATGAGCACGATCGCTCCGGAGACGGCGGCGTGGTTCGCCGAACGGCACGAGGCTGCGGGCAGCCGTTACGTGGCCGCGCCGATCATGGGCCGGCCCGACGCGGTCGCCGAGGCTCGGCAGTTCTATCTGGTCTCCGGCCCCGAACCGGCCGTCGCGCGGGCGCAGCCGATCCTCAAGGCGGTCGGGTCACGCCTCTTCCGGTTCGGCGACTCGCCGACGGCCGCGCACGTGGCCAAGCTCAGCACCAACTTCCTGATCGCTTCGACCATCGAGGCGATCGGAGAGGCCTACGCCCTCTGCGAGAAGCACGGGGTCGACGTCGAATCGTTCTATCAGATGTTCTCAGAGACGCTGTTCAATAATCCGATCCACACCAACTATGGGCGTCAGATCGCCGATCGGACCTATCGCGATCCCCTGTTCCGCCTCCGGTTGGGCCGTAAGGACGTCCGACTCGTCCAAGCGGCGGCGGCCTCGGTGGAGTTGCCGATGCCGATGGCCAGCGTGTTGGTCGATCGTTACACCCAGGCGGTCGCGGCAGGCCTCGGCGAGTACGATTGGACCGGTGTGACCGAAGTGATCCGCCGGGATGCCGGACTGTCCTACCCTGATTGACCGCGTCAATCCGAGCAGTCGTCGGCCTGGCCCGTCGTTCGCCTTCTTCGGATCCAACGGGTGGTGGCCGCTAATCCCAGGATGGACCAGAGCGCGATGGTGGCCGGCTCGGGGATCGGCGTGGGGTTCGGACCCAGCTGCTGCGCCATGAGGGTCGCTCCCGATCCCGAGGTCAACCGCTCCCGATCGATCAAGTCCTCGAGCACTTCGACGGCCTCGTCGCTGAAGGTGATTGTCGGGTCGACCAGGGTTTCCCAGGCGACGGTCCCAGCGTCGAGGTAGGTCCCGGTCTGATCGGGATGGGCCCCCAATCCGAAGCTGTGCATCAGTTCATGGGCGACGTTATGCCCGACGGCCAATGCGAGTTCGTCTTGGGTCTGAGCGAAGTCGAACTGGTCGACATAGGTGAATCCTTCGCCACCGACGATCGCCATGCCGATCGCGCTGGGGACTTCGTCGTGGATCGTCCCCGAGACGAGGCTGATGGTGTGGTCCGTGCTGACGGAAGGATCGTCGGTGACTTGAATGTCGAGTCCGCTGCGCTGATAGACGTCTTCGACGTGCTGGAGGACCGACTGCGTGAAAGAGGCTTGCTCTTGAGCGGTGGGAGCCCCATCGAAGATCTGATCGACGACGGGGCTCCGGGTCCAGGAGCGGGCCGAGCCGTCGGTCAAGATTGCCTGGGCGGGAAACGGACCGTCGTCGAAGCGGACGACTGCATCGGTCTGCAAGGGGCGTCCCGCATCCCCTAGCCGACCTGCCGGAACCGGTGAGCCGGGGGTGGGCGATGAGACCGCGACATCGGGGTTGTTGCGGTCACGCACTGGAGCGTTCGGCCTCGCTCGCGAGGGCGAGTTTGCCGGACTCGCCACGACTTCGGCAACGTCGACGATCGGGTCATTGGCAGCCAACCGGGCGTTGGGGGGAGGTGACGACCCCCTTCTCGCGGCGAGTTCGGCGCGCGGATCGATGATCACAAACCGCATGCCGGGAGGTTGACGATCCGTTGGTGTTGCCAAACTCCTGGATGCTGTCGAGGAGGTGTCTGATGGAGGGAGTGATTGATTCGTCGTCGAAGGGATCGGAGGACTTGGAGGAGGAGGCGGAGCATTCGTCGGTGTCGGTGTTTGTGCGGGTGGGCGAGACTCTGACCCTGGCAGCAGTTCGACGACGGTCAGCCGTGCGTTGGCCCCGTTCGTGTCGGGTCCGAACGTTTGAGGTTTTGGGTTCGGGGGTTCGGGACGTTTCGGGGTGAGTCGGGGTCCGCCCGGCCTGGCCCCCCAAGTATTCCAGGTCCAGCCCGAGGGAGACCTCGAGCCGGAGAGCGTCGGGATCGAAGAGCCCGAACCCACCGTGGGCGCACCAATCAGCGAGAGTGTCAGGATCGTCACCAGCAAGCCCCCGAGGAGGCGTGTCTTCCGTGTCGCGTGGGGGCGAGACGGCCGGGTTTGTGCGAAGACACCGGGATCGGTGACCATCTTCGACCTCCCTGTCGGGGCTCAGAAAAGCGCCGTCGGTCCGTGACGGCTATGTGGAGTTTCGGGTCTGGAGCGATGGTAGCTTTCGTGCCAATCGGGAAAAGCGTGAGGCTGGTTCGCCCCGGCGCGGAGGCCCGATGAGGGCGCCAATCGCCCTAACCCCCGTCGCGGTCGAAGACTCCGAAGATTCCGAGAGGGACTCGAGGACGGGAACGTCTCACGAGGAAGACGCCGAGTTGGACCGGGTTCTACAACCCTTCGGAAAAGGCTGCAACCTAGATCGCGTGAGGGATCTGCGACATCGGAAGCCCTGGCCTGGCCCGAGGTTTTGTTTGCACGACCGGGTGGCGGGTCCTATAATCCATACCCGGATCTGTCGACTCACGTCTCGCTAGACCTATCAAGGGTCTGTTTGATGTTAAAAGCGCGGTTGGGTTCCGAGTTCAGGGACCCGCGTTAGGACGATCCGGATCGTGCCCGGCCGAGTGGCCCGAGGCCGATTGCCTCCCCGATTCACACCCCTGATGGAGACCGTTTCGGATGAACAAGCTGATCTCACTGCTCGCCACGCTGGCCCTGCTCTTCTTCGTCACCGGCTGCCCCGCCCCAGAGGAAGGTGGCGAAGCCGGTACGCCTGAGACCACCACGGAAGGCGATGCGATGGAAGGCGATGCGATGGAAGGCGATGCGATGGAAGGCGACGCGATGGAAGGTGACGCGATGGAAGGTGACGAGCCGCCCGTCGAAGGTCCCGGCAATTGAGATCGGACCGTTAATCGGGATTGGGTCGTCAGAACCGGCCCAGTCCTGACAATCGTCCAGCCCATCCAGGCAGCGATCGTCCACGCGCCCATTCTCACGAGGTCGATGTCGCATAATCGTTCGATGCGACGTCGGCCTCGTTTGCGTTTCCCGAGGAGAGGTCTCAAACTTGCCTCACGTGGAGATGGGTTGCGAGCCTGTTTCCCGACGCGACCGACCTCCCCATGTCGAATGCCGATCGAATCGCTCCGGCACCAGAGGGGATGAGGCATATCGTATCGTCGGGTGACAGGCGTGACGTGGACCAAGGGATGCCGAGGGTGGAGACTTGTTGAATGAATCGCCGTCTCGGGGTGCGAGTCCTGGCCTGGATGATGCTGATCGGCTTGACGACCTGGATGCTCGGCGCCGAGGACGAGCATGACGAGGCTTTAGAGGGCGTCAGGGTCACCCGGGGGCTGGTCTACCGGACCGTCGAGGGGCGATCGCTCCGTCTCGATCTGTACCAGCCCGAGACGCCCGGTCCGGAGACGGGCCGTCCGCTCGTCTTGGCCGTGCATGGTGGTGGCTGGCAGGGTGGGAGTCGTCGCGAGATCGGTCGGCACGTTGCCGCGCTGGCCCAACACGGATACCTGGTCGCGGCCGTCGATTATCGCCTGGCCCGTCGCGGACGAGCGGCCTGGCCGGGGAACCTCGAAGACCTCTGGATCGCCTTGGCCTGGCTGGTCGACCACGCTGAGCAGTTCGAGATCGATCGCGATCGGCTGGTCGTGCTGGGTGCGTCGGCCGGTGGTCACCTGGCAACATTGATGGGGACGCACCCCGAGCCGATGGCCGATCGGTCCGATCTCGCCGCGCCACGACCCCGGATCGCCTCGGTGATCGCGTTCTATCCGCCGACCGATCTGCCCGCGCTCCGAGATGGCCCCCACGCCGAAGACGTGGCCCCGGCCCTCCAAGGGCTCACCGGTGCACGGGATGCCGAAGGCTTGGACGCGCAGACCGATTTGCTGGTCTCCGCCTCACCGCAGACCCACGTCGGTCCCGAGGACCCCCCGATGCTCCTGATCCATGGCGGACGCGATCCGTTGGTGCCCGTGGCACAATCGCGTCGGTTCGCCGAGGCGCTCAACGACGCGGGGGGATCCTGCCAGCTCTGGGTCCTCGATGAGGCCGGGCACGGCTTCATGTTTCACACGCCCCAGCGTGCCCTGCTCGGGGAGATCCTGGCGTTCCTGGATCAGACCTTGGCCCACACACCACCCCGTTCGGAGCCGAATCCAGCGCCTCGAACGTGAAGGCGTCAGTCGAACGCTGCCTCGGCTGTCCTTTCGGGGTATTTTTGTTTCGTAGGACAGAAGCGATCCGTTAAGCTCCAAGGATCCCGGATCGACGCCTCTCCTCCCCAGTTTCTCGTTTCCGTCGGTCCGATTGCTGGGCTGAGATGGTTCGTCGCAGTGAGCCCGATTACCGGTCGCAGGTCGGCCGGGCATATCATTTCATTGTCTCGAGCCGATCCGCCGTGCTAGGGGCTGGCTGCTCGCGGACCACCCCCGTTTTCCGACTGTGGCCGTCGCCCCGACCTGGGCAAGGGTGATCCCCGATGTCGAGTGCCGAGATCGACCTCCGCGAAGTTCCCCTCTTGGCCAACGATCCGGAGTCGCTGCGTGGCGACTGGGACCGCGTGGTCGCCAACGCCAATAACATGGCCCACCATCACGGCCAGGACAGTCCCAATGGGTCCGCGCCGGGCCGATCCACCCCCGAACCTTGGAGCGAGGCGACCGCACCGACCGATGCGATGCGCGATCAGCGTGAGGCGCGTCGCGCCGAGATCGATCGCAAGCATGCCCGGTTGGTCGAGTTTCTCGAGACGCGAGGTCTGGAAGGCTTGGTCCTCTGCCGGGGCGATTCACTGGCCTGGTTCACCGCCGGTGGAGACCTCAGCGGTGACCTCGGCCAGGAACTCGGTGCGGCGGCCATCTATGTGACGCCCCGTGCCAGGGCGTTGATCTGTGACAACGTCCAGGGGCCTCGGCTCTTCGATACCGAATTGGATGGCTTGGGCTTCCAACTGAAGGAACGGCCTTGGCACGAGGAGCCGTTGCGGGTGCTCGACGAGTTGACCCGGGGCCGTCGGGTCGCCGGTGACCAGTCGCTGTTGGGTTGGACGAACTTGCGCGGGCCGCTGATCCGGCTCCGCTTGTGCTTGGAGCCCGAGGAGCAAGCGCGGATCCGTCAACTGGGCCGGGATCTGACGACCAGCGTGGAGGAGGTGGCGCGTCGGGTCACACCCGGCTTGCGTGAGCATGAGATCGCTGGAATGATCGCCGCGTCGCTCTATGCCCTGGGGATCACGCCGATCGCCCTGCACGTGGCCGTCGACGGTCGTATTGCCCGCCATCGTCACGCCAAACTAAGTGATGCGACGCTGGCCGATTCGGCCACGTTGAGCGTCTCAGGACGTCGCGATGGGCTCCACGCCTCGGTGAGCCGGACCATCCACTTCGGACCGATCGATCCGACCCTCCGGGCCGCGCACGCCCTCTCGGCCATGATTGAGGCGACCGACCTGTTCTTCGCGCGGGACTCCGAATCGATCGCCGAGGTTTTCCGACGGGCGCGGCGGATCTTCGAGAAGTATCAGGCTCCCCATGAATGGCATCTGTCGTACCAGGGCTTCCTCACGGGATACGCCCCCCGCGAACTGTTGCTGACGCCACAGACAAACCTGACCCTTGAGGCTGGGATGATCCTGACTTGGTGTCCCTCGGTCGGGCCGGGTCTGTGTCAGAGCACGATGCTGGTCGGTGCGGAGAGGCCTGAGGTGCTCACGCAGCATGCCCCGAACGCGCCCCATTGGCCCGAGTTGGAGATTCAGATCAAAGGGGAAACCCTCAAGAGGCCGGCGATCCTGGAACGTCCTCGCTGAGATTCGCTTTGTGAGATCGCCTCGGTTTGTCGCGTCGAGTGATAGGCTTTCGGTGTCGAAGCCCCAACCGCCATGGTCGGTTTTTTGGCGGGGATCGTTCGTTTTTTTGATCCGACGATGTCCTGGCAAAATCCATCGAATACGATGAAGGATAGACATCGATCGGACAATTCCGGGATCAAGGGAAGGCGGTACGTTTCCCGCAGTGACCCGGAGAGGGTGTGGAGGCTCCTGAGCATGATGGATATGGATGGAATACGCTTGGGCCGTTTCTTCGGCGTGGATCTGCATATCCATGCATCGATCGTCTTGGGGCTCGCCCTGATCGCGCTGCTGGGCCCGTTGGGGCTGCTCTGGACCGTCCTGGTCCTGTTTGGCTGCGTGGTCTTGCACGAATACGGGCATGCGTTGATGGCGCGGGTGTATCGGATCAAGACGCGTCGGATCACGCTCTACCCCTTGGCAGGCGTGGCGGAGCTGGAGCGTGAGACTCGGGCGCCGGGGGCCGAACTGTTGATCGCCGGGGCGGGTCCCGGGGTGAACCTGGCCGCCGCGGCGTTCTTGGCGCTGACGGGCCTGTTTTGGTCGTTGGTCGGCTTGGGCGAGGCGATTGGGGTCGTGGTCCAGATGAATTTGGTGCTCGGATTGTTCAACCTGTTGCCGATCTTCCCGATGGACGGTGGTCGGATCGCGAGGGCATTGCTCCAGATCCGCTGGTCCAAGCCGGTCGCGACCCTGGCGACGGTCCGGGGCGGTCAGGCCCTAGCGGCGATCCTGTCGTTGGCCAGCTTCGGGGTCTTTGGCCTGGGGACTGGTCTGATCTACTTGGTGATGGCTGGGTTCTTCATCTGGGCCTCGGAACAGGAGTTGGCCCGCGTGCAGGCCATCGAATCGACTCCGATGGGGCGATTCGTTCGAGCCTCGGGCTGGTTGAGCCGTCGGCTCGGTATGGTGAGCCCGTGGCCCTGGAGCGGACCAAGGTTTCGACGACGCTTGGCGCCGTTGTTTGTCGAGCTGCGGGCCCGCCCCATCGCGCCGGGGCGCGCTTGGTGGCGTCGCGGCGTCAACCATCGAGACGGCTGAGTTAGGGGCTTGCGGAGTGCCGATCGTCGCGATCGAGCCCGTTCGGGTCGGGTGTCGGCCACGCATGTCACTTGACGGAGCCGTTGCCATCTTCTAGATTGCAGCTCCGATTTTGGTTAGAGTGGGGACGGTGCGCTTGTGTGTGCGACGCCCCACGCCGGCTGTCCCCGGTCGGACAGCCCCGGCCCCCCGTCACCTCTGACCCGGCCGGCGCCTTCCTGGCGTCTACTCGATCATGGATACGCCCATGCAAACCGACCTGAGCCGGATCGCTCAGGATCTCCAGATCCGCCGCGTCCAGGTCGAGAACGTGGTCCAACTAATCGATGAGGGGAACACCATCCCTTTCATCGCGCGGTATCGCCGGGAGCGGACCGGGGGCCTGGACGAGACGCTGATCCGCGAGATCCAATCCCGCGTTGTCCGCCTCCGCGAGCTGATCGATCGCAAGGAGCAGATCCGCAAGGCGATCGAGACGCAGGGCCATCTGAACGACGACCTGGCTGGGCAGATCGAGGCGGCCGAGAACCTTCGGCGCCTCGACGACCTGTATCTTCCCTACAAGCCCAAGCGTGATGCGCGGGCCACGAAGGCCCGGGAACGCGGCCTCGAGCCGTTCGCCCTCCAGATCCTGGACCGCGAGCAACCGCTGCTGGATCTGGCCGCCGCCGCCAAGGTGTTCGTCAAGCCGGCCCAGGGGATCCCGGAAGTCTCCGATGTGCTCGATGGCGCTGCGCACATCCTGGCCGAGCGCTTCAGCGAGACCATTCCGCTCCGCGAGGAACTCCGCGGGTACGTCTGGAAGACCGGTCGGCTCAAGGCGGCCAAGAAGGCCGACGTCCCCGAAGGTCGCGGTAAAGAGTTCCGCGACTACTTCGCCTTCGAGGAACCGATCCAGATGGTGCCGCCGCACCGAATCCTCGATCTGTTTCGCGGCGAGCATCAGAATGTTCTGGAACTGAGCATCTCGATCGATCGGGAGCCGCTGGAAGCGTTGGCCTTGGACGTGCTCGGTCTCCGGGACCATCCGCAACTCGAGTTCCTGCAACGGGCCGCGATGGATGCGATGGACCGGATCCTGCTGCCCAGCTTCGAGAACGAAGTGCGCCGCGAACTGGCCGAGGTCAGTCAGCAACACGCCATCCGGATCGGCTCGCGGAACCTGCGTGGGCTCCTGCTGAGGCCCGCCCAGCCCGGCCACACCGTGCTCTCGATCATCCCCGGCTTCCGGACCGGTTGCCGCTGGGCTGTCGTCGATCCTCAGGGCAAGCTTCTGGAGAGCGGGATCCTCTACCCCCACCCGCCCTACAACGCATGGTCGCCCTCGAAGGTGGCCCTCAAGGATCTGCTGGCCAAGCATCGCGTCGATGTCGTCGCTCTGGCTAAGGGCACCGCCTCCCGCGAAACCGAGCAACTCTTGGCCGAGCTGATCTCCGAGTCCAAGCACTTCGTCGACCATCCCGATACGCCTTTCCCGGGTTGGGAAGACAAGCCCGCCGCCCAAGCACCCGCCGAGAAAGCCGATAAAGAGGTTGGCAAAGAGACCGACCAGGAGGCCGGCCAGGCCGACGAGGCGAGCCGTGTCGAGGCGGCCCCGGCTCAATCTCCAGGCCCGGAATCGGTCCCGGCCTCTCCCGAGCCGACCCCGGCCACCGAGGTCGACTCCGAATCGCCGACTCCCGCTTCGACCACGCCGGACTCCACACCTGTGCCGGCACCCCAGCCCGATCCCAGAGTAGCGGCTACGCCCAGCCCCGACGAACCGCCGGCCGCCGACTCTCCAGTTCAAGCGAAGCCCGAACCGACTCCCGAGAGTCCGCCACCCTCTTCGCCAGCGGAGGCAACGGCGCCTGCTACGGACGCCCCTGCCCCTGCTTCGGCGGACGCGGTCACACCTCCGGAAACACCGCAGAGCCAAGCTTCAGAAAGCGAAGCCCCGCAGAGCGAAATTCTGAAGAGTGAAGCTCCACAGGATGCAGGGACCGCCTCTGACCCTGAGGCCCAAGATCCAGCGCACCAACAGTCGACGTCCAATGGCTCGGCGTCTCGTGACCCCGCTGCCGAGGCCGAACCCCAGGAGGTCTCAGCCCCGCAGGACAACCCGGTGATGGGCGACTCGTCGAAGCCCGAGTCGACTGAAACCCTCCCGCCTGTCTCCGGCGGTTCGCCGACTCCTGAGGAAGAGGCCGAACGTCGAAAGACCGAGGGTGCCGAGGGCGATGCTCCCCCCTCGGCGCCGGTGACCTCTGAGGCCTCCCCGACAAGCGAGTCTCAGCAGCCTGCCGAACAGGCGTCTCCCACCGTCGAAACGCCGGAACCGGCCGCTCAGGAAGTCTCCGAAGCCGCTGTGACCAATACCAATACCGATTCCGAGACCCCGTCAGCGTCTCCCGATCCTGCAACATCCGAACGGCCCGAGACGACGACTGAGCCCCCGACGGCCCCGTCGGCAGCGATCCCGGCTCCTGAAGAAGGACCCACCGAGACATCGGTCGTTGAACCGACGGTCCCGGCCGACGAGGCGATCCCCTCCGTGCCGATCTCGAGTCCAGCCGATGTCGAGCCGGCCGCGCCTCGGGTTCAGGTGCCCGATGCGACCGTCGAGACCGCCGAGGATCTGAGCCCCGCCTTGGGCGTTGAAGCTCGCCCGACCGCCGATCCCGGGAAGAGTCCCGAAGCCCCGGCCGCAACGGCCCCGGACCCAGCGCTTGAAACCGCCATCGCTGACACCTCGCCTGCCCCCGAGGCGGCAACGACCCCGAGCGAGGCAATCGCCACCACAGGGACGCCCGAGACCGTCCCTGTGTCGGAAGAACCAACGGCCGACATGCCGGCTCCCGTGGCCGACGCGACCCCCGTCGATGTCCCTCCGACGGCCGGTTCGGACCCTGCGGTCGAGGTGACCGACACGTCGGCCGAGCCAGAGCCAACCTCCGTCGCGACCCCTGCCGAGGCCGAGCTCCCGTCGGAATCGTCGGAACCCGCTCCAACCGGATCCGACGCGGTCTCCGAACCGGCGACCGTTGAGGCGACCGTCGACCCCGCTCCGAGTTCGGACGAGCCGGCCCCGACACCGGACGCATCCACGTCGGAGGCTCCGTCGACGAGCGCTGTCGAGACGTCCGTTGTCGCTCCTGCCCCGACTCCCGCGCCCGAAGCACCGGAGCCGGCCGCTGAAGCTCCGGAGAGCCCGTCGGCTCCGGAGCCGGTCACGACCGATGATCCAGCGGTCGTTCCTGAGCCCGCGGCCACGACGACCGCTCCCGAGACGCCGAGCCCTGCTGCGTCGGAACCGACGGTCGCTTCAGAGCCCGCTCCTGCTCCTCAAGCGGCCGACGTGCCCGAGGCCGCTCCCGTGGCCCAGGCGCCGACCACCCAACCGGATGCCCCGTCTACCGAGGAGCCCGAGAAGGCCAAGGATGACGAGAAGGCGAAGGGCAAAGAGAAGGACAAGGATCGCGCGTCGCGTCAGGGCCAGCCGAAGCCTCCACGCGGACCGCGCCCGCCCAAGCCCCGCTCCAAGCGCCAGGTGTTCCGGCCCGAATCCCATGCCGGTGACGAATGGATCGCCAACATTCGGTTCACCATCGTCAACGACATCGGCGCAACCGCTTACTCGACCGGGACGTTGGGACGCGAGGAGCTGCCCGAGGAGGACCCGGCCACCCGCGCTGCGGTCTCGGTGGGCCGTCGGTTCCAGGAGCCCTTGTCTGAGCTGACCAAGATCGATCCCCAACACCTCAACGTCGGGCTCTACCAAAACGACGTGCCGCCGAAAATTCTCAAGGAGGCGATGCACGCGATCCTGGAGAGCTGCGTCAACTTCGTCGGTGTCGACCTGAACATCGCCACCGCCTCGGAACTCCGCTACGTCTCGGGCCTCAACCAGGTCCTAGCCCGTCGGATCGTGGAGTACCGCGAGCAGAACGGACGGTTTACCCATCGCGAGCAGCTCAAGCAGGTCGAGGGGATCACCGACGCGATCTACCAGCAGGCTGTCGGCTTCGTCAAGATCACCGACAGCCCCGAGCCGCTGGATCGGACCTGGATCCATCCCGAGATGTATGAGGCGGCCGGCAAGCTGATCGAGCGGCTCGGCGTTCCGGCTGAGGAGGTGGTCAAGCCGGAGCCGGAACGCGACGAAGCGATCTCCAATCAACTCAAGCACTTGGACATCCCGGCCGTGGCCCAAGAGCTGGGCCTCTTCGAGCCGACCGTCGCCGAGTTGCGGACTATGATCGGTCTGCCCGGCTACGACCTCCGGCTGGACCAGCCTCCGCCAGTCTTCAAGGGGCGGATCCTCCAGCTAGGTGACCTCAAGCCCGGCGACCAGCTTCAAGGCACCGTCGAGAATATCGCGCCCTTCGGGGCGTTCGTCTCGATCGGCTTGAAAAGCCCCGGTTTGGTCCACATCTCACGAATGGCTAATCGCTACATTCGTAACCCCTACGATGTGGTGAACGTCGACGACGTCGTGACCGTCTGGGTCCTGAGCATTGACGGGGACTCCGATCGCGTTTCCTTGACGATGGTCGAGCCGGGCAGCGAGCGGGCCGGCGCGGAACACGGAGAAGAGGGCGACGGATCGGCCGGTCGTGGTCGTGGGGGACGCGGACGGGGTCGCGGGCGTCCAACCCAGACCCGGGAAGCCGCCTCGGGAGAGGCCGCTCCAGCCGCCGCGACTTCGACCCAATCGCATCAACCCGGAATGTTCCGCGATCGTGAACGGACCGGAGATCGTCGTGGTGGTCCCGGAGGCGGCGGAGGTCGTCGCGGTGGCGAGCGTCGAGGGGATCGGCCGCCGATGGTCACCGAGGTCCAGGGGAGCGAGCCCGGTGCCGAGACGAAGGTGACTGGGCTCAATCGGGGCAAGAAGAAAAAGGCCGCCCCACCGAAACTCACCAAGAAGCAGCTCCGCGGTGAGAAGCCGCTCAACAGTTTCGCCGAGCTGAAGCAGCTCATGCAGGCCCGCGCAGGTGATGAGCCCGACGACTCGAGCAAACAGCCGGATGTGCCTCCGCCGGCCTCCGGTGATGCTCCGCAGTCCGAAGCCGACAACACTTGAGCGTCAGCCCTTCCTAAAGCGGATAGACTGCGCTGTGTTCGATCCAACCCGCCCGTTGAGGATCGTTGCTCCCCCGATCCTCACAGACGACTCTTATTCACCCAACATGAACCACGAATCCATATGCTGGGAGGGTGCATTGAGTCATGCTTGAGTTATGTGTGTGCGTCCACTTGATCTTGTCCAGCCGACCGGGCGTCCGGTTCGGAATTGACGACGATGTGTGGCGTGCGGGTGGTCGGAAAGGTGTTCAAGGCCACTCGACTCGACACATTCACGGTTTTCGACGGCGCGTCATTGCCAGCATGATTCGTACGATCGGCTTTGTGGCCCTGGGTCGAGCAGCTCATTCGGCCGGGAAGTCGAAGGAACCAAGTCGACCAAAATGGCGCGAGGTTGGCTCGTCGCATAGCCGTGGTGGGACTGGGTCGGTCAGCCCGATCGTTGGGATCATTGGGGAGAAAACGTGCGCGGGCCGGTGATTCGGAATCGGGGCAATCACCTCTATAGAATGGTGGTCCGAGTTCCCCGATGCTATCCCTGGAGACTTCTGTTGGGCTTGCTCCGAGCGGAGGTCAATCCGCATTGGGGCATCGATCACGCTTCGTGCATGGGAAGCGCGGTTCGATCTCCGGGGCCGAGCGGGGCACGTCCTTGCGGATCCTTTCGATGGGAGGTGTTGCGACGTTGACGATGACTTTCCCTTGGCCGACCTTTTGGGCAGCCTACAATGATCGGGGCCATCTCTGAGGCCAGAGGATTCCGCGGTTTGTTCCGAAAGCCGCCCGTTCGCATGAGTCGGGATCGCGCACGACATGTGGCAATTTGCGTTCCAGAACCTCCTGACCCGGCCGATCCGGACCATCCTGGGCCTGGTTGGCCTGTCGATCCCGATCTTGGGCGTGGTTGGTCTGTTCTCTTTGAGCTCCGGACTTCGACAACTGGTCGGTAACACGCTCAGTCAGGTCGAGGGCGTGATGATCCTCCGCGAGAACACGCCGAGTCCGGTCTTCAGCGACCTGCCGGTCTCCTACAAGGCTGAGATTGCCGAGGTTTCCGGGGTTCGCGTTGTGGTGCCCGAGGTCTGGGGGCTGGCCCCTCCAATCGAGAACCAAGGGATTCTCGCACGGACGATCCGCGATGCTGCAAGCGGGTTTCGCCGGGGTCCGGCGAGCCTCTTCGAATCGCCGTTGATCCAAGGGCAGCCGGTCGGTCCGCACGCCCGACTCCGAAGCGCCGTCTATCCCAACAATATGATTGCGGCTGAGGACGGCGGGGGACGGTTCTTGGACGAGCGCGATGTGAACCGGAACCGCATCGTGATCAGCACCAAGATCGCCAAGCAGTATCCGGTGGTCGATCCCGAGACCGGCGAGTCCCGTCCACGACGGGTCGGCGACCGTCTGCTGATCCAGAAAACCGAGTTCGAGATCATCGGGCTCTATGAGACCAATTCGCTGATCCTAGACCAGACGATCATCATGGACCTGCCGGTGGCCCAGACTCTCTTAGGGATCAACGAGGATCAGGTCTCCTGCTTCTACATCGAGATGAGCGATCCCGGCCGGGCTGAGGAGGTGGCCGCGGCCGTCGAAGAGCGCTTGGACCAGACGGTCTCGGAGGGTCAGCCGCGTGTCGATGCCAACACAATGGCGGAGTTCATGGCCAATTTCGACGATATTATGGGTCAATTAAACGTGTTTTTGGCGCTCGTAGTGAGTTTGGCGTTGCTGGTGGGCGTCGTCGGGATCGTCAACACGATGCTGATGAGCACGACCGAGCGGTTCGTCGAGTTCGGGGTCTTGCGGACCAATGGGTGGTCCAAGCGACATGTGCTGTCGCTGGTGACTGCCGAGAGCGCGATGCTGGGCCTGCTCGGCGGGATCGTGGGCTGCCTGCTGGCGGTGCTCCTGGTGCTGATGGTCAACCCGTTCATCGAGGGCGGGTTGCAGCTCGATGTCAGCCCGGCCTTGTTGGCCTTGGGGCTGAGCCTGGCCGTGATCATGGGGGTTGTGGGCGGCCTCTATCCGGCCTGGAAAGCATCGAACCTCGTACCGATGGAGGCGATCCGCCTGGGTTCCCATTGAGTAAGTGGGCTGCAAGCCGCCGATCGCCGTAGGGTTGTGGCCTGACCGAAAGGACGGCGGGCCTCGCCCAAGCCCGATCGATGCGGCCGGCATCCGCGTCCGAGGCGTCTCTTCATCCCGTCCGATTTCGTGTCCATTCGTGTTCAAGAGAAGGCTGGCCGATGATCGTCGTTCGGGATCTCGAGAAAGCGTACCGCAACGGGGCTCGGGAAGTGGCCGCGCTGCGGGGGATCGGCTTCACCATCCCGCGCGGTCAATGCGCCTTCATCGTCGGGCCCTCCGGCTCGGGCAAGAGCACCCTGCTCTACATGCTCGGCTCGCTGGATCACCCGACCGGCGGGTCGATCCATGTCGATGGGGTCGACCTGACGTCGATGTCCGAAGCCGAGCAGAACCTCTACCGACGCGAGCGGATCGGCTTCATCTTTCAATCCTTCAATCTGATCAGCAACCTAACCGCGCTCGACAACGTCCTGATCCCTTACTATCCTCTAGGAGTGAATGAACGCTTGCGTCAAAAGGCGACCGAACTGCTCGGGGACGTCGGGTTGGCCGATCGGCTACACCACCGGCCCTACCAGCTTTCGGGCGGAGAGCAGCAGCGTGTGGCCATCGCGCGGGCGTTGATTAAGGATCCCGTCTTGCTTCTGGCCGACGAGCCGACCGGCGAACTGGACACCCAAACCGGCGACGAGATTTACCGAATCCTTCGACGGCTCCAGTCGGAGCGTGGGACAACCTTGGTGGTCGTGACGCACGACCGACGCTTTATCACATCCAGCGATCTCGTTCTCGAGATCGAAGACGGCCGCCTCCGACCCGATCCCCAGGCCCCGACCTCCGAGCCCGACGCCCTGGCCGGCGCCGAGATTCGCCCCCAGATCCAGCCCAGCTCGTGAGGATCATCGCCTCGGCTTCAGAGACGCCCAGATGCTGTGGTGGACGATGGCCGATCCCATTTCCAACTCCTCGAAGCCCGTGGTGGATCGCCTCGATGAACTGATCGCCATGTATTTGGATCAGGTCGACCGGGGCCTGCCAGTCGATCCGGAGACGTGGATCGCCCGCTACCCAGAGCACGCCGAGGGGCTCCGCTCCTTCTTCCACGACCACCAGGCGATCCAAGGGGCCGTCCGTCAGACCAAAGGGCGCCTGCTGCCCAGCGACCCGCTCGAGCCGGTCCGCTTCGAGGTCGTCGGCGATCGCTACCGGCTCAGCGAGATCCTGGGTCGCGGTCCGATCGGACTGGTCTACCGGGCAACCGATCTGCGATCGGGCACGCCGGTCGCTTTGAAACTGCTGCTCGGCATCAGTCAGGCCGATGTGACGACCCGACTCCGGCTCCGCAACACCTTCCAGCGCTTGGCCACGCTGAATCATCCGCACCTGCTGGCCCCCTGCGATCATGGGGAGCACGGCGGAACACCCTACATCGTGACCACCTTGATCGAAGGGGCCGACCTGAAGAC
Organism: uncultured Planctomycetia bacterium; assembly: GCA_964609385.1. Taxonomy (GTDB): domain Bacteria; phylum Planctomycetota; class Planctomycetia; order Isosphaerales; family Isosphaeraceae; genus CAZSSM01. The sequence continues at coordinate 152,233 of CAZSSM010000002.1, forward strand.
CCTGGTCCGCCGGCTCCGGAGAACCCAATCGCGCTTGAACGACGGCCCCGACTCGACATGGGTTCACGTGTTGGACCACAGCAAGTCGGCTGATCAATTGCTGGGCCGCAAGGCGCTGCCCGACCTCACCTGGCCGCGCTGGGGGGTGGTGGCGCGTATGGGGCTCCGGCTAGCCGAAGGCTTGGCCCACGCGCACGGCCACGGCATCCTTCATTACAATATCAAGCCGCATAACATTGTCATTGATTTCCGAGAAAACGCCTATCTCTCCGATTTCGGTTTGGCCGCCGTTGTGGCCCACGATGAGACGGTGCCCCCACAGAGCGAACCGGAAGCCCTCCGCTACCTGGCCCCAGAGCGGTTTCATGGTCAGTTCGATGAGCGGAGCGACATCTATGGGCTCGGCTTAGCGCTCTACGAACTGCTCTGCCTTCGCTCGGCCTTTCCCATCGACTCGGAAGGGTACGGCCCCCCACCCGATGATCGGATCCGACGTCAGCCTCCCTCCCCGCGCTCGGTCGACCCGGAGATCCCCCGTGGCCTGGAGCGAATCGTGCTCGGCGCGATCGCCTGGCAGCCCCGCAATCGGTATCCTACCGCGGCCAGCTTGGCCCGCGACCTCAAGCGCTGGCTCCGATACGATGCGCGCGGTGAATCGCCCCTTCCTCCCAGCCTGCCCCGACGTCTCATTGCCTGGATGGTCGGATGTCGGCTGATCCGGGATATCGAATCGACGCTGATCGACTGATCGAGCACGACGAGGGACGCCTCCGTTGTGGTGTTCCGCTATTCGCATCCCCCGCCTCGGTGGGACCGTTGCCCTCGCGCATCGCGGTCCGTTCCGTGGCCACACAGGGAAATTGGCGGTTGTCTCAAGCTCGATCAAGCATTAGTTTGAAGAAAATCCGAAGCTATCGTGGGCAACGGCAGTTCGCGACCCTGTGTCAACCCTCGGAGATCGGCCATGCGTGGGACGTCTCGTGACCGGACACCTCGCTCCGGCATTGGGATCCGGCTCGCTCGACACCTCGTCCTGGGAGCGTTTGTCCTCGGCGCACTCGGTCTTGCCCGAGCGTCGAAGGCCGCGGACCAAACCTCCGAGGCCTTGGCGTTGTTCGAGGCTGAGGTCCGACCCGTCCTGGTCGAGCGCTGCCAACGGTGCCACGGGCCAGACCGTCAACGCGGGGGACTCCGGCTCGATTCGCTGGAGGCGATGCTCAAGGGCGGCGACTTCGGACCGGCTGTTGAGCCCGGCGATCCCGAAGCCAGTTTGATCGTCGAGGCGGTCCGCCACGACGGGTTGGCCATGCCGCCCGACGGCAAACTGGACGATGACCAGGTCGCGGCGATCGTCGATTGGGTCACCCTGGGCGCCCCCTGGCCCGGCACCGATGCTCAGGCCGCCCAACGCGCCTTGGAACTTGCATCGGCCGAGGGACCGTTCACCCCCGAAGATCACGCCTGGTGGTCGCTCCAACCGGTCCAACGCCCCGAACCACCCGTTGTCTCAGCCGGAGCCATCGATCAGCTCTCCGAACTGTCTCCCGAGTCCGAGGCGATCGATCGGTTCGTCCTCCGACGGCTCAACGAAGCTGGCTTGGAGCCCGCGCCCCAAGCCGATCGACGAACCCTCGTCCGTCGCCTCACCTTCGATCTCCTGGGCCTACCACCCACACCGACCGAGATCGATCGGTTCATCCAGGATGAGCGGCCCGACGCCTGGGCCCGTCTGGTCGACGAACTCCTGGAGCGGCCCGAGTACGGCGAGCGGATGGCCAGGCGCTGGCTCGACCTGGTCCGCTATGCCGAATCCGACGGCTACCGCCAGGACGCCTACCGACCTAACGCCTGGCGCTACCGCGATTATGTTGTCCAGGCCTTTCAGGACGACACCCCCTACGATCGGTTCGTCCAGGAGCAACTGGCCGGCGACGAACTCCGGCCCGACGACCCCGAAGTCCGGATTGCCACCGGTTATCTCCGTCTGGGCATCTTCGAATACAATAACCGCGATATCGACACCCAAGATGCCGATATCCTCAACGACATCACCGATGTCACCGCCGACGTCTTCCTCGGTTTGGGCTTCGGTTGCGCCCGCTGCCATGATCACAAGTTCGACCCGATCCTCCAGGCCGACTACTACCGGCTCCAGGCCTTCTTCGCCCCGCTGATCGCCTGCGACGCTCCCACCCTGAGCGACGGCGAACTCCAAGACCACCGGCAACGCGTCGAGACCTACCGAGCCCAGACTGACGGGATCCTCGACGAACTCGACGCGATTCGCGATCGAGGATTCGCTCTGGTCTGGCCCCGCGAGGTCGCACGGTACCCGTTGGAGATCCAAGAGTATCTCAACCGCGATCCCTCGGAGCGGACCCCGCTCGAGCAGCGGCGAGCCGCCCTGGCCGAACGGCAGATCCGAACCTTCCAGGAACGCGACTGGCTCAAGGTCCTACCCAAAGAGGACAAGAAGCGTCAGGAGTCCCTCCAAGAAGCGCTGGCCGAGCTGGAACAGGCCCATTGCCTGGAACGGCCCGAGGAATTGCCCGTCTGTCTGACGATCGCTGAGACCTCCGAACCGCCTCCGATGACGATCCCGAACCATCGGTCCGACTCAGCGCTTGAGCCAGGGTTCCTCACGATCCTCGATCCCGAACCGGCCACGATCCCCGAGCCCGATCCCGAGTCGACGACCAGCGGTCGCCGGCTCGCTCTAGCCCGTTGGATCACCGATCCGGAGCATCCGCTGACGGCTCGGGTCATGGTCAACCGGATCTGGCAGCAGCACTTCGGGCGCGGATTGGTCGCCTCGCCCAACGACTTCGGTCGGCTCGGCGGGGCGCCGACCCACCCCGAACTGCTTGACTGGTTGGCCGAGACGTTCGTCGGCTCGGGCTGGAGCGTCAAGGCGATGCATCGGGCGATCCTCCTGACGTCGACCTACCGTCAGGCCTCCAGGCCGGCCGATCCCTCGACGACCCTCCAGGTCGATCCGACCAACCTCTGGCTCTCGCACATGCCGATGCGTCGCTTGGAGGCCGAGCAGGTCCGCGACGCCGTCCTGGTCGTTTCCGGCGAGATGTCGGACCGTCGGGGCGGGCCGTCCCGACGCGCTGATCGGGACCCGGTCCGCACGATCTACACCGAGGTCCGTCGCAACGCGATCGCCGAAGTGCTGGCCGTCTTCGATGGGACCGCCGGCTCTGGCAGTGTGCCGGTCCGCAACGTCACGACCACGCCGACCCAGGCGCTTTTGATGCTCAACGGCGACTGGCTCCGGGCTCGCGGCACCGCCTTCGCCGATCGCGTCCGCCTCGATGGCCTCGAACGCCCCGATCGGGCGGTCGCGCGGGCCTGGCGATTGGCCCTCGGGCGTCCACCCGAGCCGTTCGAACTCGAGGCCGCCCTCGAGTTCCTCGGCGACGACCCGAATCGTCTCGATGACCTCTGCCACGCTTTGCTCAATGCTAACGAGTTCCTCTACATCGATTGATTCGGTGAACCGACCCGATTCCGGGGGAGCCCCGCTCATGTCCCGCCTCGAACCGTCCCGACCCACGCCTCGCTTCCCGCACCGCGAGCCGACCCCGCTCTCGCGACGCGAGATGCTCGGCCGCAGCGGCGCGGGCTTCGGCGCATTGGCTCTGCTCGGACTGCTCGCCCAGGAGGACGACGCCCGCGCCACATCGACGAAGGATCTCGGTTCGAATTCTCATTCGAACGTCGATCCGTTGGCCCCACGCGCCGGACATCACCCCGCCCGTGCCAAGAGCGTCATCTTCCTGTTTATGGAAGGTGGACCGAGTCACATCGACACGTTCGACCCGAAGCCGAAGCTCAATGATCTGGCCGGTCAGCAACTGCCCGAGAGCTTCGAGCCCATCATCTTAGCCATGGGCGAGAACCACGCCCCCTTGATGCCCTCGCCTCGCAAATGGAAACGTCACGGCCAGTCGGGCCTCTGGGTTTCGGATTGGCTCCCGCATCTGGCCGAATGCGTCGACGACCTGACGATCGTCCGCTCCTGTCAGTCCGACGGGATCAACCATAGCCCGGCGGTCTGCCAGATGAACACCGGGTCGATCTTGGCCGGTCGGCCGTCTCTGGGCGCTTGGGTCACCTATGGTCTGGGCAGCGAGAACCAGAACCTGCCCGGCTTCGTCGTGCTGACCGACGACCCGCCCGGCCGCAACGGCGTCACCAACGGCCCTCGGAACTGGGGTACCGGCTTCATGCCGGCCACCTTCCAGGGGACTGCACTCGTCCCCGGCGCTGAGCCGATCCCGAACCTCCAGCCGCCCGAGGGGGTTGACCGTCGTCGGCTCCGTCGCGAACTCGACCTGCTCGGACAAATCAACGCTCGCCATGCCGAGCATCGGTATCGGCCCGATGACTTGGAAGCGCGGATCCGGAGCTACGAGCTGGCCTATCGGATGCAGGCCGTCGCCCCCGAGGCGGTCGACCTCGCCGGCGAGTCGGCCGAGACCCGAGCCCTGTATGGTCTGGACGACGAGGTGACCGGCACGTTCGGACGCAACTGCCTGTTGGCCCGCCGGCTCGTCGAGCGCGGGGTCCGGTTCGTCCAGCTCTATCACGGCTCGGGCAGCAAATGGGACACCCACTCCGGTCACGAGAAGCGTGGGACCCGACTCTGTCGTGAGATGGACCGTCCCGTGTCGGCTTTGCTGAAGGACCTCAAGCGCCGAGGGCTGCTCGACGAGACCCTGGTCGTTTGGGGAGGCGAGTTCGGCCGGACCCCGCAGAGCGAACAGGGCAACGGTCGCGACCACAACCCGTACGGATTCACCATGTGGATGGCCGGGGCCGGTCTGGCCGGCGGTCGGACCGTCGGGACGACCGATGAGATCGGCCTCCATGCCGTCGATCACAAGCTACACGTCCACGACATTCACGCGACCATCCTGTACCTGCTCGGCCTCGATCATATGGAACTGACTTACTATCACAAGGGTCGTCCCGAGCGCCCGACCGTCAACGAGGGCGAACCTTCGCCGCAGATCCTTACGATGAACTCGTGAGGATCCCCCGCAAACCCGGCCGGATCCGAACGGACAGGATCGATCAATCTCGGGTCTCGATGCATTTAGCGATTACCGAGTCGTTGGCATTACTAGGACGATCTTGCCGGTCGTCTGGTTGGCCTCGAGGGCGCGATGGGCCTCACCAGCGTCCTCCAGGGGCATCGTACGGTCGACGATCGGCCGGATCCGCCCGCGTTCGAACCAAGGGAGGACGCGGTTGCGGAACGTGGTGGCCAGCACGATCTTCTCCTCGATCGGGCGGGCGCGGAGCACGGTGCCAACGACGGTCAGCCGCTTCCGCATGATCAGGCTGAGGTCGACCTCGGTCTGGGCCCCGGTCAGAAGGCCGACGATGACGAGCCGTCCGCGCGGGGCGAGCACCTTGAGGTTGGCCTCGAGCATGGTCGCGCCGAGGAAATCGATGACCAGATCGACCCCTCGCCCCTGCGTCAGGTCCTTGAGCACCTGGGCCACGTGATGCCGAGAGCTATCGATGCCGTGATCGAGCCCAAGGGTCTGAGCGTGTTCTAATTTGCTGGCGGTTCGTGAGGTGCCGAAGGTCTCGCACCCCATGACATGCGCCAATTGGACGGCTGCCGTCCCGACTCCGCTGCCCACAGCGTGGATTAGGACCCGCTGGCCGGGTTGGAGTTGTCCTTGGACGGTCAAGGCGTCGAATGCGGTCAGGAAGGCCTCAGGGATCGCCGCCGCCTCGGGGAGATCGAGCGCCGAGGGGATCGGGATTAGGGTCCGCTCGTGGACCGTGATCGCCTCGGTATAGCCTCCTCCACCGACGATGCCCATGACGCGATCGCCGGGCGTCCAAGTCCCAGCGGTCGTGGGGCCGAGCCGTTCGACGACTCCGGCGAACTCGAGACCAGGGATGTCGGGCGGGTCCCCCGGAGGTGCGGGATAGAGCCCTCGACGTTGGAGGAGGTCGGCCCGGTTCACGCCAGACGCCTGGATGCGGACCAAGACCTCCGCCCCGTGCGGGATGGGCTCGGGCCGATCCTCAATGCGTAGGACTTCGGGACCGCCCGGTTCGGAGATCACGATCGCACGCACAGGACAGGTCCCATGTCTTGAGAGATGTCGGAGACCAACCTATGAAATTTGAAGGACATCGTCGTTTTTGCTCAGCCGGGTCAATTGTCCCCGGCCGTGGAACCACGAGTGAGCCTTGAAGCGGTGACGCCGGTTCAGTCGCTGACCTTTTCGAGTTCGAAGAGCAGTTGGATCCCCTCAATCGACTCGAAATCCTCGGGGCGCTCACCGACCTCGGGATTGCTCAGGCAGAGAACGAGTCGGCCGTCTTCGAGCTTATAAATCCCCGGTACTTGCGCGCCGACGATCTCATCGGGACCTTCGTCGATGCCGACATCGATTTGGGCCGGCTCTTCCTCCGCGTTCAACTCGACGCCGCACTCGAGGGTGATGTTGCCGATCTCGATGGTCAGGGCCTCGTTCTCGAAGGTGAAGGTGAAGACCTGCCCCTGCTCGGTGGCGGCTTCCCAGGTGCCTTGCATCTTCTCCAGGTCTTCCTGAGCATCGACCATGGCGGGGACGTTGGGGATCATCATCGCGATCGAGACGACCAGCGGTGCGCAAGCGTGGAGCAGCATCGGGAGATTCCCTTGGGGAGTTGGGCGATCGGAGATCGAACAAGATGGGGGTGACCGAAACCGCCGGCCACGGTGACGCAGTCTACCGGATCCCAAAGCGCGAGGAAAGTCGGGGCTATTCGGGAAGATCCTCCTGATTCGTCGCTTGGAGAAGCCGCGCCGCTCGACTGGGGCCCCTGCCCTGGATCCTTATTTAGCGTCAGCTTGGGAGCATCACCTCGGCGAGCGCCACGAGCACGTAGACACGAGGATCAGTGATCGATCCTATGGGCGAACACTCGAGGCATCTTCCTCGCAAGATTTGCGTGTCTCCGCTCCCGGATTTGTTGGAACGGGTGTTCTGGGTCGCTGGACGCCCTCCGTTCCCCGGTTCTGATCCGGCCGGATCCGGCTTGTCGACCCTGGGGGAGACCGGTAAGGTCTGGTCCGGTCGGCGAGGGAGTGCCGACGCACGACGTTCGCGTTGGAGGATCCCGTGATGAGTCTTGAGACGGTCTTGGCCTTGACGGTCCTCGGGTATTTCGGGCCAGAGACGATGATGCCGTTGGCCTCGATCGCTGCGGCGATCGGCGGGGGGTTTCTCATGTTCGGGCGCCGGTCATGGTTCTATTGCCGGAAGTTGGCCGGGACCCTCTTACAGTTCCTCGGGGCCAAGCGCTCGTCCTGAGGCGTTCGCCTTTGTGTGTGGATGCCTCATCGTTCCAGCCAGGGATTCGGCAATGTCGCAGGGGACCCGACCGATCGAACGCGTGCTCGTGCTCGGCCTCGATGGTCTGGATCCGCGATTGGTCGAGAGGCTCATCGACGCGGGACAACTGCCCGCCATGAAGAGGCTCCGCGACCTCAATGGCTTGGGACGTCTGGGCACGACCGCACCGGCGCAGACACCGGTGGCCTGGTCGAGCTTCGCCACATCGAGAAACCCGGGCGCCCACGGTATCTTCGATTTCCTGGTTCGTGACCCACAGACGTATCTGCCCGACCTCGGTCTGAACCGGTTCGTGCAGAAGAGCAGCTTCGTCCCCCCCAAAGTGGTTAACCTCCGACGGGCCCCCGCCTTTTGGGAATCGCTTTCGGAGGCGGGGATCCCCTCGACGATTATCCGCTGCCCGTGCAGTTACCCGCCCGAGAAAGTCCGCGACCGCGTCCTTTCCGGGATGGGGGTGCCCGATCTCCGAGGGGGGCTCGGGACCGGGACGTTCTACACAACTCATGTCGACGCCGAGCCCCGCGAGGGGGAGAGGCTCGTCCGGATCGTACCCGACAACAACGCGTCGACCTATGTCACTGAAGTGATCGGCCCTCGAAATCCCAAGGATGGTCAAGACAGTCGTTTGACGATCCGAATCATCGTCGATCGGGATGATCGCTCGGTCCGAATCGAGTCCCAGGGGACGCCTCGACGGATCAATGTTCGCGAAGGGACCTGGAGCGATTGGCTCCGCGTCCGGTTCAAGCTGGGGATGCTGACGGCTCCCCGAGGCCTGGTCCGGTTCCACCTGGTCCGTTTGGAGCCGGAGCTGGAACTCTATGCCTCGCCGGTCAATTTCGATCCCAACGCGCCGTTGTTCCCGATCAGTCATCCCATCGAGTATGGGATGGAATTGGTCGACGCTCTGGGACCGTTCCACACCACCGGGATGGTCGAGGACCATACCGGGCTAAACAACGGGCGGTTGTCGGAGGAGGCGTTCCTCGCCCAGTGCGACGACGCCTGGCGCGAACGTGAGGCGATGCTCGAGCACGAACTGGCGCGGTTCCGCTCCGGGTTGCTCTATTGCCTCTTCGATACGCCTGATCGTATCCAGCACATGTTCTGGCGGCATCGCGATCCCGGCCACCCCTCGCTTCGGGGCCTCAAGTCGACCCCCGCCCAGGCCTCGGTGATCGACGACGCCTACCGACGCGCCGACCGCATCGTCGATCGCGTGTTGGATGCCGTCGACGACCAAACCCTACTCATCGTTCTCAGCGATCACGGGTTTCATACCTTCCGGCGCTGCGTCGCGCTCAACCACTGGTTGCACTCCAAAGGATTGCTCCAGTTGAAGTCCGGCATCGTGCCGGGTCGTGCGGCCGGCGACATGTTGCGCTACGTCGACTGGTCTGAGACCCGTGCCTACGCGATGGGCTTGAGCGGGCTCTACCTCAACCTTCGAGGTCGCGAGGCTGAGGGAATCGTCGAGCCCGAGGAGGCCGATCCGTTGCGTCGCGAGATCGCCGAGTGTCTGACGGGCCTCCGCGATCCGCGTGACGGAACCGTCGCGATCCGATCGGCCAAGCCGCGCGACGCGGTCTATCGTGGCGCCTATGTCGAGGAGGCGCCCGACGTGTTGGTTTTCTGCAACGCGGGTTACCGGATCGGTTGGGGATCGTCCCGAGGGGGGATCGAGGCCGATCCGTTCGAGGACAACTTTGAAGTCTGGAGCGGGGACCACATCATCGATCCGTCTCTGGTCCCAGGCCTCCTCTTGACCAATCGCCCGCGACGCGAAGGCCCCGCACGGTTGGAGGACCTCGCGCCGACGATCCTTGAGGCGTTCGACTGTCCGGTCCCCGAGGCGTTCGAGGGGACGTCGCTGACGCCCTGAACCGCACACGTTGACCGGATTCGAAGGGGAACTGATGAGCCTCAAGATGCTTGTGATCGGTCTGGATGGGGCCGACCCGCAACTGTTGTTGGGTCTGGAGACGTTGGAGAACCTCCGACGGCTCGCCGAGTTCGGCCTCTATGGGTCTCTCGATGGTCCCGGGTCCGATGCGCCCTGGAGATCGCTGGCGTCGGCATTCTGCGGGGTTTCCAAGTCCTCGATCGAGCCCGATGCCGAGTCCATCCTGATCCGTCGACGGTCGGCCCCTGGACCGTTGATTGTGCGAAAGGGTTCGACGTTCGCCTCGTTTCGAGAGGCCCTCACCCATGATGGGTGGACGTTTGCACAGTTTGTGGATCGCTCGTTGAGCCGGATGCCCCCCGAGTCACACAGCGGCGACGAACTCCTCGATCGCTATGCGGCCATCGACCGGGAACTGGGCGGGATCCTGGAGGACCTTGACGACTCGACAGGGGTGCTGGTCGTCTCGGCTTTGGAGTCGTCGCGGTCCGCACCCGGCCTGTTCGTCCTGACGTCGCCCGGTTTGTCGGTCACGGGCAAGGTGGAAGAAGTACGAGTCTCCGATCTCGTGTTGACACTCCTGGAATTGACTGAGGTGTTGGTCTCCCCCATGATGCTCGGCCGTTCGTTGTTGTCGACGTCGGGGATGGTTTCGATGCCGGAACCTCCCATCGACGACGAGGAGATTATTCGTCAGCGGCTCAGTGGACTGGGATATCTGTAGCGGATCGCGGCTTGAGACACGTGTTCCGAGTGAAGTCGGTCGAGGCCATCGTCAGGACGATGACCTCGACACTCTTGCAATCGACTCGTCGCTCGTAAGGCGCTTCGATCATCAGCCTCGGAAGTAGAGGTAGGCCAAGAGGATCGCGACGAGGACGAGCCCCGAGGCGATGACGTCGCCGGAGGTCCAACTGCTCCGAGAGGTGGCCTTGTCCTCGGCGCTGAGCGTTCCGAAGGTCAGGCCAGCGATCTGTTGCTCATTGGGCGCCTTGGTCGCCAGGCTCACCGCGACCATCACGAGGATTGAGACGGCGGTGATGAACAGACTATAGTACTGAAAGTAAACTTTGTTGATCAGCCAGGGCACCGACCCATAGGGATATTCGTCGATCAGGTTGAGCGAGAGCGGCGTGTCGACCCCGAGCCGGAGAATGCCGAGGAGGAATCCGACGACCAGCGCGGAGAGGCATCCGGCGGCGTTGAGCCGCTTGAAGCAGATCCCCAGGAAGAAGACGACGGCGATCGGTGGGGCCAGATATCCCTGGACGCCTTGCAGGTAGCCGTAGAGGCCTTGCGACCCTTGAATGACCGGGACCCAGAGCAGGCCGATGGCGACCATGGTGGCCGTGGCGATCCGGCCGATCCAGACCAACTGGGCCTGCGAGGCTTCCGGGGCGAACTTGCGGTAGAAGTCCATCGTGAAGAGGGTCGAACTGGCGTTGAAGACGCCGGCCAGCGAACTCATCAGGGCCGAGAGCAGTCCGGCCACGACGATCCCGCGGACGCCGGTGGGCAGGACCTCCAAGACCATCTGGGGGAACGCCTTCTGGCTGTCATCGAGTTCGGTCATCTTGCCGCTCTGGCCGAGGGCGAAACAGATCATGCCCGGCACGATGAAGATGAAGACCGGCAAGAGCTTGAGGAAGGCGGCGAAGATCGTGCCGCGACGCGCCTGTTGTTCGTCGCGGGCGCCTAAGGTCCGTTGGACGATGTATTGATCGGTGCACCAATACCAGAGGCCGATGATCGGGGCACAGAGGAGCATGCCGATCCAGGGGAACTGATCGTTGAAGTACCAGGCCATCCGGGTGACCTGTTCGTCCTCGCCGGTCTCCAGGACCGGCGCCCAGGTCCCCTCAACGCCCTCAGGCACCAGCGGCTTCCAGAGGTTGAACATCTCCGAGCCGCAGATGGCGCGGAGTTCGCTCCAGCCCCCCAACTCAGCCAGGCCGAAGACGGTCACCAGGAGCGAGCCGATGATTAAGATGACCGTCTGCATCGTCTCGGTATAGGCCACAGCGCGGAGGCCGCCGAGCACGGTGTAGGTCCCGGTCAACAGGATCACCAGGATCGAGCCGATCCAGAAGCTGTCGAGCGTCCCCAGGCCGATGTCGAGCTGGACCTCGGGCAGCAGGGTCGAGAAGACGATCCCCCCGGCGAAGATCCCGACGGCGATCTTGGTGACGATGTAGGCCACCAGCGAGATGATCGAGAGGACCCAACGCGCCGTGGGGCCGAACCGCCGCTCGAGGAATTCCGGCGTGGTATAGACCAGCGAGCGGGCATAGAACGGGACCATCACCCAGCCCAGGATCAGCAGGCACCAGGCGTGCAGTTCGTAGTGGGCCAAGGCCACGCCGTCGGTGGCGCCCGAACCGGCCAGACCGACCAGGTGTTCCGAGCCGATGTTCGAGGAGAAGATCGAGGCGCCGACGATGAACCAGCCGAGGTTGCGCCCGGCCAGGAAGTAGTCGTCGGTCGTCTCGCGGCTCCGCGCGATCACCCACCAGGCCACGCCCAACAGCGCAGCGAAATAGCCCCCAACGACCACCCAGTCGAGCGACTCCATCGACGGCCCCCTCCGAATCAGGTCCAATGGATCGAGTGTGAGAGACGGAATGAGAAAACCGGTCTGAACCGAGGCGAGAGGACGGACGCCGCCTCGCTCTTCCCAGACCACGTCGAACGCGGTGCCAGGAGATCCGGGCGTCCGTCGAATGATGGGCCGAGTCCTGTAGACCCGGACGTCGATTCCATTCAAACCATCCCGGAGGCGGTTGGAAACCCTCGGCCGACCGATTCCCTGCGACGAGTTGAGGTTCACTCGGTCAGCAACGATCGCGATCGGGACGATTTCGACGAGTCGCGATCGCCGACCATCCTGATTCAAGGATTCTCCCATGATATGTGCATCAAGATTTCAAGCGTCTTGTGTCGTGATCATGACGATCCACCTAGCGGGCGTTGGATCGCCCGCCTCAGCTCAGGACGAGCCGATCCCGGCCTATCGCGATCCGAGCCGCCCGGTCTCGGAACGGGTGACCGACCTGCTTGTACGGATGAGCTTGGAGGAGAAGGTGGCCCAGTTGTTGTGTCTCTGGCAAGACAAGTCGGAATTGATCGATGAACGCGGTCGGTTCGACGCGGAGAAGGCGTCGAGGCGGATCCCCGATGGGATCGGTCACATCGCGCGGCCCTCCGACCGCTTCGGTCAGCCCAACGCGTCGGGGCTCCCGCTCCGAGGCCCTCGCGAGACTGTGGAATTGGTCAACGCGGTACAGCGGCACCTGGTCGAGCAGACTCGGCTCGGGATCCCCGCCCTGTTTCATGAGGAGGGTTTGCATGGCTATCAGGCTCAGGACGCGACCCATTTTCCCCAAGCCATCGCGTTGGCCTCGACCTGGGATCCGGAGCTGATCGAGCGGATCTACACGGTCGTGGCCCAGGAGATCCGCGTCCGGGGCGCGCATCTGGTCCTCTCACCGGTCGTCGACATCACACGCGATCCGCGTTGGGGGCGGACCGAGGAGACCTTCGGCGAGGATCCGGTGTTGGCCTCGGAGCTGGGCGCGTCGGCATTGGCCGGGTTCCAGGGGGACCTGGATCCGTCGAGCTCACGACCGTTGTCTGAGCGCCGGGTCCTGGCGACCTTGAAGCACATGACCGGGCACGGTCAGCCCGAAAGCGGGATCAACATCGGGCCGGCGGCGATCCCCGAGCGCACGCTCCGCGACGTCTTCCTGCCCCCCTTCGAGACCGGGATCGCCGAGGGAGCCGCCGCTGTGATGGCCTCGTACAACGAGATCGACGGTGTTCCTTCACACGTCAACGACCGGTTGCTCGTCGAGATCCTCCGCGAGGAATGGGGCTTCGATGGGGTCGTGGTCTCGGACTACGACGGGATCACCGACCTGGTCAATGAGCATCACGTGGCCGTCGACACTCCCGACGCGGCTGTCCAAGCGTTGCGGGCGGGCGTCGACGTCGACTTACCCAACGGCAACGCGTATCGCAATCTGGTCGAGCTGGTCCGTGACGGCCGGGTCGACGAGTCGCTGGTCGATCGCTCGGTCGCCCGCGTGCTCCGGCTCAAGTTCCTGGCCGGGCTGTTCGAGGATCCGTATGCCGACCCGGAGGAGGCCGAGCGGATCACCGGTAACGCCGAGGCCCGCGCCTTGGCTCAGGAAGCCGCCGAACGCGCCATGATCCTGCTCAAAAACGAGGGGGATCTGCTTCCGCTCGATCTCGAGGCCCTGGAGCGGATCGCGGTGATCGGACCCAACGCGGCCCAGACGGTCCTCGGCGGCTACAGCCGCGAGCCCAAGCAGACCGTCTCGATCCTCGAAGGGGTTCGCGCCTATGTGGGGGACCGGGCCGAGGTCCTCTACACCGAGGGGTGCCGGATCACCGAGGGTGGTTCTTGGTTCGCCGACTCGGTTGTCCTGGCCGACCCGGAGGAGAATCGTCGACGGATCGCCGAGGCCGTTGACGTGGCCGAGCAGGCCGACGTGGCCGTCCTGGTCGTCGGCGGCAACGAACAGACCAGCCGCGAGGCTTGGGCGGCCAACCACCTCGGCGACCGCACTGATCTCCGGATGGTCGGCCAGCAACACGCGTTGGTCGAGGCCGTCGTCGCTACCGGGACGCCGGTCGTGCTCGTTCTGATCCACGGTCGACCGTTGGCGATCCCCGAGGTCGTCGAGGCGGTCCCGGCGATCCTCGACGGTTGGTATCTCGGCCAGGAAGAGGGGACCGCCGTCGCCCGCGTCCTCTTCGGCGAGGTCAACCCCGGCGGGAAACTGCCGATCACCGTGCCGCGCTCGGTCGGTCAGTTGCCCAGCTTCTACAACGCCAAGCCCTCGGCGCGTCGCGGATACCTCTTCGACACCACCGAACCGCTCTTTCCCTTCGGTTTCGGCCTTTCCTACACCGAATTCGCCATGGAAGGGCTTACCGTCACTCCGAGCGACGACGGCGCGACCCTCGACGTGGCGATCACGGTGAACAACGCGGGCGACCGGGCCGGTGACGAGGTCGTTCAGCTCTACCTCCGCGATGAGGTCAGCGCGGTGACCCGGCCCGTCCTCGAACTGGTCGATTTCCAGCGGATCGCGCTGCCCGCCGGTGCGCATCGGCAGGTCCGGTTCGTCTTGAAGCCGAGCGATCTGGCCTACTATGGTCGCGACCTTCAACGCGTCGTTGAGCCAGGCAACTATGAGATCCTGGTCGGTCCGAATTCCCGCGACCTGACCACGGCGCGGGTGCTCTGGGGATCCGACGGCGGCTTCGAACTGCCGAGGTGATGGAGATCGCTTGGCCGACGAGCCAGCCGGCGTCCACGATCGCGGGCGATCGGCGCTCGACGTGGACGTTTGAGATCCGCGTCGGGACCTGAGGCTCGGCTCAGCTCAGGCCCAATCGGCGTGTTCCCGTCCATATCGGTAGGCGGGGCTGTCCTCGACGATCTCCAGGACGGCGGTCTGCTGTTCGGGGCTCATACGCGTCTTCCACTTGTTCATGCTGACCTCGGGGTTCCGGAAGACGTTGAAGTAATCGTCCTTGCGAGCGTTGTCCGATCTGAGGTCGGGATCCTCCTCGGGCCGGGTCGAGTCGCGGACGAACCGCTCGGTCTGCTCGTGGAACGGGATCTCGAAGTGGGCGAAGGCATGCTTGGCCCACGTCAACGGATCACGGCACAGGTTCTCATAGACGATCAAGGTGACGTTAGGTTGTCCTTGGATGATGTTCCAAGCCTCGTCGACGTCGATTCGCCATAGGAGGGCGTTCTTTTGATAGTCGTCGAAGTGGGGGATCCGGTCGCGGTAGCGTTCGGTCAGGTGCGGGGCGTGGTCGCGGAGCAGATCGGGCAGGATCGCCAAACGATTGGAACTCATCAGGTCCTGCTCCTGGCCACGGACGACCGAGCTGACGAAGGCGCAGGGGTGCCGAAGCAGATAGATGATCGGGATCCGGGTGCGTTGGATGAGCCGGTCCATCATCCGTTCGAGGTTGACTTCCTTGAAGATCAGCGGCTGGCGATCTGGAGGGCTGTAGAGCGCAGCGTAGAGGTGGCCAAGCAGCTCGACCCGGCCGACCTTCCAGAGGGCTTCGCGTCCCCAGGTGAATCCGGCCTGCTTGGGGAAGAACGGTGGCTTGCTGATCTTGGGGAAGGCGGCGCGCAGTGACTGGTAGATCAGGTCCAGGTCGTCGCGACCGAAGTCCTCGGCCATGATCCTCTGCTGGGCGTGTCGGATCGCTCCGGATTCTCGCCCCATCCGATGGAACGGCTCGAAGCGGTAGGTGACGCCCGGATGGCTGTCCAGGATCGAGCCCAACCAGGTGGATCCGGATCGGCCGGTCCCGAAGAGGGCGTAGAGCGGGGTTTGCGGTATGGCTCGGTTCGGCTCGGGATCGGCGCCGGGTGAGTCATCGCGGCTCGGCTCGACGTCCCCCAAGACGGTCTGCGAGGTCATGGCTGGGACACTCCGGATCGGTTGTGGAGGCGATGGGATGCGTCGCGAGAGCGGACGTTGGTGGGATCACGTTTCGGTCCGGGAGTCTGTCGTTCATCCATTCCTGCGGTGCGTTCCCCACCAAAGATGGTCTGGACTGTGGGTCGGCTCAAGGTTCGCCGGCCGGGACACTTGGATTGGCTGCCGGGGCCCGGACCCCCATCGGTTCGACCGGTTGCGGTGTCTTGGTCGACAGGCCGGCCGAGTCGGACGGTGCGATCGGGCTCGTCGGAGACGGCTTGGATCGTCTTCGGAGCAACTCGACCAACTTGGACCGAAGCTCGGGGGCAACGCCCAGGATCAATCCGGGACCGATGGCCAGGGCGACCAACGTCGGTGGTGTGATCGCGAGCACCCGGTTCAGGGACGGCAGCGTCTGGTCCGGTAAGGCCCATTGGCCCACCAGCAGGTCGGTCGCGATGATCGCCAGGAGCATCGCCCCCGGGGTCAAGAAAATCGAGGGAGCCAGATCATGGCGTCGGACCAGGATCCAAATCGAGATCAAGACGGCGACGAATTCGCTCAAGGCGATCCCGATCGCGATCCCGTGCCAGGAGAGTCCGCCCAGCAAGACGGCTCCGGTGACGATCAGGCGGATTCCTCGGAAGGCGTTGATCAGAAGGACCGAGCGGGTGTCACCCATCGCGATCGCTGCGGAGCCTAGCGGGGCTTGAAAGACCAGAAAGACGACCGCCAGACCCAGCATAGGCAGAACGATTTGGGCCTCGGCGAATTTGGAGCCGTAGATGAGGCCGAGCAGCGGGGCGCCGGCGATCAGGAAGACCGCGGCCAGCGCCGACGAGAAGAGCGCGCCGGCCTGGATGACCCGCCGGAGGTTGCGCAGGAATTCCTCGGGACGAGGTCGGCTTCGCGACAACAGAGGCATCAGCACCGATGAATTGATCTTGAAGATGCCCCGCGATGGGATGTCCGCCACGTTCTGCGCGATCGTGAATTGGCCCATCGCCGCAACGCCGAAGAAGGCTGGGATGACCATGCGGTTGAGTTGCTTGGTGAACATCGTGATCACGCCCGACGTCATCAGTGGCCAACCGAAGGTCCAGCACCGTCGAGCCTGTTCGGGATCCCAGCCGAAGCGGAACGGTCGCGTGGCGATGAGGTGGGTCATGACCGTCTCCAAGCAGGTCGCCAGGAGTGTCAGAACCAGGAAGCTCCGCCAATCGCCCAACCAGGTCGCGATGGGCCAGGCGATCAGCATGGTCACGACGGCTGGGGTCAGCTCACAGATCACACGAGGTGTGACGTGAAGGTGCCGCATATGGATTTGAATGTCGCGGTGCTTCAACCCTTGTAGAATGGGCACCAGGGCAATACATCGGAACCCCCAAGCCGTCTCGGGTACTTGGAAAACTGGTCCGGCCAGCAGGTCGGCCAAGGCGAGGATCAACAGAGCGGTGAGCAGCCCACGCGCCAGGAGGAGCGTCTGCACGGTTCGAAGCAGCGATTCGTCTTCACCGTCGTCGGCCTGGATGATCAGTCGTTCGAACCCGAGGTCGGTGAACAACTGCAACATCGTGACGACCAGCATGAAGCAGGCGGCGATCCCGAAGTCGCTCGGGCTGACGATCCAGGCGATCACCACGCTTCGGCCGAGGCGAAGCACCTGGGATGCGATCAAGCTGCCGATGACGATCACGCTGCCGCTGAGTGCGCTTCGCCGTTTCATGGACGCTCCGGTCGCTCAGTCGGGGTCAATCGGAGGGGATGGGCTGGTGGGTCCAGGCCGCCGACCTGCTCGGTTTCATGTCGGCATCGGTGGACGTTCGCAGAAGCAACGGGGTTGGCGGCGACTCAGGCCTGACGATCGGCGGTGACCTCGGGGCGCTCCAGGCCGAGCGGCTGATACCAGACCTCAAGGTCTTTGCCCAAGGCCTCCTCCAGCGCAATGATGCTGGGCAGGTAATCGGTCATCAGTTCGCGCTCGTGCACCGGATCGAGTTGGATCGGCTTCTGATTGGATTGCTGGAGCGACCGGCCGATCTGCCTGCGAATCGGTCCCGGGATCATTCGGCGAACGAGTCTCAGGACGGATTTCGAGCGGAGCAGGCGGGCCATGGTGGCGCTGTGGACGGTGCCTCGACCCTCGTTGGCTTTGCCTGAGACATCGATCGGTACGTCGGGATCGACGCCCATGAACTCGAAGAGCGTGCGCATACCACCCAAGGGATCTTCGACGAACTCTTCGTAGATCAGGACCAAGATCCGATCGCTGGGAACCAGGTCGAAGTACCATTGGAGCTGTTCGAGGTAGTGGCCTTGGGCCCGATACTCCCAATCGGGGCCCCAGCCGTCGGCGGTCCGCTGGGGCTCGAGCTTGAGGGCCTCGCGGAACGAGCTGGCCGGTTCCCAACCCAAGCGCCGGAAGAATTGATAATGTGAGAAGGCCCGGCGTGCGGGTTGGCGGAGGATGGCGGCCAGGCGGACCTCGGGCAGTTCGCGATGGATCAGTTCGGCCGCACAGCGGTCGGCCAGGTAGCTCGGGCAGATCTCGGCGACGACCTGGGTCTCGGAGGTCGGTTGGAACTGCGCGTTATATTCGGCCAACGTCTTGGGACGCCGGCTTCGCATCTGTGCGTCGTTGGGGTTGGGATACGGCTCGGGGTGTCCGGCGATATTGAAGTATTTCGTCTCTTTGAACCCGGTAGGCAAGCAGATCTGGGGATGCTGCTGGGCGTAGGCGTGAATCGAGGAGGTGGCGCATTTGGTGGCGCCGATGAGCAAGAAACTGGGCAGGGCCATGAGCGCTCGAGCCTTTCGTGCTGTGGGCCGTCCTCGGACTCCTGAGTGGATCGCGGGAGAGAGGGGGCTCAGCCTCGATTAGAATCAATCTAGTAGCGCCCCAGAGTGGCCGCGACCCTATTCTCGCGTAGGTTTCGGGAAAGAACTGTGGGGGTCTCGGCGCCTCCCGGTGCTCGTTCGTCGTGGGTTGTTGGTGACTTGTCCGGCCGGGTCGGTCATTTGCCCGAGGTGGATCGATCGGCGTTGGGCCGGTTGACCGTCTCGATGTTCCGATTCACGATCTCCCGGCGGATCCGTTCGCGGGCCGCCGGGCCTCCCAGACTCTTGGCCCACTTCTCGCGCAAATAGAGCTTCAGGCCCAGATTTCGGATCCGCCGGGGGATCTTGGCGACTCGAGAGTGGACCGCGAACCAGTTCCGGTGGAACGATGTTACGTTCAGCGGGGGCAATCCGCTGGGAGCATAGCCGGCCGCTTCGAGGCGTGGACCAACCCGCGCTTCGATGATCCGAACCTGATCGTTAGTGCATGTCCGACGCCACTGATGGATTCGCCGAGGATCCAAAGGTGGCATATTGTGCATTTCGTGATACCGAAGCATTCCCGGATCGAACTCAACCTCGAGGAATGTGCAGATCTTGCGAAGGGTCGTTTCGCAGTCGGTCAACAATTGCTCATAGGAGATTTCCAGGTATCGGTCGGCCTCTAATTGGTCGCGGAGCCGTTCCCAGAGGCTCTCGGCCTCCAGCCAGATCCCGACCGAGGTCCAGACGTTCCCCCCCCAAGCCATGCCGAGGGCCGATCGGGCCACATCGCGCGGGTCGCGGACCAGGTGGATGAAGCGGGCGTCGGGCCAGATCCAGAGCAGCCGGTCGAAATGCTTGTGGACCGTCGCGCCTACCAGATGCTTGCCATCCTTCTGAAGACGCTCGCGGAGGAAACCGTCGACCAGTCCGGGATAATCACAATCTTCGTGAAATGTGTAGCCGCTGAGAATGTAGCTCATCTGGGTGGATAAATATTCGCGATACGCCTGAAGGTCGGGCCATTGTTGAGGAGCATGAAGCTGATCGACGGCGAACTCGAACTCGCTCGACCAGGCGATTTCCCGATGGGTCGAGAGCATGACGCGGAGCAGGGTTGTGCCCGACCGTTCGGAACCGACCAGGAACGGGACTCGGGGAAGCCGGGTCGCCGTGGCCAGGGATTCGGGATTTGTGAGGGTGTCCATCGTCAACTTCAACGGTTGGGGGACAATGGGAGGAAGGCGATGAAAAGGGCCGGCATGGTGACGAGGTTCAATCTAGGACGATGTTCATCATGTTGGATTGTGTGAAGGCTCGGGGGCGGGATCGTTCTTGGCAGAGTTCGCGATTGCGTCGTCCTTAACTTTACCTCGGGGAATGAGGTTGCGGAGAAAGTCAACGACGGAGGCCCGGGATCGCGGTTTGCGGACCCATCGTCGCGCATGCATCATCGCGAACACGGCCGATTGAACGGCCAGGTGTGGTAGGTCGACGAACCGGAATCGGCCGGCATCGACGGGGTAACCGGCCTCGGCCAACTCGGCGGCGGCGACGCGGTGGCAGATCCAACGCTCGGTCGGGGTGATCTCGCGGCGCTGCTTGCCCTTGAATGAGGTGTTGACCGTCTGTGTCTGGACTTCCCGCTTCACCTCGGTGTCCAGATACGCGGCGAGTCGGGCCAACTCGTCCTCGGTCGATGAGGTTAAGTCCTCGAACCGGATCATGTGGATAGGGGCGGTGCCGCCGTCCCGGAACGCCATAATTTTCCGATACGCCATCCGCCAATAGATCGCGTAGGCCAAGACGTGGTACTCACCGGCTTCGCCGTCTTGCTTGGGGACGAATTTCTTCGAAGAACACACCTTACGGAGGTCCCTCATGATCGCCACGAAACGGACGTCTGGGAAGGTCTTGCGAAGGTCCTCCATCACCTGAAAGTCGCCTGGGCATTTGTACCCCCATTGGGATCGCCCGTGGTAGCGGGCCAACCGCGTGAGGACTTCTTCGGTGAGTTCATCCCAAGTCACCGGGATCTCGGCATAGGTCTGCTTCAGGGACTCTTCCATGCGGTCGACGTCGTCCCAGGTGGCCTGTGGCTTGAAATAGTTCTCCTCAAAGCGAATCCGTGCCCGGATCTGCCAGCAGAGGTAGTTTAGGAGCACCGCGAACTGCTCGGGGGTCAGTGGCCCCTTCGCCTTAATCGCCCGGGCCTGCTGCGTCACATAGAGGTCGTCGAAGATATAGTAATCTCCCATCTGACTCATCAGGTGAGCCAGGAAGGAGCTGCCGCTCCTCGGGAGACCGACGACGATCACGGGAGGTTGACGAGTCGAGGCCGTCAACGGTACGGTGGAAAAAAGAGTATCTTGAAGTGATCCAAGAATTTCACATGTCGACCGAGCTGATTCACTCATTTCGACTGCTTTCAAGAGCAAGGGACGGCACGGAATACGACCCTGCCCGATTTGGCATGGTGGAGGGGGCACGCACGCGAGGAGCCTCGAAGACCATTTGCGAACGCTGCCCCCGACCGACACTTGGACCGGATCGACCGGGACCCATCGACGTTGCTTCGAGATCGGTCGGAAAAGTGACCGCAAGGATCTTCCGCTTCAGCTTACTTTATCAGATGGGTCGGTTGGGGACTATCACCGCAGAGGGTGGAAATTGGGGTTTCGGGGCACGCGTAGAGGTCGATCGGCCCCAAACCAGTTATGTCCGAAGCGGCAGACCTCGATCGGTCTCTCCCTCGGGAAAAGACCGGCGCGGCCGATCGCGTCGTCGGCCTGGACCGTCGGTTGATTGGCCTCGGGGATCAATCCTGATGTCCAGCGTTCTGATCTGTGATCCGTTAATCTACAGCTCTGTATTCCTGATGCATCAGACGCGGCCCGCGTCCCGATGCCTCGTTCCATGAACCTCGTCGTCACTCGTTGCAAGCAGCCAACTTTGGTTCCGAATTCATGCCCCGAGCTGGAGACTCGTACGTTGCGAATCGCTCGATATCGAAGCCCGGCCTCGAATCGATCTCACCCGCTGAGACGGACGCTGATCGATGGAGCACCCTCGCGTGACGGTTTCGTTCACGTGTGGACAATTCGAGGAGGGGGCGATCGTTGCAAGCGGAGCCCAGGAACTCGGCAGGAGCATACCAAAGGGTGGGTTCGATCCATCCTGTTGGCTGTTCTGATCTGCCTGTCCGGGTGCGGCCGAGAGCAGGGCCCGCGTCCGATGGAGGAACTCGTCGAGAGGCCCGTCGGCTCCCAGATGGGCCGCACATCTGATCCGGAAGGAACAATCGGGTCGGGAAACGGGATCGATCGGACGGGATCACGAAAAAAACAGACGTCTTCCTCGATGTTATTGGCGAACCCCGAAAGCGCGGGGGATCCTGGCCGAGTTCCTCGAAACCCGAACGGTACGGACGCTGACGGTTCGACGTCGGGAGAACCGAGCCGGGCCGATTCCGAACTGCAGGATTCACTCGGCTCGCCAAATGGCGGGCGGATCGTCGGAGGAGCCGATCGTGTTCCGGAATCCACACCCGGGAGTGTGGATTCGGGGACGCAACACCGATCGATCACTCAGCCACAGGTTGACAGCATGAATCTGCCTATCGCGGGTCGAACCGCCGACACTCCGGGTGACTCTCATTGGCCGTTCGATCGTCCCTTCGAGCGACCCGAAGGTCTGGAACTGAAAAACCTCTCGGGCGCCCCGATCGCCCAGGACCTCGCTTATAACCTCGGGGCCGGTCAGCCGATCACGATCGATCTGTTGGCCTCCTATGTGCCGAGTTCCCTCCCGGTGGATCCTGAATCCGTCCAGATCGAGTCCCCGCCGACCCACGGGACCGTCTATCGACTCATGGACGGGCAATTGCACTACATCCCAGAGGCCGGGTTCGACGGTACCGAGACCCTGACCTACAGCCTCGCTGATGCGGCCGGCTTCCGGTCTCCGGCGGCGACGATCGAGCTGACGATCCTCCCGGCGCGACCGCCCTGGGCGGAGAACATGAACTGTCATTTCAAGACAAGCTCTCAAGACAACTTGATGGACGTGATCTCTGGGGCCACCCCCGGCGACGCGGCCCTCGCAGGGGTGGATCCAGTCGAGATCACCGGCACGCCAAGCCATGGAACGGCCACCGTCGACGCGGCCGGCTCGATCCGATACACGCCGACGCCTGGCTATGCCGGCCCCGACACGGTCAAGTATCGAGTCCGCGACAACAACGGGCTGGCGTCGCTCCCGGCGACAGTCACCATTCTCGTGGAGGACGACGCGGCCCAGCTGATCGTTCCCAGCGGGGAGGTCGGGTTCGGCGGCACGTCGGACCCGCGATACCACGTCAATTCAATCGCTCCAGTGATGCGTGGCACCATCGTTTCAGGTGATTATCCGCTGGGCGTTATCGTAGACGCGATTGAGACCGATTATTCTGGCAAGTCGCCGTTCGGTCAGAAGAACGCGTTCAGCGTCTTGGAATACTCCTGGGACTTCGGTGACCCCAATTCGCAGAGCCTTCTGAACCCGGCCACCCAGGAGAGCGAGGACGTCAACCACCAGCACGGACCGCTGGCGGCATTCGTTTACAAGTCGCCGGGGACTTACCATCCGAAGCTGACCGTCCGGGGTCGGAGGGCTGATGGCACGATCATCAGCGCGGAGACGACGCAAATTCGGGTCGACTCCACTTGGATCCTGCGTACCTGGAACCTGGAGTCCAAGGAACCCAACTTCCGGATCAAGGTGGATGCCAGCGGCGGGACGTTCACGCTAACGATCGCCGGTCGGACCACGACGCCGATCGCCTACAATGCCAATGGAGCGACCGTCCGGGCGGCCGTCGCGAACGCTCTGGGTGTGCTTGAGCAGTTCGTGAGCATCAAGTTCAGCAATCCCAGCGGGACCAAGGGGGTCGAAGTCAAGCTGCTCGATGCGGCAGCCTTGCGCGATACTCAGGAGACGGTCTTCGCCGGCCCGTGGTATCGTCCTTCTCAGGTTAGCGTCACCGCCGACGGTGCGAACCTGACTGGCGGGGCCGGCTCGGCGACGATCGAGTGGATCGATCATCCGAGCGACCCGGCCTCGGGGACGTTCACGCTGACCTACAAGGGTCAGACGACCGCCGAACTACCCCTTTCGGCCGATCCCTTGGAGATCCAGGCCGCCTTGGAGGACCTCCCAACGATTGGTCCGGGCAATGTGGAGTGCCGGTCGCAGGGGTCGAAGAAGTTCGAGAACGGGATCCGATATAACGCTGCGCCGATCCTGATCCGGTTCGTCGGAGCGCTTGGGGGAACTAAGGTCGCGACCACCGACTTCTCGCTGAACGACTACATTACACAGCCGACCAACTATGCGACGGCCGAGGGGATCGAATCGGATCAATATGGATTGATCTTGTATCGGTTCGACGATCCGACCGGCGACGATCCCGCCGGGATATATGACCAGGTCGCCGTCAACGACTCCCTGCCGACAGTTCACTTCGATCCCGACTATGCAGGAGGGGGGAGCGATGGGTCGATTGCGGCTCCCTACGCGTCGGCCGGCGAACTGAAGACGCAAATCAACAATGGCGGCAAACGGGTGCTGATCAAGGCTGGGACATCGTTCGACTTGGGCGGTATCTTCAAGCTCGAGCGCGCGACCCTCCAACAGGTTCGAGTGGGACGGTACGGGACCGGCGACGACCCGATTATCCGCGACTCGAACATTCAGCTCAATTTCGGTCGCGGGGGTGGCTTGTGCTTCCAGGACATCTGTTTCAGTAACATCGCCTTCGACAATCGATCCAGGGGTGCAGCCTCGTTCTACTTCCGCGCGCTGGTCGACCCCGCCTCGAACAAGTTCGGCAAGGTCTCCTGTCGGAACTTCGTGATCGATTCGTGCTCGTTCCGCCTCGGTTTCCGGGGCGCCAAAGCGATCGACTGGAAGGAAGATGGGACCAGCGAGTCGACCCTCGTCTGGAACGGTGTCGCGCTCAACCCGGATGTCGATCAGAAATCCGTTGGCGTGCTCAACTTCACCGGCCATCGGTTCGCTATCGTCGGAGCACACCTCCAGGCTGGGGCCGACGGCAATGGGTCGAATCATAAATCAAGCGACACGTTTGATCATTACGTTTATAGCAAGTCTAATGATCAGCTTCTGTTGAGCCACATTCTCTTTGACTCAGAGAATACCGCGAATATTAACAACTGCGCAAAGTTGATGACAGATATGAATGTCAGCGGAGTAGATGGTCGAGGTTTCCTGGTTCGCGACAGCTTGATGCTCGGTGGCGTCAAAGGAGTCTCGGTCTCCCAGTCTAGTGATCTGGGCGGGAATGTCCCGTCAGCCGGGATGACCACCAGCATGCTGGTGCTTGGTTGCGATCTGGCAATCGATGATGGGACCGGCCTCAATAGCTATGGAGCGGGCAAGATCACGATCCGTGACTCTCGGATGCGAGGCATGTCGCGGTTGGCCTGGTTCAAGTGGTCCAACTCGGCTTTCGACCTTGAGGCGGCAAGCCTGGGTGTGGAGTTCGCTCAGTATAAAAATTCCTACTGCGCTGGACGGAGTTTCGAAAACTATGACATCACTTTTGAGAGGAATGTTTTGGTAGCCAACGAGAACGGATCAAATCTGTTCTTCTTCACCCCTGAGGACGACTACAACGGAACCTTCGAGGAACTGGAACTGCGCGGGTCGTGCCGAATGTTGGTTCGAGAGAACACGTTTGTTGTCGGACCAGGCGTGTCCGACCCGTTCTTGTTCAAGATCGACTTGTCGACCTCGGCGCCGAGTGTAATCCAGTTCGTCGGCAATTCGTGGTACCTTGCCAACGGGTCGCAACCGATCGCCCGAGACTCGACATCTTCGGCCGACCTGGATCATGCCGCGTGGCAGGGCTTGGGTTATGACGACGGAGGCGCGATGCTCAGCGCCCCGCCCTCGACCGAACCGATGATGTGGCAGTCGACCACACCTGCTCCGAGCGCCGATCTCGTCCCCGAGGACGCCCAAGCCTTCGGCGGCTTCCCGCGCCTGCTCGACGTACTGGGCAATGAGACCGCCCCGGACTTGGACCCGAGCACGCTCACTGTGGTGGTCGCTCCGGTGCACGGGGTGGCCCAAGTCTTGCCTCAGGGGACGATCCAGTACACCGCCAATTCGGGCTACGTCGGGCCGGACGCGATTACCTATGAGGTCCATGACCTGAGCGGAACGACCAGTCGCGCGACGGTCAGCATCGAGGTCCTCCCGACGCCGCAGAGCAGTGGCGGCGGTAGCGGTCTCATCTACGGCTGAGCCCCGCCGATCGACCGAGATGGCCGGGTCCACCGAATCGTGGTCGGACCCGCCTGCCTTGACAGAACCCGCGACCCGAGTTGTCCACGATCGTCGACCCGCGATCCGGAGATGGGTCGACAATCTGTTGTCCGGTCCATCATGATTCTTGCTCAATTTTACCAACACAAGGCATTAAACCAATGAGTACTCAAGTTCTGAATGCCCCGATCTCTGCGACCAACGCCGGGCCGACGACGGTCCTCGCCGCGCCAGGGACTGGCCTGCGTTACCGGATCTTCTCCTATATGCTGGTGACCGATCAGCCGGTCAGTCTGACCTGGCGCAGTGACTCGACTGACCTGTCGGGGACAATGCCCGTCACCGGCAACGGGATCGGGGCTTCATACAATGTGGCCGGCCACCTCGTCGGGTTGGAGAACCAGTCTCTGATCCTCTCCCTGGGCGGAGACGCGAACGTCGGAGGTCACTTAAGCTACTGGATCGAGAAGGCCTGAGCGCCCTTGAGGCTCCGAGCGACGGTCTGAGATGGGAGTTTGCGAGATCGACAGACTCCGAATTGGCCAACAGCCAACGCTTGCTCGGGACCGATCTCCGAAGGTGAAGACCCAATGGTTCTGATGCGATCCCGGCTGTGGGCCACCCTTCACTCGGGATCCCAACTCGCCTCGTCGTAAAATTCAACGGACAGATCGCCGGTAATCCGGCGGATTCGGGCGATCTGTTCGGGATCGAGTTTCCTCTTCCATCCAGACGTGACGTCGGTCGAAGAGCGGTGCAGGTTGAAGATTGGCTGATTCTTGAAGTGGTCTTTCCTCGATTTCGCGTCCGGGTTGGCGTGTTCGAGGATCTTGTCCCGGACCCGTTGGGTCATTGTTAGACCGAGCCGCTGGCAAAGCTCTTGGAAGCCGGTGGTCGGATCGTTCGCGAGATCCTCGTGGCGCACGAAGACCCAGTCGGGGTTCTCGGCGTGTCGGAGTTGGTACTGATGGATGACGTGGTGGGTGACCTTCCAGTGATAGGAAGCGTTCTCGACCAGGTCATGCTCGACTTGGGTCATCCGTCGGATGTCCTCGGCGATCTGGGGGGCGACCCAGTCCATCAGGGCGGGCTGCTCGGCGAGTTCGCGGAAGTCGAGCCACCAGTCCTGCTTGAGCACGCTGTGGCAGTAGGCGCCCGGGTGACGGATCGCGATGACGACCTGGCTGGCGAAGGTCTCGGCCATCCACTCAGCAGCCATGACCGCGCAGGGATCCTTGAATAACGGACGAAGGCGTTGGTGGCGGGCCCAACGGTAGAGGCCCCATTGTTTGAGCGCCCCGTATTTCATACGGAGAAGCCGATATTCCGGATCGGCCCACGCGCGGGCGAGCGGGAATCGCAGCTCGGCCAGCGGTCGGATCCGTCGTTCGTACTCGTCGGAATGGTCCGGGGGGATGTGGTAGAGCCAACGCTCGAATCGAGGCAGGCAAGGGACCGAACGCGCCGCTGGGCAGAAGGTCTCGTGCAGATAGAAGACCTCGGGCGCCTCGGAGAGCATCAGACCAATCCAGGTCGACCCGGATCGATTGGTCCCGGTCACCAGGATCGGTCGGGGGTAGCCGGTGGCTCGGGCGGACGTCGGAGGCGAGGAGGCGATAGCCATGAGGTTATGCAAGATCCGAAGGATCAGGATGCCGACAAAGACGCAGAAACTGAGGGATAGGGGGAAATCGCCTTGTTTAGGGATCTCGTCGCGGAATCCCGTCGTAGCTCGAGCCTAGCTTAGCTCGCCGAATCGGCCCCCGCAACCTGGACGGACCGTGGGCGCGGGGCACGCGTCCGGGGGGCGAATCCAATCTCGACGAGCCACGACCGATCGCTGAGTTGCACCGTCGATCCTTGAAGATGTTGAGGAGGATGCGAGGGGATTGGGCAGCGAAGTTGCTCTGAGGAGACGTGCTTGCGAACGGCTGCGTGCGGGACTGGAGGATGGAGAGGGTCGGATGCTAGGATAGCCTAACCGGTTCGTCGCCACGAACTCGGTGTTCCGGCGGAGATACTCCTCGAGGCTCATTCCGAGGAGTCTAGCTCGATCGGGACGAGTTCCGCCGCGATGCCGAGGAAGACCCGGGTGGATCATGCTTGCGAAACTGAACATTCTGATCCTACTGCTCTGGCCGCTGTTCTCTGTCGTGTTGTTCGGTCTGATCCGTCCCCGTCGACGGGCGGCCATGGCCTCGCTGCTGATCGGGATGCTGTTTCTCCCTGAGGCCGAGATCGAGCTAGCTGGTCTGCCCAACTTGGACAAGAACGCGATCGTCGGACTCGGCTTGCTCCTGGCGGCATTAGGTTACGACGCGGATCGATTGACGAGATTTCGTCCACATTGGGTGGATCTGTTCGCCTTGGCGTTCGTGATGGCGCCGGTGCTCAACGTCTCCTTCGCCGACACCCTGTTCCCCATGCCGTTCCAATTTGGAGTGGCATCCGGGCTTTCGTTTTTCCTTGGCCTAACGGGTCCCTATCTGATCGCCCGCTTGTACATCCGTGACTTCACAGCCCTGCGCGAACTTGCCCTGGCGATCGTCATCGCTGGACTCGTCTACGTTCCGGTCTGTCTGTGGGAGGGGCGGATGAGTCCGCAACTCCACACGAAAATCTATGGCTTCTTCCCGGGTGCCTCCTTCAGCATGAGCAAGAGGTGGGGCGGTTTCCGACCAGTCGGCTTCACCAGCGATGGCCTGATGCTCTCGATCTTGATGGCTGGCACAGCCATCGTGGCCTGGGCGGTATGGCAAGGACAGTCGGTTCGAGCTTTTCGGTTCAACAAGTTTGCTGTTCACCCCTTTTGGGTGGCTTGGACGCTTGCGGCGACCACCGTCTGGTGTCGCTCAACCGGAGCCATCATTCTGCTCATGATGGCCATCCCGGTCCTTTGGATCACCCGGAAATTCCAGACCCGCCTGGCGTTAATTGGCTTCCTGCTGATCCCTCCCATTTATATGACGGTGCGGCTTCCCGAGTTGGTCAGCTCCCAGGTGATCCTCGACCTCTTGTCGCCGATCCTACCCGAAGCGCGGTTGGCATCCCTGGAATTCCGGCTCACTCAAGAGGATGTTCTCAACGAGTACACATGGCAGCACCTTTGGCTCGGCCGAGGTGGTTACGGGGGATTGCAGGTCTTCGATGCCACGACGGGCCGGACGGCCGTCAATAACGATGTCGTTGATGCGACTTGGATGATCCTCTCGGGCAAATGGGGCCTCTTCGGTCTGCTGGGCTATTATTGCATGCTTATGATGCCGGCGATCCTCGTCGCGGCGCGGATTCCTAAAGCGTATTTGAGACATCCAATAATTGCTTGTGTGATTGGGCTCACCCTTGTCCTTGGGATTCGAGGGATCGACGCGTTGACCAACGGGTTTCTGAGTCCGATCTATATGTTTCTTTCAGGCGCATTGCTGGGAGTTCTTCCCCAATTTTCACGTACGCAACCCAAACAACAGCAGGTCGTCCACCAGACCAAACGTCGCGAACTGCCATGGCGAAAGCGTCCCGAGCCCGAGCTTATCCCGGACTCACCGCTCCTCGATCGCCATGGTGAAGAAGTGGTTGAAGTTGAACCTGCTGTCGAAGTTGCGCCATCCCATCCAACGCGGGTCTCGTGATCGAGATCGGGGGAGCGAAACCTCAAGGTCCGGTGAATGGTCCAAACAAACGAGAACGTCCAGGTTCGCTTCACATGATCCCTCTCGGATTGGATCATGTGAAGCGAACCTGGACGAGGATCGTAAGAACGTTGGACATATGACGCGAGCTGCGAACCGGATTCGGTCCGCAAGCTCGCATGACGTAAGACGTGAACGAGTCAGGCGATCAGTTGCCGCCCCCGCTGATGGGAGCGGGTTCGGGCTCGCGGTTGTTGTTGTAGCGGCCGAAACCGGCACCACGTTCGGCCAGAGCTTCCAGCGCTTCGGGACGGATCCGGACCTCGGCCTCTTGGTGGGCCTTGAACCCGGTGCCCGCCGGGACGAGGTGGCCCAGGATCACGTTCTCCTTGAGGCCGACGAGATGGTCGACCTTGCCGGCCAGCGCCGCTTCGGTGAGGACCTTGGTCGTCTCCTGGAAACTGGCTGCCGAGATGAAGCTGTCCGACTGCACGGCGGCCTTGGTGATGCCCAGCAATTGCGTGCTGGCGGCGGCCGGCTTGGGCCGGATCCACTGGGCCTTCTCGCCGTCCTCAGCCTCGATGCGGGCGTTCTCCTGATCGAAGACGTCGCGCGGCACGATCTCGTTCTTGCTGAAGTCGGTGTCGCCGGGCTTGTCGATCTTGACGCAGCTCAGCAGCTCGCGGTTGCGGTTGCGGAACTCGAACTTGTCGATGACCGAGCCGGGTAGTAGGCCGGTATCGCCGACACTCTCGATCCGGACCTTCCGGAGCATCTGGGCGATGATGATCTCCAGGTGCTTGTCGTCGATCTCGACGCGCTGGCTCCGGTAGACGCCTTGGATCTGCTCCAAGAGGTACTTGTGGACGACCTCTTCGCCGGAGATCCGCAGGATGTCGTGCGGGACCAGGGGCCCCTCGACCAGCGGTTGGCCGGCGCGAACCTCATCGTCCTTGTGAACCAACAGATGAGTTCCGCGCGGGACCTGGTGCTCCCGTTCGATGCCCGACTTGTTGCGGACGACGATGACCCGCTTGCCGCGCCGCTTCTCTTCGAGGATCTCGACCTTGCCGTCGATCTCGGCCAAAACGGCCGGGTCCTTGGGGCGTCGGGCCTCGAACAGCTCGGTGACCCGCGGCAAGCCGCCGGTGATGTCTTGGTTGCCGCCCCCTTCGCGCGGCGTCTTGGCGATCATCGAGCCGGGATGGACCTCCGACCCCTCCTCGACCTCGATGGAGGCGCGTTCGGGGATCGTGTAGTAGTCGAGGATGTTGCCCTGGGCGTCCTCGATGATCACCTGCGGGTGCAGATCTCCCTTGTGCTCCATGATGGTCCGCCGAGTGATGCCGGCCGCATCGGTGTCGAGGCGGACCGTCTCGTTCTCGACGATGTCCTCGAACCGGACGCGCCCGCCGACCTCGGCGAGGATCGGGTTGTTGTGCGGGTCCCATTCGCAGAGCACGTCACCGTTCTTGATCTGGTCGCCTTCGCGGACCTTCAGCACCGCGCCGTGGGGCACGTCGTACTTGTCCAGCGGCCGATCCTTGTTGTCGAGCACCTGGATCTCGCCGTTGCGGCTCAGCGCGATCATCTGACCGGACTCGCCCTCGACATCCTTGATGCCGACGAACTTGATCGTGCCGGGCCGCTTGGCCTTGACGTCCTTGTCCTCGATGGCACGGCTAGCGATCCCGCCGATGTGGAAGGTCCGCATCGTCAACTGGGTGCCCGGCTCGCCGATCGACTGGGCGGCGATGATCCCGACGGCCATCCCGCACTCGACCAGTTGGCCGGTGGCCAGGTCCATGCCATAGCAGTTCCGGCAGATCCCCAGGTTGGCCTCGCAGGTCATCGGGCTTCGGACCTGGATCTTGTCGATGTCCATCTCTTCGAGCTTGCGGGCCGCTGCGAAGGAGATCATCTCGCTCTCGCGGACGACCGCCTCGCCGGTGATCGGGTCCTTGATCGTGACCCGACTAACGCGCCCGCGGATCGACTGGCTGAGGCTGACCTCGATCTTCTCGCCCTTGTAGACGACCCCCTTGGAGACGCCCTGGGTTGTCCCGCAGTCCTCCATGGTGATCACGACGTTCTGGGCCACGTCGGCCAGCTTTCGGGTCAGGTAGCCGCTGTCGGCGGTCTTCAGTGCGGTGTCGGCCAGGCCCTTACGCGCCCCATGGGTGGAGCTGAAGTATTCCAGCACCGAGAGGCCTTCGCGGAAGTTGGCCTTGATCGGCGTCTCGATGATCTCGCCGGACGGCTTGGCCATCAGGCCGCGCATGCCGGCCAACTGGCTGATCTGGCCCTTGCCGCCGCGGGCGCCGCTCTCGGCCATCAGGAAGACCGGGTTGAGGTAGATCATCCCGTCGCGATGGTCGTTCTTGAGTTCCTCCATCAGCGCGTTGGTGATCTGCTCACGGGCATGGGTCCAGACATCGAGCACCTTGTAGTAGCGCTCTTGGTCGGTCATGATGCCGCGCTGATAGTTCCGGTTGAACTTGGCGACCTCCTTGTCGGCGTCGGCCAGCAGCTTCTCTTTGACGTCGGGGGTCTTCAGGTCGTCGGCGGCGAAGGAGAGGCCCGAGCGGGTCGACTCGCGGAAGCCGAGTTCCTTCATGTCGTCGAGCAGCTTGATAGTCTCTCGACGGCCGAGCAACTGGTAGCAGTCGGCGATGATCATCTGGAGCTGCTTCTGGCCCAACGGCAGGTTGTAGAACGACATCTGCGGGTTCAGGATGTCGTTGAAGACGATCCGGCCCGGCGTCGTGTCGATGATCATGCCGGGGGTGAACTCTTTGGCTCCTTCGCCCTTGAGCCGCTTGTGGTCGGGCAGCCGGAGCTTGATCGGCGCGTGGACGCCGACCTTACCTTGATAGAGGGCCAGGAAGACCTCTTCGGGGCTGGCGAAGACCATCCCCTCGCCATGCTCGCCGGCCCGCGACACCGTCAGGTAGTAGGCGCCCATGACGATGTCCTGCGTCGGGCTGATGATCGGGCTGCCATTGGCCGGGCTGAAGATGTTGTTGGTCGACATCATGAGGGTCATCGCCTCAACCTGCGCCTCGATCGAGAGCGGCAGGTGGACGGCCATCTGGTCGCCGTCGAAGTCGGCGTTGAACCCCTTGCAGACCAGCGGGTGCAGCCGGATCGCGTTGCCCTCGACCAGCACCGGCTCGAACGCCTGGATGCCCATGCGGTGCAGCGTCGGCGCGCGGTTCAGCAGCACGGGGTGCTGGTGGATGACCTCCTCGAGGATGTCCCACACCTCTGCATCGCGCCGCTCGAGC
>CAZSSM010000003.1:0-161689 GCA_964609385.1 uncultured Planctomycetia bacterium
GGCCTCTGTGGGGACCCGCCCCCCAGTCTTCCTCGGAGCGGCCAACCCAATGGGAGGCCGAGTTGGGGGGCCACCAATCGAGCCTCGACTGCTGCGTCAAGCTTCGCGGGTGGTCGCCCTTTGGACGACCTGGGCAGAAGACGGCCGATGGCTTCCATTTGGGGCTCAAGGATCCCGGGTGATCGGGTCGGTCGGGGGCATGAGTTCCAGTTCGGCTTGGCGGGCCCGTCCGATGAAGGCGGGGACGTCCTCGGCCAAGAGGGCGTTGAGGGCCTCGCGGGTCGCGTCGAGTTGGGTCTCGGCCAGCTTGAGGTATTGGAGCTGGGCATCGGTCGGGCGGTCCCAGCTCGAGCCGAGTTGTCCTCCGGCCAGGCCTAGGGCGCCGACGACCGTCTGGTCGCTCCGGACGATCCCCTTGGTCGTCCCAGGTCGGGTCCAGAGATCGGCCTCGATCACGACCAGCTTCTCGCGAAGCGAACTGGCGAAGCCGGCGAGCGTCGACGGCTCGTCCGATTCGTCGGTGTCCTCGGCCTCGGGGTCTTCGGAGTCGTTGGAATCGGCGTCGGCTTCGGCATCCGGCTCGGTGTTCGTGGCGGGTTCGGAGTCGGAATCCGCAGCTTGATCGTCGAGGTCCTCGTCGTCGCCGGCCAGGGCGAGGATCAGGTCGATCCGCTTGCGAACCGCCTCGATCCGATCGAGCATCTCGGCGGCGACTCCGCTGAGCGTCTCGGCTCGGCGCTGCGCTTCGTAGTTGGCGAGCCGGGCCGCCGAGTCGTGTGAAGATCGCGGATCGGGCCGGACCTCGACCTCCCCTTCGACAACCTCATCGCCCAGTGCGATCCGGACTCGATAGGTGCCCGGGACGACCTCCGGTCCGCTCGGCGAGGGCGCATCGGGGGGCGGTGTGGAGAGGCTCGGCCCGCGGACGCCGTCGCTCCGAAGGTTCCAGACGAACCGGTTGATGCCGCGATGGGCCGGCACCTCGAACTGGCGGATCGTCTGGCCCGAGGTGTCCTCGACGGTGACCTCGAACTGATCGGGGACCGGTTCGGCATCGGTCGGCTCGTCGTCCTCGGAGGACTCGTCGTCGGCGAGGGGCAACCGGTCGTCGCCGACCCAGACGCTCAGGAGGGCGCCATAAGGGCGGTTGGTGCCTCGGAACTCACCGGCGCCGGGGAAGCGGGCCGAGGATGGCTGGCCGATCCGATACTGCTGGGCCGGCGGCGGCTCGAAGAGGTGCAGGGGGGTCTCGGCGAGCGAACCGCCCAGTTCGCGGAGTGGCCGGACGTCATCTAGCACATACGCCGCGCGGCCGTGGGTGCCGACGACCAGGTCGTGGTCGCGGTCGTGGACGATCAGGTCGCGGACCCCGACGCTCGGGAGCCCGTGGTCCCAACTCAGCCACGATTGGCCGCCGTCGACCGAGGCGAAGAGCCCGAACTCAGCGCCCAGAAACAGCAATTCGGGGTCGACCGGATCCTGGACGATGCAATGTGCGTAGCCGCGGACCGGATCGTCGGCGTCGACCAGCGAGGTCCAGCTCTGGCCGAAGTCGTCGGTTCGATAGACGTACGTCTCGGTGTTGGATCGCTTGTGGTCATCGAAGACGACGAAGGCCGTGCCGGCGTCGAACCGCGACACCTCGATGTGCGGGATCCAGGTGTTCGTCGGCACGCCGGTCACGTAGTTCTCGACGCTCTCCCAGGTCGATCCACCATCGCGCGTGACGTGGAGCCGGCCGTCGTCGGTGCCGACCCAGAGGACGCCTTCCTGCACGGGGCTGGGCGCGATCGCCACGATTGTGGTGAAGTTCTCCGCGCCGGTGACGTCCAGGGTCAAGCCGCCGCTTTCGGCCTGGCGCTGCCACTTCGGGTTGTTCGTCGTCAGGTCGTCGCTGATCGTCTCCCAGGTCTCGCCGCGATCGGTCGAGCGATGGAGGAACTGGCTGCCGAAGTAGATCGTCGACGGGTCGAACGGATCCTGTGCGAAGCCGGCGTTCCAGTTGAACCGGAGTTGGGTCTCCGGGTCCGGCGGTGCCGGCCGGATGCTCTTGCGTTCGCCGGTCTTCAGGTCCCAGCGGCCGAGGAACCCGCGCTGGCTCATCGCGTAGCCGCGGGTCGGGTCCTCCGGATCAGGCGCGGTGTCGAACCCGTCGCCGAAGAAGACCTCTTGCCAGTGGAAGTTGCGGATCCCACCGGAGACCCAGATCTGGCTCGGACCCACCCACGAGCCGTTGTCCTGCATCCCCCCGTAAATGTTGAACGGCGTCTCGTTGTCAACGCGGATGTGGTAGTACTGGCCCAGCGGAAGGTTGCGCGCGAACCGCCAGGAACGGCCACGATCCCGGCTGATGGCGATCCCGCCATCGTTGCCCAGGATCAGATGCTCCGGATCGTCGGGGTTGATCCAAAGCGCGTGGTGGTCCGGATGGGCCGCGTTGAACGGGACCAAGATGTCGAAGCTCTTGCCGCCGTCCTCGCTGACGCTGACCAACGACCAGAGGCTGTAGACGCGGTTCGGGTTGCTCGGGTCGACGATGAGGTCGGCGAAGTAGAAGGGACGGTTGCCAGCGTTCTCACCGCCGCCGATCGTCGACCAGGTCCGACCACCGTCGTCGGAACGGCAGACGACGTTTTCCTCGGCCTCGACCAGGGCATAGACCCGTTCGGGGTCGGAGGGGGCGTAGGCCAGGCCGATCCGGCCCAGATCTCCGTTGGGGAGGCCGTCCGACTCATCGAGGCGGGTCCAGGTCGCGCCGCCGTCGTCGGTCCGGTAGAGGCCCGAGCCCGGACCGCCGGACCGGAAGAACCAGGGTTCACGACGGAAGTCCCAGAGCGCCGCCAGCAGCGTGTTCGGATTGGACGGGTCCATGACCAGGTCGGCCACGCCGGTCGACTCGTCGACGTAAAGCGAACGTTCCCAGGATTCCCCGCCGTCCTCCGTCTTGTAGACGCCGCGCTCCGTCGAGTCGCCCCACATCTTGCCCATCACGCCCACGTAGGCGACGTCCGGATCGTTCGGGTCGGGCACGATCCGGTGGATCCGCTCCGAATCGTCCAGGCCGAGGTGGGTCCAGGTCCGGCCCGCGTCGATCGAGCGGTAGATTCCGTTGCCCAGCGAGACGCTGTTGCGCGGGTTGCCCTCGCCGGTACCGACCCAAATGACGTTGGGGTTGCTCGGGCAGACCGCCACGGCGCCGATGGCCACCACCGGCTGGTCGTCGAAGATCGACTCAAAGGTCAAGCCGCCGTCGGTCGATTTCCAGAGCCCCCCGGTGGCCGCCCCGACGTAGAGCACGTCGGTGTCGCTCGGGTCGACGGTGACCGCTGCCACCCGACCGCTCATTGTCGCCGGACCGACCGCCCGGGCTTTCAGGTCGGTCAAGAGCCGGGGATCCCAATCCTGCGCGTCGGCCGATCTGGGCGTCCCGAGACCCGCCGCGATCGCGACGATCCCTAGCAGCGCAGTCAACGAGCGAGCGACGTGGAATCCGAATCGAGGCATCACCATCACCATGCGTCAAGGGCTCCGAGAGAACGGGGGGCGGCGATCCGTTGAGGGTTGTCAGCAGTGTCTTGGGGGCGACTTATTCGGCCGATTCTGAGTCGTTGAGTTGCTTGATCCGAATGTCTTTGAACTCGACACGCATCGCTGGTCCGACATGGACCTGCAGGGCGATGATCCCGTCGGCCGCGAACTCCGGATCGACCCGCTCGATGACCGTCGTCCCGTTGAGCGTGATCGTCAGTTGATCGCCGACGCAGCGGATCACGTAGGTGTTGAACCCATCGAGGTCGACGATCTCGGCGACCTTCTCCTCCGGGTATCGCTCAAGGATTCCCCGCCCGCGCTCTTCGTAGAGCAAGCCCCAGTACGGCTCGGCCGCATCGGCCTGCGGGCCGCGGACGGCGCCGTTGTCGAGCCGCTCGGAGCGGAACTGGATCCCCGAGTTGCCCGAGATCACCCGGAGCGAGACGGTCAGCTCGAAGTCGCTGAACCGCTCCTCGGTGACCAGAAACTCGTTCTTCTCGAGCGACCCGTCGGTGATGCCGACGATCTTGCCATCCTCGACGAAGAAGAGACCGGGCAGGTCAGGTTGGATCCAGCCATCCAATGACTTCCCATTGAACAGCGGTCGAAACTCGGACTCCGCCGCGAGGCTTGGCGAGCCGGTCGACACCAGGACCACGACGACCATCGACAGAAGCATCGAAAGCATCGGGCGGACCATCGAAGTTCTCCATTCAAAAGGGGGAGGGGAAGGTCGATCGGGACGATTCGGCCATAGGTGTTTCAGGATAAGGCCGGTTCGCGCGGCCGATCAAGCCTCCAGGATCCCCCAAACGGCCGACTCGACGGCCTTCGACGATCGGCTCGGCCTCGAGATCGAGAAGCGGCGCAGACAGATTCCTACGCTTCGATCTAGAATTGCTGCCTCTTCGTTAGGATGGAATCAGCGGGCCGCCCCGGTCGATCCGGGCGTCGGCCTCCGACGAAGCCGAGGTGATCGCCCCACATCGAGCCTCGAAGGCTCGGACGGGGCACCGAGCCGTCGCCTTGACACGATTGATCAGGACCGAACTGACCCGGGAGTCCCCGTCCGATGAGCGTCGTGGAGGATCTCCGCCACTACGGACCCGATGCCCCCCCGCGATCGCTGTCCCGCGACGAGGCCTGGGCCTATTGCGATCGCTTCACGCGTTCGCATCAGGAGAACTTTTCGGTCTTGACGTGGCTGACGCCTCGAACCCTCCGGCCGGCCCTCCAGGCCGTCTATGCCTACTGCCGATGGTCCGATGACCTCGGCGACGAGATCGGCGATCCGGAACGGTCGCGGCGCCTGCTGGCTTGGTGGCGCGGACAGCTCTCGGCCTCGTGGGCTGATCCAGACCGCGCGAACCACCCGGTTCTCATCGCCTTGGCTGAGACGGCCCAACAGTTTCCTTTGATGGCCGATCCGTTCCACGACCTCATCTCCGCATTCGAGCAGGATCAGACCGTCACCCGATACGCCACCTACCAAGAGCTTGTCGCGTACTGCCAACGCTCGGCCAATCCGGTGGGTCGGATCATCCTCCAACTCGCCGGACGCGTGACAACGGAGAACCTGGTCCTCTCCGACGCGATCTGCACGGGGCTCCAACTGGCCAACTTCTGGCAGGACGTCGCGCGCGACGCCGCGATCGGTCGGATCTACCTGCCTCAAGAGGACTTGGAGGCGTTCAGGGTCCGCGAGTCGGAGATCGTCGAGGGCCGATTCACCGAGGAGTTCGCGTCGTTGTTGCGCTTCGAGGTCGATCGGCCTCGACAACTCCTGGAGGCGGGAGCAGCGTTGCCGGGTCGGATGCCCGGTCGGCTCGCGCTCGACGTCGAACTGTTCCGGCTCGGCGGGTTGGCCGTGCTTCGACGGATCGAGGATCGTCGGTATGATGTTCTCTCGGAACGCCCGGTCGTCGGTGGCCGGACCAAGGCCGGTCTGATCGTCCGCGCCGTTTCGGCCTCCCTGAGTGGGTCGCTTCGTCGACGGGCGACTCCCAATAGTCCCGTGACCGAGACCGAGGAACTCGCGGGCGCGACTTAACGCCTCGTGAACCGGTCGACGTCGTCGTCAAGTCTCCCGCGACCGTCGAACCGGACCCAGCAAGGAGGGTGCAGCGATGATCGAGACGATCGACACGCGACGTCAGGCCAGCTTCGAGTTCTGCCGTCAGGTCGCTCGCCGTGAAGCGCGGAACTTCTACATGTGCTTCATGCTGCTCCCGTCCGACCTCCGACGGTCCATGTGCAGCCTCTATGCGTTCCTTCGTCGAAGCGACGACCTGGTCGACGAT
This sequence comes from uncultured Planctomycetia bacterium, assembly GCA_964609385.1. GTDB lineage: Bacteria > Planctomycetota > Planctomycetia > Isosphaerales > Isosphaeraceae > CAZSSM01. The sequence goes on from CAZSSM010000003.1 coordinate 5,832, forward strand.
GCGCCGGACGTCGAACGGGGCCGGATCGACCTGGCCGACTGGCGACGGACGACCGAGCTGCTCCTCGCGGACCCGGCATCGCTCGATGGTCTCGCACACAATCCGGTCGCCGTCAGCGCTTGCGGGCTGGACCCCGATGCGAGCTTAGCCTGGCCCGGTTGGCCGGCCCTGTTGGAGACCATCCAACGCCACCGGATCCCGCACCACCTCCTCTTGGAGATCCTCGACGGCGTCGCCATGGACCTGGAGCCGAGCCGGTTCGCCCAGTTCTCCGACCTCTATAACTATTGTTATCGCGTTGCGAGCGTCGTCGGCCTATGCTGTCTGCATATCTGGGGTTACCGTTCCGAAGGAGGCCGGGCCGAGGAACTGGCTGAGGCCTGTGGGATCGCGCTGCAATTGACCAATATTCTCCGAGACGTCCGCGAGGATGCCGGTCGTGGCCGGGTCTATCTCCCCCAAGAGGAGCTGGATCGGTTCGGGGTCGACCCGGCCGACTTCATCGAAGGGCGCCTCCGGCCCGAGACGCGTCGGCTCCTGGAGTACCAGGCCCATCGGGCCGTCGAGTTCTATCACCGGGCCATGCCCTTGGCGCGGTTGGTCGAGCCGGTCGGCCGACCGGTCTTCCGGGCCATCGTCGGGATCTACCGCGCGTTGCTCGAAGAGATCGTCCGCCGCGACTACGAGGTCCTGGCCGAACGGATCTCGGTGCCGGCCTGGCGCAAGCTCGCCATCGCGGCGCGATCGATGACCGGCTGGTCCACCGAGCCGAGCCTAATCGGGAGTCCCTCGTGAGCGTTGCGTCGACAGTCGGGACAACGACCGCTCATGGGCCACGTGGAGGACAACGGTTCGATCGGCGGCGACCCCGGATCCGAATCGTCGGCGGAGGTTTGGCCGGCCTGGCGACCGCCGTTGGTCTGGTCGGGCTCGACGCCGAGGTGACCGTCCTGGAGAGCCGTCCGCGTCTGGGAGGTCGCGCCGGCTCGTTCCCCGATCCGACCACCGGACGACTCGTCGACAACGGCCAACATGTCGGCATGGGTTGCTGCACCAACCTGCATGACCTCTGTCGACGCGTCGGGACCGACCACCTGTTCCACCCGATCCGACGAATCCGCTTCCTAGGCCCAGACGGTCGACTGTCGTATTTGGAAGCGACGTCCAGGCTCCCCGCCCCCTTGCATCTGGCGTGGAGCTTCCTCAAGACGACTTACCTGTCGACCCTGGAGAAGTTGCGGATCGCCTACGGCCTGGCCCGGCTCGCGACTCCCGGTCGTCTCGACCCCAAGGAGCCGTTCGGTGACTGGCTCCGACGGATGGGGCAATCCCCACGCACCATCAACCTCTACTGGGAAACCGTCCTGGTCTCGGCACTCAACGAGACGGTCGACCGGATGGACGTCGGGCACGCCCGCAAGGTGATGCTCGACGGCTTCTGTCGAAACCGTGACGGATACCGCGTTGACGTGCCTACGGTCCCGCTCGGCGAGATCTTCGGCGACCTCATCGGAAAATGGCTCCGAGATCGTGGCGTCGACGTTCGGACCAGCGCTGGGGTCGACTCCGTCGAGTTCGATGGGGGTGGTCGTGCGATCGGAGTCCGGCTCCGCGACGGCGATCACCTCGAGGCGGACCATATCGTGTTGGCCGTGCCGCACCCGCGTGTCCGAACGCTCCTGCCGGCCTCCTTAGCCGAATCATGGCCCGAACTCGATCGCTTGGAGCAGTTGACCACTTCACCCATCACAGGTGTCCACCTCTGGCTGAGCAAGCCGGTCTGCCCGTTCGATCATGCTGTCACTCCGGGTCGGACGATCCACTGGATCTTCAACCGCTCGGCGATTGAGGGGGGCGAGTCGGGTCCGGATCGTCCTCCCGAGGGGGCCGTTGATGGCGAGGGTGAGGTGCAGTACCTCCAGATTGTCGTCAGCGCCTCGAGGGACCTGGCCGGTCTGACCAACGATGAGGTCTCCGCTCAGGTCATCGACGACCTGAAGCGCCTGTTCCCCGCAATGGCTGAGGCATCGGTCCTTCACGTCCGGGTCGTCACCGAGCACGGGGCGACGTTCTCCGCGCGACCGGGTATCGAGGCTTTGCGACCGAGCCAGGCGACCCGTTGGCCTGGCCTCTGGTTGGCCGGCGATTACACCTCCACCGGCTGGCCGGCGACGATGGAGGGCGCGGTCAGGAGCGGATACAAGGTCGCTGAGGCGATCGGTCAGCGACTCGACACGACCGTCTCGCTCGTGCGGCCCGGCTTGCCGACCGATTGGTTGGCCCGGCTGGTCCTCGGCTCGGGGGAGACCGCGTTGCCGATCGGCCATCAGATCGTCGACAATCAGCACGAATTTGGAGCGACCGACTCGGTTGAAGCGAACGTCGGCTGACGCGAACGATCGGGCCGTTCAGCGATAACGTCGAACTGACGGATCGCGCGACGCGTGAGCCAGAGCGAGACAATGGCCAGAACGCTCTGGCTGGCCAGGAAGAGCAGGACGACCGCCTTGGGCGAGGGGTCTCCCGAGCTGATCGCGGTCTGCCACGTCGTTGACGGTGCGAACAGCCGCTCGAACTCCGGATAGGTCAGCAGAATCGATGTCTCGAGGGCCGGCATGCACGTCGCGAACATAAAAATATTCATGCTTTGAAGAATCACACCGGAGATCAATGGCAGGAAATTGACCATCATTAACAAAAAGGCGGTCGACGACTGAGCGTCGGTCGACGTCGCGCAGCGCATCGACATGGTGATCCCGATCGACGAGACGAACCAGATCGGGACCGCCAACCCGATGAATGCCAAGGGAAGAGCGATCGGGTGGATGGCGCCGAGAACGATCCCGACCAGCCAGATCGGAATGAGGGCCAGCCCCAGACGAGCCGACTTGACCATCTTGGCGCGGAGGATCTCCCAAGGCCGGAGCGTCGTCGTGATCAGACTGATCCAGCAGTCGCGTTCGCGTTCCGAGGTGATTCCGCAGGCCGAGCCGGCCACCACCGACAACAGGACCATCATCATTCCGAGGGCGGTCACGACCCGAATGAACCCGTTGAGCTGGCCCCGGTGATAGGTCTGCTCGGCACCGATGGACCACCAGCCCCACTCGCTGATCTCGAACCAGGCCGAACGACCGAGCGCCACCATGTGGTTGATCAAGAAGAACAGGGAGACCGCCGCGATTGCGGTGACGAACAGCTTGCCGATGCCGTTGATGTCGTGGCAGTCCCACTCCTTCCAGAGCATCGGATCGTTCTCACATCGTCGTTTGGGGACAATCCGCCAACGCCAGGCGACCATGTGGTCCCAGAGCCGGTAGCGCCCATGACTCCCCCCCTCGCGCCCTCGCGAGACATCCCGGAGCTGAATGACGGTCCAAGCCACGAGGACCATCGCCGCGCTCGACTGGATCAGGATCATCCGCGTTAGGGTCTCACTGAGCTGGACCGCATCGAGCCGCAAATGGCTGTGCTGTACCCGTTGCGCGAAGGCCAACGGGCTCGACTGTGCCAGCCCGTCCATGCCGATCACCAACGCCTCGAAGGCCGATTCGCCCAGCATGTGCTCGGGCAGGAAGATTGGCGCGGCGATCGGCCCGAGCACCCAAAGGAATTGGATCAGCATGACCGCGTGGATCACGCCGCGAATCCGGACCAGATAGAGCGAACCGAGCATGGAGAGGGACCCGGAGACCACGGCCGTGGTCAAGAGTCCCAGGTAGCTCAAGGCGATGAACGACGGGGCGATGTTGCCGAAGACTGACAAGAGGGCGATGACCGGCAGGCCGCCAGCTAAGACCGACGCGACCCGGCAGAGACGCGCCGCGAGTTTGCCGAGGATGATCTCGCCGGCGTTCAGGTCACTGGCGAGCAGGTCGGGCAACGTCCGTCGATTGCGTTCCTCGATCAAGGCGCCGGCGACCACGTCGGGGGTCAGGCCGAGCACGATCAGGAACTGGACGAACAGGCCGATCAGGAAGGTCCAGACCGCGACCCGTCCGATCGCCGTCGGATCGAGGATCCGCTCGCTTAGGGCCACCCCACCCTCGCTCTGCGGGCCGAGGACCAGCAGGAAGCCGAAGCCCAGCAACAAGATCGCCGGGATCAGGACGCGGAACGCCATCGGATGGCCCTTGCGCGCTGCACGGACCAACTCGCGATGAAACACGGCCGTCGAGACCATAAGACCCCCAACCTCAATGTCGGACCCTGCGTCGCGCCCGACCCTCCCTTCGGGGAGTGGATCGCCGATCCGTTCAGGCTCAGTCGGGCGGTCGGTCGTTGGCTCGGGCGAACGACTCAATCGAACCATAGGTCAGCCCCCAAGCCGCGGCGCCGTGGGCCACCATCGAGAGGATGTAGGTCAGCACCAGCACGATAGATTCTGAGTCGAAGAACCAGGACGGGGGATCGACCACGTGTTCGACCGAAAACAACGTGCCGAAGACGAACAGGGGGCTGAAACCCATCATCAAGATCAGGGAAGCCTCGTTGGAGAAGACGGAGATCACAGGGAGGCAGAACAGCAGATATCCGCCGCTCGTGAAGATCAGGATTCCCACGGCGAACCCTTGGGCACGTATCGAGGACTTGCTCCAGAGTGAGAGGTTGACTCCCAGGGCGGCTCCATAAGCGAGGTAGACGCCCATCGTGAAGGTGGTCAGCAAGGGTGAGAACGGGAAGACCGCGCCACAGACGATCCCGACACACCACAACGCGGCGATCGTCAGCCAGATCGCGCGGACCGACCAGATGGCGCCGGCCATCTTGGCCAGGATGATCTCGCGGGCCGTCAAGGGGGTGCCCAGGATGCTGATCCAAGTGTCGCGCTCGCGCTCGTTCGAGATGCTGCCCGCCGCCGAGACCACCGTGCCCAGCATCCCCAACGCAAACAGACCTAGCATCCATACAGAAAGAATGATGTGTAACGTATTTCGGTCATAGTCGCGGTCAGCGAAGTTAAAATACCCATGTTCAATTAGTTCTGCAGCCGCATCCGGAACCACGAAACAGAGCTGAACGACGATCGATCCCAAGATCATCAGGCCCACAGTGATGGTGATGAACCGGATGATGCCGCTCAGTCGGCCGGACCAGAGTTCTTTCCAGAGCATCGGTCGCGAGCGACATGGCGGTCGCTTGATGAGTCGGGCTCGAGGTCGGCGCCGCTTCGGCTTTTCGGTTTTGTCCCGCCCCCGGAGTCGGGGGATGATCCGCTTCGTGCCGCTCGCACCCGATTCCAGCGACCGAGCGATTGGCCGGAACAGGACCGCGGCCAGGATGATGACCGTCGCGGAGATGGCCCAATGGCCCGCGAAGACGAGGCCGACTTCCACGAGGTCCCGTCGCGGGTTCTCGGCCAGCACGGCGATCAGCCGGAACGGATTGCAATAGACCAACAGCTCGTTAGCAGGGGCAATCCACTCGTAGATCTTCAAAAGCACGGAATTGATGTTGAAAAAACCCATAACGAGATATGGGAATGTAATCCATCCGAGAATAAGCATGTAGGCGCCAAAGATGGCGTCGCGGACCCGCTTGGCCAGGCAGGAGACCAGCATCGTCAAGGAGGCCAGGAAAACCCCCATCGTCAAGGCGCCGGCGAAGCTGAGGACGATCAAGAGCGGATCGAGCCCGCCGAAGAGCGAAAGGATGCTGATCATCGGCAGGCCCATCAGCACATACATCCCGACCGTCGCCAACCGGGCCGCAAGCTTGCCGAAGATGACCTCGAACCCGTTCAGGTGGCTGGCCAGGAGATAGGAGAGCGTCCGCCGCTGACGCTCGCCGGCGATCATGCCGGCCACGACCGCCGGGGTCAGTAGGCCGACGGCGATGAGCTGGACCACCGAGTAGACGATGAAGGTGGACTCAGTGAATCGTGCGAGTCGGTTCGGCGAGACGTCTTCAGGTGCACCGGAAAGGTTATTTTGATAGGAAAGCCAAATGATCAAAAATAAGATGCTTCCGTAGACCATCCGGAGCCAGAGGAATCGGGATCGTCGCGCCAAGGCGATCAGTTCGACGTTGAGCACCGGTCCAAACGGCGAACGCATGGGCCTATCCTTCGTCCTGAGCAGCACCTGGAACGTCGAACACGCGAGCCCCAAACGACGAGCGGCAAGAACGCTACTCATCTCAACGCCGACCGGGACGTGCGCGTCCGACCGTTGTTCGGATCACGAGCCGTCCGAACCCGATCATACTAAACCGGTCGGTCGTCCAGGGTCGATGCTCCGCGTCGTCCGAGTCGCAAGCTGATCGAGGACCGAGCGTCATCCCCCCGATCGTTGCGGGAATGGGTCCGATGGGATGTCCACCGGACTTGGGATCCGTTCGTTGAGCCAGTCGAACTGATTGATCGATGAGGCGGTCAGGATCAGCGTGGCGATCCCGTAGGCCAGCAGACCCAGACACTGATTGACCATGCCGACCGGCGACGGTTCGGACTGGTAGTGGAACTGGCCGTTGTAGATGAGGTGCCCGACGCAGGTCCAGTCGAGGATCTTCCAGCGATCGTAGTCGATCCCCCCGAGCAACCAGAGACAGTTGATCCCGACCACAAGGAACTGCGCGGTCGCTTGGGCGCGGAGCGAGGACCGAACCGCCATCGAGATCCGGACGCCCAGGGACGCGGCGAATCCGGTCATGATGGCGAAACCCAACAAGGAAACCACCAACGACCAGGGCCGCAGGCTCCCGCAGAGCAAGGCGAGCGTCCAGAGGATCGCGATGCCATACCAACAATAGCGCTGAGACCAGAGCGCCCCAAGCATCTTGGCCCGGACGAACTCCGAGGCCGAGGCCGGCACACCCAAGAGGCTCAGCCAGGTGTCCTTCTCACGCTCCGTCGTAATGCTGCCGGCGGCGGCCTGGACCAACCCGAACATCCCGATGACGAACAGGACCAGCGTCATGACCGCGACGGACTTCTGGAAGTCGAGCCGGTCGCGGTAGGACTGTTCGGTGTCGGTCGTCCCGTAGCCGTACTCCCAGACCTCGACGATCGTGTCCCAGATATTAAGCCCGGTGATCACCAGGACGAACGGCAGGACGAGCACGACCATGAGCAAGATCACCGCGCGCACGAACAATCCGCGCTGCTGGTGCCACATCTCCTTCCAGATCAGGGGTCGGTTCCCGCAGGGCGGGGCCGGGAAGACCTGACGTCCGATCAACCCCTGCGACTTCAAGGGGCGGTTGAACCGCTTGGGGATCGGGATGAAGAAGAGGAATCGTCGACGGGTTTCGTCCTGAATCTTGCGGAAGCTGGGCCGGAGTCGCCAGGTGGCCAGGCCCACAAAGAGCGCGGTGAAGCCGAGCAAGGCTCCGAGGGTGAGCATCACCTCACGGTCGAAGAGCAGGCCCATTCGCGGCCCGATCCCGGTGTCGATCAGGTTGTAGATCCGCCAAGGCGAGACCAGATAGAGCGTGTCGAAGATCGTGAAGAGGATCGAGACGACCGGCGAAGATCCCGAGACGCCCATCATCACCAGTTGCTGGACAACCCCCGCGATGAGAAACCAGAAGGCCATCAGGAGGTAAGTTCCCAAGACGGCGTCTCGTGAGCGTCGAGACCAAACCGAGATCAGCATCGAGAAGCTGGCCAGGAACAACAGCAGGGCTATGCTCAAGGCTTCTCCGACCAGGATCTCGTTCAGACCGACCCCGCCATAAAGCAGCATCGTGCTGAGCACCGGCAGGGTCATCATGACGAACAGGCCGATCGACCAGACTCGCGCCAGGAGCTTGCCCAGGACGATTTCCAGCGAATTGAGGTCGCTGGTCATCAGGTAGTGGAGCGTCCGTCGCTGACGCTCTTCGGCGATCGCGCCGGCGACCATCGCGGGCGTCAGCAGGACGATCGTCACCACTTGTCCGATCAGGATCCGCCTCACCAGTTCTCGACCCAAGTAGGAGAGGACGTCGAATCGCACCGTGCCGGTTCGCCAGAAGAGGTGTTGTGCGGACACCCACGCGGAGAAGATTAGGATCAGCACGACCAGTCCGTAGAGAACACGGATGGTCGTGTGTCGTGATCGTCGAGCGGAGGTCATCAGATCCTGCGCGATCACCGGAGCGAAGTTCAGGAGCATCGGTGTCATCCGTCACGAAGCGGGTGGGGTCCCGAGGAACGCGTCATCCGAAAGCGGTCGGATCGCGCCGACCGTTGCGCTCTGGAAGAATCCGCTCGAGATCCGATGCGGATCGTCCCGGATAGCCGGGTCGCGCGGGCGATCAGGACGAGTCTGCCACGACCCCGGTCATCGGACAAGTGTCTGATCCTCGACCCACCACCAACGATCGGCCGAGCCATCGGGTCGGTCTCTGGAATGCGCGGAGGACGGTCGATGACGCGCGATTTCCTCTGACACGTCGACACAAGGCGACATTTACAATGGGGCCGGAATTCGATCAGAATGCGTCGCCGATCGCACCTTGGGTTCGGGTTCGATCAGACTGAAGGGACCACCTCCATGCGGGTGAGTGAAGGAGCGATCCCGTGAGCCAATCGTCGGAGCGAAACCGAGCGATCGTCATCTTCGGGCGACCAGGGAGCGGCAAGAGCAGCTTGGCTGCCCGGCTGGCCAGTCAGCGCGCGATGGCCCACATCCCGATCGGTAACCTGCTTCGAGCCGCGATCACGCGGTCCGATGAGTTGGGGCAACGCGTCGCCGCCCAGATGAAGGGTGGTCGGCTCGTCGATGATGCGCTCATCCGTGATTTGCTGGATCAGGCCCTCACGAACGCCAATCGGCAGACCGTGATTATCGACGGCTTCCCGAGGACGATGACTCAGGTTCCCATGATGGAGCAGATCGAGCGGAACCATCCCCTCGAGGTCAATCATTTCGTCGAGGTCATCATCGATCAGGAAGAGGTCACCCGACGCTTGGCCGGTCGCAGGATTTGTCCGACTTGCGGGGCGACCTACCACACCGTGACTCACCCGCCGGAGACCCCCGAACGTTGCGCTTGTGGTTCGATGCTCCGGAAGCGCGATGACGACCAGCCCGAGATCGTCGCCGAACGGCAACGCATCTTCCACCAGTCGACCGGGCCGGTCATCGCCCACTACGCCGAGCATCGCCCCGATCGCTTCCGAAGGATCGATGGTGGTGGGACGATGGACGAGGTCTTTCACACCTTGCTCGCGGCCATCGACGAGAAGCGGTAACGATCGATGGCCACGCTCGGTCGGCACACGCCGACTCGGGCAAGCCCGGAAGCAGCCTGCCCGAACCGATGTCGGAGCTTATCGACGCCCGAAGATGGCTCGCCACGAGATCGGGCTGACCGGACGGACCGGTGACCCGCTCGGGGTGACCGTGCCGTAGCGGATCGCCGCCAAGTTGGAGCGGCGGAAGGCCGGGCTCAGTGTCAAGGTCCGACGGAAGAGGCCGCTCGGCCCACCCCCGATCGACGGAGTCGACGGAGTTGGAACCATCGGAGTCATCGTGCGGATCCCCCGCGCGTTGAACAATGTGGTGAAGCTCTGGCCACGGCCAGGGGCGAACGATCCGTTCTCGATCGCCTGTCGACGGGCGATCACGTAGTTGAAGAAACTGTTCTGAGCTTGGGCTGTGTCGGCCGGGCCGAAGAGGCTAGTCATTGCGACGACCGCAAGCAAGACGAGCGACGAGCGAATCATCAAGATCTCTCCAGGATGCGACTCGGAGGAAGACCAAACCGCGATGTCGTGACGGGAAGATCGGTTCGAGTCAGACAGAGGACCCTCGGGTTTGAGACGTCTGGACTGCGTCTCCAACCCGAGCGTGTCACCCCAGATCCCTCAAACCGTCCCGAACCTCCCGGCAGAACCCTAGGGCATCCTTTCGGTCCGGGCCTCCGATGACAGGTTCGACCTGTCTGTAAGATCGCGAGCCGTCACAATGCGTGCACGCTCGATAGGCTTGGTATAGTTGGGCGACACGAAAGCGTATCGATTCCTCATTGCGCCGAAGAAAATGTTTAAGAAAGCCGGCTGAAGGGAAAAAAGGGGTTGGAAGACGTGACGAGATCGGATAAAAGGAACTTGTCAGAAACGCGTGCGGCACGGCCGGCCGAGAGCGTTGGAGTTCTCGTGCACCGGCTGGGATGGGGGCAAGGCCTCTGACAGGATCGTACCGACGATCATCACTGTCGCGACGGGTTGACCACACACACCGAGCGGTGTGTCAAAGGCGACCCTCGAGGCGCGAAGAAATCGCCTCCTGAACCGATCGCAACGCGTCCACGACAGGGCTGACCTGGCAGGATCAGGTCGCCCGATTCGAGAGCGAAACACGAGATCTATGTGGTACCGGCATCGCGCTTCGACCCGATCGAGGTTCGATGTATCGACCCCCGGCCCGCGTGAGCGCAGGGAGCGTGCTCACCCGGCCCGTGGGCTCGAGCGGACCGCGCGAACTCGTCGCACCCAGTCAGGAGAGTTGTCTCGCGATCACTGATCGGATCCGGCCGGGCGACCGGACGGGGCCGTGTTGGCCTCGATGCCCGACCGATCGCCGATCCCCGACATGGATGGACGGGACTTGTCGAGCCCCGGACACCGTCCAACGCGTCCTCGCTGCGCCGCCCCACACGTGATGGGTCGGTCGGAGATGTTGACGTTATGGGCGGACCGAAGGGTCTCGATTCGGCGAACCGAAAGCCGGTGTTGTTCCTCAAAAGGGCCGACCTGCGGACTGCCCCGGGACGGGGTGCGCCCAGGACGGTCGTCGCTCGACCGCACGATGGCGTGCCGAAGACCGGAGTAATCGTCTCCCGCAGTGTCGTGGGGGTGCGGATTCCCGGGACGACAATACAACGCCCAAGCACCAACGGATTGGATCGAGGACTTTTCGATGCCGGAAACTGCTCGACAGTCAGCCGACGTGACGCTGACCCCCACCCTTCGGATCCATCGTCCCGAGCACGACGAAGCCCGGGTGACGCGCTGGTGGATCAACGCCTGCCCCGTCCTGATCTATCTGTGGAACCACGACGAGTGGTCTGCCTTGGAGGATCGTCCGGACGACGCTCAATACAATGCCGCCACCGGCGTCTGGTGCCTGGTTCGTCCCGATCCCGAAGCGCCCCGCCCCGACTTCGAGGCTGCCCTGATGCCGGAGCGAACCGGCCTGCATCTCGATGTCTCCCAGCGGTCGACCCTCCGATGCTTGCTTGAGGCATAGGCCACAACGACCGATCCCCGAACCCTCCGGGAACGATCGGAACTCTCCACGTCCCAGGATCTCTGCGATTCCTCGGACGCTCGTAAAGGATGCGCCATGACCCGCGATCATGGCCTCGGATACGGTTCCTCTTAGCGGGGGGACGGTCCGGCGGTCTGTCGCCGCAGCAGCGCAGCGAACTGCGTGAGTTGTGTAACCGTGAGGGAGCGCGTGGGGCTGCCAGGGACGGTGCCCCAGACGTATCCCGAGCCCCTTGGGCCGGTTAGGGCTGTGGTGCTCGTCCATCCCGGTGCGGCGAAGGACCGCGCACTGGGAGCATATCCCCTGTCGAAGTTGGGACGTCCAGCGATCGTGCCCGGTGGCGTCGAATCCAGGCGGACATACTCGAACTGCGATGACCACCCGCCAGGGATCCCCTCGGGGTTTTGGGCGGCGCTCTGTTCCACCGCCATTCCGAGGCAGACCATCAAGGAGGCCACCAGCCAAGTGGCTCGACGCAGGATCAAGGCGATCGCGTCACGCATCCGGAATACTCCTCGGTGATGGTCCCATCCAAGGTTGAGTCCGTCTCGGGATCGGCTTCTCGAATCGTGCATCCTTGGAGTCCGGGCCGACCGGCGATCCGTCGTTCCCAATCGGGCGATCTCGGATGGGTGAGTAGTCTGATCTCGACTCGATTCTCAAGACGCGAGGCGATCGGATCCGTCAGAATCTGGTTTCGATCTCCAGGTTAACTTATCATGGCCTCATCGCGACGCGTAATCCAGGCCGATTCATCGGTTCGGAGATCGCGATCCGGACGCTCACATGGCCTGCGAGTTGGCGGTGCGTTCCCTTCGATGACGATTCCAAATGCCTCGGGTCCACACGCCGCCGTCCCCAGGCTGGCCATCTTCGATCATGATGGAGTCCTCGTCGACTCCTTGCTCTTGCACGAGCGGGCCTGGATCGAATTGGGCGCTCGAACCGAGTTGCCCTCGATCACTCGCGGCTTCGTCCGCGAGACCTTCGGCTTGACAAACACCGACATCTTTCGGCGGATCGACGACCGTCGGCTGGATGCGTCGGAGATCGCTCGGCTCGGCGAACTCAAGGAGGCGATCTACCGAGAGATCGCCGCCGAGCATCTCCAGTTGATGGATGGCGTCGCATCGTTGATCGAGGGATTTCGCGAGCAGGGTACGACCTTGGCGATCGGCTCCAGCGGCCCGCAAGCCAACCTGCAACTGACCGTTGAGGTCTGTGGACTTCAGGGCGTCTTCGCCACGATCGTCGGATCCGAGGACGTTCAACGCGGCAAACCGGACCCGCAAGTCTTCTTGGAGGCGGCGCGGAGGACCAACATCGATCCGGCACAGGCGGTCGTCTTCGAGGACGCCCCGATGGGGATCCGAGCGGCCAAGTCGGCCGGCATGACCGCCATCGGCGTCACCTCGACCCACCCGACGCCGATCCTCCGTGAGGCCGGCGCCGATCGGATCGTCGCCTCGCTCGAGGATCTCGAGGTTGATCGGATCGGCCATCTCCTGATCAATTGAAGCGGGCCGGACGCCGAGCTTCCCTTTCGTCGATGGCGTCCCTAGACCATAATCAAATCCATTCGGATCTCACCGAACCATTGCGAGCGGGCTGGTCACTGGGACTCGGCTTGGCCATTCGACCCGTACATAAGATGGCCTCGGCTGGTTTGGCTTCGGGTCACGCGCGTTTGAATCGGTCGAACCATGGTTGAGACGACGATCCTCGGCGGTGGGAGCATGGGTACGGCCATGGCATTGCTGCTGGCCCCGCGCACTCGTCGTGTCCAGATCTGGATCCGCGACCCCGCACGGGCTGAGACCGTCGAGACCGATCGTGAGAATCGTCGGTATCTGCCGGGCGTCCGCCTCCCCGAGAACGTCGAGGTGACCGGTCTGGCGGAACGGGCGCTGGCCGAGACGGACCTGATCATCGCGGCCATCCCCTCAGCCCACCTTCGGGCGACTCTTCAGACGCTCGCGCCGGTGGTCCCCGAATCCGCGTCTGTGCTCAGCGTCGTCAAAGGGCTCGAAATCGATACCGGGACCCGACCCAGTCAAATCTTGCACGATGTGCTGGGACCTCGCTCGGTCGCCGTCCTGAGCGGCCCTGGCCACGCCGAGGAACTGGCCGCTGGCCTGCCCAGCTCCCAGGTCGTCGCCGGCGCGGATCCCAATCTGACCGGCACGATCCAAGAGATGCTCAACTCCGAGTCGCTCCGGATCTACACGAGTCTCGATCTGATCGGTGTCGAGTTGTCGGCGGCCCTCAAGAACGTCTTTGGAATCGCCGCGGGGATCTGTCAAGGACTCCGACTCGGTGACAACGCCCAGGCTGGACTCCTGACCCGGAGCTTGGTCGAGATGGGTCGCCTGGTCGAAGCGCTCGGCGGAGACCGCGCGACCGTCTCCGGCCTGGCAGGGATCGGTGACCTGTTGACGACCTGCTACAGCCGATTCGGGCGCAACCGGAGTGTCGGGGAAGCGATCGGCCGCGGCGTGCCGATCGAGCAGGCCACCCGGACCGAGCGCGGGATCGCCGAAGGTGTCACGACCGCCCGGGCCATTCACCAGTTGGCGGAGGCTCATGGCATCGAGATGCCGATCGTCGCGGAGGTCCGTCAGATCCTCGATCAGGTCAAGACGCCGCGCCAGGCGCTTCGCGACCTCATGATGCGTCAGCCCAAGCAAGAGCACGAACCGCAGGCCAACGTCGAGCCACACGAACCGCTCAACACCCCGATCGTGCCCAACGCGGGCCCTTGACGTTGGCGGAGATCTCGGCGGTCTCGTCGATCCTCGCCTCGAACCAGAGAGTCTGCCCTTCATGCCGTCTCCCCGGTCGACAACCACCAAACGACGCGCCCCGCTCCGACCCTTGTTGGGGATCTGGTACGTCAGCCTGCTCCGACTCGTCCGCAAATCCAGCGTCACCTTGTCGATCGCCGCCATCTGGATCCTCGTCTATCTCGCCATGGGGATCGAGTATCACCGGATCACGGGCATCGACTATCCCTCGTGTTTCCTGAGGTACGACGTCTCGGTCACGACCTTGTTCGGCGACGTGTCTTTGGGGGCGATCGGCCGCGGGGAAGTCTGGCGACCCTTGACCGCAACGTTCGTGCACCTGCATTGGCTCCACATCGCCATCAACCTCTTCGGACTTCTTCAACTGGGCCGCGCCATCGAGAACTGGTACGGCTCTCGGATGTTTGCCCTGATCTATGTGGTCCTGGGTGTCGGTGGAAACCTGATCGCCTTGGCGATCAAGGCCTTGGAGAACGACCCGCTTCACTCGGCCGGCGGGTCGACGGTGATCTTCGGTCTGGTCGGCCTCTGCGCTGTGGGGGGCTGGCGCGAGGGGACCAAGGTCGGCCTGACCCTTTATGTTCAGATGATGGTCCTGCTGGTGATCAACGGCCTGCTGGGCGCGGTGATTGTCGGCATCGACAACGACGCGCATGCTGGGGGCGTCCTCGTCGGAGCTCTCCTCGGGATCGCCGATCCCTGGTTGGTCCGCCAACGCAAAGCCAAGCCGCGCTGGCCTTGGATCGCCCTGGTCGCGGCCATCCTCCTGACGGTCGCCTCGGCATTCTTGCAAACCCGCGCCTTTGAAGAGCGTCGACGCCTGGAAGTCCGTTGGCTCCAGGCGGTCCAGGACGAACTCGATCTGATCAACGCGCGGGAACTCTGGAATCGGGTCGAGGCCCGTGTCCGGCAGATCGCCTACGTCGAGCAGGTCGGCGATCTGCAACGTCGAGCGGAGTTGGAGATCGCCAACAGCATCCGAAGCCGACGCATCCTCAACGAGCCGTTCACGGTCGAACAACGCCGACGACAACGCGATCTGCTCGACGCGTACCGGGACCGATACCGACTCAGCGCACAAATCACCCTCGTCACGTCGCTCTGGCAAGTCGAGGCTCGACTTGGCGACGATCGGCCGCTCCCCGAGGCGATCGCCCACACCTGGCGCTTTGTCGGCCAACCACCGTCACGCCCGAGCCTTGTTTCTTTCGCCAGACTCTCGGGGGCCTTCAAGACCGAGCTAGAGGCCCAGATCGCACGCGCTCAGGTACGTCGAGGTGAGCTGACCGAACGGTTCCGAGCCTTCGGTATCCAACCTCAAGCCGAAGATGTACGGCCACGGATGCTCGCCAGGCCGACGCGACGGAAACCCGAACCTCTCCCAGATCCTTCCCTTGTCGAGATCGAATCTGAGTAGCATTCACTTACGACACGAAATAATGTTTAGGCAACGGTGTTAATTAGTTTTCCGTTGTCTGCTCTGAGTCAAAAGCTTCTGTTCAAAATTGCCATATATCACATCAATTAATTCGCCCAGGTCAAGATCATATGCAGGTCATTTGGTTTGCTGTTGCTAGAATGGACGACGAAACATAGGGTGTCCGCGTCCCGAAAACGAGTGGGACGCGGGATGTCGTTGAATCGACGTAAAATCACTTCGATTCGTCGAGGGCGGTCTCGATCGCGCTGGTGAGTTGGGGCGACTCAGGATCGACGTTGGGCTCAAAGCGGCCGACGATCTCACCCTTGCGGTTGACCAGGAACTTGGTGAAGTTCCAGCGGATCTCGCCACCGAAGGAGCCGTTGGCCTGCTTGGACGTCAGAAACTGGTAGAGCGGGTGCTTGTCGGAACCTTTGACGACGATCTTGCTGAACAGCGGGAAGGAAACGTCGTAGTTCTCGGTGCAGAACTGCTTGATCTGGGCGTCGTTGCCGGGCTCCTGACGGCCGAAGTCGTTGGATGGGAAGGCGAGGACTTTGAAGCCGCGTTCCTGATACTTCTCGTAAATGTCTTGAAGCCCAGCATACTGAGGGGTATACCCGCAACGGCTGGCAGTGTTGACGATCAGGAGGACGTCACCCTGATAGTCGCCGAGCTTGACCGTCTCGCTATCGATGCTCTCGGCCTTGATCTGGAGGACGCTGCTCGGTTCCTTGGTTTCCTCATCGGCCGCGACGGCATTGGAGCTGGCCAAGCCGATCAGGATGGCGGGGATCCACAGGAGGCGGGTCATCGGAGGAACTCCTTCGAAGGTCGGTTGATTGGGGTGGGGGCGGCCTAAGCCGAATGGTTCGATCCCCTATGGGTGGTGGATCGAACCATGGGAACACGTCGACCGTCGACGGATCGGGCGTTCCCAAGAGAGCAGGGGCTCGCCGATCGGTTCGGGCCGGCGGTATTATCGTTATGGTCAGGCCGTTGGGCGAATCAAGCACGGTGGGTGTGTGGGGAGGTCACGACGGCCGAGGTCGAACGGGGATGATGGACTGGTGCTGGAGGAGTCGTTCACCGCAGGAGCCGAGCGTGCGATGCACCGCGCTCGGATGCGCGCAGCGCATCGGGAAGCCGAAGCGATCGGCCCCGAGGATCTGCTGGCCGGTCTGGTCGATGAGCCGGAGAGTCAAGCGGCCCGCCTCCTGCGCGACCACGGAGTCGAACGCGATGCCATCTACGAGCTGCTCGGCATTGAGCCGCAGGCGAACTCCGATGACTCCGACGAGGAGGACCCCGACTGGCTCGCCTTCTCCACGAGCCTGATCGCATCGTTCGACCTCCGGAGCGTCGTGACCGAAGCCGGGATCCGTGCGCGGAGTCTGGAGCGGGGTCGAGGGATTGGGACCGAGCATTTGCTCCAGGCCCTCCTCGATGTCCCCTGCGCCGTCTCGGACCTCTTGGTGCGTCGCTTCGGCCACGCGATCCGAAGCCTGACGTTCCAGTTGGATCGGGCACGTGATGCCGAGGCTGGGCCTTTGGCGGTCCCTGAGGATCTAGCGGCACCGGTCCTCCATGACCCCACCGAGACGATCGATGTCGGCCGGGTGCTCGACGCCTCGGCCAATCGCGCCCGCGAGGGCCTCCGTGTGGTCGAGGATTACGTCCGATTCGCCATGGACGATCCGTTTCTGACCAAGCGATTGAAGCTGGTCCGTCATCGGCTCTCGGAGGCCATCGGCTCCCTGGATCGCGATCTTATGCTGGGCGCGCGCGATACCCGAGGCGATGTCGGCACTGCGATTATGACCGCCAACGAAGCAGCACGGACCAACCCTGAAGCGGTCCTGACGGCGAACTATCGGCGGATCACCGAGGCGCTCCGCTCGCTCGAGGAGTACACCAAGCTGGACAACTCCTGGCTGGCTGGCCGGTTCGAGGTGCTCCGTTACGACGTATACACCCTGGAGAAGCTGACCGCCAACGGCCTCGCGGCCCATCGGAGCCTCGAACCGTGCCGGCTCTACTTGATCGTGGGTGGCCTCCCAACTCTCGGTGACCTGACCTGGCTCGTCGGCGAGGCGATCGCTGGGGGGGTCCAGGTCGTGCAGCTCCGTGAGAAAGGGTTGGCCGACCGAGAGATCCTGGAGCGTGCTCGGGAGTTGCGGATTCTGACGGCTGAGGCTGGGGTCCGTTTCGTGCTCAACGATCGGCCCGACCTGGCGCGGATCGCCGGAGCCGACGGGGTCCACGTCGGTCAGGATGACCTCCGTGTCCGGGACGTTCGTCGCGTCGCAGGACCTCGGATCCAGGTGGGGGTCTCGACCCATGACCCAGGCCAGTTTGACCAGGCCCTCCTCGATGGCGCCAGCTACCTGGGTGTGGGACCGGTCTTTGCCAGCCAGACCAAATCGTTCGCCGACGAGGATTTGGCCGGTCTCGCTCTGGTCCGCCATGCCGCTGAGACAACGAGTCGACCGTGGTTCGCCCTTGGCGGGATCGGCCTGGAGAACCTCGAGGCCGTCCTGAGCGTCGGGGCGACACGGGTTGCGGTCAGCCAGGCGATCCTCCGCGCAGAGCGTCCGCGTGAGGCGGCCTCAACGTTCCGGGAACGGCTTGAAGCGGTCGGTACCTGACCGCCCGAAATGACCTGTTCGCATCCTGAGTCGGACGGGGCATCCGTAGAGCCGGGGAGGCCAGACCCGTGACCGGAAATTAAGTCAACTTAGGCGTAAGTCGCGTTCCCAATTCGAACTCGAGGCGGCGGCTATTGATATCGAGCGCTTCGAGGATATCGAGGACCTCGTCCAAATCGACGAACTGCACACGAGCCCAGACCAGGACGTCCAGGTTCTCTTTACCGTCCTTGAGCATTTCCACAATGGAGTCGATGATCCTCGAGTCGTGAAAGGCCCGCCTGAGGAGTCCGAAGTCGTCGTGATCCAACTCGATCCAGAAGGTCCGCCCTTCCAAATGCTCGAGCCAGCGAGCGCGAAGGAATCCGTTCCAGTGGGCACGGACCCATTCGCGGATGGCCAGTTCACCCAGATCGCGACCGGCCTTTTCGCTGGCGATCCATTTGAAACACAAGGCTTCGGCGGTTCCCTGTTCATAGACGCTCAGGCGCGGATGCGTCAGATTGGGTTCGCTCGGTGTGGCTAGTGCAGTACTCATAAAAACCTTAAGCACAACGACGATCGGGACACACCGAGGAGATGGATCACCAACGCACCACAACCGACCACTCAGAATCTTACACAATCGTATGAACGTCGTCTTCGAAAAAACGACGCGAGGCATTAGGGAACAGTGAACGAAAACATGAAGAAATTCGGACGACCCCAGGGGGAATTGAGGAGATCTTGACGCGAAATCTGCAAAGGGACTAGGGCAATTTGAGCGATCTCCTCCCCGAATCGGTATGGTTCTTCCATGTCAACGGATCAAAGGAGGATTTCGTCGTCAGGTTCCTCGGGGTTGTCGGAACCATCGGTGAGCCGAGTGGCTGGTTGGGGATGAGGGAACCAGGCGAGGTTGCGGCCGAGCAGGAGAGCGACTCCTAGACGCCCGACGGCCATGGGACCGGGCTTGTCCTCGAGCACGGCGCGCCAAATCACGCGGCCGTCGAGTTGGCTGCAGATCAGATGGGGTCCCGTCCGGGAGACCCGGACGACGCGATCGCGACGATCCAGACCGAAGGTACGATCCGGGGCTCCGCCATCATCGGGCGAACGCGTCTGCCTATTGATACGCCCATGCAAGTCCAATGTGATGGCGCGGCCGTCGATCCCGGTGACGAGGATCCAGGGTCCGAGGATCCGAAGCTGCCAGGGTTCCCAACCCAGCGGGGCTTGCCAGAGCATCCGACCGTCGGCGTCGTGGGCACCGACCCATTGGGACGAGCGGGCCATCGTGATCCAGGATGGAATCGCGCCGTCGGCCCGAACCGACCCAGCGGTCGGCTGAGGGGCGGCCGCGACGATGGTGCTCTGACCGCGAGCCAGGTCGGTGCGGGTCCGGAGCTGGCCGCTGGCATCGAGCAAGAGTAATTGGCCGTCTTCGGTCGTCAAGCCCAGGTCGCCGTCGGCCCGACAGGCGATCTCCTCGACGGGCGTGCGGAGTTGACGCGTCCAGATCCACGAACCTTGAGCGTTGGCCCGGCCGATCCGATCGCGCTCCTGAACGATGGCCAAGCCGTACGTGTCGGGTCGGATCTCCAAGTGTGAGATCTCGAACAGAGTCGTCGGCAGCAGGGTGAAGCGTCCATCCTGGAGCCGGCCCAAAACGAGCGTGCGATCGGTGGCGGCGGCGACGTAACCGGTGTCGAAGCGGAGGATCCGCCCGACCCCGCTGAGCTTCGGGCCGAGGCCCGAGGGGTTGCCTTCGAGATCGAAGACCTGAGCCTGGTTGCGGCCGGCCAACACGACGATCCTCGGCGGATCGTCGGAGACGCCGAGGACGGCCGTCTCGGCTTCCAGGTCATCGCGGGCGACCGGTTGGGTCCAGGCGGGCGGCTGGAGCGCGTGAGGGTCGTTGCCATTGGCCGATTGGCTGGCGCGTCCCGATCGGGACCGTGACTTGGAGCCCGACGCGGGGGTCGAAGCATCGCCAACCGCCTGGGGTGGGACGTTCCGCGCGTCGACGAAGTCCAAGCGGGTCACCTCACCGGTCTCCAAGCCGTAGATGAGGTACTGGGACAAGGGGTCAAGCTGGATCGCCTTGGGGCGCCGGGCGACCCGTTCACGCCAGCGGACATTGCCAGCGCGGTTGAGCAGGGCCAGGTCGCCCTCCAGGGTCGCAGCGGCGATCCAGCGGCCCGCGAAATCGGGTTCGGCCAACGCCACGCCGCCTGGCAGGTGGTAAGCGCCTTCGCCACGACCTTCGTCGTCGTACCGCTGAACCCCATGGGTGAAGCAGCTCACCAAGATCATCGAGCCGTCACCTGAGCAACTGAGGTGACCGATGTTCGAATAGACTTGCGTCTCCCATTCCAGAGCAGCGTCGAGGTGGCCCGGCTTGGAGTCCGGCTCGAGGTCGATGCCCAAGACCGTCCCGTAGGCTCCGATGCCGATCAAGGTTGGCACGGCGGGGACGAAGCCGATCGCATTGAAGGGTTGCCGTGCCGTGAAGGACCCGGCCTGACGCCCGTACCTGGTGAAGAACTGGACCGTCGGCGAGTCCGACGCAACGGCCAGATAACGACCGTGGGCGTCGATGGCCAACCGGTTACTGCCCGAGACCGTTGTCCGATCGTGGAGCGGCCGGAGGTCGCGGCCGAGGAGCCAAAGTCTGGGCTCCTGAACCAAGACGGCCAAGAGGCTCCCGTCATCGCTGAAAGCGGCATCGAGGATCGGCGCCGGTGCGCGCGTCTCGACCAACAAGGTCCCGCGATCGTCGAGCAGGTAGAGCAGATCGCTCTGATCCCAGACTAGGATGAGGCCGGCCTCACGGGCCAAGGCCACCCCGCGCAGTGGCGCCTGGGTGACGGTGATCAGGGTCGGCTGGGCCGCGATCCGTTGCGACGAGTTCAGCAGCGACGTGGTGTCCACGAGGCGTCTCGACGGGTCGGAGAAAACAGGGACGGCCGATAGAGTTCGGAGCGATCCGAGAGAGAAACCACCTTGGAGGAATCCAAGGTGACCGCGACCATCGAGCCGGACTTGGGATGATTTGATCGTACCGGCAAGTCCAAGACCAACTCAACGCCGAGGTTGGGACGCCCGCGCCAAGTGTTGCCGACGAACAAACAGCAGGGCTTGATCGAGGGTCGGGTCGGAGCCTGGATCGCCGAACATCCGCCGCGGACTCAATTCTTTCAGGGGCTCGTTGGCGTCGGCAGGCACGCGAGCGACGGTCCGGAAGGTGACGTCCGGCTCAACGCCGAGGCGGCTGTAGGCGCGGTTCTTCGGGGAGTAGAACCGGGCTGTCGTCAGCTTCAGGCCCGCCGGCACCGACTGCAAGCTGTAGATGCTTTGGACCGATCCCTTGCCGAAGCTCCGTTGGCCCAGGATGATCGCCCGCTGATGATCCTGAAGCGCCCCGGCAAGGATCTCACTGGCGCTGGCGCTGTCCTTGTCGATGAGGACGGTCAGGGGCATCGAGAATTGGGCTCGGTTCTGACTCCGATAGATATAGGATTGGCCTAAGGCGCGACCGCGTGTCGTCACGATCACGCCGTCGTCGAGGAACATGTCGGCGATCTCGACGGCCTCGTTGAGCAGGCCGCCCGGATTGCCGCGAAGGTCGAGGATGAGTCGGGTCATTCCCTGGTCGAGCAGTGTGCGGATGGCCCGATCGATCTCGATCGTCGAAGTCTTTTGGAACCCGATCAGTTGGATGTACCCGATCCCTTGATCGGCATCGAGCAACTTGGCTTGGGCCACGCTCCGAACCTCGACAGGCCGACGGACGATCCGGACCGATCGGGGCGATTGGTCGGACCTGGTGATCAGGAGGTCAACGACGGTCCCGTCTTCGCCCTGCAAGCGGCTAGCGGCCGCCTCCAGATCCAGACCGACCAGCGATTCGTCGTCGATCCGGACAATCCGGTCACCCGGCTGGATCGCGGCCTCGGCGGCTGGTCCTCCCTCGATCACATCGACGATGACCAGACCGAACTGTTCGTCTTGCCGCAACTCGACGCCCAGGCCGACGAATTCGCCTTCAATGACCGCGTAAAGATCATCCAAGCGGTCTGGGGTCAGACAGGCGGTGTAATCGTCCAAGGCGTCGCAGGCCCCGAAGGTGAACTCCAGGAGGACCGGCGTGGCGTCCAGTTGCAGTTCGCGTCGGGCGAGTTGGGTGACGCGACGGACGAAGACCCGGGTCTCGTAGAGCGAGCGGACCGACACGCGGTTCCGCCAGCCTCGGAGAGTCGTCCGCAAGGCGCGGACCTGCTCGGGATCCGACCCGTCGAGGTTGGCCTCTAGGAAGACCGGGTCGCGCAGAGCGACCTCCAAATTGTCGAGCCCCTTCTGTGTCAAGGAGACGTAGGAGACCGCATCAACGTAGTGGTCTTCGATTTTGGTCAGCAACTCGCGATAGACCCGGTCCATCCGATCGGCGGGCAGGCTGAGCAACTCGCCCCGGAAACTCGGGTCGGCGTAGCGCTGACGCAACTGGATGTGGGACTCGCAGAGACGGAGACGGTCGCGGAATTGCTCGTTGTCAGGCCAGCTTTCGAGAGCCTCGCCATAGAGCTTGGCCGCCTCGTTCCAACGATACGCCCGCTCCAATTGAAGGGATCGATCCAGATAGGAGCGCGGCGACTCCTCAGGGTCCTCGTTCCCATCCACCGGGTCGTCCGTGCGGCCCTGGGAGGGAGTAACCTGAGGCTCAGCCGACTCGGAAGAGCGAACCATCCACGCGACATCTTGGGATGAGGGCGATGCCGACTCTGCCCCTAAGAGTAGGGCGAAGGCCGTTGAAAAGCAGAGCCAGCGGAGCCCGTTGCGCATCTGGATGTCTCCCCTTGGTGCGTGTACTCGAGGCGGATGCGTGGTGAGGCGTCATCGTTATAAAGCGATCTCGCAGCAGACCAACCCGAGCGGAAGCTCAGACGCTGGAACTCGGCTTCGAACACAATCCAAACGGTCGAACAAACGAGGCAAGACGCACGATCGTCGGATTCAACCCGGACAGTACGAGCCCAATCGGTTCGACGCGGTCGATGACCTATGCGACGTGGAGGTGGAAGCTCGCGGATCTCGGAACGATGTCGGTCAACTCGGATCAAAGACGACGCATCGGTTGTCGATCTCGCTGAGATGATCAATGAGCAGTATACCACACCGGGCAAGTCAGCCGATCGCCAAGGTCGGCGATCACCGGACTCGTGCACTCCCAGATACCCACGACCGTCGCGATCGTCATAAGTTCGCTTCGACGCGTTAGCGAACTCCGCTGCACGCGTCAGCCGATCTCAATAAGTCGTGTTCGTGATGAATGCCGACCGCTCTTCAGGTCGGCTTTGGATATCAGAGCAACGGTCCTCCGCCCCGGGCATCATCTCTGAGGCGAAGAACCACCCATCAATCTCTATTGGATCGGACGTCGTGTTGTGAGCGGAGGTCCAACCGAGTCGTTGAGGATCGACGGGGCCGATCCTAGGTGGGTCGCCCGTTCAAGATCCGAACAGACTGGGTTCATCGCGCGGGGCCAATGGCAACTCGGCGGTCCCTCGGAACGACTCTGCGCGGTCGCGAAGCTCAAACTTCGGGACCGACTCGACGGGTCGGAGTTGATAGACGTACTCGCGTTCGTCGCGGATCGTGAACGGCCAGAGGTTCTCGAGAAAGAATTCGGTGAACGGGTTATACCAACGCGGCGGGTCGATCGGCTGGACGAACCGCTCGGTCTGATACCCTTCGCGTTCCAGAACGATCCGGCGATCGCCGTAATACTGGAATGTGGAGGACAACGGCGCGACGCCCAAGTCCTCGCTGTTGACCGAGATCCGTGCCCCCGGCGGGCTGGTCCGGACCGTGTACCGACGCTCGACGCAACCGGTCGAGGTAACCAACACGATCGCGGCCAGGCCGACCAGCCAGGCCCATCGGATCGGCGGATCCCCGAGGCGGGGCGATCGAGCCATGCCAGGCGACTCCGTCTCCGTCTCCGTCTTCATCGTGGGTCTCCCTGATCCCGAACATCCACTCGACTCGAGGAACCAGCGCCTTCGGGATTCCCAACGGTGCCGCGATTCAGGAGACGACGACCCGACGACCTTCGGTCCTCACGCACCAATGCGAACCCGACCGGGACGCTTGGGCTCTCACTTCGGACCGATCAATCTCACGCGGGCAGACCCTATGCCGACGCCGTCGACTCGACAAGATCAAAGGACGGCCAGGGCTTTGAGGGCGCCTTGCAAGCAGTCGAAGACCCGCGACACAATATGCCCTTGGAATTGAGAACGCTCCCGGACACAAGGCGACCGGCCGCAGCCCGCTTCAACGAGCCAACCGACGTCGGCCATTGCGGTCCACTTGCGGTCTCGCCGGTCCTCGGAAACGCTGATCCGAGCGATGCTCCGGGTGACGCTTGATTGTTTCGTGATCCGCCCCCCAACGCCCCGGATCGAACGAACCGCTTTCCGAACGGTCCGTCCGACCGTCGCTCCTTGCTTGAGGCCCGCCAGATCATCATGCAAGTTCGATCCACACACGCCACCCTGACCGCCCTGGAAACGCCCTGTTTAGCCTTGGGTCTGTTCGATGATCCCGAGAAGATCCCCAACGCGATCACCGGGGCGACCCGCGACCTGATCCGCACGCTCCTGGAGTCGAAGGAACTCAGTGGTGCCGTCGGCGAGGTGGTTGGCCTCCACGGCTTCCCGTTCGAGGGTGCGGCCGGGACGCTCTGGCTGTTCGGCATGGGTAAGGCCGACGCATTTGGCCCCGGCGAGGCCTACTCGGCCGCTTATGCGATCGTCAAGCGACTCTCGACGCAGGCCCGAGCCCAGGTCAGCCTGGCCATGCCGCCTGCGGCTCCGGAGCGCGCTTCGAACTGCTGGGACGCCTTCGTCGCCGGGGCGATCGTCGCTACCGAGGGCCCCGGACTGCACAAGGATGATCCCAAGCGGTCGTCGCCGGAGGTCCTCGAATTCGTCTTTGACCGCGGTCTCGACGGCGGCGAAGCCTGGTCGACTGGCCGTTTCGAGACGACCCGCGCTGTTGCTGAGGCGGTCAATCATGCCCGACACTTGATCAACACGCCCTCGGCCGAGAAGCCCCCGATGCGTGTCGCCGAGATCGCCACGGAGACCGGTCGCACAGCCGGCTTCGAGGTCGAGGTCTGGGATCGTGAACGCCTGGTCGCCGAGCGGTTCGGAGGGCTCCTCGGCGTCTCGGCCGGCAGCGACCAACCCCCCGCTTTCGTCATCCTTCGCTATCGAGGCGGTTCCGGGGATCAGCCGACCCACGCCTTGGTGGGCAAAGGGATCACCTTTGACTCCGGCGGGCTCTCGTTGAAGCCGAGCAACTCGATGCAGGATATGAAGGCCGATATGTCGGGGGCGGCGGTCGTCCTGGCCAGCGTCGAGGCGATCGCCCGTTGCAAGTTGCCGATCAACGTTGACGGCTACCTCGCCCTGGCCGAGAACATGACCGGCGGCTCGGCCATGAAGCTGGGTGACGTGTTGACGATGCGCAACGGCAAGACCGTCGAGGTGATGAACACCGACGCCGAAGGGCGGCTTGTCCTGGCCGATACGCTCTCGTACGCCGCCGAGCAGAAACCGCAACAGATCGTCGATCTGGCCACGCTCACCGGCGCCTGCCTGGTCGCCCTGGGCCAGAAGGTCGCCGGCCTGATGAGCAACGACGAGTCGACCGCTGAGGCGCTCGCCCAGGCCGCCGAATCGGTCGGCGAACGGCTCTGGCAGCTCCCCATGGACGCCGACTATTTCGAGCAGATGAAGAGCCAAGTGGCCGACTTCAAGAACGTCGGGACCCGCTACGGAGGCGCTATCACGGCGGCGAAGTTCCTCGAGCAGTTCGTCGACGAGACGCCCTGGGCCCACATCGACATCGCCGGCCCCAGTTTCGTCGAGAACGACTCGGGGACCCTCGACCATGGCGGCACCGGCTGCTTCGTCCGAACCCTGGTCGCTCTGGCCGAGTCCTGGAGCTGAGTGCCTTCCGGAGGGCCGGTCGCGCTCGGCCCTCGAAGCCCCCCCCATGCTGCCCTTTGTTCCTCGTGCCTGGAGACTGGCCCGTGACTCCGGACGATCGGACCAGCGACATCGAGGCCAAGGCCGTCCAGAACGACGATCCATCCCTGAGGATCGTCGATGAGCAGCCCGATGCAGTCACCTATCGCCACGACATCGTCCCGGACACCGAACAAGCCATCGCTCTCTACGAGGCCTCAACCCTCGGTCGTCGACGGCCGATCGACGATCCCGAGGCGATGCGCGCGATGCTCCAGCATGCCAACCTGATCGTCACGGCATGGCGGGGCGATCGCCTGGTCGGCATCGCCCGAACGCTGACCGACTTCGTCTTCGTGGCCTACCTATCGGACCTCGCCGTCGATCAGCGTGACCAGCGCCGGGGGATCGGCACGGGATTGATCGCCGCGACCCGTCGGCGACTCGGCCCGCGTTGCAAGATCGTCCTGATCTCGGCTCCGGCGGCCGTCGAATATTATCCCCGCATCGGCTTTGAGGCCCACCCCAGCGCATGGACCCTCGGAGCCGATCAACCCCTCCGGAACGAGACTTGACCGGATCCAAAGACCGAGTTGCTTGCTTTGTTCTGAAAACAAGCAATTGGATTGTCTATTTTAAGTGTGCAAGTTGCAACGACGCTAAACTTGCTCGTTCAATGCAATATCGAATATCGAAATCAGGGGTTCGTCGCGTTCGCAATTGTAAGGGGAGACTGTTTTGAGGACAACGATCTCGCCGGCTTTATGTAGCGAACCGCCGTCCTCTTTGTCGAAGGCTTAATCTAAGCACGATCGGGGAAATCCTCACGGGTCAAGGCACCGTCGCCGTTGCGGTCGAGCCGTTGAAAGATCCGCTCACCGCCTCAGTACTCTTCGACGGTGATCTTGCCGTCGCCGTCGGCGTCCATCCCGAGAATCCGTTCGAGGCGGCGATCGGTGCTCCGGCTGGAATCGGAGGGGTTCTTGCGACCTCGTTTCGTATCACCCTGCGCCTCATCGCGACGCAAGCTGCGCTCGAACCGGCGAGCTTCGGCTTCTGTGATCCGGCCGTTTCGATCGCGATCGAGCCGTTGGAAGAGCGGGGCCGGGCCGCGGAACTCATCTTGAGAGATTACGCGATCCTGGTTCGCGTCCATGGTGGGAAGTCTTCCGAGCAGGGCGCGGAGTTGGGCCAGATTGGGAGACGCGGACGCGTTCGACATCGAGGGATTCTTCACGAAGTCGCTCGGGGTCAGTTTGCCGTCGTCGTTGCGGTCGAGCCGGTCGAAGATCAAGGCCTGGCCGGGGAACTCGTCGCGGTCGACCACGCCATCGTTGTTCCGATCCATATTGGCCAACCGATCGGGCAGCGCGTTGGGTTGCGGACGTGCTGGCGCCCCGGAACGCCGACGGTTCGCCGCGTTGATCCGGGCCAGCTCCTCAAAGGTCAGTCGGTCGTCCTTGTTGGTGTCGAGGAACCCGAACTGATTGGCGTTGCCGCGGAACTCGTCACGGCTCAAAAAACCGTCCTTGTCCGCATCGGCGGCTTGGAACTGCTGCGCTAGGGCACCTCGACGGATCTTGTCGAGGAACTGGAGCGTTTCATCGATCTCGACCGGATCGATCTGATCGTTCGCATTGGAGTCCATCAGTTCGAGCAGCTTGGCGAAGGCGTCGTGCGCGTCCTCGTGGACCTCGTCCAGGGTGATCGTACCGTCCTGATTCTGATCGAGCCGGCCCAGGACTTCGATCGGGCTGGGACCGCGATAACGCGGCTGTTGGGCTGAGGCCGACAGGTTGGGGTCGCAACCCAGTCCCAAGCCGAGACCGACAAGCAACCCCAGGGCCGACGCGAGGCCCTCGGGCGAACGACCACGGGGAATCGAACGGATCATCGTGTTGACCTCGCCAGCGGGACGCGGATGGACGATCGCCCCGACCCGGTTCCCAGTCGCAACCCTCGGGTCGAAGCCGACATACAAGAATAAACCCCGGGCCGCGCGAAGGTGTCGCGCGAACCGCCATACACCCCCGATATCGCGATCGCCGCGGGCAAACCGGGCATCCTGCGAGAACCCGAACGGGACGCTTGCAGAGCAATTGAGCTGGGGTGCTCTGGCGGGCAACCCCAGCCCGGGCACCTAGGCCGATCGCTTACCGAACCCGAGGAGACAGAGGGCAATGCCCAGGATGCCGAGGAGGCCGATGAACGTATAGGTGATCGGTCCGGTCGCTAACTGAGGCGCCAACGGGAAGAACATGCGGTACATGCCGGCAAGGACCAGAAACCAACCCGACAATGTCACGAGGAGATGACCAGGAGATTGCCAACGATTGTGGTTCGTAACGATGACGAGGCCAACGATCATGAAAAGCAACCCATTCAGGTAAACGACGGTCGGATGCACATCGATCCAGATGCGGAGGTTGATCGCTTCGGACACCGTCACTGCCACAAGCGTTGGGCCAACCACGACAGCGATGCGTTTGGTAATGTCCATAAGCCTGTCTCTTTTCGACGCCTGAGAGAGCTGAGCATAATCTGGCTGCGTCGCAAGGCTCTTTGCGGTTGGTCGAGCTATTATCAATGTCGGGGTCGAGTTCAGTGCCTTCGGAGAGGGCACTCGTGAGAAAGGATGTTCAGCGCAGTGCGTCCGCGCGCCAATTCTCAGAACGAGGAAGACTCGCGTATGCGGCGGACACGTTGTCGTAGCTTCGAGGGCAAAGAAGGAGCGCGCACTTTCATCGCGTGCAGCCTGGGGCGAGAGATTCGAGAGCAACGGAGCGCTCGAGTTCGACCGGGAGACGATCGAGGCGGACCTCACTCCTCGTCGTTTCCACGAGCGTCGGCCAACTGTTCCGAGTCACCGCGCTCGGCCTCGAGGGCACGGAGGTGCTCTCGGAGTTGGTCGAGGATCGCGATCGCTTTCTGCAGGCTGGGCTCGGCCTGGGCCCGTTGTTCCTCGGAACGAGTCAACTCGTTCTGGAGGGCCGTCAGCGCGGCCGATTCCGCCTCAAGGCGATCGGTGACCTCGCGTCGACGCTGGGCGATCGGTTCGAGATCGGCCGTCAACTCGGCGATCGTTGCGGACAAGACGTCGGCTCGTCTCTGAGCTTGAGACAGGGATTCGAGGAGGGGCTCGACGTCGGCTCGTCTCTGAGCGATCTCCTGAGCCATCCGCATTGCCTCCGCGCGACTATCGACGAGTTGGGAGCGGTCATCGAGCAGTCGCCGGGTCAACGTGCCGATCTCGGCGGTCGCTTGGACGACCCGAAGCGCGAGGTCTTCGACGCGCCGAGTTAGCCGCTCACGATCGTCGGGGCCGTTCGCGTTGGTCAAGGCCTCGACGGCCTGATCCAATGTTCCGTCGAGCGAACGCTTGGCGTCGAGCCGACCGGGCAGGCTGGCCTGATCGCGAGTGATCCGGGTTTCCCATTGGGCCAACTCGGTCCGACGTGCTGAGAGGTGTTGCTCGGCCTGAACGATCTCGGAGCGGGTGGCCTGAACCTTCCGATCGATCGTAGCGATCTGCTCGACGACCTCCGCGCGGGTGGTCTGAGCGTCCTCTCGGCGCGACTGCAAGGCTTCGAGTCGCGCATCCAACTCGGAGAGCGAGGCCTGGACCGCGTTGCGAACGTTCGCTTGGGCCTGGACACCGCTCTGGGCTTCCTCGACGGCTCGGCTCAGCGTCTCAAGCTCGGCCTGCGCTTGCTCGGCAGCCTTGCGTGCCGGTTCGAGCTGCCCACGAACGGTCCGGATCCGCTGAGCGACCGGCTCAGGATTGGCCGAGAGGTCAGCCAGGTGCTCGCCTTGGAGGTCCCAGAGTCGGACCATCCCCTCGAAGTCGCTGGCCAGGACGCGCTGACCGTCATGATCGAAGACGGTCCGCAGGGCGATGTCATCGAACCGGCTCAGGTCGCGTTGCTTCGAGCCGTTCTGGTCCCAGAGTCGGACCATCCGATCGCGACCGGCCGTGGCCAGCGTGCCGTCGTTGGCGAAGGCGACGTCGAGCGTTCCACCACCATGGGCGTTGAAGCTCTTGATCTGCCGACCCGATTCCATCGACCAGAGTTTGACCGACCGATCCTCGCTGGCCGAGGCCAGCACATTGGAGTCGATCCGCCAGCTCAGGCCGGTAATCATCGCCTTGTGCCCGCGCAGGTCGTAGAACGGGCGCCCAGTCAGCGACTCCCAGATATGGAGGCCGTTGTTGCGGTCGCCGGTGGCCAGCAGGACGCCATCGGGGCTGAAGGCGATCGCCGTGACCCACTCGGTGTGCTTCTTGATCTCGTAGACCAGATCGCCACGCGTGGTGTCATAGACGCGGACGACGCGGCTCGGTCCGCCCAAGGCGACCAAACTCTGATCCGGGCTGATGTCGCCGGCCAGCACGACGTCGTACTCGCGTCCGA
Source organism: uncultured Planctomycetia bacterium (assembly GCA_964609385.1). Classification (GTDB taxonomy): domain Bacteria; phylum Planctomycetota; class Planctomycetia; order Isosphaerales; family Isosphaeraceae; genus CAZSSM01. The sequence goes on from CAZSSM010000003.1 coordinate 36,329, forward strand.
CCTCGGTGATCCGATCGCCGGTCTTGACGTCCCAGACCACGCAGAGGCCCGATTGGCCGCCCCGACCGCCACCGGCCAGCAACAGGTCGCCGTTCCGACTGAACTTCAAGGTCTCAATGACGCCTTCGGGGAACGGCAGGACCCCGACCAGTCGGGCTTGCTGGTCCGGTCCGATCCGATCGGTCCGGTAGAGCAGGACTTGCTTGTGTCCGGCCACTGCGGCCAACGGCGCCCAGGGGCTGTGAGCCAAGGCGTTAACCGCCGGCGCGCGGTCGGCGAGCACAGGCGGCTCGGTCGAGAGGTCGATCGGTAGGGCCGGCTCGCCTCGGGGTTTGCCGACGGTGTCGGGGTCGACGGTAAAGTCGAGTGACGGCTTGTTGCCACCCGCCGACGGGCTGTCCGGAGCGCCCGCCTCGATCCAACGACGAAGCACCTGCAGCTCGTTGTCTGGGATCTTCGGCGAGTTCGGCGGCATCGTCGGGAAGTCCTCGTGGTTGACCACCAACCAGAGGTAGCTGTCTTCCAAGCTGCCCGGAATGATCACCTCGCCCGAGGCTCCCCCCGCCATCGCGGGGCCGTATTGCTCCAGGACCAGGCCGCCGCTCTGCTTGTCGCTGTTGTGGCACGAGAGGCAACGCGCCTGGAAGACCGTCAAGGCGTTGTCAAAGGTGACCGGCTTCGACTCGCGATCGTCCAACGCCCACACCACGCTCGACGCGCCTAGCAACAGCCAAGACGCCAATGACACGAACGCCCAGACGCTGGAGGTCCGGCCGATCCGCGATCGGTGACCCGCCTTATTCATCGTGCACGCACCTTTCCGCAAGGCTTTGTTTCGACATCACGCGTTGTCTTGGAGAGGCGGATCTCAGCGAATGAACAGGAACTCGCGGCTGTTCAGCAGGGCCCAGAACAAGTCCTCGTAGGCCGTCGGCTTGTCTTGATCGGGCAAACCTTCGAAGTCGGGCAGGAGGGCGGCCCGTTCCGTCGGGGTCGGCCGACGACCCAGGACGCGGACATAGAGCCGATCGATCCGCTCGGCATCATCAAGCTCCTCGGTGACCAACGTTTTGATCAGACCCCCTTGACGGATCTTCGCGTTGACCGTGTCGCCATTGAGGAGGTGCAGGGCTTGTGAGAGGGTCGGCTCCATTTTGACCTCGCAGGAGCAAACCGTCTCGCGGGTGGCGCGTCCGAAGGTGGTCAGGAAATAGGTCGACGTGCGTCCGTCAGCGATCTGCACAGCGCGGGCGCCCGGGGGCAGGCCGCGGAAGTCGTCGCGCGTATCGGTCACGGTACTGATTGCATCGAGCAGGTATTCGGCCTTGATCCGCCGCAGGTTGGCGTGCGCGAAGTTGCGGAGGTCGCGTTCGTTGGTCGCGTTCCGCTCGGTCGAACGCTGGTAGGTCCTCGACAGGCAGATGCTCTTGACCAGCGCCTTCAGGTCGTAGTTCGACTCGGTGAACTGCACGGCCAGGGCATCGAGGAGTTCGGCGTTGCTGGGCGGATTGCTGATCCGGAAGTCGTCGACCGGTTCGACGATGCCGATCCCGAAGAAGTGTGCCCAGACCCGATTAACGAACGAGCGGGCGAAATAGGGGTTCTCTGGCGAGGCCAGCCAACGGCTGAGCACAACGCGGCGGTCCTGCCCATTGGTCTCGGGCGCATCGCCGCCGAGGAACTTCGGTGCCATCGTCCGACCACCCACCGGGTGCTTCGTTTCGCCGCGTTGGGAGTTGTAGACGATCGTCTCGCGGTAGTCCTCGCCGCGCTTCCGGCCGATCTGTGAGAAAAAGGCCACGAACCCGTAGTAGTCGTCCATCGTCCAACGGTCGAACGGGTGGTTGTGGCACTGGGCACATTGGATCCGCATGCCCATGAAGACTTGGGCCACGTTCTCGGCCATCAATTTCTGATCTCTCGTCATTTGATAATAGTTGGTGGCCGGGTTGCGGAACGTCCCGCCGTTGGAACCGAGCAACTCGGCGACCATCTGGTCCATCGGGGTGTCGGATTGAATTTTTTCGACCAACCAGTTGTAATAAAGATACATGTTCTTGTAGCTGATCTGGTTCGATGACCGGATCTGGAGCATCTCGGCCCACTTGTTGACCCAGAGTTCGGCGAACTCCTTGCGCTGAAGCAACTGGTCGACGAGCTTGGCCCGCTTATCGGGGTCGTCCGAGTCGACGAAGGCGGCGTGCTGTTCAGGGGTCGGAGGCAGGCCGATCAGGTCGAGGCAGACCCGTCGCAGAAACGTTTCATCGTCGGAGAGCGGCGATGGAGCCATCCGCAACTTACGGAGCTTCTGGGCCACCAGCGTGTCGATCCGGTTGGCCTCGGGCTCGTCGGGATAGGTGAATTCCAGCCCTTGGGGCAGGACGATCACGGGCAAGCCGACGGTGAAGGTCTCATAGCGGGCCATCACGAAGGCCTCGCCGCGCTCGCCGGCCGTGATTCGGCCCGAGGCGTCGACTGAAGCGCTCGTCTCGTTGTTGGTTAAGAAGACGGCCAAGTCGGTCACGTCGCGGTCGGTTCCATCGGAGTAGCTCGCGCGGACGACTAGTTGCTGCGTCGCGCCGTTGCCGTCGAGCACCGCCTCGGGCGGATAGACGTCGACCGATTCGAGCGTCGGCAGTGCTTCGAGATCGTCGTCGCGCGCCCCCTCGGCGATCCAACGCTGGAGCGTCTCGTAGAGGACGCTGTCGCGTTGGAACCGCTGACCGCCGGTGTGCGGCACCGAGTTGATCGCCTTCTCCAGCAGCGTGCTGTCCGCCGGCACAGCACGATTGACCCGGCGGCCGACCATCTCACGGGTCAGGCGATGATAGTCGCCTTCGGGGTCGAAGCCGAACAGTGAGAGCCGGAACCCGTCCTTACCGCGCGCTGCGCCATGGCAGCTCCCGCTGTTACAACCACCCTTCATGAAGACCGGCATCACGTCGAGCCGGAAGCTTAAGGCCGGCACCGCGGTCGGCTCCTCAACGGTGACCGGCACGTCGAGGTGATGCCCCTCAAAGGCGATCGTCAACGTCGAAGAACCGGCCTGTCGGGGACGAATCAGACCGCCCTCGATATCGACCAGTTCGGGATCGGCCAGGCTCCAGACAGCTTCGGCGGTGACATCGCGCGTGATCCCGTCGGCCTCAACCGCCTGGACGACCAGCGTCTGGCGATCGGCAGCGGTCCGGAGCGCGATCGTCTCGGGATAGACACGGACCTCGACTGTGGTGGACGTCCCGGTCGTCGCTTCGTCAGCGATCGTTCCGAGACACGAGAAGAGGACCCCGACGAGTCCCAGTGGCAAGGACAGGCCAATCATGGGGACGATCGAACGCATGGCACGGGACTCCGACAGATCAAGGGGCATTCGTCAATACGGTTGGTGTTTCTCGGTCTTGAGTCTCGAAAGGCTCGGCTCCGTGACACCGGCTTGTTGAGGCGATTGTCAATCGTTGGAGCCCTGCGGATCAGCCTCGGGCTCTTCGGTCTCCTCGCCGCGGACGCGTCGTCGATACTGCTGACGGAGCTTCTCCAATCGGGAGAGCGGCTTGGCGGCCGGCGCTTCGGGCTCAACGGCTTCGACCTCGGCGATCTCCGTTTTCTGGGGGAGCGGCTCGTCGATCTGGAGTTGGGTCGAGCCGATCTGGTGCACGATCGGCTCACCGTTCTCGCGAACGATCACGCGGCAAAAGAGATTCTTGTGCTGGCCGACGGGCGACTCGGGGCCGGTCTCGATCGTGAAGACCAACTCCTCGGTCTGTGCATCGATCGTCTGCGAGTCAGCGCGGACGGCGTTGGGCAGGCCGACGAGCCTGACCTCGGCCTCCCCGTCGAAGACCTGTTTCACGTCAAGCCCGACCAAGAGATCGACCGGCTTGCCGCGCTCGGTGCTGACCGCTTGGAAGTTCATCGCGATGTAGGGCTCGGCCACTCGGAGCGGGACCAGTTGTGAGGAGACGCGGATCGGCCCCGATTCGGTCGTTGCAGTCCCGTCGATGACGATGCTCCAGGTCGCCAAGGCCGCGTTGCCGTTGGCGTTGAGCGGGATGATCGCCTCGGTCTGCCCTTCGGCGATCGTGATGCTTCGCGACGAACCGACACCTGGCGGGTTCCAGGGTAGGAGCAGGGAGATCGGCCCGTCGAACCCGTCGGCACGCTCGGCAACGACCTTCAGGCCCATCGTCCCGTTGCGGACCAACGGTACGCTCGGCTCGACGACCCGGATCGTGAACGGCGACTCCTCGGTCACGGCGATGGCCATTCGGTCGTTGATCCGCGACCAAAAATTGATGTTGTTGCGGCCGAGCACCAACTCCGACTCATGCGTGAACGCGATCTCCAACGGGGAATGGCTCGGGTCGGCGTGATGGGCCGTCAAGGATGTCAGGCGGCCTCCCAACGGCGCATCGGGCGCGGCATGGAAGAGGACCGGCACCACGCCCTGACTGGCCACCATCGTCGGAGCTTCCATGGTCACGCCATCGGGTAGGTCGGGCGCGTCCAGCAACAAATCGCCGCCGAAGTAGAGCCGCTGTGCGTTGATCAAGATCGCCTGCCGGTTCCCTCGAGGGATCGCCGAGGCGACCACGCCGGTCCGTCGCCGGAGCGATTCGTTGTTGGGGGAAATTCGGAGCAAGGGCCGGACGGGCGTGACCTCGACGCGATAGACGTACGTCGGCCCACCCTGACCCAAGTGATCCTGAACCCGAATGATGTAACGACCATCTTCGGGTGCCTGGAAGCGATAGAAGCTGTCGGGACCGAGGGTATCGTCGTTACCGCCGACCCGACCGCCGTCGGCTTTGTAGACGTTCAAGACCGGATCGAGCGGCGAGCGGATGGCACGTGCGCGAACGTGGATGTCGAAGGCCTGACCCTTGACCGCCTCGATGGCGAAGTGATCGATGTCGCCGGGCCGCTCGATGATCCCGTTGAGGGCCCCGGGGACGGCGGCCGTCGTTGATTCGTTCCGACCGTCGTTGGGCTCCGCCTCCAAGGTCTCGGACTGTCCTGGTGGGGCAACGCGAAACGGGTTCGGCGACGGCGCGATCCCTGATGGATCGGTGTCGAAGAAGCCGTGGTCCGGGTCGGCCCGTCGGAACTCGGGGGCCGGCTGAGCCTCCGAGGGCAAGTCGATCGCGACGGTCCGATCGCCCAGGACGTCGCCGATGGCCCGGACCTCGACGCTCGTCCCAGCCACGCCACCGGCCGGGTAGATCGCTCGGGGTCGGGGGAACCGCCCGACGTGCAGGCGATAGAGGCACGAGTTATTGCCCTGATAGGCGCTCTCGCGGACCTCGATGATGTACGTCCCGTCCTCGGGGACCACGATCGAGGCGATCCCATCCTGCCGGACTAGCGGGGCGTCGTCGCTCCGGGATAGTTCGAACCGATCGGCGTCGAGGATGGCCACATACGGGTCGAACAGTGTGATTCCCAGCCGGATCCCCTCGATCTCGGCGGTGAGCCGCTCGCCTCGCTTGGCCTGGACGGCGTAGTAGTCGACGTCCTCGTCCTTGGCGATTCCATTGACGGTGACGTCGAGCGGGATCACCTGTGGCTCGCCGAACGAGTTGTTCGGTTCGGCCTCAGCGACCTCCGGCAGTGCGCCCACGCAGAAGGTCCGCAACTCGCTGATCCCGGTCGCCGTCCGGACTCGAAGGTCGTGGATCCCGAGCCGACAGTCCTCAGCGATCGCCAAGGTCGCCTTGACGTGCTTGTCCGAGACGGTCTCCAGACCCACCACATCGATCCCGTCGTCGTAGAGCAACAGCTCTTGGACGTCGCCGAGACGCTCGCCTCTCAGGTTGAAGACGACTTCGGTGCCGCGCTGGGCGCCCGGCGGTCGGACGTTGCTCAACTCTGGCGTCCCCGCCCAGACCGATGCAGACCCAACGAGGGCACCGATCAGCGTGCCGACCCAAAGGATGGTCGAAATCCGAACGCGATTCATTGTCGACACCTCCAAATGCGAAGGGATCAAAAAAGGAGGACAGACAAAGGAGGGATCTGGATGGGATCGAATGAGTCGGCGGGTGGGGAGTGACCTCGAGCATCCTACTTGCACACGAAACACCGATCGGAGTCAATCGTCAGAGACCGGCACCGGGACGTCGAGGTGCGTGGGAGCACCTCAGCAACATCCCGGAGGTCGACGATCGCGTTGCCAAGTCGGTCTTCGTCCCAGCTCGCGGATGTCTCGACTCAGGCGAGCAAGCTGTCGCGGACCTTGCCGCCATCGACGATCTCGACGGGCCGATCGCCGGGGGCCATCAGTTCTTTGTCAGCGACGATGCCCAGCAGGTGGTAGATCGTGTAGGCGAGGTCTTCCGGGCCGATCGGATCGGACTCGGGCTCGCTGGCCGTGGCGTTGGAGGCGCCGAAGACCTGGCCGGCCTTGATCCCGCCGCCGGCCATTGCGACGCTGAAGACCTTGGGCCAGTGGTCGCGACCGGCCGTCCGGTTGATCTTGGGCGTCCGACCGAATTCCGAGGAGACCAGGACCAAGGTCCGTTCCAGGAGCCCGCGCCCTTCCAGGTCGGTGATCAAGGTGCTGAAAGCCTGGTCGAAGGCCGGCATGCTCCGCTGGATTCCACGCGTGATCCGATTGTGCATGTCCCAGCCGCCGTAGGTCATCGTGACGAACCGGACGCCAGACTCAACCAGCCGACGCGCCATCAGCATCCGCTGACCGGCCTGGTTGCGGCCGTAGGCGTCGCGAAGCGCATCCGGCTCGGCCTCGATGTTGAAGGCCTCGCGCGCCTCCGGCGAGCTGAGCAGGCCATAGGCTCGCCGATAGAACGAGTCCATCGCGTCCAGGCCATCGGCGATCTCCCGCTCGCGGAACCGGCGGTTGACCCGCTCCAGGAGGTTCCGGCGGTTGGCGAACCGCGACTCGTCGACGCCTCGAGGCAGGTCGAGGTCGCGGACCCGAAACCCCTTCCGTGCCGGGTCCGAGCCCAGGCTGAACGGCGAGTAGGACGAGCTGAGGTAGCCCGTGCCGGCATACTCGTTGGGTTGGTTGGGGATGCAGACGTAGGGCGGCAGGTTCTTGCGTGGGCCGTACTCGTGGGCCACGACGCTGCCCAAGCTCGGGAAGACCAGGGCCGGGCTGGGCCGATAGCCAGTGAACATGTTGTGCGTGCCGCGCTCGTGGGCCGCCTCGCCGTGGGTCATCGAGCGGACGATCGTCAGGCGATCGGCCACCTGCGCGGTCTTGCGCAGGCTCTCGCTGAAGACGACGCCGGGCAGCTTGGTCTCGACCGCCTTCAACTCACCCCGGTACTCGATCGGCGCGTAGGGCTTGGGATCCCAGCTCTCCTGGTGAGCCAAACCGCCGGGCAAGAAGATGTGGATGACCGAGTCGGCCTTGGCCTCGATGAAGTCGTAGTGCTTCTGGTCGGCCCGTGCCTGAAGGCGGAACAGGTCGGCCAGGGTCAGGCCGAGCCCGCCGAAGACGCCGGCGCGTAACAGGCCTCGGCGACTCAAAGGCAGGCGGTGACTCCCACTTCGCATCGCATCGGTCTCCTCAACGAGGGGCTGGGATCGAGGGGGATCCGGTTGTCGGGGTGGGACCGGCGGTGATGGGTTCCCTCAGGGCCGCCGGAGCAAGCTAACGGGCAGGTGGGTGGGCGCGATCGCATTGACGTTTCGAGGAGCGCCTGCGATCGCGAGCGGTCAAGCAACTCGGAGACGCGTTTGACTTCGCCCCGAAAAGTTACGAGTTTGTTTAACATTGCGTCGACGAGGCTAATCGGTAGTACGGGATCCGGGCAAGCATTCGTGTGAGAATCGACCGATTTTCTGGAATTTGCCGGGAGCGTCGGGTCCTCGATCACCCGATTCCTGGGCCGTGATCGAACCGTTCCCAGTTCGTCGGGCCATCCGATTGTGTCGCGCGACGGATCGTGGCATCCTCGTACCATAGTGGAGCCGAACGGCTCGGAGGACCCTTGCTTCCAGACGCCCGATCCAGGGACCAGACCACGATGTCCGAGCCGACGATTCCCGCGACAGTCATTGGCAGTTGGTCGATGCCGGGCTGGTATGTGGACTTCGTTGCCCGCGCTACCGAGCATCCCGAGTCGGTCGGGACCGAAGACCTGGAGGAGGCCACGCGCGATGCGGTCCGCGTCGTGGTGGAGGACCAGCTCCGTGCCGGCCTCGACCGGATCAGCGACGGTGAGATGAGTCGGGTCGACTTCAACCTCGGCTTCTACGACCACCTGGAAGGCCTCGAGCCGCTCCCGCTCCGACGCCACTTGGGGGTCGAGGCACACGATCAGCGCTCCAAATACCGCTGCATCGCGCCGATCACCGCTCCACACGGGCTCGGAGCCGTCGGCGAATGGCAACGGCTCCGCGAGATCACCGACTGGGATGCTAAGGTCCCCGTGCCGGGCGCCTTCACCTTGGCCGGCTGCATCCAGGGCGGTGAGGTCTATCCCGATCGGCATGCTGTCACCGAGGCGCTCATCCCAATCGTCAACGCCGAGCTCAGAGACCTGGCCGACCACGGTGTCGACTTCCTCCAACTCGACGAGCCCAGCTTCGCCTGTCATCCGGCCGACGCCGACTACTTCCTCGACGTGATTTCCCGGACCGTCTCGGGGGTCAACGCGACCATCTCGATGCACATGTGCTTCGGGAACTATCGGGCCCGCGCTGTAGGATGGCGGAGCTATGCGCCGCTCTTCCCGTATGTCGGACGCGCTGCGGTCCACCAACTCGCCTTCGAGTTCGCCAGCCGCGAGATGGCCGAGGTCGAGCTGCTCGCCCAGTTGCCCGAGACGATGGACGTCGCGGTGGGCTTGGTCGACGTCAAGAACACCTGGGTCGAGCCGCCGAGCCTGGTGGCCGACCGTCTCCGAACCGTCCTGAAGCACGTGCCGCCGGAGCGCCTCGCTGTCACGCCCGACTGTGGCTTCAGCCAGACCGCACGCCACATTACTGTGGCCAAGGCCCACGCGATGGTCGAAGGCGTCCGGATCGTCCGCCGCGAACGGGGACTCGATTCATGAGTGCCGACGAATACGCCACCCTCATCGAGCCGTTGCGTTCGGGACGCGACCTGCTCGACGAAATCGCCTCGACGGTCGTCCCACCGGGGCGATTCGCCCTTTGGTGGCTCGGCCAGAGCGGATACCTGATCAAGTCGAAGGCGGGCACTCTCGTCATCGACCCGTATCTCTCCGAGCATCTCACACAAAAATATGCGGGAACCGACAAGCCTCACGTTCGGATGACTCGGTCCCCGATCCGCGGTCAGGAACTGTCAGGCGTCGACGCGGTCTTGACCAGCCACAAACACTCCGACCACATCGATCCCGGCACGCTGCCCGGCCTGCTCGAAACGTCTACGGAGGCGCGTTTGGTCGTTCCGGCCGCGCTGGTCGCACATGCGGAAGGGCTTGGCCTGCCTGCGGACCGCATCGACCCGATCGACGCCGGCCAAACCAAGACCATCGCCGGCTTCGAGGTCCAAGCGCTCGCATCGGCTCACGAAGACCTCGACACCGATGATCAAGGGCGACACCTCTATCTTGGGTTCATCGTCTCTGCCGACGGTTGGCGGATCTACCATAGCGGCGACACGATGCTCTATCCCGGCCTGGTCGAAACGCTCGTGGACGAACCGCTCGATCTTTTGTTGCTACCGATCAACGGGCGTGATCCGGCCCGCGGGGTCGCCGGCAACATGTCGGCCGCCGACGTGGTCGATCTGGCGAGCGTCGTCCCAACCCGGTTCGTCATCCCGCATCACTACGACATGTTCACCTTTAACACAGTCCCGGTCTCGGACTTTGAGACCGAGACTCAACGGTTACCCGAGTCGGTCACGTCGGTCGTTCTCCAATGCGGTGAGCGCTGGATCTTGCCCGAAGGTGGCACCGACTCTTGATCGAATCGGTGACGGCTTCGATGGCCGCTTCAAAGTCGTCGGTGTCCCGATCTTTCCCCCTCTTCGTGACGGATCCCTCGGTATTCCCGGTTCCCGACGACGTAACGAACAAACAGAACAGAACCGCATCGGTGTTCGCTCCGAGATCGAGACATTGAAGGAGGCAGGTTCGTGGCCATCGCGTTGGGCATCGACATCGGGACCTCGGGGACCAAGACGATCGCGATCGACGAGACCGGCGCGATCCTGGCCGGAGCGACCGCCGAATATCCCTGCGACTACCCGAAACCGGGCTGGTCCGAGCAGGGGCCCGAACTTTGGTGGGACGCCACTGTCACCACGATCCGCGACGTGTTGGCCAAGGCAAACATCAATGGCGATCAGGTCTCCGGGATCGGCCTGAGCGGCCAGATGCACGGCTCGGTCTTCCTCGACAAGGACGGTCAGGTAATCCGGCCGGCCCTGCTCTGGAACGACCAGCGGACCGCCGCTGAATGCGCTGAGATCGAGCGACGTGCCGGCGGTCGTGAGGAACTGGTCCGCATGGTCGCTAACCCGGCTCTGACGGGATTCACTGCTCCTAAGTTGCTCTGGCTCCGCAACCACGAGCCGGCTCATTGGGACCGCGTCGCGCAGGTCCTGTTGCCCAAGGACTACGTTCGCTATCGGCTCAGCGGCACCTATGCCACCGAGGTCAGTGACGCCTCGGGGACCCTGCTGCTGGATGTGGCCAACCGGAAGTGGAGCACCGACCTCCTGGCCAAGTTGGACCTCGACATCGCCTTGTTGCCGAAATGCTTCGAGAGCTTCGAGGTCTCTGCGCAGGTCAGCGATGCCGTCGCGCGACAGACCGGGCTCAAGGCCGGCACGCCGATCGTCGGCGGGGGCGGCGACCAGCCCGCTGGCGCCGTCGGTAACGGGATCGTCAAGGCCGGCGTCGTCTCGGTCTCCTTGGGCACCTCCGGCGTCGTCTTCGCCCACGCCCCGGAACTCGGCTTCGATCCGCTCGGCCGGCTCCAACGCGGATGCCACGCTGTGCCGGGCGACTATCACCTTATGGGCGTCGTCCTCTCGGCCGCCGGCAGCCTCCAGTGGTATCGCGACCACGTCGGCGCCTTGCTCGAAGAGACCGCCAAAGTCCAAAACCGCGATGTTTATGAGATGCTCATGGACGAGGCATCCCAGGCGCCTCCCGGCTCAGAAGGTCTGATCTTCTTGCCATATCTGACCGGTGAGCGGACGCCCCACTTCGACCCCGACGCAAAGGGGGGATGGATCGGCCTGACGGTCCGCCACCGCCACGCTCATATGGTTCGGAGCATCCTAGAGGGGGTCACCTTCGCGATCCGCGACAGCTTCGAGCTGATCAAGGAGTCGGGCATGGCGATTTCCGAAGTCCGAATCTTCGGTGGAGGCGCCAAGAGCCCGCTCTGGCGACAGATCCACGCCGATGCCTTGGGCTTCCCGATGCACACGGTCAATGCCACCGAAGGGCCCGGCTTCGGCGTCGCTCTCTTGGCACTCGTCGGTACCGGCACCTTCGCCAGCGTCCCGGAAGCCTGCGACGCCACCATCCGGACCGTCGACCAGACCGCTCACGACCCGGCCCGTACCGGTCACTACGACAAGACCTATGCGGTCTATCAGCGGCTCTACCGCGAACTCCGCGAGAGCTTCCCCGAGATCACCGCCCTCTCGTCTTGATCGCTCGACCGCACGTCCCAACGCATTTGGTCCCGTGATGTCGCTGGAAGGGTCGTTTCGTGGCGCGTCGCAAACCTCGATCGAAACCGTCGGCACGTCGACGCGCCACCGAACCGGCCCCGGCCACCACGATCCGCAACGAGGTTCGTAAGCCGACCTCGGAGGATTCGAAACCCGAATCGATCGAGGGCGACTCGACCGCTCCATCGCTTGCCGTTGTACCCTCAACGGGTCGACCCAAGTTTTGGACGCCACCGCGGCTCATTGTGGCCGTGGTCGCGTTGGTGTTGCTCCACGGGACCTTGGCCGTCGACAGCCTGCTCCGCGAGAATCCGACCGTCGACGAGGTCGCCCATCTGCCGGCCGGGGTCTCGTATTGGGAGCAAGGGACGTTTCGGCTGTATCATCATAATCCGCCGTTGATCAAGCTGATCGCGGCCTTGCCCGTGATCCTGGCCGGGCCAACGACCGATCCGCTCTACGAACAGCCCAGTTGGACGAACGCGACGCCCTCGCATCCCTTCTTCGCTCACGAGTTCGCCGCCCTCAACGCGGACCGATATCTCGACCTCATGACCCTGGCGCGGTTGACGATTCCACCGATCTCGATGATCGGCGCCGTTGTCCTGTTCCTCTGGACCCGTCGGCTCTACGGCGACGTCGGCGCCCTGCTGAGCCTGAGCCTCTACGCCTTCGCGCCGAACATCCTCGCCCACGCACGTCTGGTCACGACCGATATCGGCGCGACCGTCATCGGCCTAGCGGCCAACTTCGCCTACGCGCTCTACCTCCAGCGACCTGGTTGGATCCGTGCGTTCGTTGCGGGTGGTTTGCTCGGCATCGGCTGTCTGATCAAGTTCAGTCTCCTCCTTTTGTTTGGACTCTGGCCGTTGCTCTGGCTGGTCCACACCTTGCTCCGAGGCGATCGCTCGGAATCGTTCCTGAGATGGCTTCGGCGGTACGTGCTCCATGCGTTGACTGCGTTGACGATCACCCTTGGTCTGATCAACGCGGGATACGGGTTCGAGGGAACGTTCACGAGGCTCGGCGACTTCGAGTTCTACAGCGCGACGTTGACCCGACCGTTCGAACGCGAGATGTCCCGAGATCCCGGGTTCCTCGAACTCAACGGGCTTCAGAAAATCGTCGCGCCGCACCGAATCAACCGGTTCCGCAACACGATCCTGGGAGCGATTCCCGTCCCACTGCCGGTCCACTTCCTGCTCGGGTTCGACGAGCAGAAGGTCGAGGCCGATGGGATCCCCGCCCGTTTCGTCGACCCGAACGCCCCGCCCGACGCCACCCTCGGTTACCCGGTCTATCTCGACGGAATTCTTCGCGAGACCGGCTGGGAGACATATTACCTCCAAGCCCTCCGTTACAAGCTGCCTGAGGGGACGCTGATCCTGATCGGGTTGGCCATCCTGTCGTTCCCGGTCTACCGCCCGCAGGTGAATCGTGCCGATGAGGCGGTCGTCGCGATCATCCCAATCGTCTATCTACTCGTGTTCACCTTTGCAACCGACATCAACATCGGTCTCCGTTACGTGTTACCCATGCTCCCGTTCCTGTTCCTCGTGGCCGGTCGGGTCGGGGCTTGGTGTGCGGATGCGTCAGGACCTCAAGGATGGCTCCTGAGGGGCTTGACGCTCATCGCGTTGCTAGCGTCGATCGCCTCGTCGCTTTCGGTGCACCCGCACTATCTGGCGCACTTCAACCGGGTCTCGGGCGGACCGGATCGCGGGTCGGAGCACCTGATCGATAGCAACCTCGACTGGGGGCAGGACCTGATCACGCTCCACGATTGGATGTTGCGGAACGCGCCCGACGAACCGGTCGGCCTGGCCTACTTCGGCCAGATCCATCCCAAGATCGTGCTGGGACCGGCCGACATCTCATGGTTCGTGCCACCCTCGGCGACCGACGAGGATGGTTCACCATTGTTGCGACCGCAGCCCTTGGCGGCCGTCCCATTCCCTGAAGGACCGATCCGACCCGGCCTCTACGCGGTCAGCGCGTCGTTGTTGCGCGGCTTGCCTTATCCGCTCTACGATCCCCGAACCGAGGCGAATCCGAAGCTCTACCCCAGTTGGGATCGGGTTCGCAACCTGTATGCTTATTTTCAGAGTGTTGATCCGATCACCAAGCTCGGCTACTCGATCTTCGTCTATCGCCTCGACGAGTCGGAGGCACGTCGACTGGAGGCGATTCGAACCGGTAGGCGATGGGGTTCGTCCGACCGCTGATCAACCCCCCCGTCGGGTCGATGGGTTCGGACAGCGCCGATCCCACGGACCCCCCATCGACCCTTTGTCGATCGACGACGATCAGCCCTGCCCCTGATCCTTCATGGCCAGGACCATCTCACGGCAGGTCTGGACACATTGCTCCATCTGCTTGCGGGCCTCGACCATGACGGGGGCGTCACCATCCTTAATGATCTCGGCGGTCTTTTGACAGACCTCACCGCAAGCCTGGCATGACTGGATCATGTAGGGGCTCTGGCGAGCCATCATCTGGGCGGCGAGTCGGCAGAATTCGGCGCAATCGGTGGTGGCACGATGGCGGTCAGCATGCTGGGAATCGCCCTCGGCCAACTTGGTCAGGCAATGGTGTGCCGCCTCATCGCAAGCGACCGCACAAGCGACGCATGACTCGAGGCAGGCGTCACGGGCTGAATCGCCTTCGTGACGATCAAGCCACGGAGCTGCGGTAGTCGAGCCGTTCCAAGCGGCCGAGCCCAGGACGGCCGAGCCGGTGCCGAAGCCCAGAATATTTAGCAGGTGTCGACGGTTCATGAAGAATCTCCAGAGGTGGAAACTGTGGGATGCGTAAGTCATGGTAGACAAACCCAGTCTGAGGCTGGGTTTCCCACGTTAACTCAGGGCAAGCGTCATGCCGAACGATAACGGAACACTGCTCAGCCCTGGATCCTTCTGCTGATTGTCGAACGGTTCTCGACCTTCGATTGTGCAATCCTCGACGGTTCTCGAGGGTTAGTCTGGGGATATTCGGGTCACGAAACCGTCGCGATCGATCGCGCCACGGGCGTTGGTGTTGCGGTAGTCGGCCTCACCCGCGCAAAGCACCTCGACCCGACCGATCTTTCCGGCCTCCTGGGGTCGTCCTTCGTCGTCGACGACCCGGAGGGCAACGTTGGGACACGACTGGCCGAGGGTCCCCATGCGGAGACCGACCTGCTTGATCCCGTCGCGGTCGTAATCCGGCGCCGAGGCGGTCAAGCGACCCAATGTGGGATGCACCCAGGAGGGCGCGATCATCGGCATTGGCGATTCGTCGACGGGTCTCAGGTTTGCCCGTGCTCGGACCTGCTGCTCGACGACCGCCTGACGGATCGCGAAGGTCGTGACCGGCGACCGCAACGGGGGACCGAACCGGATCACCACGCGACCCTTGGTCGAGGATCTCGATGTCGAACTCGGATTCCCTTCGATCGCCGAATCGTTTTTCGAAGACTCTCCGACTTGTGCGGCGAAACTGAACCGGCTGCCCCAGAGCCCGACCAAGGCAACTGGGACGATGTCGACGTCGTTTCGAGAGGCGACGAGTCGTTCAAGTCCTCGGAGGAACCGGCCGACCCGTCCGTTGCGCGTCAGTTGGGCCTCGGGAAAGACTACAAGCATCTGGCCCCGGTCGAGGATTGCGGTGGCGCGTCGGAGAACTTCGCGGTGTGCTTTGGGGCCGGTCTCGGGCACGAGAACGTGGCCCATCCGCCAACAGATCAGCCGACGGAACGGATCGCCGACGTTACCGTCGAAAATCAAAAAACGGAGCCGTCGCGGCGCGAATGCCGTGACCAATGCGGGGTCGATCCAAGTGACGTGATTGGGCGCGAGAATGACTGGCCCGGACTCGGGGAGTTGGTCGAGACCCTGAACATCAATTTGGTAGATCGAACCGACGGCGAACCGACAAGCGGCCGGAATCCACAGCGGAAACGTGATGACCATGGCGATTGCGATTACGATCATCGAGCCAATGATCGTGATCAGCGCGAGGACGAGCGACCCAGACACCGTTCAGTCCCCCGCGGCTGTTAAGGTGTTGTCGGGATCGTGCGGATTCTCGTCACGTTTATCGCCTTCGGTTCCGATAGTCCGTGCCAGTTGCCATCCGAGGGGAATGGCAAGAAGGCTGATGCCAGCCATGGTCAGGAAGGCGCGGGCGTAGCGCCGCCGGATCGCGTCTCGCCCCAGCGGCATGTCGGGCGCCTCGTCACCGTCCGGCGGATCGACCGATGCATAATCGGTCTTGTCATCTGTTTGAGGATCGTCTCGCTCGGTCGATTTGATCGCGGCCGGATCGGGGGTCGGGATCGGACCGAGGTCACCGACGATCGTGGCGAACAGGCCGGTCCCGAGCGCACCGATGTTGGAGATGGCCATGAACAAAGCGAAGGTCGAGGCGGCCAACCGTTTACTGGTCGCCCCCATGGCCAGAACGTAGAACATTGCGTCGAGCAATCCGACAATCATTCCCAATGCCAAGGCACCAATAAAGGCCGTGGCGAACCCGTCGACGAGCAACTGACCGCATTCGATTAGGGACAGGCCGAGCAAGGCGGCGACGATCAGGTGGACGCGTCGGAATCGCCAGACCAGCAACGGGAGGCCCAACGCCCCCACGGCGCGACCGATGTCCTTGAGGCTGGCCAGCCACCCGATCTGATCGGAGCCCAACCCGACGCCACGCTGGTGGAACAGAGAGAGTTGATAGATCGCGCTTTGTGTGGCGATCGCGTAGAGCGATGCATAGGCGATCAGCATCAGCGAACGGGGCCGGAGCAGGATCGACAGGGCCGACCAATCGAATCGATCGCCCGGGGAGTCACGACGCGGTTCGGTCGTCGTGAGTGCGACGAGGATCGGAACCACCCCGAGGGCGGCGGCTGAGCCTAGGACGCGTGGCATCAGACTCAGATCGATCGAACGGTCAGCGCCCGCGTTGAGCCAGGCCCCGAAGATCGTCGAGGCCAAGGCGGCCGTGGCGAACCGGCTGAAGACGAGCAAGCCCTGGACCCGATCACGCTGCCGTTCGGGTGTTGCTTCGACGACCATGCCGTCGGTGCAGGTGTCAGTCACGGCGAAACCGACGACCGCGAGAATGGCTAGGACGGCGAACCCCCAAGGATTCGGACCCGGATCGACCACCATCAGGGCAACCAGGGCGGCCGACTGGATCAGGCAGCCCAGCACGATGTAGGGGCGTCGATGACCGAGCCCCAGAAGGCTGAACCGGTCGGTGATCGGGCCGAAGACGAACTTGAAGAGCAGGGGGAGTAGGATCAGCGTCTGGATCTGACCGGCCGTATTGTCGGGAACGCCATCGGCGACCATGTGCAGGACGCTGTACGTAGCCACATAGGCGTAAACAACCCCCTGAAGGGCGTAAACGCTGAGGAAGAGCACGAGCGATGGCGTCGGCAGGCGTTGTGGGCTCGACGACATATGGGGAGGTGGGGTCGGGTCGACCATGACCGGGCGAGACTCCTGCGCAATGGACGATGTCCGTTCGCCGGATCACATGCTGCTGGCAGCGCGGGTGGACGAGCACCTCGAGGGATGTGTCAGAGCGGCGTGAGCCCGGCTTGGGGACTCGATCGACAACCCGGAGCGTCATGATCCGATCGGACGGACCATCTTGATCAGGTCGTGGAATCGGGACAAGGGCGTCGCGTCTCGGATCGATGTCGGATCGCGTTCGGAATCCGTGATCACCACAATAGCCAGCCATCCGGGGCATCTTCGGTTCGCCGACGGTCCGTCGCTCCGAAACCAGATGGCCGAGTGGCACATTGACCCGTTGGTACCGTTGCGGTCTGCTCGGATCATTCGAGACGCTCCGAGCCGAATTCCGCATCGAAGCGTTGCGCGTCCATGATTTCCTGGTTGGTGATGCCGATTCGCACTCGAGCCGTCAACCGCTCCGAACAGTTTGCTTGAAGGATCCTGTCATGACGGTCTCCGCCAGTCCCCAGACAACGCATGCCTCGGACACCGAGTCGTCTTCAGCCCCGGCCCCGGAACGGCCGATGCAGCCGCTTCCGGAACGTTGGACGAGCCTGCAACGCGCTTTTGTGGAGACAGCCCGTCGTCAGCCGAACAAGACGGCGATGATCGACAGCACCGGCGCGTCGTTGACCTATCGTCAGACCCTTCTCCGCAGTCTCGCCCTGATGCGCGTCTTGGAACGCTCCATCGGCGACGACGAACACTGCGTTGGGCTCTGGCTGCCGCCGATGGTCCCCTCGGCGGTGGCCAATTTGGCCGTCGCGCTGCTGGGCCGGACCCAAGTCAACCTGAACTACACGGCCTCGCAGGAGGCGATCGATTCGGCGATAGCTCAGGCCGAGATCCGGCACGTGATCACCGCGCAGAAGGCGCTCGATCGGTTCGAGGTCAAACCGAAGGCCACCCCGTTGCTCCTGGAGGAGTTGGCCAAGCAGGTCACCTGGGCCGATAAGCTCTGGGCCCTGGCCGCCTCGACGATCCTGCCGATCGGTCTGCTGACGAGTTTGGTGCCAGGGCTCAGACGATCGATGCGGGACGACGTGGCCCTCATGATCTTCACCTCCGGTTCGACTGGAGAGCCCAAGGGCGTGATGCTGACCCATTGCAACATCCTGTGCAACATCCACTCGTTCCAGCAACAACTCCGTCTGGAGCCGGACGAGATCCTGTTGGGGATCCTTCCGTTCTTTCATTCCTTCGGGACAACGGTGACGCTCTGGGCCTCGCTTTGCTTGGGGAAAACGGCGGTCTACCATTTCAACCCGACCGATGCGCGGGTTGTCGGTCGGCTCTGCCAGGAACATCGGGTGACGTTGGTCCTGGGCGCACCGACGTTCCTGAGGACTTATCTGCGACGGTGCACGCCCGAGCAGTTCGCGACGGTCAAGCGGTTCGTCGCCGGCGCTGAGAAGCTGAAGCCCGAACTACGCCAAGAGTTGACCGAAACCTTCGATCTGACCGTACTGGAGGGGTACGGCTGTACCGAGACAGCGCCCGTAGTGGCCGTCAACGTGGACGACCCACTGACGACGGCCGACGGACGGAGCATCCCGGGGAACCGGCCCGGCTCGGTCGGGATGCCGATTCCCGGCACAGCCATCCGGATCCTCGACCCGGAGACCGGCGCCGAGTTGCCGCGTGGTCGCGATCACCAAGGACTCATCCATGTCGCCGGACCGCAGATCATGCGAGGGTATCTCAAGCAACAAGAGAAGACCGACGAGGTGCTCCGCGGCGGCTGGTACAACACGGGGGACCTCGGAGCGTACGATGAGGACGGGTTCCTTTGGGTGATGGACCGGTTGAGCCGGTTCTCCAAGATCGCTGGCGAGATGGTGCCGCACGTTCGGGTCGAATCGGCACTGCTGCAGGTCACAGGACGCAGCGAGTTGGAGTTGGCGGTGAGCGGAATCCCTGACACTCGTCGCGGCGAGCGGTTGGTCGTCCTCTACAGTGATCTAGGGGGCATGTCCCCTGACAGAGTCATCGAGGCGTTACAACAGTCGGCCCTGCCTCCGCTCTGGATCCCGGCTCGTGGCGACTTCCTGGCCGTCGACCGGATTCCGATGCTGGGAACGGGTAAACTAGATCTCAAAGCGATCAAGGGACTGGCCCGGCAGCTCGCCATACCAGCGGGCAGCGGTCCGAACCCGGTCACGCCGACGGCGGGAAAGACGAACCAATGAGAGCAGAGCCTGTCGGGTCGGGGTCGCCGATCGCGCCCGAATTCGAGGACGGTGCTCGGCCGG
Source organism: uncultured Planctomycetia bacterium (assembly GCA_964609385.1). GTDB lineage: Bacteria > Planctomycetota > Planctomycetia > Isosphaerales > Isosphaeraceae > CAZSSM01. The sequence goes on from CAZSSM010000003.1 coordinate 55,717, forward strand.
AACGAACGGGTGGCGATCCGCGAGGACCGGGACATCATGGCCCGACGCGCGATCTCTTGGGAAGCCGATCGATGAAAGTCCGACTCGAAGTCACCAACGGACCCCATTTCGGACAGGTCTTCCATTTTCAAGACCATCAGACCTTCATTGTCGGCCGAAGCAGCCAGGTCCAGTTCTCTGTTCCCGACGACGAGTTCCTATCGCGCAATCATTTCCTGATCGAATTCAATCCGCCTTCCTGCCTGCTCCGCGATCTCGGCAGCACCAACGGGACCAAGGTGAACGGGGTCCGGGTCCAAGGACAGACGTTGTTGGGTGATGGGGACACGATCGTCGCCGGCGGCAGCGCCTTCCTGATCCATATCGAGCGAACCGACTCGGTCCTCCTCTCCGAAGTCACCTGCATCGTCTGTGGCACGCATATGCCGGAGAACATTGCCGTCCACGCCTCGCCCGGGGACGAGTCGATCGAATGGCTCTGCCCGGCCTGTCAAAAGCGGAAGCGGCTCTATCCGCATGCGCCCAAGGGTTACTTCTTCAATCGAAGGCTGGGCGGAGGCGGCATGGGTGAGGTCTACCATGCCACCAGGCTTACCGACAGGTGTGCCGTCGCCATCAAGATGATGATTCGAAGCTCGGCGGCCAGTGAACGCTATCGCGCTTATTTCCGTCGTGAGCTGGAAATTCTCAAGGTTTTACGCCATCCGAATATCGTCGCGTTCCATGATGTCGAGGAGATCGACGGCCAATACTACCTAATTATGGAGTATGTCGACGGCGAGAACGCACTGGAATGGCTGGCACGGATCGGCCCCGGCCAGACTCCGATCAGCGGCGTGATCTGGGTCGGAATTCGCCTCTTGGAGGCGCTTGGTCATGCACATGGCAAGGGCTACGTGCATCGCGATATCAAACCGTCGAACCTTCTGCTGTTCGGTCCCGATCATGAACCGGGCTTGAAGCTTTCCGACTTCGGCTTAGCCAAAAGCTTCCGCGATAACGCGGGATTCGCCGGCCTGACGCATGCCGGCGACATTGGCGGTTCGGTTGGGTTCATCTCGCCGGACCATATCCTCGACTTCCGCCAGGTCAAAGAGCCGGCCGACATCTATAGCACCGCCGCGACGCTCTACTATCTGCTGACCGGCAAGTATCCGTTCCTCGACTTCGATCCGAGCATGGCCGATGCATACATCAAAATCTTGGAACACCCCTCGGTACCCCTAACCGCGCATCGGCCTGATGCGCCCTCGGAACTGGCCGCGATCCTAGAACGCGCTTTGCGCAAGAAACCTCGCGAGCGCTGGCGTGATGCCTACGAAATGGCCGATGCGCTCCGAGAGTTGGTCCGGGCCGAGACGCCCTCCTGAGATTAATGCAGGGCCGCTCGGCTACCGTTAGGGGAACGGATTCGACGGCCTATCTTAGGCCGACTCCGCCATTACCTCTTCGGGGATGTTGTCGTTGGCGTAGACGTTCTGAACGTCGTCGTTGTCATCGAGGGTGTCGCGGAGCTTGAGCATTTTTTTGCCGTTTTCAGCATCGAGGTCGACTGTGGTGCTGGGCACGTAAGTCGTCTCGGCCGTCTCGATGGGCAGTTCGCGACCCTCGATGGCCTGCTGAACGGCGTCGAGGTCCTTCGGATCACAGGTGACGGCGAAGAAGTCACCGTCTCGCTCCGAGTCCTCTGCACCCGCGTCCAGGACCAGTTCCATGAACTCGTCTTCATCGACACCTTCGGAGGGGACCAGGATGAGCCCCTTGAATGAGAAAAGATAGCCAACGCAGCCGCTGGTGCCGAGATTGCCACCGGCCACCTCGAAGGCCTTCCGTAGTTCGCTGGCGGTCCGGTTACGGTTGTCGGTCAGCACCTCGCAGATGACCGCTACGCCGCCGGGACCGTAGCCTTCGTAGAGGACCTCTTCGTAGTTGTCGGCCTCCAACTCACCAGTGCCCTTCTTGATCGAGCGTTCGATATTGTCTTTGGGGCAACTGGCCGCCCGCGCCTTATCAATGGCGTAGCGGAGCCGGAGATTGGTGGCCGGATCGCCGCCGCCGTTGCGGGCCGCCACGAAGATGGCTCGGCAGAGCTTGCTGAACAGCTTGCCCCGTTTCTTGTCGACAGCGTTCTTTCGTGCCGCGACGTTGGACGCATGCGAGTGACCCGCCATGGTGGAACGGACTCCTCAACGAAGTTGACGTCCGAGCGTGCTGGATCGATCCATCGCAACGCGCTTCGGACGAGCTTTCACGGATTAGATTCAGAGGCGGGCTTGGGACGCCCTTCGAGTTGGAGGTCCAGATCGTCGAGCTTGCGGCGGATCTCCGGGAGCCGCTGCTGATCGCTCCGACCACGGACCTGAGAGGCCTCAATCGCCTTCTGCCAGTAGGATCGAGCCTCGTCGTACTGTTTCAGCTCGAAGTAAGCATCGCCCAGATGATCGTAGATCGTCGGGTCGTCGCGGTTGAGTTGTTCGACGGCCTGCGTCAGCGGTTCGACCGCCTCGGCGTAGCGACCTCGTTTATAGAGGACCCAGCCCAAACTATCGAGATAGGCAGCGTTCTCCGGCTCGGCGGCAACGGCCTTCCGGATCATCTCCTCAGCGCGTTCGAGTTGGATCCCTTGATCGGCGTAGAGGTAACCCAGGTCGTTGTTGACGTTCGGATCATCGGGCAATCGTTCGTAGAGGGCCTCCAACTCGGCGACCCCCTCATCGATCCGTCCCCGATCCACGTAGAGGATCGAGAGGCCCAGTCGCGCCACTTTGACCTGCTCGTCGTTATCGCCGAACCGATTGAGCACGTTCCGGTAAAATTGCTCGCATTCCTCATCGCGACCAGCCTGATCAAGCAGGTAACCGACGTACTGGTTCAGATCGACGTTCTCGGGGTCCGTCTCGAGGGCCTGTCTCGCCAGTTGCACTCCCTCCTCATCCTTCTCTTGCTCGAGTAGGACGCTGCAGGCGATCCGGAGCGCGTCCAGTCCGAAGGGGTCGAACTGCGGGGGGAACGGGTCGAGGGCGTCGCGTGCCGCTTCGAGGGCGTCTTCGCTTTGGCCAGCGTTTTCGTAGGAGTAGGCCAGGAAGGTGAAGAGCGTTCGCGAGCGCTGATCCGGATACTTCTCGAGATACTCATTCAGCGTCTCGGCAGCCTCGGCGTGCTTCTCGAAGTTCGAGAGCGCTTCAAACGTCTCCAGATAGATCCGAGGGTTGGGATTCTCTGCGCGATCGAGGGCCAATCGGGTCAGTTCGAGTGGGACCTCAGTACGGTCGAGCCGGAGGGCCAAATTGATCAGCAGTTGTCGACCGCCTTCATCGAGATCGGGTGGCTCGGCGCGATACCGTTTCAGGCCCTCTTCAAAGACCTCGCGAGCGAACTCGGGTTGGCTTAGGACCGCCGCCAGCGTCGACTGGATTGCTTGGAGCTGATTGCGATCTCCCCGAGCGAGCGTCTGGCTCAGGAGGGTCAGCACTTCGTCGGTCCGGCGATTGGCTGCCTGATTGAGACCGAGCAACTGAATCTCATCGGTCGAGAGGTCCGACTCCAGGAGCGATTCGAACAGCTCGATCGCCTTGGGCTCCAACTCCTCGCGTTGATAGATCTCGAGCAGCGACAACCGCAATCCGAAGTTCTTGGGATTGTCTTCCAAGGCTGCTTCGAGCTGTGGCAGGACCTCATCCCCGCGATCGAGCGCACGCAAAGCCTGACCCAGCAGGATATAGCCCTCGGCCTGGGCATCGGGCCGGTCCAGATAGACATCGAGACGTTCAAGGGCGTCACGAGCCCGGTCGGCCGCGAGCAGGGCTTGAATCATAAGCAGGGCGACGCGTGGCTCATCGGGTTCGTAAATCAGACTTCGCTCGAAGGCCTCGATGGCCAGATCGAACCGAGAGGCTTGGAGGAAGACCAAGCCGTAAAGCCGATACGAATCGCCGGGATTAGTCCCCAAGATCCGCGTGACTTCACTGCGGGTCAGGGACAATGCCTCGGGCCGATCCAACCCGTTCAAAACGACGGCGAATTGTTCGGCAGCACGACCTGCTGCGTCGTCGTCTTGCTGAACCGCGTAGATCTTGCCCAATTCGTTGTGAGCGAGCAGGGCGTTGGCCTGATTTTTGTCGAGCTTCGGATTGGCCAAGACACGTTCGAGCAACCGTTCAAGATCGTCGAAACGTTGCAGGCGCGGATAGAGGCTGGCCAACCGACGGAGCGAAACCGAGTCGTTAGGATCAATGGCTAGGGTCTGCTCGGCGTAGGCGATCCCCTGTTCAACTTCGCCGGTCCGGAAACTGAGTTGGCTCAAGCTTTTCAGGATCGGCACCGACTCAGGTCGAAGTCCGAGGGCTTCTTCATAAAGCGTGATCGCGCGATCCCAACGACGCTGGTCCTCCATCGCGCGGGCTGCGGCGAACGCCTGCATAACACGGAGGCGTCGACGATCTTCGACCGTCCGAGGACGTAACGGTTGTGACGGATCGAGCAAGGTCTCTTCGGAAAGACCCGGGATCGAGAAGATCCCCGAGCGATCCTTTACCTTGTCGTCGCTGAGAGTCGGAGCATCCTTCGCCTCGGGAGCAGGCTGGGATTCATCTCCGGGCGAAGTTTGAGGGACCGCGGCAAATGCTGGCGTGGTAAGCCCGATCGACAAGCATACCAGACCGAGCAAGTTCTCCATTCGAATCACGCGTGTCCCCCTCCATCGATCGGACATCATTCGTCGCATGATGGGCCTGTCTCACCAGCGAACGAGTCGAGACAATCGGCCATCAACGACATCCTCAAGTCGTCTTCGAATCGCATTGGGTGAGCCTACCAAGTCACGAGCGTGCTTGCCAACGCGAGCATGCCCGTCATCGGTCGTCGGCAATACCCCGGTGGATCCGTGCCCGACTCGCGATCGTTGAAGCCGAGGAATCGCCGATCAGCGATCCGAAACGTCCTCCGTGAGAGGTATGGGCAGCAGTACGGTGTCGATGGCGTGGATGATGCCGTTCGAGCACGCGATGTCGGTCGTAACTACTTTGGCATGGTTGATCCGGACCGTCTTACCCGAGATCCGGATCCGGATCGGCCGGCCTTCGACGGTTTCGACCAGCGACCCATTGAGAGTCACAACCTTCGAGGACGTGACCGCCTCTGGGACTACGTGATAGGTGAGGACTGCGATGAGCTTGTCCTTATTCTCCTCCTTGAGGAGATATTCGATCGTGTACTGAGGCAGCTTCTTAAAGGCGTCATCCGTGGGAGCAAAGACGGTGAACGGGCCTGGCCCGTTAAGCGTCTCTTCCAGGCCAGCCGCTTTGATTGCCGCAACGAGGGTTTCGAAGCCTTCAGCGGCATCAGCGGTCTCGACGATGGTTTGATCCTGAGCGAACGTCGGAACAGATGCGAGAAGGGTGCAAGTGATCGCGGTCGCGAGGCAGTGCATGGGAACCGTCCGTTCGTTATTGACGTTGAGATCAGCAACTCCGGACGGTCATTGTACAAAAAAAGATGGCTCAGGCCGCCGAAGAGGCAGCCTGAGCCATACTGAACGTGCGGGATTTGTCGGTCCGGCAGGAGAGCCTGACACCGACAGACCACAAATATCAGTTGCTGCTCGGGGGCAGGATGACAGTGTCGATGACGTGGATGACACCGTTCGAGCACTCAATGTCGACCTTGACAACGTTGGCGTTGTTGACCTTGACGCCACCGGTGGTGCTGACCTTGATCGGCGAGCCCTGAACGGTCTTGACCTCACCGGCCTTGACCTGGCTCGACATGACCTTACCCGGAACGACGTGATAGGTCAGGATCGAGACGAGCTTTTGCTTGTTTTCGGGCTTGAGCAGGTCCTGGATCGTGGCGTCGCCGAGCTTGGCGAAAGCGGCGTCGGTTGGGGCGAAGACGGTGAACGGCCCTTCGCCGCTGAGGGTCTCGACCAGGCCAGCAGCCTTGACGGCAGCGACCAGGGTGTTGAAGTCATCGGCGCCGATGGCGGTCTCAACGATGGTCTTCTCGTGGTCGTCGGCGAAAGCGGGAACGGCAACGATCAGAGCCAGGGCAATGGCGAGGCTACGCATTGAAGTCATCCTCAAAGTTAACGAACTAAAGACCTTAACAACGCTGGTGAGCGTCGGCCTCTTGGGGAGGGGTAGACGTGTCACCACGGGACACATTGGTGTTCAACGGCGACACGCAAGCGTTTTAGGCAACAGGCTTCCGGCGTCCAGGCTGCGGGGTGGCCAAAAGGGCCACTTAAGCCTCACACTCCACTCATGCGTTGATGAGCGGGCGATCACGATTCGGACTGGGAATCCTTGGTTGTGTTCGCATTACGGGTACGGTCCGGATTCGGCCCGGTGTGAGTTTTTTTCCCCGGACCCTCCTCGGAATCGCTTTCGTCGACATTTGTTTCACTTTTGGTCGATCGGCCACGAGGCTTGGAGGCCATCGGTTCGCCACAGATCGCCCTCAGGTCCCGCCAGGGCGACCGCGCGTCGTCGGCAGGTGTGAGATCATGGGTCAAGCGTTCCATGAGTTGACTGAATTCGAGGCCACGGCTCTTGGGGACGGCGCGTTCGATCGCCGAGCGCGCTGCGGCCACCTCAACGTCGGGCTCGATCAAGGCGAGTTGGATCAGGCAACAGCGAAGCGGCTCATCGACGGGGATGGCATGTCCGCCCAGGGCCAACTGGACGACCGTCGCGAAGACGTAGTCGTCGGCCATCGTCTCCAGCTTCTGTAATTCCTTGGCAGATTCCTTCAACGGCCACTTGGTCATGTGGTCCAGATCGAAGGTGAAGAAATGCCGGAAGAGCTGTCGGAGGAATTGGCGGATCTGTTGGGCGCGGGGCTCGGGATTGGGCAGGTCAGCCAAGGTCTTGGCGATCTCTTCGGCCCGGCTCACCCGCACCTCATTCCAGTCGTAGAACTGGTCCTTGAAGCGGTTGACGGCCTGCACGGCCTGCTCGCGTGTGCAACCATTGTGACAGATCCCGAAGATCACCGATTCCAGGACCGGGAGCTTGGCCGGTGGGTCCAACGAAGCGCGGTAGTGGGTGCGCAGGAGATCGAGGACCTCGGCAACGATCTGTGATTTGGAATGGCCGGCCATGGGCGAGGACTCGTGGGGCTGTTCGGAAACGTAACGGACGCCATTGCCTTGCTTCAGCTTCCAAGATATCGCTTCAGGCGTCGCGACGCACCGTTGGCGTCGATGCCAAGGTGAGCCAGTCAAGGGAAACGGGCTGTGTTTTCCCTGTGAAGCCCGATCGTCGGATTGAAGAATTCAAGAATCTCGATGACGCGAGCGGAGCTAGGATCGCTCTGTCTCGGAATCGGTGGATGGGGGCGAGGAAGAGTCCTCCTCAGCCGGCTCCGACGACGGCTCGGGAGTCTCCGAGTCGCGGCGCGCAGCCAGTTCGTTGAGGACTTGACCGATGGCGACCGACTTCTTGACGCTATCGTCACGTTTGAAGCGGAGCCGAGGGGTTGTCCGCGTTTGGAGTCGGGAGGCGACCTTGCGCTGAAGCCAGCCGCGGGCCGATTCCAGGCCGCGCATCGCCTCGGCTTGCTCCAAGTCAGTCCCCATGATCGAGACGGCCGCAATGGCGTCATGCATGTCTTCGGAAACCTCGCACCCGAGCACGGTGACATGCTGGATGCGGGGGTCGTTGATCTCGAAGAGAATGGCCTGTGCCAGGGTCTCGCGGATCGCCTCGGCGATCCGAAGCGTCCGTCGCGAACCACTCATGGAGAGCAAGTCCTCGGGATGGCTGATAACGGCCCCAGACAGAGCGGAGCCAGCGGGTCACCGCAGGCTCCGCCGCTGGCCGGCTCGAGTTGAGTGTCCCTCAGCACTGAAGAAGAGCCGAGGAGACACCGAAGGATGGGAGGGCATCCGGACGCGAGCGGACCGGAGCGCGATCAGAGGGTCCGCTTGATGATCTCCTCACGGAACGCCTCGATCGTGTCGCCTTCCTTGACATCGTTGTAGTTGCCGATCTTGATGCCACACTCTTGACCTTCACGGACGTCCTTGGCGTCGTCCTTGTACCGTTTGAGCTGCTCGATCTCGCCCTTGTAGATGACGGTGCCGTCGCGGATCAAGCGGACCTTGGCGGTCCGCTCGATGTTGCCTTTGAGCACGATGCAACCGGCCACGTTGCCGACCTTAGAGATCCGGAAGACCTGACGGATCGAGGCGCGTCCCAGGTGGGTCTCGCGGACCTCGGGGGTCAGCATCCCCTCGACGGCCTGTTTGATCTCATCCGTGACCTGGTAAATGATGTCGTAGTGGCGGATCTCGATCTCTTTCTCTTCGGCGAGGCTCAAGGCGCGGTCTTCGGGAACGGCACGGAAGCCGATGACGATCGCCTCGCTGGCATCGGCCAGGAGGATATCGCTCTCGGTGATCCCGCCGACCCCCTTGTGGAGCACCTTGATGGGGACCTCGTCGTTGGCCAGCTTGTCCAGTTCCTTGAGCAGCGCCTCCATGGAGCCTTGGACATCGGCCTTGAGGATCAGGTTGAGCGTCTTGACCTTCTGGTCGGAGACGAGCGTGTAGAGGTTCTCGAGGGTGACGGCCGAGCGTTCGCTCAGCTCAGCGCCCCGGGTGTTGCTCCGACGAATCTCGGCAACCTCACGCGCCTGGGACACGTCGTTGGCCACCGCGAACTTCTCGCCAGCGGTGGGAACCTCATCGAGCCCGCTGACCTCGACCGGTGTGGAGGGTCCGACCGCGTCGACCGATTGACCCCGGTCATTATACAGGGCTCGGACGCGACCGAAGGCGTTGCCACAGACGACCGAATCGCCGACGCGGAGCGTGCCGTGCTGGACCAGCAAGGTCGAGACGACGCCACGACCCTCGCTCAACTTGGCTTCCAAGCAGGTCCCGACGGCCGATTGGTTCGGGTCGGCCTTCAGTTCCAGCAGCTCGGCGATCAGCATGATGCTGTCGAGCAGTTCGTCGATGCCCTCGCCGGTCACCGCCGAGGTCTTAACTAGTTGGGTGTCGCCACCCCATTCCTCAGGCTGGAGCCCCTGCTGGCTGAGCTGGGTGTAGACGCGCTCCAGGTTGACTCCCGGCAGGTCGATCTTGTTGAGGGCCACGATGATCGGACGATCGGCGGCCTTCGCGTGCGAGATCGCCTCTTCGGTCTGGGGCATGACACCGTCATCGGCGGCCACGACCAGCACGACGATGTCGGTGACGTTGGCGCCTCGGGCCCGCATGGCGGTGAAGGCCTCGTGGCCGGGCGTATCGACGAAGGTGATCCGGTGGCCGGAGTGCTCGATCTGATAGGCGCCGATGTGCTGGGTGATCCCGCCGCTTTCGGAGTCAACCACATTGGCCTTGCGGATCCGGTCCAGCAGCGACGTCTTACCGTGGTCGACATGACCGAGGATCGTGATGACAGGCGGTCGCGGCTCCAGATCGGTCGACTCCGCGTCTTCGCCATCCGGACCGGCCATGCTCTGCTCGATGAGCTGATCGATGGCCAGGTCAGCGGTCTGCTCATGGACGATTTCCAACTCGACGCCAAAATCCATGGCGATCATCTGGGCGACTTCTTCGTCCAGATTCGAGTTGATGTTGGTGTTGACGAAGGTCATGCCCTCGATGGTCGACCAGAGCTTCTTGAGCAAGTCCTTGGCGGCGATCCCGGTCTCTTCGGAGAGGCTCCGGACATTGATCGGCGGGGTGATCTGTGCCTTGGTCTTACGGGGCGCGATGATGGCCTGCGAGCGTTTGCGTTGCCCACGCTGCCGACGGTTCCGAGACGGCGAATCGTCCTCGGCCACGTCGAGCACGTCACGAGTGGTGCCACCGCCCTGAAGCAACGGGGCCCGGCTGCCTCGACGGTTCCGGCGATCCTGGCGCGTCGGGCTTCCCGGCCCTTTCGCGCCACCAGCCTTGTTGCGGCTGTCGGCGTCATCCTCGCCGCCTTGGACCCCATCTCGCATCGGACGTCGACGCTGGTCGCGTGGCGGGGCTGAGCCATCCTGAGGCGGGACTGGAGGGACGGGGCTTGACGGAGCCCCGGACGGCCTCCGAGTCCCTTCATGAGGAGTTTTGGCGGCGGGGCCTGATCCACCGGCTTTAGGGCCGATGTTTTTGCGCCGCATCATCTCGAGCATTTGCTCTTTGGTGAGCTGCTTGACCAGGCCGGTCCCTTCGGTGTTGACCGACTCGCGGCTCGGTCCCGAGTCGCGGTCCCGATCACGACGAGTGCGGTCGCGGCTGAGCGGCGGGGGGGTCGTGGGCGCGACTGAGGGGACGGGACGTCGCGAGTTGCCGCCACCTCCACCACCTCGCCGATTCTGCTCGGAGTCGCGGCCACTGCGTGGACCCTGTTCGCCCCGTTCGCGATCCTGGTTCTGATTGCGCCGCGGCTGGTTCAGGTTACGAACGACCCCACCCCCGTTACGGGTGCCGGCCGGGGAGACGTAGTCATCCGGGGTCAGCGGGCGCTTCGGCTCGCGATCGCCATCGTTGGTCCGCGGTGGCCGGCCTTCATGCTGCGCGTTGCCTCGTCGCGGCCCGTCACCACCTTGGTCGGCGTGACGTCCTTGTCGAGTCGTGAAACCGGTCAAGGGCCCGGCGCTCTCCCGAGGTCGCGAGGCGGTATGCGGGCCGCTATTTCCGTCAGGCTTCGTCGACTCACGGGTTGACGGGTTCGATTGGGGTTTGCTGGACGAAGCTTCGGGCCCGGAGACGTCTGAGGCCGAGGTCTTCTGGGTTTCGGCTGAAGCTGTCGTGCGGTCGGTTGTCTGTGTCTGTGCATGACTCTCAGCGACCGCGGTCGGAGCGACTGGGGGCTCGACCTTGTCCGGTGCAGGAGAGTCTGAGGCGCTACCGATCGCCGGGTCGGCTGAGCCGTTCGTCCGGGGTGTCTCGCTTGGAAGTGAGATTTCGGACTGATCTGGAGTCGCCGTTGCTGCAGGAGGATGGGTCGCCACAGGTTCCGGAGCGTCGGTTGATGGCGGGGGAGCCGATCCATTGGGCGGCGGTGTCACGGGTTGGACAGGCACGTCCTCAGAGCGGACGGACCGATCGGGCGGGGTCGAGGCGATCGCAACGGCGGCGGTCGGCTCGGCAACCGTGGCAGAGTCACTCATCGGGCCTGGGCGGGTCTCCGGGGGAGAGGGGGAGGACGCCTTCGGAGGCGACGCGTCAGGGCTCTTGGGTGGCGGTGGCGAATGCGGGCCGGATCTCGGAGGCTCCGGAGCTTTCGGGGCGATCTCTGGGGCTTTTCCAGCATAACGGTTGCGGATTTCCCGAATGACCTGTTCATCGAGGTTGGTCAGCGGGTTCCGTTTGATCTGAATCCCCCAGCGATCGCAAAGCTCGAACAGCTCCTGACTTTTTCCGTGAAGTTCGAGTTCCTTCGCCAACTCGTGGACGCGCAACGGCTACTCCTTCTGGGTGTCGGACCCACCCCCGGTCTTGGCCATGGGCGAGTCATCATCGGTCATTTTGATCCGAGGATGCCGCGCGTGCCAAGTCCAGTTGCCAGTTGGGTTCGACCCGGAGCGATCTCGCGGGTGGTCGGACTATCCGGGCGTCTCGAGAGATCGTGGAGATCTCGGGGGACGACCCGCGTCGAGTCGCGACCAAGAACCGGGCCGGAGTGGGGCGCGGCGAAGGTCGATTGGCGTTCCCGCCGGGGTTGCGGCGGGGATCATGGTGTGTCCATATCCGTGTCCGTTCTCCGGGGGTCGTGGCCCATGGACTCCGAGGAGTCGTCGGGCAGGGACTCCAGATGGGTCTCGGAACGGGCAGTCGCGGCCTCCGATGGGTCGCGCTCAAGGTTGACCGAGCGATCGGGGTCGTCGCTGTCGGCGTTCGGAGCCTCATCGGCACCGTTCAGTCCCGATCCGGGGGCAACCCCATCATCGGTGACAAGGGAATCTTCGAGATCCGGATCGTTCCACGACAAAGACGATTCGTCGGAGAGCCCTGTCGGACCGCTCGCGAAGGAATCTTGGTTCTCCTCGCCTTCTCGGTCAAGCTCAGGCTGGGCAGAATCAACCTGTGGGTCGGTGGGCCGATCCGGGTCCGCCTCCGATTCTAGAGATGCGTCGGCGGCCTCATCCCTGACGTCTTCGGGACCGTAATCGCCGTTCGCTTCGTTCGATGGATCGAGACTGGTCGGCTCCGAGTCAGCCGTGACTGGAGCTTCCGGGTCGGCCGCATCAGCAACATCGATGGTCGATTCGGCCTCGACCGGATTGCCCGACTCGTCGGTTTCGGCCGGGGCGGTCTCCGCATTCTCGCTCAGGTCAGGAAGCGGGGCGGCCTCTCGGGTCGAAGCGCCCAACCGGGTCGAGCGCGACTCGCCATCGGCTTCCTGCTCCTCGGCCAGTTGCTCGGCGCGGGTGACGATCTCGATGGCGTGCTCTTCGGTGAAGCCGTCGATCGTATTGAGCAGGTCATCGATCTCCATGATCGAGAGGTCGTCGTAGCTCAGGATCCCTTGCTCGACGAGCCGCTCAGCCAATTCCTCCTCGACCGGTTGGCTGAGGCCATCCATCCTGACGAACAAGGCGATCGCCTTCTCGATGGCCTCGTTCAACTCGTCGGAGGTCATGATTTCGATGTCCCAGCCGACCAGCTTGCTGGCCAGCCGGACGTTCTGGCCGCGACGGCCGATGGCCAGCGAGAGCTGATCCTCGCGGACCAGTACGATGGCCCGGCCCAGCAGGGCGCAGAGCATCACCTCCTCGATCTCGGCCGGCTGCAAGGCGTTGGGGATGAGCACCTGCAGTGATTCGTTCCATCGGACGATATCGATCCGCTCGCCGTTGAGTTCATCGACGATGTTCTTGATCCGTGTGCCGCGGACACCGACACAGGCACCGACGGCGTCGACCTTGGTGTCGATCGAGCTGACGGCCACCTTCGAGCGGTAGCCGGCCTCACGCGCCAAAGCGCGGATGGCGATCACTTGTTCTGCGATCTCGGGGATCTCCAATTCGAAGAGCCGGCGCACAAAGTCCGGGTGGGTCCGGCTCAGAATGATCTTGACCCGTTGGCCTTGCTTGCGGACCTCGCGGATGACGGCCCGGACTCGTTCGCCTTGGTGATAGCTCTCGCCGGGGATCTGCTCGCTGCGGGGCAGCAGCGCGTAGGTTCGGTTCAGGTCGACCGTCACCGCGCCGCGCTCGAAGCGCTGGACCGTGCCGGTGACCAACTCGCCGATCTGGCCCTCGAACTCCGAGTAAAGGGTGTCGCGCTCCGACTCGCGGAACCGCTGAATCATGACCTGCTTGGCCGTCTGAGCCGAGATCCGTCCCAAAACTGTAGGATCTTCGACGACCCCATCGCGCTGGAAGTGGATCTGCCCGGTCTCCGGATCGATCTGGATCTCGATCTCGGAGTCGGGGAAATGTTTCCGAGCGGCCATATCCAAGGCGTTGCGGATCCCTTCGAGGATTTCATCCTGAGGAATGCCTTTGTCGCGATGGATGCTGTCGACGAGGCGAATCAGGTCGCCGCTCATAGATCGATCGAACTCCCTCAGGTCCAAGGCCACGAAACTTGGGATCCCGCGGCCTCGAAGTCACAACGGACCGGCCCGTCCGATCCTGTAGCGACATCGGTCGCGACGAGATGTCCCAGCGTGACATCGAAGGATCGTTCTCAGGTGCATTCCACGAATGCGGTTGGGAATGCATGGAACGAAGACGACCGTGCCGCCCGCGTCGGTCGGAAGTCTTCAGGGCCAACCGCTCCCCGCCGGTGCCTGACCCCAGGCGGCATGATAGGAGAACGGATTCCCTGATCGTGCCCAAACCCGCCGACTCGCCTCTGGCCAAGTCTGAGCAACGGGTACCTCAAGAAGGATCGGCCTCTGAGGTGATCGGGGCCAAGTCCGTGGACTCTAACAATCGGTTGACAGCCCTGTCAAGCGTACCAACAATAAGTCAGGACGACTCTTACGGCATGAGCCAGGTGGGTCGAGACCGACGATCTTCAGGAAGTAGCTGAACCGGTTCGATGCCCCCATCCGATCAGAACGCGTTCGTCCGAGAAGCCTTGGAACGGGCCGGTTGGCGCTGCACCAAACAACGCTTGGCCGTCTATGATCATCTGGTCCGTTCCCGCTCGCATCCGACGGCGGACGAACTCTATCAGGTCGTTAAACCGGAAGTGCCACACATCAGCCTTGCGACGGTCTACAAGGCGCTCGATGCGTTGATTGCCAGCGGACTGGCCACAAAGCTGCCGACCGGCGATGGTTCGGCCCGCTATGACGGGCGACAGGACGACCATTATCATTTCCGAGACGTCCGTTCCGGCCGTGTCCGTGATTTGCCCACGTCCTTCGATCCGAGATTGCTCGACAAGCTGGATCCGCAACTCCAAGCTTGGTTGCAAGAGCAAGGTCTGGAAGTGACCAGTTACCGTCTTGAACTGGTGGGCTATGCTCGGGACTCGGCGGTTGTGGTTGAGGACCCGACCGAGTCGATGCGTTCCGACCTGGACGCTCCTCAGGTTGTGTCGGTGGATCCGGCGGACGATGCCGAGTCAGAGCACGACATCTAAGCGGTTCGTCTTTCGTCTCTGGTCGTGCAGGACCTTCCCGGTTCCGTGATCCGCCTAGTCTCTCTCCCGGATCGAGGTACTGACTGTTGTGGATCGATACGCACGCCCATCTCGACGATGACCGTCTGGCACGCGATTTCGGTGCGATTCTCGAACGCGCCCGAGCGGCCGGTGTCGAGCAAATCCTGACCATCGGCACGACCCGACAAGATAGCGCGGAGGCGTTGCGTCTGGCGAAAACGCATCGCGGCGTCTTCGCGGCGCTGGCCATTCAGCCCAATCACGTGGCCGAAGCCGAATCCGGCGACTTTGAGGCGATCGCCGGTTGGGCTGAAGCCGAGCCCGTCGATGTCATGGCCATCGGCGAGACCGGTCTGGATCTCTACTGGGACCGGGCACCGCTGGTCGATCAGCAGGCGATGTTCGATAGGCACCTCGAGTTGGCCGAACGCCTACAACGACCCGTCGTGATCCACTGTCGACAGTCGGAATCGGAGATCGTCGATCAGCTTCGACGCTGGGGCCGTCCGGTCCGCGGGGTCCTCCACTCGTTCACCGGAGACGCCGAGCAGGCCGAGGCCTTTCTTGAGGCCGGCCTCCATATCTCCTTCGCCGGCCAGGTGACCTTCACCAATAAATCGCTCGAGTCCCTTCGTGAGGCCGCGCGGCGGGTCCCCATCGATCGGATCCTCGTCGAGACCGACAGCCCCTACCTCAGCCCGCATCCGCATCGGGGCAAGCTCAACGAGCCGTCGAGGGTCGCCGTGACCGGGACGCGTGTGGCCGAGTTGCGCGGACTCGACCCCGAAGAGTTCGCCGCGATCACCACCAGCAATGCCCGCGCGCTCTTTGGACTGCCCGACGATCAGATTCTCTGAGCCGAGATGGCTTTCGAGTGCCTGGGGTCGGGTCAAACGCCCCGCGCCTGAGGATCCCAGAGGATCTTATGGAGTTGGACCTGGAGCCGGAGCGGACGCTCTGATTCGAGGACCCAGTCGGCCAATTCGGTTGGCTCGACTCGGCCGAAGGCCGCGCTGATCAGGACCGGACATCGAGTGGTCAGCTCGTGTTGGTCGACGACCCGGACGGCCCAGTCGAAGTCGTCGCGATCACAGAGCACGAATTTCACTTCATCGATGGGACGGAGCCGGTCCAGGTTCGACCAGACGTTAGCCTCGACCTCGCCCGAGCCGGGCGTTTTCAGGTCGAGGACGATCCGGATGCGCGGGTCGACGCGATCGGTTGCTATAGCGCCACTCGTTTCCAGGAGGACTGTCCTCCCCGAGTCGGCCAACCGGGCCATCAGGGGGTAAACCGACTCTTGTAAGAGCGGTTCGCCGCCGGTGATCTCGACCAGGTCGTGGGCCTGGGCCAGTTCATTAATGCGTTCCAGGACCATCTCCAAGTCTTGTGAACGGCCTTCATGAAACGCATGGGGCGTGTCGCAGTATCGACAACGGAGGTGACAGGCGGTCAAGCGGACGAACACGCAAGGAAGGCCCGCATAAGTGCTCTCGCCTTGGAGGCTCCGGTAGATCTCGTGAACGACGAGTTGGCCTGAATCAAGGCCAACGAGCGGCTTGAGGCGTTGGTCGTGAGTTTGTTCCGAACGGATCGCGTGGCTCATGGTCATGTCGCGTAGGGGACGGTGGCGGACGATCTCAGTGGGTCTGCACGCTGAATTGTAGCGCGAAGATGCCCGAATCGTTCCATCAGACCAAGAAGGCTCCGATCCGATCGCCTGATGATGGTTGACCCGACACGACCAA
Organism: uncultured Planctomycetia bacterium; assembly: GCA_964609385.1. Lineage (GTDB taxonomy): Bacteria > Planctomycetota > Planctomycetia > Isosphaerales > Isosphaeraceae > CAZSSM01. The sequence continues at coordinate 72,025 of CAZSSM010000003.1, forward strand.
GCTCTTCGACGTTCGGACGCCCTCGGACAGGGTGACCGACCATGGTCGCCAAGGTTGTTACGGACCGTTGTCGTGGCCAAGAATTTCGGAGGTCGGTTCGTCGTTGCCATTACGCCGCGTCGCGTCGGAATCGTCCTGTGGGTTCTCACCCTGGAAGGAGTCGATGAGCTGGCTGATTTGGGCGAAGGTGATCGGTTTGATGAGATGATGATCGAACCCGGCCTGGAGCGATCGGGCGATATCAGCGGTCGTCCCGAAGCCGCTGATGGCGATCATCAAGGCCTGGCTCAGATCGGGTTCGCTTCGGAGTTGGCGGACGACCTCACACCCATCACAGCCGGGCAAATCGATGTCGAGCAGGAGGACTTCGGGCTTGCTTTGGCGGGCCTGGCGGATCGCGCCGGGACCGTCTTGTTCCAGTTGCACGTCGTGGCCGGCCATCTGGAGCAGACTTTGGAGGAACTCCGCGATCTCGGCTTGATCATCGACCACAAGAATCCGACGCGGTTGCCCGGAACGACGGATCTCTGATTGGGTCGTTGGTGTCGAGGTCTCTTGGGTGAGCGGGATCCGCAGTTCGAAGGTCGAGCCCCGGCCGAGGCCATCGCTCCGCACGCGAAGCGTGCCGTCGTGCAGTTCGACAATCCGACGAGCCAAGGTCAAGCCCAGGCCGAGTCCTGAGGAGGACTTCTTCGACGTGCTCGGGACTTGGTGGAACGGCTCGAAGATCGACTCGATCTGGCTCGGCTCTAGGCCAACGCCCTGATCGATTACGTCGAGGCAGCCGACCAGTCGGTCGATCCGCCCGCAGACCCGGATTCTTGAGCCTCTGGGACTGTATTTGATCGCGTTGGTGAGCAGGTTCACGATCGCCTGCTCGATCTTGGCCGGATCGGCCCGGACAGTCATCGGCTTAGGCGCCGGCTCCAGAAACAATTGGACCCGCGCATCACGAGCCCGATCCTCCACCGCATCGATGGAACGTCGAGCGATCTCGGACAGTTCGACGATCTCCAACTGGAGCGGCATCTTGCCCGCTTGCACATGGGAGGCATTGAGCAGGTCGTCGACGATCGTGGTGAGTTGATGGACCTGCCGGCCGATCCGTTCGTGATAGCGCTGGGGATCGGAGAGGCCAGGGACGCGAAGTAACTCCAGACCTGAAGCGATCGCCGCCAGCGGATTACGCAGCTCGTGAGAGAGCAGGGCAAGAAACTGATCGCGGCGGCGGACCGACTCTAAGGCGGCCTGTTGAGCCTGCTTATGCTGAGTGATGTCCTGGGCAATGATCAGGTATCCATCCAGCCGATCCTGCACATAACGCGGACTGACCTGAAGAGCCGAGCAGAGCCGGGAGCCATCGGCGCGAATCAGATGCCATTCATGGAGACTCGGATCGCCGCTCTGGCTGCAGGCGACCAGCAGGGGGATGCCGACCTGAGGCGGGTTCGCCTGCGATCCATCGTTGACCAATCGTCGCGCGTGGTCCTCCACATCCTCGGCGCTGATCAGGTTCATCGCCTGGAACTGATTGACGACGTCCTGACTGCGATAGCCGAGCAGTTGTTCGGCCCCTTGGCTAAACTCGAGGATTGTCTCCTGGGCCGAGGTGGCGATGATGGCAACGTTGGCTGGAGAACTCATGATGCTCTGAAGCCGCGCGTTGGTCCGGGCCAGGTTTTGCTCGATGGTCTTGGCTTCGCTGATATCGCTGAGCGAACCGGAAAGCCGACGTGGTCCTTCGGGAACAGCGGTGGAGCGCCCCCGGATCCGAAACCACTGTTCACGCCCCGCCTTGACCTGGATCCGGAGTTCCAAATCGAGGGGACGTCCCTGGTCGAGGCTGGCGGCGACCGACGCGTTGAACTGCTCCCGATCTTCCGGATGCATCAGCGCCTTGAAGATCGAGAGGGTCGAGGCGAGTTCGACCGGCTCATATCCGAGGAGTTGGTAGAACCGGGGCGACCACCATTGATGATCCTGTTCGACGTCGGGCCAGTCCCAGATCCCATCGGTGGTCCCGTGCACAGCGCGGTCGAACCGCTGCTCGCTGGCACGGAGGTCGCGGAGGGCCTGGTTGGTCGGCGTGACATCGAGCCAGACCGATCGGATCGCCGAGATCACCCCGCTCGAGTCGCGGACTTCGATGGCGCTCCAGTCGACCTCGATAATCGATCGGTCGAGTCGCCGAACCCGGACCTGGATCGGGCCCGCGGGTCGCTCAGCTTCGCCGAAGCGGGCAAGGAATTGTTTGGCGATCGCACGCGAATCGTCGTCGAGTTGATCGAAGATCGGCTTCCCAACAAGGTGCTCGCTCGGCTGGTCCAGCATGGTTAGCAGCGTTTGATTGCATTCTGTTACATGGCCGCTGTTGATATCTATGGTTAGGTACGCGTTTGGAGCATAGTTGTAGAGATCCTGGTATTTCTGCTGGCTGAGTTGGAGTTCCGTCTGGGCCTGCTTGAGCATCTCGATATCAATGAGCGTCAGGACCACCCCGCGTTGGTTCCGGTTGCCCAGGTAGGGAAGGATCCGCAAATAGAACCAGTGACCGCTGCGGTCTCGGACCTCGACACGGATGGGTGTCCCATCGTCGAGGACCGTTTCGATATCGGCCATCAGCTCGGGCCGCTCGATATTGTGGGAGAAGTTGTCGAACCGACGGCCGATGTCGTAGGGCAAAAGATGGAAGATTCCGGCAACGCCCGGAGTGTATTTGCGGATCTGGAGCGCATCATCTAAGAAAACTGTGTGGATCTGCGTGCTCTGGAGCAGGTGCTCCATATCATCGGTCAGTTCGGTCAACTCGGCGATCTTCGTCTGATACTCTGCATTGACGGTGTAGAGTTCTTCGTTGACCGAGTTGAGCTCTTCGTTCGTGCTCTGAAGTTCCTCGTTGCTGGCGACCAACTCCTCGTTGGTGGCCTGGAGTTCTTCGTTGCTCGTCTCCAATTCCTCGATGGTGGCCTGCAAGTTCTCACGGGTGTGTTGGAGTTCTTCAGAGAGCGACCGGATTTGGCTAGACGACAGTTTGGTGGAATCCAGCGCGGTCTCAGCGTCTTGGAGAGCCTCGTGAGACTCGGCCGGTCCTAGGTTTTCGAACTGGATTAGATAACAGACAGACGCCTCGCGCTGACTAACAATCGGGCGCACAATCACACGATACGTCCCGGTTTGACCGGGCTGAAGCTCGACGACGACGTGTTCCATACTGGCCGGACGACGTTCTCGGGCGGCGATAAAGAAAGCGTTACTGACAGGGTTGCGGAGATTGGGCAGGAGTCGGTCCATCGTGTCGTTGCTGACACGACCATCGAGTTCCTGGAGGAACTGGCCGGCCCCGCCGAACTTGTGCAGCAACTTCCGCTCGCTGTCGACCAGCAGTGACGGGGGCATGAAGTCACCGAGAAGGCTGTCGTAGAACCCCAATAGATGGATGTCTTGCATGCGTCGAGACGCAGTTCCACTAGGTCGAGTCGGCGTGATCATCCCTTCCGGATCGGACTCGGTGCTCGGACCAAGACGGAGATCGGGCACGCGGCTGTCGTTCGGTGTGCGCTGATAGATCTTCCAGCGATCGTTGATCGACTCGAACGAGTCTTCCAACTCACCAGCGGTCTCGCTGGGACCGAGGAAGAGGACCCCGCCGAGAGTCAGCCCGAAGTGAAACGAGGCCAATGCCCGCCGCTGCGCCTGGTTCCGGAGATAAATCAGCATGTTCCGACATACGACTAGATCCAATTGATTGAACGGAGCATCTTTGATAATGTTATGCGGAGCAAAGACAATTTTCTGACGTAGTTGCTGCGTTACTCGATAACCTTGACTACCCACCTGCACGAAGAAGCGCATCAACCGCTCGGGGCTCAATTCGCTGAGCGCCTCGGCACGGTAGACCCCTCGGCTGGCTACGGTCAATGACTCGCGGTGCACATCGGTCGCGAAGACCTTTAACGGGACTGTGACCCCCAGGGCTTCCATCGTCTCCATGATAATGATGGCCAGCGAATAGGCTTCTTCGCCGGTGGCACAGCCGACTGACCAGACGCGGAACTCTGACTCGGGATCGACCTGGGCCAACCGCTCGCGGAGCACGTCCTCGGCCAGGACTTCGAACGCCTCGTGATCGCGGAAGAACCGGGTGACCCCGATCAGGAGGTCGTGGTAGAGCGTGTCCAGTTCGTCACGATCCTCGCGGAGCTTGCGGACGTAGTCGTTGAGGTGGCTGATCTGGGAGATGAACATGCGGCGCTCGGTGCGCCGGGCAATCGTGCCGGTCTTGTAGTGCGAAAAGTCGAGCCCATAGCCCTCTTGAAGTAACCGGAAGATGGTCGCGAGGTTGTCCTCGTCGACCCGAGGCAGTTCGAGGGCCTGGGCCAGGGCGTTGCGGTTCGGATCGACCCGATATCGTCGAAGCGCTCCACCGATCGCCTCGGGTGATAGGATCAGATCGACCGCCCCGGTGTCGCGGGCACTACGTGGCATGCCGTCGAACTTGGCCGTGCTTTCCATTTGACTGATGACCAGGCCGCCTGCCTCGTGGATCGCCTGGATTCCGCGTGATCCGTCGCTGCCGGTCCCTGAGAGCACCACGCCGATGGCCTTGGACGACCATTCGGCGGCCAGCGTGCTGAAGAAGCGATCGATCGGCAAGGTTAGTGCCGGCCGCGGTTCCTTCTCGGTCAGGCAGAGCCGATCGCCGGTCACGGTGATCTCTTTGCGCGGCGGCAGGAGGTAGATTGTGTCGGCTCGCAGGACCGCATCGTTGGAGGCCGTGACCACCTCGAGGCTGGTCCATCGGCGCAGCAGCTCGTCCATGACGCTTTTGAAGTCGGGCGAGAGGTGCTGCACGACGACGTACGCAAATTTCAGATCGAGCGGCACGTTGCGGAACATCCGCTCCAACGCCTCGAGACCGCCGGCCGAGGCGCCGACACCCACGACATAATCGGGGGGATCTATAACGGATGTTTCGGCTGTGCCGGGCGACGAGGGTTCCGGCATCGGACCGGGGTTCGCGTCGAACTCGGACATCAGAGACTCCAGATCAGGATGACGACGGGAAGTCTCGAAGAGAAGGCGGATTCTCGTACGCCGGTTGGGTCGGAGAGCGGGCCGCCCTCTGTCTCGGAATCCATATGACCATGTGGCGATGCGGGGGCCACAGCCGGATGGATACTGTGTTGCTATCGTGGATGAGGTGGCTCGTTGAGAGGAGGTTTACTATAGCACAATCGATCACCTCGGCTGCAAGAGCTACAGGACCCGATTTCGAGAAGGCACGTCGCCGGTGAATGGTCCGAACTGATCTTTTCCGCTGATCGGATCCAGGCTGGGTCGCGAAGGAGGCGGGTCGTGAAGAACGGGCACCGAGGCTGGAGCTTCGTGCCCCGCCGATAGGCACCGTTGGGTTTCATACGATCAGTGTGAGGGCTTCGGGCGGAACGAGGGCTCGGCTCACGGTTCAAGCTGAGCGCGATCCGGAGTTCGCGCCACGACCCGACGCGTGGCCGGCTCGGCCTCCGACTTGGGGAGCCAACGACGCAGATCGGCCTTCACGTCCGCGAATTGAGCCTCGCCGGCACGATTGGTCCACTCGTAGGGATCTGACTCGTGATCGTAGAGCTCCTCCGATCCGTCGCGATAGCGGATGTACCGCCAGCGTTCGGAGCGGACCGCGTGGTTCCCCGGCCGATAGGTCGTTAGGACGGGCCGATCCTCAGACCATGGGGCCATGGGAGCGCGGAGCAGCGGGACGAGACTACGCCCCTCCAAACCGGGACGAGCTGGGAGATTACAGAGGTCGACCAGCGTCGGGTAGACGTCCAGTAGCGAGACGGTCTTGCCGGTCCGACGGCCCGGCGTTGCGATCCCCGGCGCGACGATGATCAGTGGGACTCGACTCGCCTCTTCCCAGAGCGTGAACTTACGCCAATGCTCCTTCTCGCCGAGATGCCAGCCGTGATCGCCCCAAAGCACTACGACGGTCGAATCAGCAATCGGCGAGTCATCCAGCGCCTCGATCAGGCGACCCACCTGCCTGTCGACGAATCGAATACTGGCCAGATAGCCTTGGACGGCACGCGACCAGTTGTCCGACCGCAAAACGCGCCGATGATCGCCCTGGGAATTGGCCATCGCAACCGCTGAGGCAGGAAGGTCGGACAAGTCGTCGGATATCACGCGGGGCAACGCGACATGATCCAGGGGGAATGCGTTGAAATGTTCCTCAGGCACATACCAGGGCAGGTGGGGGCGGAACAGACCGACAGCCAGAAACAGGGGTCGGTCGGCTGGCGGATCGGCCAGGATCGCCGAGGCCCAATCAACCAACCGAGTATCGGGCATCGCCTCGTCGCCGACGGGCAGGGGAGCCCAGTCAAAGTGACCCGCCTTGGGGATCCCGTTGGCTGGCCGGACTTTCGGTTTCGGACTGGGGCCGGTCGCGAAATATTCGTCCCAGGCCTTGGGCTCCTTGAACCGCCCGTGAAAGATTTTGCCACCACCGAGCACGCGATAGCCGGCCTTGCTGAAGTGCTCGGGGAGCGTCACCACATCCGGCAGCACCTCTCGCCAGGGATCGCGGTTTGTGTAGACGCCCGTAGTCGTAGGTCGGAGTCCGGTCAGCAAAGCTGTCCGCGACGGGTTGCATGAGGGCGACGCACAATAGGCTCGATCGAAGACGAGGCCACGACCCGCCAGTGCATCCAGGTGCGGTGTCTCTAAGCTGGGATGACCGTTCAGGAAACTCGGCCAGTCGTTGAGGTCATCGATCGCGATGAAAAGCACATGTGGGTGCGTCGGAGAACCTTGCTCGTTTGCCCCCTTATCAGCCTCCGAGATCGACTGAGCCTGGACCATGACGGCGTCGAAGCTCACAATGGCCGAAAGAATCAATGCGAAGATCGTAAATCGATCACGGATCGGACCCCAAGCTACGAGCGATGGGACCATGGCAGCGTCGAACAGACGACGGGACATGACTCGAACTCCAACCAAAGGGGATGCTTCGACAGGGATTCGGCGACGTCGAGGACACTCTGGAACAGTTGATCAGGCTGACACGATCTCGATCCATCGAAATAGTCGACGCGCGTCAGTATGAGGCCCAACTCGGATTTGATGCGGAACGCTCTTACCGGACTCCCGGTTGCCTGGTCTCGAAGGTTTGGAGTCTAACCATGTCCCCCGGGCTGAGCCAAGACGCCAGACGCTCTGAATTCCGATCGCAAGCCATGTCGATCAACTTCTCAATCGGAGTCGCCGAATGCAGACCATTAAAATACCAAATAAAAATCATTACGCTAAGAAGTTTTGCTGATTAGTTTTTGAGCATTGATCTGATAATCAAACGCTAATCCAAGAAATGCAAATGAAAGTCCATGGAAAGTCTTGTTCGTGGTGGGCGATCAGGAAAACTTACACCATGCTGTCGGTGTTGATCGGCTTGCTGGGCATCTCGAGTGTCGGAACGGCCCAGGTCGAGGAATCGTCTGAAGGACGGCCGCTTCAACCCTCGCTCTGGGTCCGCTCGAAACCTCCTTACTATGCCAATCAATCGATTGATGCTCGATTACAGACGGTAGCCGTAGGGGCGCGTCCGGAGGTTCGATGGCCGACGATCCCGGACGGGCGGATCATCATCGTCGACCGCAGAATGCGACCGCTCCAGGTTAACGCAATCGGCGACCTGGTCATCGAGCAGACCTCGCAATTCATCGAAGACCTTGCGCTGGTCCCTGAGCAGGCTGGGCGTTGGCGGGTTCCCGCGATCACGCTTGTGCAAGCCGACCGCGAGGGCCGGACGCGGCCCTTCCCCTTGGAAATCCGAAGGGTGCCTGAGTTGGGTCGGCCCAAAGGATTCCTCGGGGGCGTTGGAGCTTGTCAAGTTGAAGCACGACTCGCCCCGGAAGCCATCGAACTGGGTCAGGCCGTCGACTATCAGCTCCGGATTACCGGCGAGGCGGCGCGTGGTCGGCTCCGACGACCTGATCCGACCGAACTGGGCCTCGACCTGCAACGCTGGGGCTCGGACATCGATGCGGTCGAGGAAGACCGGTCCGATGAGCCACCCGTGCGGACCTTTACCTATCGATTTCGCCCAAACGTGGCCGGTCTCTTCGAGATTCCCGCCGTCCCGGTCGCCACATTCATGCCGAGTTCGCGACGATTCGAGGTTCGTTACACCGAACCGATGGCATTACGAGTCGACGATCCGCCCCAACTGGATCCCAACACGATCGGTTATGGACCGGCTGATCGTGTCGAGAAAATCGATCGGAGCCAAAGCTCGCCGGCGTCGGGGGTGTCCTGGATCGTCAACGGAGTCATCATAGGATTGGTCGCGGGATTGATCCTGATCCTGATCGCCGTGTTCAGGCTTCGGTCGTTGACTCGACCCGCACTCGAACTTCGAAGGGCAGCTCATCGGATCCAAAGGCGATGCTCGACGGCGCAGTCGGTCGCTTCGGCCTACGAGCGAGCCCTGGCCACGTTCCTCGAGTCGGTCTCGCAACGGCCGCCCGGCGTGTTAACGCCAATCGAAGCCCGAGCCGGTCTCAACGCCCTATTTGTTGAAGGCCGCCTGGGTACCGACGCTCTCTTAGTCGACGAGTCGGTCGCCCTCCTGAAGCGTTGTGATCGGCATCGCTATCGTGAGACGAAGGAGTCGGTCGAGGCCGGATCGCTCGACGAGCCCGAGTCGCTCGGTCATACGGCCACGACGGTTTTAAAACGACTCGCGAAAGCCTACCTCGCCTCAAGGGATTCGGATCGATCCCGTTCCGGAGCGTCGTCGGGCCAAATCCGGAGTTGAATCGGCCCGTTACGCATCGCTCTGATTGACCGGTATCTCGCTTTAGTTTAATTTGATCCGATCAAGGAAGTTTATTGAAGAGGACTTGGAATTTCCCGGCCTCGACGTGTCGCTTGGTCGTTTTTGGCTCGAAGCCTTGAACATTGAGGCTCGGAATCTCTTTCTTAATGAGCAGTTCGATGGCTGTCAGAGGCGCCCCCTCCTCGGGCGTTACGAACAGGTAGGAGATGCCATCACGACCCATCCGGCCGGTCCGCCCGATCCGGTGGACATAGTTTTCCGGGTCATCGGGGATATCGTAGTTAATGACATGGCTGATCCCTTCGACGTCGATACCGCGTCCGACCACATCGGTGGCCACGAGGATCTGGATTTTATCGTCGCGGAATTGCTGCATCACGCGATTGCGTGCACCTTGAGGCAGGTCACCATGAATCAGTGCGGTTGCCGGGAATCGCTTCTTCAAGCGCCCTTCCAACCGATCGGCTCCCCGCTTCGTCCGGGTAAAGACGATACACTGCTCAGGATCATCACGTTTGAGCATGTGAAAGAGCAAGTCAATCTTCCGCTCCGGATCGACGCTGATCCGATATTGGGAGATCGTTTCGACCGACGGTTCGTCCCGGGAGAGATTCAGCTCGATCGGATGATACATGTACTTGCTGGCGAGTCGGCGGATCTCCTCGTCGATAGTGGCCGAGAGCAAGAGAGTTTGATGCGGTTGGGGGATCTTGCGGAGGATTTTTTCGATGTCGGGCCGAAATCCGATGTCGAGCATCCGATCGGCCTCGTCGAGCACCGCGTGATAAATCCCGTCCAGCGACAAGGTTTTGCGCTGGATGTGGTCGATGACGCGACCGGGGGTCCCGACGACGATGTCGACGCCGCGGGCCAGCCGTCGCAACTGCTTTTCGATCGGTTCGCCGCCGTAGACGCCCAGAACCGAGACGTTCTGGCCCCAGGCCAGTTTCTCGACCTCGACGACGATCTGACGGACCAACTCCCGAGTCGGTGCCAGAATGATCGCCTGGGGGCCGTCACCGGGTCGCTCGAGCATCTCCAGGATTGGGATGGCGAAGGCAGCCGTCTTGCCGGTCCCGGTCCGGGACTGACCGATGACATCCGAGCCATCCAGGGCGGCGGGGATCAACTCGGCCTGAATTGGGCTAGGTCGGTGATAGCCGGCGCGCTCCAGAGCTTGGAACATGGCGGGCGACAGGACGAGTTGAGCAAAAGTTAGGTCGGAACCGATCGGCGACTCCAACGTCTGGGTCAACCGAATACCTCCCAAAGGACAAGAAAAAAATGGGACGGATAGTCTGGACGATCCGAACGAACGTCGCTGCTACAGACACATCCTCAAGACCGGACAAATTTGACTTTCGATGGATGGGGCTTCGAGCCTCTCAGCATCATGCCACTTCAAGCGCTGCAATTATAGTGCCGTCGGGGATTTCGGTCAAAACCAAACGCAGTCTCTTCCGCAACGGAATTGGTGGTGAGTCCGACTTTCGGTCGAGGCAGCACTTCCTGCTGATTTGCTGCTTTCCAACCTCACGATGCACGTTCGCATGTTCGGAATCGGCTAATCATCGCCGGATATCACCGCACCTGTTCGCGACTCGACTAAATAGGGACCCGTATTTCTGTCTCCAGAAAACCGACTTTGGACGACTCCAGGAAGAGCGACTCTGTTGATTGATGGATCCAGACCAACGTCGATGGGTTGTCGGGACCAGGATCCTGCATCGGACGTTCGGGTCACCTTTTGCTCGGTTTGGCGACGTTGGGTGCTTGATCGAGCCGTGTGAGTCTGGATACCCTGGAGTAGTCGAATCTCGAAACGAAACATTCGAACGCCTCCCGGACTGGGGTCGAACCGGCTCGGCGACCGGGTCGCGTTGATCAGGTCTCTGACCCAGGAGCGTGGAAGATGAGCGCCGATGAGCAAGACCAAACGGCGGCCAACATTCAGGAGCGGTATCGGCAGTTCCTCGATCTGATGCCGTTGACGATCGCCCTGGCAGGACTGCCGACCAGCGAGTCGCGGCTTTACAACGAGGAGCAAATCGTGGCGCGGGCCATGACGGTTCGACACGCTTATAAGGGGGCTCGGGCTTTGACTCGGGAATGCTTGCAAGGGTCGGGAGGGGGGTTCGGGGGCCGGTCCATGTCGAGGCGTGGTAAGGCCGTATCGTCGGACCAACAGCGGCCGATACCTCAGGCGTGGCGGGTTGACCCGCCGTGCCCAGTCTCCGAGGCGTCGATGAAACCGGGTCGCCGCGCGCTCCAGATCGTCGAGCGCTGTGGGTCGTCCCTCGAGCGGCGTACGCCCCCAAGTCGACCGCGTATCCGCCCCGGTCCGGTCGCGCTCCAGCGTTCTGCGTTGGAGCCGGTCGAACCTTCGCCATCGATCCGCGCCTCGGTTGGTCCCGAATCGAGTTCAGGAAAGGCCGAGACATCGTGATGACCGAACGCATCCCCCGAACCCGACCAACCCCTCGGATCCGTGCGGCGATTGTGGGATTGGGACTCGACTCCGAGCTGCAATCCCCGACGCGCCTCGTCACGATGCGACACGGATTGGTTGTGGGGGGATCGCCCCTAACCCATGGGGAGATCGCCGAGACGATGGCCCAACTCGACCTGGAACTGGAACGGTTGGGCCGTGACCTCTCCGAACTCAATCCGACCGAACTGGCCGAATTGGCCTGGCGGATCGACTCGGCCGAGCTGATGGAGATCGCGCTCCGAATGGACGAAGGACTCGATCGCGCCGGCCTCCACTTCGAACAGACCGATGTCGACCAGCGCAACGATCTCGCCGCCGGACGGCCGCTCTGATCTCCCTCAGCAAGGAACGCGTTCTCTAAGTGACTCGATCCGGGCTCGACACCGCATCTGGTTTCGAGCCCGGTCGCAACAGGATCGATGGACAACGCGATCGTTCAAGGAACATGCCGCGAACACGACGTGGAAGTTCCGTCACGTGGGGAGAGCGTTTCTAAGAGATCGCCTCTTTGATCGGCTTTGCTTATGAAACGGCCGTCGGTATTCACCATCGATCACTGGGTGTGAATCGACCTTTCGTTCTTCCCGATGATCTCCAAGCGATATCATTCAACGATCCAGTCTGAGCCAACAGGACTGCAACCGTTGTTGGTCGGCAAGACCTCAAAATGACCAAGGCAGATCTCCGAGTCATCGATCGGTACCGATCGGGATCGGAGTTACGTGTTCTTGCCTGGGGAGAAACCACCAAGATTCCCTTGGCGTCGACGAAGAGCCTTGCCGCGGTGGTCGACTCCGGCCACGATGCGATGGCGAAACCTCTCCACGACGCGCGGGGTAAGTACTCATGGATTCGGATGAGGCTCGGCCTGCCGAGGCGCGTTCCTGGAACTCGACCGAGCCGACGACTCCGGCCGGGGGCCAGGAGCCCGATCCCGAACAGGTTGAGGAACACGCGTTGATCGAGGCGATCTTGGCCGGCCAGGCGTCGGCCATCGAACGGTTCGTCGCGCGGTACCAAAGCTTCATCTTCGGGATCTGCTTGCGGATGATGGGACATCGTCAGGACGCCGAGGACGTCACGCAGGACATCCTGCTTCGCGCCCTCCGCGGTCTACCGGGATTTCAGAGCGGACGTCCCTTGCGCCCCTGGTTGATGGGCATCACGGCCAATCGATGCCGGACCGCCTTGGCTCGACGCGCCAAGCGGCCCGCGTCCGTCGAGATGGCTCAGGAGTGTGTCGATCCCCGGCCCGGCCTGGACGATCCGGAAGACCTCGTCGGTGAGTTGGAACGCGCCCTGCAACAATTGCGTCCGCAGTATCGGATGGTCGTCGTGATGTTCCACGAGCAAGGCCTGGCCTACGACGAGATCAGCGAGGCGATCAAGCGGCCCGTCGGCACCGTCAAGACTTGGCTTCACCGCGCCCGTGCCGAACTGGCGACCATCCTCGCCGATCGCGGGGTCGAACTGCCCGGCAAGCATGGGCGGGCGACCGCCTCGACGAACGCCGATACACCTCGCGCCAAACCATCGACGAACCCGATCGCCTCGCGATCCGAATCCCCCGACGCCGATTCGGCTGATCCCCGTCTCAACTCGATCCCTCGACGTTGACAAGATCTCGATTTTTCGGTCCCCAAAACCATTCCTCGATCGATCGTCCCGGCGCTCAAGGTTTTCATTCCATGACCCAGCCCGATCCGAGTCCAATCGACGAATACTGGAACATCCGGCTGGATGCCCGATCGGCCTCAGGATCGTCGCCGGCTCCGGATCTCGCTCCGGACCACGCAATCGACGATCGGCAGCGAGACCGAGGCTATCGCGTTTTGGACGAAGCCTTCCGACATTGGACCCCACCGCAACCCTCGGCGGAACTCTCGCGGAAGATCCTGGAGGAGGCGAGGCGGCTCGATTTGATTGCCAAGGCTCAACGTCGGCGGAACCAGGTTTGGAGCGCCAGCCTCGCTGCGGCAGCCTTAGTCCTGATCGCCCTCGGCCTTGGACTGGCCTCCCGGTTCGGAGTCTTCGAACCTTCGAAGGTCGTCGATCGATCCCCCATCTTGGGTCGATCCGGAACGGCCGTTACGCTTCGGCTCGATCTGGGTGACGCGGTCGATCAGGCTCAGATGCTCGGCGTATCGATGACCCAACGCGCACGAGGGACGATGAACCAATGGCCTGCTCGGTTCACCCCGACGACTTGGTCTCCATGGGACACACCCCTCACACCCGATCAATCAGAGAGCTTGCCTCCGAACGATCCCGATCTCGGGTCCTCTCACGAAGAAGAGACCTCTGCTGAACCACCCGATGCGCTCCCCGAAGTCAGATCGGCCCTGGGTGCGTCCTCCTGGCAACGGGTAGGCGAGCCGCTGGAACCGCTCTCAGGACCGGCCCGCGAGGCCTTCGGCTTTCTAACCCGGATCGTGCCAACGAACGCCCGCGACGACGAGGGGATCCGGTCCAGCCCAGACGCCTGAACCGCTCCCCAACCGCACCCGACGGCGTTGGATGACCCCGACGAACCTCAAAGAACCGCTGATCAAGGACCGCGACGCGATGCCGATGCTCTGCTCCTGGACCCTCGCGCTGGTGATGCTTGGGCCGATCGTGCCCCAACAGCTCGAGCCCACGATCACGACCGAGGAGGTCCGATCATCGCTTTTCCGGCTGGTCCCCTCCGACACGGCGATGGTCGTGACTCTGGAGCAAATGCGTCGAGCCAGGCAAAGCATCGAGCGATCGGAACTCTGGAACGAATTGGTCCGCCCCGTCTTTTGGGACGGACCCGCCGTTAGTGAATTTCGCAAGAACCTCAACGAGATCGAACGCGTTTTGGAGAGCGACCTTGTCACCGTCCTTGACTATGTCTTCGGCGACTGCGTTGTCCTCTCGCTCCATGTGCTAGACGATCTCGACGAATCGGTACCGTCCAGGACCAATGCTCGTGGGTTGATGCTGACGACGATCCGCGATCCCGATCTCGTCAAAGACCTATTACGACGGATCAACCAGCTCGACGATCAGCTCGTCCAGCCGGTCGAGGAGGAGATCTATCGCGGCGTCCGATATGTTGTCCGTCGCTTCCAGCCCGAATCCGGACGCCCCCCCGAATGGTATACGGTACTCGATCGCCAGATCCTCGTTTGGACCAACTCTGAGTTTCTGCTCCGAAGGGTCATCGACCTCAACACACGTCGTCGAGGGAGTTCTCTGCAGACGGTTCGGGATCCGGTGATTCGGGTCCAGGCTGAGCCAACGTCTTTGGCCGACCTGGACGGGTTCACACGGTTCCGTGGATTCGTGTCCGATGCTCCCTGGGCGACTTTATTTATCTCGGGCGAGGTGATGCCCCGCTTGCTCGACCTGCCCGTCCCGAATGCTGCCGACAACACCTTCGAACCACTGGTGATCGGCATGCTCCGTTCGATCCGTTGGATCGGCGTCAGTCTGGAGTCGGGTGAGGTCCTTCAGATCCAAGCGATCCAGCAGTTCGACCTCGACGCGATGCCTCGTCCGCTGGCTGCATTCTTCGCCGCCTTGCGCGTTCCCGTCGGATCCGACGACGACTTCGAACGTGTCCCCGCAACACGGGCTGGCTTACCCGATCGCCCATCGGTTGTGCTTGGACTCCGACTCGACCTCAAAACCCTGGCCGAGGGATTCCGTGATTGGTTCGCCGATGCCGATCCGGATCAGGTGGCCAACCTGCTGACCATGCTCCGTGGCCTGAGCCTGGATCGCGATCCATTCAAGGACGTGCTCGGTGGCCTCGGTCCCCAGATCGTGGCCTACCTCGACGGTGACCTGTTCGCGCCTGACTGGGTCCTGGCTCTCGAGAACTCCGAGGACCCCGAGCTTGAGGCAGCCCTGGTCAACCTGACGCGGACAGCGCTCGCGCTGGTGGCGGTCGTCCAGAAGATCCCGGGCCGAGTCGACCAAGGCGTCGTGGATGATACGCAACTCTTAGCGCTGGACGTACCCGACGAACCCTTGTTCATCAGCATCGGCAAGGGCCAGGTCGTTGCGAGCAACGCGATCTCGCCGATCCGGAGCCATCGTCAACGTGCTCGTCAGCCAGTTGATGCTCCGATCGACTCGATGTTCGAGGTCATTCGACGACGCGAGTTCGCCGAAGCCGTCGCCTACGTCTACCTCGATCTGGAACGTCTCCAGCCTTGGATTCAACTGGTCGCCGGCTCAACCGCAGAGTCAATCGGCAACCCGTTGACACCCGCCCAACGAACACAACTGAATGACGCATTCCAGGTGCTCCGAGCGGCGTACCTCACCATCGATCTTGATGCCGAGACCGGAATCGCCCGACAGCGGTTCGTCCTTGCCCGCGAGACGACCGAGTCAGGTGATTAAGTCTGTGTGCGCATCTAATTTCTGGGCCTGATACCAGATCAAGCCCAGAAACCGTTTGTGTTTTACACCAGCATGTGATCGAGATTGTTCCAATCGTCCGGTTGGCTCTGCCGACCTGCCTCAACAACGGCCTCGCCGAGTTTGCGGGGATCCAGCTTCCGTTCGAAAAGCGCAGCATCGTGACGCCGGAATTGTCGGGTGGCGCGTCGAGCTACGATCCGACGCGCGATCCAGCCTCGGATCCCCGAGACCGTGATCGACTCCCGATCCTCGCAACGCTTGATCAGGTAGCGGACCACCTCCAGGATGATCGCGGCCAGCACCGGGTCAAGCGTCAACGTATCGCTAAGTCGGTCTTCATCGGGGTAATGATCGAGGACCCGAGCTGTCAGGTCGTGCATCGTCAATGTCGTCATGGTAAGTACCTCGAAAATGTGGCAAAAAAGTTATCGCGATAATTAGAATAGAAGATGGTTGATCGTTTGTTTGGGATATCCTTCGAACCCGCTGACGGCGAAGGCATCACCTTGTCGGAGCATGTCGTCGGCGACTTCGGCATCGACCCAGAACGAGCCGTCTGGCTGCCCATGCCGGGTCGGACCATCGATCCAGTGGGCTCCCCACGAATTGCAACAGAGCAAGCCCGGCCGACGGCGTGCACATCCTTGACCGAGGTCATCCACCGACACGAAGCACATCAGGTGGGGCCATCGACCCTTAGGCGCGGCGAACCCCTCATCATCGCGACGGGCCTGGAAGCCCTGCAATGAACCGACCGGCACCGGATAACCGTTGTGGATCGCGTCCCGCGCCTCTTCGTAGGAGCTGATCAACGAAATGGTGCGGACCGGATGCTTACGGAGTCGCGGTTCGAGTTCGTCCGGGACTCCGGAGCGGGGCATCCCCCAGCGACGGGCCCGGGCTCCGTCGTACTGGCTCAGGTCGTGGTCGCCGTAGCGATCGCGGACCACTGCACCCCATTCCTGGACGAACCGGCCGGCCCACGCGCCGATCGAGCCGTCACGTCGGCCGAGTCGACCACCGCCAACCTCGACGCGACTGCCAGCGTAGATCGGTTCAGTAGCGATATCGCCGGCCCATCGGTGGTCCAGGCCGTCGATGGCCACCTGGACGGCCTGGACGACGGTCACAGCCAGGGCCCAACCCTGGCTGACGCAGTCACCAACGGTCTGCATCCAGACGGGGAAGGTTCCACGGACCCGCTCGACGGCTTGATGCAAGAGAGTGACTTGGCCCGCGCCGCTCGAGCGCAAGGGTGAGGCGGCCAGGTGGAAGACCGGGTGCCGGATCGCCCCCAATACCTCATCGACGGCCCAAGGATCCTGGATCCAGCCGAAGGGGGGACGACGTTGCGTCGTCATGTTCGTTCCGGACATGGTTCTCTCGTGGTGAAAGCTCAGGGTGTGGGGACAAGTGAGCGAATGGACTCTTCGGTCTTCGGCAGTCGGAGCCACTGACTGGGGGTCGGATCCGGAAACGCGTCGCGGAACCCCTGTGCAATCCGAGGCCAGAGCGCCGCGTAGTCGGTCGGTTCGGTCAAGCGACCCGCAGCAGCCTCGGCGTCGAGCCAACGGCCGATCTGGACGAAGGCCTCGCGCCAAGGCTCTCGCGACGATTCCAAGGTCGACCGATTGGCCAAGGTCGTTGCCTGAACCAATCGCGCTGAATCGAGCCAAGATCGGTCGCCAGCACCGGCCAAGGCGCGGCTGACCTCACCGGCGACCCGATCGAAGTTGTCGGCCAACGCCAAGGCCAACCGCGCCCGATCGGCATGCGCTGACACGTGGGTCCGTAGCAGGTCGCGGACGAATCGACGCGGATCGGTCGGGTCGGGATCAACGGGTCGGACCTCGTCGTCAACCTGATCATCGCGGTCGTCGGGCTGGACAGGACCATCTGGAGAATCGGGGCTATCTGGGTCAATGAAGGAGACTGTCGCCATCTCCATCGCCACGGTGTCCTGGAAGGCGACCGCGACGCGGATCGTGACCGTAACGGGAGTTGTTCCCGAACTCAGAACGATCCGCTCCGAATCGATCGCGATCACATGGCGAGCGATCGGTTCGGGTGTGATTTGCCAGGCAACCGCGCCTGGCCCATGACCTTTAATCGAGTCGGAGACCGAGATCCCTAGCGCGATGCCGAGCGGCCAACGCTGGGGTAACGGTTCGCCATCGAGCGTTGATAGGACCACACGAGCGCGATGTGACGGTTCGGCGACATCGTCGACAGCCGACCACGCCAGAGAACCAGGAACGATCAATGAAACGATCGTGGAGGTCTCGACGAATCGGATGAGAGACGTCAGGAACCCAAAGCGAAACCGACCTGTCGGCATTCCGAGGATCTCCGGCACGGCGCGGCCCGATTGACCGTTACGTCGTCGATCGCTCCTCGAAACACCTGGTTGATCCTCAGGATTATCGGTCTCCGAATCGAATCATCGTCCGATTCAGAGAACTCTCAGTAGTAAGATCGAACGAATCATGATCGGAATTTTCAAGAATCCACGAGGAGGACAAATTGCTCGAGCGATTCGCAACGGTTGTAACGCTCAGGAAGCCACGCGCATCCCCTTGTAAATTTCCGAGTACATCCTCCACACGTCGTCCATAGGTCTCGAGAGATATCGATTTCCCGCGGTCCGTATCGGTCTCAGGAACGTTATCCAAAGATTAGAGGTTGCGGAATCCTCGATCCAACATCGCGTTGCTCCATGTGAGTGATTCGGTGCCAACCCCTCCAGTCACCGGACCATCCCGTTCCGGGTCCCATCTCGTTCATCATGATCGGTCGCTTTTCATCCACCACCGCTTGTCAACGCGATCGACCATTTGACGTCAGTCCTGCCGCCCACCCTTGACACGTGTTGGACCTAGGGCCGATACGCTCGCGGATTTTGCACTTCGTTCATTTCTGGATTTTGCGCAAGCATCTCGACCATGAAAGATTCTCGGTATTCGAAAAGCAGACAGCCTTCCGAACAATTTAGACTTTTCGGATTCCTCAAACGCGTCCACCGAACCTTCTTCGACGGATCTGCTATCTCAGGAGGCTGGCCTGCGTCGTGTCGAGGTCACAGCGAGTTACCTGAAATTCTGGTCTGGCTCGATGACCAGATGATTCGAGAGAACCTGATCGGTCTGATCGTCCGGGCGGTCCCCCGGCTACGAATCACGCTTCTGGTCGACGAGGAAGACTTGTCGCGTCTAGTCGGTCAGGTCAAACGGGCGATCCTGATCTTCGACGATCATTTGGGATCGGCCCAAATTCTGAAGCGAGTCCGTTCCGCTCAGCCTGCATGGAACATCCTTCCGTGCCATCAACTCATGCGTTTCGCGCCGGATCTTAGGATGAACCAAAAACCATTAAACCACGACCAATCGTTACTTCTTGATGAAGTGGTGAACCGGATTGCCGACATTTTCGGAGAGGGATCGATGCCCGTGTTAAATCATTTTGACGCTCAATCAATAAACATGAGTGTTCCTTCTGAACAAGAAATGTCTTCAGGACATGAATCTGTTGCGCATTGGAAGATTCCCGTTCACGAGGTCGTCTTCCAGCTCCAGTTGGTCGCCGATCGCCTGTCCCTGTTTCTTGAAGGTCAAGCCCTGCCACCCCATGAGGTTCGCGATTGTTTGACCATCATTCAGCGCCTCCTCGAAAGCGTACGCGGTTGTGAAACCGAGAGTCCCTCACGATTGGTCGCCAACTTGGGATTGATCGATGCGTGCCGCTGGTACGTCGATCTGATCGGCCGCTGGCTGGGAAAGCTCGCGCGATTCGAAACCCATCCGGACATCCTTGTTCCACCCGAGCCGATCGCCTCGACTGTTTTCCGATTCCTTCAGGCGGCGCTGACCGATATCTCCCGACGCGATCAGGCGACCCAATTCTCCGTGTTCATGAAGATTCAGGATCAGCGGTTCTACCTCACGATCTGGGACGATGCGCCCGAGCATACCGAGATCCTTCTCAACGAACCTCGTCCCGATCTGACCATCAACTTGATCACCGAACGGGCGCTCGCTCTGGGAGGACACACCCACTACCGAGCCTCGTCCTTGCTCGGGACGACCGCTGAGATCGTC
Organism: uncultured Planctomycetia bacterium; assembly: GCA_964609385.1. Lineage (GTDB taxonomy): Bacteria > Planctomycetota > Planctomycetia > Isosphaerales > Isosphaeraceae > CAZSSM01. The sequence continues at coordinate 91,844 of CAZSSM010000003.1, forward strand.
TTGCCTCTGGAGTTATGAGAGAGCGTTTCACAACAGCAGAGGGTGGACCGGAATTTCAGGAATCAAAGCGAACTTCGATCGATCGAAAGACACAAAAGGTACCGACTCAAACCCCGCGATCCCGACATCAATGATTAATCGACGAGAGCAGACTTCTCTCTCCTCGAGCGCCCATGATAACTGCAACATTGCATTCTCTCTTCGACTAAGTACCATCGCGAGTGACTTGAGTGTCGCAAGGACGCAAGCGCAACGTCGGCAAAGCCGAGTCCGATCGAGTCGACTCCGATTGGGACGCGTTCTGGCGCCCCCGGACATCTTCGGAACATTGAGCGACGTTGAGACTCGACGCGATCTGTGTTCCGATCAAGGAGACAGAGAGTGATGGCCCGGATCTCAAGTCGATCCGGACGCAGTCGGGCGATTTCCCTATGATGAGAGGTATTCTTTGGTACGGGCGACGGTCTCTTCGGAACCGAAGCGGAGTTGCACGTGCCGTGTTGCGTCATCAGTCCACTAGCGCACGGATCCTTGTTTGATGATTCGCGAGCGATCAGCGGAAGTTGAGGGAGTCGGTGCAACGGCTGCGTCGGGGCGATCTTCGGGGGCACGAACGTATTCGTTCATTAGTCTGGGGTGCCCTAAGAACACCGTCGATAGCGAGCGGATGCTGGGCTTGCTGGCGCAGGACGGCTACGTCCTAGTGCCCGAGGATCGGCCCAGTGACCTGGCCATTGTCAATACCTGCGGCTTCATCGACGCGGCCCGGACCGAATCGTTCGCCGTCATCCGCGAATTGCTCGATCGCAAACGGCGCGGCCTCGTCCAAGGTGTGATCGTGGCCGGCTGCCTGGCCGAGCGGCAGAAGGATCAGTTGCTCGAGGAAGTGCCCGAGGTTGATCAGGTCGTCGGCGTCTTCGGACGCGAGCAGATCGTCGAGGCCGCCGACCGGATCTTGGGCTCGCTGGAGGAGCAACGGACGATCTTCCGACCCGCGGCCGTCCGCGCTTTGGAAGATACGGCGAGACTCCGGATCACACCCCGGCACGTGGCCTACCTCAAGGTTAGCGAAGGGTGTGACCGGCTCTGCACCTTCTGCGCGATCCCCAAGATGCGGGGCAAGCATGTCACCAAGCCGATGGAGCAGGTCGTCGACGAGGCCCGCGAATTGGCTGCTGACGGCGTCCGCGAGCTCAATCTCGTCGCTCAGGACATGACCTACTACGGGATGGACCTCTACGGTCGTCCCCGACTGGCCGAGTTGCTGGCCGAGCTGGAGCAGGTCGAGGAGATCGACTGGATCCGGATCCTGTACAACTACCCACAGTATCTGACCGAGGAACTCTATGAGGTTCTGGGGTCGGCTCGGAAGATCGTGCCCTACCTCGACATGCCCTTGCAGCATATCAACGATCGGATGCTGAAGCGGATGAACCGTCGACACACGCGCGGTCAGACCGAGGCGATCATCGATCGGCTCCGCGCGACGATCCCCGGTCTGGTTCTCCGGACAACCTTCATCGTCGGCTTCCCTGGTGAGACCGAGGAACAGTTCGCCGAACTCGTCGAGTTCGTCGAGCAGACCCGTTTCCAGCGTCTTGGGGTCTTCACCTACTCCGTCGAACCCGACACGCCGGCGGCGAAACTGCCCGATCGGGTCGACGAGGACGTGATGCTGGAGCGACAGGCACGGCTGATGTCGGCGCAGCGGCCGATCGCTGAGGCGTTCAACCGGAGCCTCGTCGGGCGGCCTTTGGATATCCTTATCGACCGCGTGGCCGACGACGCGACCGGCGATTCGGTCCTTGTGGGTCGTAGCTTTGCCGATGCGCCCGACGTCGACGGGATCGTGGCGGGCCGTGGCCGCGGTCTGCGGCCTGGCGCCCTGGCCCCGTCCCGGACCATGCACGCGCACGGCTACGACCTGGCCGCCGAGTACGACGGTCCGCCCCCACGTCGGCTCCGAAGCCGACCGCGACGACGATCCGCACCAACCAAGAGCAAGCGTGTTGTTGACGCGTCCGAACCGTCGTTGCCGATTTTGAATTGACGGTCCAGCTCTTCTCCAGCGAAGTTCGGGGCGGCCTGGACGTCACGTCGTCTGCCGGTCCTCCAACCCGAGCCGTTCCCGATTCTGGATGCCGTTGCTGTGACGACCTTAAGGCTCCCCGAGACCGCCATGGCGCCGCCCGCCCACTCAACGGCCGCGACCCGAAGTCCGAACGATTCGACTCCGGGCGATCAAAGCACTCGACTGTTGGGCGACGTACCCAACTCGGTGGTGGAGGTGACTTCGAAGGAGTTTGAGACAGGCGACACGGATCGGTTCTGGAACGTACCCAACAGCATCTCAATGGTCCGGCTGGGCCTGGCCCTATTCACTTGCGCCTTGATCGCTGCTGGGCGGTTCCCGGCTGCGTTCGTTGTTTTCCTGGTCGCCTCAGGGACCGACTGGCTCGACGGCTACCTGGCACGTCGGCTCGATCAGATGACGGCCATCGGTCGTCAACTCGATCCCTTGGTCGATAAGGTCTTGATCTTGGGCTGCCTGATCTTCTTGCTGCCGGTCGCCGGATCGGGCGTGACGCCGTGGATCGTCGCACCGATGATTTTGCGCGAACTTCTGATTCAGGACCTTCGGAGCCGTCTGGAAGGTCGCGGGATCGCCTTCGGGGCTCGATGGTCGGGCAAGCTGAAGACCGCGGTTCAAATCGTGGCCGTCGCCCTCGCGTTGATCTGCCTGACCTGGGAGGAACCGGGACCTTTGTGGGCTGACTGGGCGATCGTGGCGCGTGAGGTCGGTCTGATCGCGGCGGTCGTCTTGACCCTGCTGAGTGGCCTCCAGTACCTTGTCGCCGCTTGGCCCCATCTGAGACGTTCGCTCTGAGCCAAGTCTTTGGAGACGCGTTTCCACGCCGCATCGACCCCCGACTCAGACTGGATTGCGATGGACCTTTGGTTGCAACTGGCGGCGTTGGGCCTGATCCAAGGACTGACCGAGTTTTTGCCCGTTTCCAGCAGCGGGCACCTGGTCGTCTTCCAAGGGGTCTTCGAGCAGCTCGGTGGCGTCCAGTCAGGCGCTGAGAAGCTGTTCGTCGATGTCATGCTCCACGTGGGTACGGTCGTGGCCATCGCCGTGTTCTACCGACGCACCATCGGTCGGGCCGTTCTCGGCCTGCTCGGTCGTCACTCGTCGAAATCCCGCGCGACGCCCGACGATTCGGAATCGGACCGAAAGACCGATCCCGACGAAATCTACACCCCAAGAACACTCGTCCGCGCCGGCGTGCTGACCGTTTTGGCGACGATCCCAGCGGTCATTGTCGGCCTGACGCTCAAGGACCAACTGCAGCGCATCTTCGATCAGCCCCTGGTAGCCGCCGGCTGTTTCCTGGTGACCGCCACGCTCTTGATTCTGACCACTGTGCTTCAGCGGGGCCGCGAGGGGACCAAGACCGTCGAGTCGATGCTCTACCGCGATGCGTTGCTGATCGGGTTCGCCCAATGCCTGGCGATCCTGCCGGGGATCAGCCGGAGTGGTTTGACGATCGTCGCGGCGCTGCTGCTGGGGCTTCGTCGTGAGTGGGCCGTCGGGTTCAGCCTGCTGATGGCCGTCCCCGCGATCCTGGGCGCAGCGGTCCTCGAACTCCGAGATCTGGACGCGGAAGCGTTCCCCGTCGAACTGGTCACGGCCACGACACTTGGCGCCTTGACTGCCGCCATCGTCGGCTACCTGGCCATCGCCTGGCGCGTCCAGATCGTCCGTCGTGGACGGCTCTGGTATTTTTCAGTCTACCTGATCATAATGTCAGTAGTGGCGGCCGCGTACTTCTCCGGTCGCGAGTCGGGTCCGGAGCGACCTGCGTTGGGAGGGACCGTCGATGCAGCCGATCCAGAGCGAATCACCAAACCAGGTCTGGACCGGTCGGCCGGGGTCGCAGGTGACGACGCGATTGGTCCGGAGCGTGGCGAGTCGAAGAACGACGAGACCCCATGATCTCTGGCTGGTCCCTAGCGACTGGGCAGCACATCAGGTTCGACTCAACTACGCGCGGTCAGTCGAAGCGACGGCCTGTCGGTTGCCGAGGATTTGGACCTGGTCTGAGTTCGGACGCGGGATCCGTTCACACAGTCCGCTCGGACCACGCTTGGCCAGTCCGACAGCGCGGCACACACTGTTAGTAACAGCGATCGCTCGGTCGAAATCCGATTTGAGCGAGCCGATCAGCAAGGTCGTCGAGACGCCCGGCTATCGCGCCCAGTTGCGCCGACAGTTCGATAACTGGACCCGTCTGGGCTTCGGGCTTGGCGATGCACGGGGACCGCACCTGGACGACCCAAACGACCCGAGTCGGGTCGACCGTTGGCGGATCTATCGGGCCTATCGTGCTTTGCTGGATCAGAACCGACTTGAGGATGACGTCGGGCTGGTCGTCTGGGCGGTGAGCCGGCTGGCCGATCCGTCGTCGCGTTCGCGCTTGGAGCGGTTCCGTCTCGATCGCCTCGTCCTGCTCGACCTGGACCGTGTCTCCGATCTCCGAAACCCGGTCCTCGATGCCCTGTTCGAGGCCTTCGCCGATTTGGTCGCTGACGGCGTGATGGTGAGCCTCGAATTTGCTGACGACTCAGCCAGAACCGGCCTGAGCGACCCTACGCGAAATCTCAAAGACTGGCTGGTCGATGAAGCCGGCTTCGACGAGGTCCCCTTGGACGAGGACCCGCGACGACCACAGGGTTTGGTGCGTTTGAGCGGTCATCTCTTCGGATCGCCGATCGATCCCGTATCGTCTTCGGATCCGGAATCGGCTCGACGCGGGGTGCAGTTCATTGAGCAGGCGCGGGGTGAACGCCAAGGCCTGGCCGTCGCGCACCAAGTGCTCGGGCTGCTCCGACGAGGCGTCGCACCCAACCGGATCGCCGTGCTCTTCCGAAACTGGGACGAACAGGCCACCCTGACCGTAACGCTCTTGAATCAGGTCGGGATCGCTACCGACGACGGTCAGCCGGTCCCCGCCGCACGCGCCGCGTCGGTCTCGGCACTCCGCCTGGCCATGGCCTTGCCAATCGAGGGCTGGCCTGTCGAGCGGCTGGCCAGCCTGCTCCGCCATGGGCTGGTTCACGCCCGCTGGGTTGTCGACGGTCCGGAGCCCGACCGCGATCGACTCGCCCGGGCCGCCAACGCCGTCCTGGCCAGTGGCGCCTTTCGCGATTCCCAAGCGATTCTGACCAGCCTTCGACGTCGGATCACCAAGGCCAAGCAGGTCGAAGCTCGTGAGCAGGAGGAAGCCAACAAGGTCGCGGATCGTCGGGACCGCGTACCCCGCCCACCCGGATCGCGACTCCTCCGACGCGCCGCGATGGCCCAAGACGCTCTGGATGTCGTCGAACCGCTGGTCGAATGCCTCGAGACTTGGGCCGTCCAAAGGTCCTGGGAGACGCTGGTCGGACACACCGAGCGGCTTGCTGATGCGCTTGGCCTGTCCATCGACGATGACCCAGACCTGACCCACCTTTTCGATTTGCTCGCCGATCAGGCCGAGATCCTCCAGGCGCTCGGTCAGGCCGACCATCCATGGAACTGGTTCGCCTTCGTCGCCGAAGTGACCCGCCTGGCTGAAGAATTGCCGAAGGACCCTGCCCCTCCTGAGCCCGGTGCAATCCGCATCGGCACCTGTCAACAGGCTCGAGGTCTTCGAGTCGATCACCTCATTCTCGGTGACATGATCGAGGGCCTCTTCCCGCATCGGCACAAGGTCCTGGAAGCGCTCCAGGACCCTGAACGCGCGACCGATCGGCTCAATGATGAGAAGGCGTTGTTCCTGGAACTCGTCGGGATGGCCGCGAAGAGCCTGGTCTTCGTCGTCCCGGTCGCCGACGAGTCCGGCGAGCGGCTACTTCCTTCGGGGTTCCTCCACGATGTGCAGGAGTGCCTTGATTCGAGAGAGAAGTCCGATCGAGAGCTGTTCGATTCTCAAAGCCACTCGCATCTGGACCCGATCGACCTTGGTCCGTTGACGCTTCGCCCGGTCGACGTGCGCGTCCGTGCTGTACACCGAGCCTTGAGCACAGGTCGCCGAGGTGATCTCGGCCGGCTCGCGCGCTCGCCGGAACATCGCGAGGTACTCCGTGCGGCAGTCGATGCGTTGAACGTCGCACACGCCCGCTCACGCGACGAACCGTTCGGTCTTCATGAGGGACAGATCATCGACCCGCTGGTGGCCAGCCGATTGGCGAGGACCCTCGGACATGGCCCCCAAGCCTTCAGCCCCAGCCAGTTGGAAACGTACATCGATTGTCCGTTCAAGTTTTTCCTCAACTACGTGCTGCGGCTGGAACCGGATGATCGGACCAGCGAGCTGGAGACCGACCCGGCCGCGTGGGGAAGTTTGGTCCACAAGATCCTGGAGAAGCTCGACGATGCGCACTTAGGACTGACCGAACTCGATGCCCGTTCGGAAGATCCCGCTGCGCTCCGTTCGCGGATCGCCGAGGCGATCGCCAGCGTCCTGGACTCGCGGAAGGAGACCGAACCGGCCGGCGCGATCGCCCGGAGCCTCAAGCAGATCGAACGTTTGATGCTGAACCGAACCTTCGAGCATTACCTCCGCCAGTTCCTCGACTATCGAGCCAGCGACGGTCGAGACGCGGTCTGCACCCACCGCGAACTGGCCTTCGGCCCTGAGCATGCCAAGTCGCGCGTTGTGTTGGGAGCCGACACCCAACGCTATGATCTGCAAGGGAAGATCGATCGAATCGACCAGATTGGACTCGACGCTCCGACACCGGAACGGGTTGTCGGTGACGCGGACACCGAACTCGAAGAGGGGTCGGTCCGGTTCCGGGTGATCGATTACAAGTCGGGCCGATCGCCGACGGGTAAGGACGTCTTGGGTGGGTCCAAACTCCAGCTCCCGCTTTACGCCTTGGCCTTCGAACGGATCGCCGGCCCGAACGGGTTCGGCCCGGTCGCCTTGTTGGACATGGGCTATTGGGAGCTTCGCGAACACGGGTTTCGAAAGTTCGATTCATCGGACTGGTCGGAGTTCCGCGACCGGCTGTTGCGGTATGTCGACGCGGTCGTCTCGTCGATGCGTGCCGGCGCGTTTGCCGTCGCGCCCCGATCCGAGGACTGCACGGCGACCTGCGACTTTCGACGCGTCTGCCGGATCGGACAGGTCCGCCTCGCGAAGAAATCGTGGGACGAACGGCCGACGCTTGAGGCCGTGACCGAGGAGGGGCTCGCCCGATGAGAGCGATGCACCTCGAAGCGATCGACGCCGATGCGCCTGCGTCATCGCTGGATCCCACAGGGTCCGACCGGTCCCCCGGTCCGATCCTCTCAACGCAGCAGCGCGCGGCGGTCGAACATCAGTCTGGCGGCATCGCCCTGACGGCCGGGGCAGGCTGCGGCAAGACGACGGTGTTGACGAGTCGCTTTCTGGCCGAACTGGCCGGAGACGCACCGCCGAGCCTGGAGCGGTTGGCCTCGCTGGTAGCCCTAACGTTCACCGATAAGGCCGCGCGGGAACTCCGGCTCCGTGTTCGTGCCGTCTGCCGGACGCACCTTCGAGCCGTATCGCCTGCTACGCCGACCACCGCCAAGACCGAAGAATCGAACGGTTCGATCCATCACCGGCATGGATTGATTCCGGGACTCCTCGAAGATCCCGACGAAGATCCTTCGTCGGGTTCGCGTGCGCAGGCCCAACGTGCCTGGGAGCCGGTGCTCCGCGGTCTCGAGGCAGCGTCGATCGAGACATTCCATGCCTACTGTGCGCGGCTCCTCCGCCGGTTTGCCGTTGAGGCGGGCTTGGATCCGGAATTCCAGATCCTCGACCACGCGTTGGCCGCCTCGGTCCGTGATGCTGCGCTTCGGGCCTGTGTCCGTCGCTGGCTGGCCGAGGATCCAGGGCCCGACTCATCCGGACAAGCCCTTCGACACCTAGCCGTTGAGTACCGACTCGACGGCGTGATCTCCCAACTGCATGAGCTACTACGGCGCCGAGTTGACAGGGATCAACTCGACGTTTGGATCAAACGCCGACCCGACGAAATCCTCAAGGGCTGGTCTCGGGTCTTCGACCAAGAAGTACGCCCACCGTGCTGGTCGCAGGTTCGAGCGGCTGCCTCCGTCCTGCTATCGGTCATCCAAGACGCCGAACCGACCACACCCAAGGCACGCGAGCGTCGACTCGGCCTCCTGGAACTACTCCCCGGTTGGCTTGATCCAGAGGTTATCCTCGAGGCCGACCATCCCCAACTCGTCGAAGTTCGAAGCCTGCTCAATCTCCAAGGGTCACGCGATGTCAATTGGCCCTCGCCAGCCTGCTTCGCCTCAGTCAAGCAGAGTTATCATGCCTTGAAAGGGACGATCGAAAAATATCAATCGTTAAGCATACATGATGAGGAATTGACGAGACGCTCGGCCGAACGGAGCCTCTGGCTGGCCCGTCTGCTCTTCGACGCGGTCCGAGAATACGAGAGGCGGAAGCAGAGCGCCGGCTGGCTCGATTACGACGACCTCCAAGACCGGCTCCTCGGGCTCCTCGAGAAGTCGCCGGCAGTCCGGGAACGGATCGAGAAGCCGCTGCGTCGTGTGCTGGTCGATGAGTTTCAGGACACCGACCCGATCCAAGCGCGGTTGCTGGAGCGTCTGGCCCCCCCCGATGCCCCCTCGGGTCGGCTCTTCCTGGTCGGCGACTTCAAGCAGTCGATCTATCGGTTTCGCGGCGCGCGTCCGCACCTGTTCCTCGGGTTTCGCGATCGGACCCCAGCCTCGGGTCGGCTCCCACTCTCGGGCAACTACCGGAGCGTCGGGCCGATCCTCGACTTCGCCAACACGCTCTTTCAAGGAGCCTTCGAGGTCGACGAACCGTTGACACCGACGCCCAGCACGCCCCATCAGGAACTCGATCACCACCTGGCAATCACGATGCTCTGGTCGCGTGATGAGCACGACGAGGTGCCCACCTTGGCGACGGAACGACGTCAGGTCGAGGCCCAGGTCTTGGCCGGCCATTTGGCGGCACGTCTTGAGGACGGCCTGACGGTCCGTGACGGTCAACAGATCCGAACCGCGCACGCCGGCGACGTCGTCCTGCTCTTCCGAACGCTCAACGATGCGGCGCCTTACGAGCAGGCTCTGGCGGCCGTCGGGCTCGACTATCACGTCGTCGGAGGCGCAGCCTTCTATGCCCAGCAAGAGGTCCTTGACCTGATCAACGCCCTGAGCGTCCTGGAAGACCCGCTCGACGCGCTTGCGTTGGCGGCAACGCTCCGGAGCCCGATGTTTGGTGTCAGCGACCTCGGTCTCTTTTGGTTGGCACAGACCGGTCTGCCTGAGCCACCAACGGTCTCCCTAGAGGCTCAGTCGATCGAGGAGATCGCTCCAGAGATATCAGGCGATTTGGAGTCAAGCAGTCCAGACCTCCGCGCCGGCTTCGAGGCCGATCCATCGGATTGGCCCGATGCATTGCCCGAGGACGACCGGGCCCGTCTGATCCGGGCACGACGCTTGATCACGCGCTGGCGGCTGAACAAGGATCGCCTGACGATCGCCGAGACCTTGGAGCAGGTCCTCGACGAGTCGGGCTACGAACTGGCCCTGATGGCGGAGTTCCTGGCCGATCGCAAACGGGCCAACGCGCGGAAACTGGTCCGTCTGGCACGACGGTTCGATCAGACCGGCGGGTTCAGCCTGGCCGACTTTGTGGCGAGGCTCCGCGCCGATGCACGGACCCCGCCCCGCGAGGATCAGGCGGCCACCACCGACGAGGCCGGTCGGGCCGTCCGGCTCATGACCGTCCACCAGGCCAAGGGCCTGGAATTCCCGATCGTCGTGGTCGTCGACGTGAACCGGGACAACGGCCCGGCTCGCGAATCGGTCGCGCTGCACGATCGGCTCGGGCTGGTCCTCAAGGAGAGCCACGACGATCGTCTCCGCTTCCATGCTTTGTCCCAAGACGATCGGGGCGGCGCCAAGCGATTGTCGAAGTCACCAACACTGCTGGGTTGGTCGTGCTATCGGACCCTGGAGGATTCCGAAGACCGGGCCGAAGCACGTCGCCTCTTCTATGTCGCGGTCACTCGAGCCCGCGACCACCTGATCCTCTCGGCCTGTCTGGATCCGGAACGGCCACCATCGAAGTGCTCGACCGCCCTCGACCTCCTGGCCGAGCGGTTTGACCTGGCCAACGGTCGCTCCCGGCTCGAACCACCCGAAGGCTCACGAACGCCACGCGTCTCGGTGGTTCAGGGGGCCTTGTCCACCTCAGCGCTGCGCGGATCGTCGACGTCGAAAGCTCAAACCAGGAGGACGAAAGGGCGGGGAGCCCGGACGCTACAGGTGGCCTCGATGCTTTCCCAAGTGCTCGACGAGGCGGAAGCGCGTTGGCCTACGGGGGCCTCGGAAGATCCGAACGAATCTTCCAAGGGCGTGGGGCGCGCAACACGACTCGTGCTCGACCCGGCTCACGGGCTGACTGAGCCGATCCGACGGGCTGACGCCTTGATCCGCGCGGTGCTCTCCGACCCGGATTTCGTCGGCGCACCCACTTCCGAGACGCTCGCAGAGGTCTTGAACCGCCTCGGCGCGGCCCAAGGTGCCGCTGCTCCGCGTCGACTCCGGGTGCGGATTGAAGCGATGCTTGGTCCACTCTTCCTTGAAATGCTCGGGCCGGCCTTGGCTGGGGCTCGACAAATCGAGCCCGGATTTGCCTGGGCATCGACTTGGACGGTTCAAGGCCATAAGCGGATCGTCGAGACGAAGACGGACCTAGCTTGGCTCGACGACGAGGCCGGCGCCTGGCATTGGCTGTTCGTCCGGCCCGAATCGACTGCGGACGCGTTAGGACAGGTCCGCCTTGGGATCGCTCAGCGCAGGGCGCGGGCTCTTGTATCAAGACACGTTGACCGCCTGGTATTCTGGGAGCTGATTCATCACTCCAACCACCGAGCCGACTGGCGACGCGTGACGCCGCCCGACTGGTCCGACGAGGATTTGGATCGTATCATCGGGAGTATTGTCCAAGGCTGACGCACTTCCCCGGAGAGTCTCGCTCGATGAGTCCCATGGGTCCGTTCCGATCTGTGCTCGATCTCGCCGTCGCGGTGAGCTATCTGGTCGGGCTGTTCACCTGCGTGGGCCTGATCCAATTCCGGCGCGCCCGACTCCCCCGCGACGTCAAAGGGCCGGAGGATGATGTCGCTCAGAGAAATAGCATTTCTCAAAATAATATACGATGTCGTCTTGGTATTTTTGATTTGAGCATAGCCGGCGGGATGGCTTTCATGGCCGGCTTGTTGTTCGCCTCGATAATCCCATCGGCAAACCCGATTAACATTTTTGGTTTCCTGCACGTGATTTATCTAAACCTGGTGATCGTGGTTCCGGCCTTAGGACTGAGTCTCCTGGTCGCCGATCGTTTCCGGTCGGGTCGACTCCTCAACACCTCGTCACGAGGGCTGTCAGTGCTGGGGTTGGCGGCCTTTGGGGTAGGCATCTACGCGACGCTCATCGAGCCATATCGGTTGCGGGTCGAATCGGCGCAGATGCCGATCCCGACCGAGCGGGCTGGCGACGATCCGATCCGGATCGCGATCTTAGCCGACCTCCAGACCGATCGGATCGGGACGTACGAGCAGCACGCCATCGCGACCCTCATGGAACAGCGGCCCGACCTGATCCTGATCACTGGCGATATGCTTCAAGGTTGGGACGTGCTGAGGAACGAACTCGAAGCGCTTCGACTCCTGTTGTCCGAATTGGACGCACCGGGCGGGGTCTATCTGGTGCAGGGAGATACGGACCGGGGATGCGCCGAGAAGAATCATCCACCAACCGATCAAGGGTACCGCGCTTATTTGGAATCGCTTGTCGTGGGGACTCAGGTCCGCGTCCTCTATAACGAGGTTGTTACGACACAGGTCTGCGATCGCTCCTTTCGGATCGGCGGGGTCGGATTGGACTTTCAGTCGGAGAATGCGCGGAGTCGAGTGATCGAACCGCTCACCGCTGTAACGGATCCCGAAGAAATCTGCCTCTTGATGACGCATCGGCCCGATGTCGTCTTTCTACTGCCCGACTCCTCGCGGGTCGACCTCGTCGTGGCCGGTCACACTCATGGGGGCCAGGTGGTTGTACCGGGTTACGGTCCGCCGATCACGCTCTCGAACGTCCCTCGCTCGGTCGCCGCTGGGGGACTCCACAAGATCGGGGGCAACCTCATCTACGTCAGTCGAGGCGTCGGCCACGAGCGCGGACAGGCCCCTCGGATTCGGTTCCTCTGCCCGCCCGAAATCAGCATCATCACGCTCCATGATTGATCCCTCAGAGGAGTTCCCGCTCATGCTCACCCAACTCAGCGTGCTGATACTTATTGCTGCGATCGATAACGATGAGAGATCCCGCGAACTTGTGCTGGTCGCTGGAGTTGACGACTCTTTGGAGATCCGAGACCACCAAGGACAACTCAAGCTCAAGGTTCATCAACCGGAGGCCGGGCGACCCTACATCCATCCGATCGCCGCGCCCGACGGTCTCGGGGTCTTGACCCAGTTTAGCCCCGGCCACCACCCGCATCAGACCGGGCTCTACTTTGGGTTTTTGAAGGTCGAAGGGCGTGACTACTTCCACAACCGCGGTGAGGACTACGTCTGCCGGGTTGGATCACCCGAAGTCGAATTGCTATCACCCAATCAGGTCCGTTGGAGCGCCCGCTACGATTGGCTCGACGAGACGTGTGCGCCGCTCTTGCATACCCGACAAGATGGCGTTTACAACGATCACTCATCATATGGGCTCTTGGACCTGACTTGGACGGCCGAGTCGACTCGTGACGTCACGTTCGGCGAGCATCCCTATGGCGGCCTGTTCCTCCGGATGCCCTGGTCGGCCGAGTCCGGCGGCGCGTCGATCGACTCGGAAGGGCATGAGGGGGCCATGACCGAGGGGGCTCGGGCACGTTGGGTCGAGGTGGGCGTCCCGATCACTGGTCGTCGTCCGACGCCTGAAGACTGGGGCCGAATCGCCATCCTCGACCATCCCGGGAACCCGCGACACCCGACCCCTTGGCGGGTCGACGGTCAGCTCGGAGTCGGCCCCGCGCCCAGTCGATTGGGGACTTGGAGCCTTCCCGAAAGCGAAAAGGTCACCTTCCGCTACCGACTGGTCATCAGCACCGGCCCGCACGACCCGGACCGAATCGAGCAGGCCTATCGTGCCTTTACTGAGGATCCTCGCTGATCAGGATGAACGAGGAATCGGTGGTGGCCGACGAGTCCGTCCGCCCTTTAGGTCCGGTCGTCGGCTCGCAAGGGATCAAACGGTTCGATCGGCATATTGTTGAAAATCCTTTCTTTGAGGGAATTTGGGCCCATTGCCACCGGCCAGGAATAAGGCCCCATCCCACTGCTCCTCGACAGACTGGCCACCCTGATCCACGTAGACCCTCACGAGGACCCCGTTCATAGAGACCCCTGCGTTCCGCAGGATCGTCATCGAGTTCTTCAATTGGTCGGCCGAGGGCTGATAGTGTCCGCTGAAATTGGTGATCCCCCGGAGGATGCCGTTTCGGATCGAGATCGTCCCGGAACAGAGGACGTCGTTCCCGGCGCAGAGGCTGGAGTGGTTGACGTACCGGCCTCGACTCGCGTTGTCGCCCATATCGCTCGGAGACGAGACAAACAGATTGGCGTAGACGTCCATGGCAAAGATATATGGGTCGCCGGAATCCAGATCATAATCGACCGTCTGGCAGGTGCAGTTCACATCGCTACCGTCTCGCATCCAGATGAGGCTGCCATCGAGTTGCACATCGACCATGTAGCGAAGCCTCTGAGCTTTGCTCAAGTAAATGACATTTTGGGTTCGCTGACCCGGCCCTCTCATCCGACGGTCCACCTCGCGGAACTGCTCCAAGCTCAGGTCCTTGAACTGGACCTGCTGCCCATTGCGCCTTGGGAAGAAGTTGGTTCCTTTCGAATGCATGGCTGATGCGCTCGGGGGCAGGCGATCGACGTTCGGCCCGCGATACGCCCCGCGGGCTTTCCGCTCGTGATAGAGGGCCCCCTCATGGGCATAGGTCCCCGCGAGCGCTTTCGGATTGGAACCGAAGTTCACGAAATTCCGCTTCCGCTCCTCGAACCGGAGAAGGGGTTCGTAGATGCAGTTATACTGGATCAGTTCCCGGTCGGCTGCATCTCGGAGGCATCCCACGATGATCTGCGGGCGGGGACGTGGCTGAGGATCCGGTCCTTCTTGTCCCGGATGTACTTCTCGCACGCTTTGCGGAGTTCATAGGCCAGGGAACCCTCGACATCGTCCTGGTAGTCGGGGCGTCTCCGCGTTATGTATGCGTCTAGGATCGTGGCGATCTCCTCGATCGTGCTGCCGAGTTGCCCCCACTTCCGTGTTGCGTCTTTCCTGATGTCGCGGCGGAATTGATCTCCCGTGGGCAGCCCTCGCATGTAATATGCCATGGCGCGTTCCTTTGTACGGATTGTGCGATCGTGGATTCGGCGAAGATGTCGGGCCGATCGCGACACTCTCGGATCGCGATCGGCCCGTCGCAGTGGAGATGGTCGCCCGTCTCACGGACCCGCCAGGGCACTCAAGAAATTCATATCAGGCGGCGATTGCGGTCCGACGACCTCGACGGAGGAGCGCCAGGCCGATGACCACGCCTCCGATTCCCAGCATCACGACCGTCGATGGCTCGGGGATCGCCGCCGCCTCCAGGAAGGTCACCTCGACGCGATCCTCGAGGTAGGCGATCGCATAAAAGTCGGTAGCGTCCTGGCCTTCGAACAGGAGGGTGCCGAACTCGCCGATGACCTCGTCGGCGAAAAGGATCGAGGCGGTCTGGCCGATCGTCGGGAAGAAGTCGCCGAACCGGAGGATGTTGAGCGTGCCGGTCAGGGTTGCGGTCCCGTCGACGTCGAGCAAGTCGATCTCGATCCCTTCGAGGACCCCGCCCAGCTCGATCTCGAGGATCCCCGAATCGAGTTGCTCGAAATCGCCCGCGATTTCAAGCGTCCCCGGCGAGGCGCCCGGCGCGAGCAATCCGCCGTTGGTCAGCGTCGGGAGCTGGCCGAGCCCCTGGAGCATCCCGCCTTGGACTTCGATGTTGGCGGCGATCAACGTGCCATCGACGATCGTCGTGCCGTCGATCTGGAAGTAGGTGCCCGTCCCGCCTTCGCCGACGGTCAAGGCGCTGCCGGTCCCGATCTCCAAAGCCCCCGAGTTGGTCAGATCGCTGTCGACCTCCATCGCGAACTCCTCGAGCAGTTGCAGCGAGCCCTCGTTGAGGCTGAGCATCGAGAGGATGTTGGCGTTCCCGCTGGCTGTGATCTGGGCGTCGGGACCGCTCATGATGATGTCGGCGCGGTTGGTCTCCAGTTCGACGTTCGAGCCCAGGAAGGCGAGGCGGCCATTGTTTACCTGATAGACACCATCGGTCAGGACGGTGTTGTCTTCGGAGAGGTTGGTGAACCGTTGGCGGTTTGCAGCTCCACTGCTGACCAAGACGTTCATTCGGCCACCGGACTCGACTAACAGTGTGCCTTCGTTGGTGAAGGTGTCGTTGCTGTTGGCCTCGATGGCCAAGGTCTCACCATCACCGGCGCCCAGGGTGCCCTGGTTGACGACCGTGTCGAAGTTACGGATCCGACCGTCACCTTGAATCGTATGCTCGGCGCCGTTGACGAAGTCCCCGCTGATCTGGACGTTGTTGCTGAGGTTCACCTGACCGTTGCCCTGGAGTTGCAGGTTGTCATCCAAGGCCCGGAATCCGGCGGAGCCGACGTCGATCGTCCCATTGTTGGTGACGGTTCCTCCGAGGTTGAAGAGCGATCCACCGGCGTTCTTGCTCATCTGTCCTTCGTTGGTGACGTTCTTCAACGTGGCAAAGTTGCCGATGATGACCTCGCCGGTGCCCTCGGTAACGATCGTCCCGCCCTCGACAACGGCCCCGCCCTGCGCGATGGTGAGCGTGCCGCCGTCGAGGGCGCCGATGACTCCGTCGGTATTGTCTAGGTTCATCTGACCACCACCGGCAACCATCCGCAGGTCGCCCTCAGCGAGGATCTGGCCGTCGTTGTCGACGTCGATCCGCGTGATGATTCCCTCACCCCGGACGCGTAGATTCTGGTTCGTGTTGACCAAGGTGTCTTGGACGTTGTCACTGCGCTCGCTCTCGATGGTCCCGTTGTCGTTCTCGAAGGTGAGCGTGCCGTTGCCGCCGACGGTGACGCGACCTTCAATCTCAAGACCATCGCGAATGACGATGTTGCCGTTGTTGGTGAAGGTGCCGTTGCCCGAGAGGTCGCCGCGATCACCGACGAGCGTGCCGCCGGCCTCAATCTCCGCGCTCAGCAGGGTCCCATTACTTTCAAGCTGGACGATTCCTCCTTCGGTCTCAGCGGTCGTGCCACCGACATGGATGTTGTCCAAGCGGCCACTTTGGAGCCGGAACAGGCCGCCGTTAATCGACTCGGCCATCCCGCCGTTGACCTCAAAGCGATTGACGAACAGCTCGCCCCCGTTCGCGCTGAGCAAGCCGTCAGTGTTGTCCAGGGA
Organism: uncultured Planctomycetia bacterium; assembly: GCA_964609385.1. Classification (GTDB taxonomy): domain Bacteria; phylum Planctomycetota; class Planctomycetia; order Isosphaerales; family Isosphaeraceae; genus CAZSSM01. Next base: position 108,420 of record CAZSSM010000003.1, read on the forward strand.
CGGATCGCCAGTGCCCGACCTCCCCAAGACCAGACGACCACGCTGATCGCCGCTGGCGATCGCCTGGATCACCCCGCTGTTGGAACTACCGCTGAAGAAGCCTGTGATCAGGCCGCCAGGATCATTGCCCAATAGGGTCCCGTTGTTGTTGAGCACGGTGTTGCTGATCGTCGCGCTGCCGTTGATGATGCTGTTGTTAATCGACAGGATTGATTCGGTCCCGTTGCCGGTAATATCGACGCTGGAGTCCAAGGTCTCGATCAAACCCCCGTTGATGTTAAGGCGTTCGTCAAACCGAAAGTTGCTGAATTGTTGCATGCGGATCGACCCCCCGCTCATCGTGATCGCGGCACCCAGTCCATCAAAGATAATGGATGCTGATTGTCCGCTTCCCGGGACACCGTTTCCCGGGTTGCCGATCATATCGAGCTGGCCGCCGCCGTTGACGTTGAGGCTGGCCGCAAGCGTTGTTTCCCGCTTGACAACGCGCCGACCACTGATGACCACGTTTGAAGCTGCACTATTGGGAACTTCCTGGTTGTCCCAGTTGGCGTTGTCCTCGAAGCGGCCCCCGTTGGGTCCGATGTAATTCTGGCCCGAGGCGTCTTCAATGCTCCAAGCCAACAAGACGAAGACGATCACGACAGCGCCGACACGTCCCGTCAATAGAGTCAATTTGTTTGCGATGTTCATGAGTCCGGTCCTGTTTCCGCGAGTCGTTGTGGTTCCATTGCGGAGGGAAACGTCGCGGGTCATCGGTGTCGTGACGACCCGAAGGAGCGTTGTCCCTCGCGTGGCGATCCGCTCCTCGTGAGCAGAATCCCGGGATCGTGGGGAAACCTTACAGTGATCCTCCGATTTCTTCGGACGGGAATGCCCCAACGAACTTGTGTCGACATAGCAAGAGGAATCCGAACGCCCGTGAGGACGATCGACCCGGGATGAAGGGTCGAAAACGGGCGAACAACGCCGTATCTCATCCAAGCCCAACGGTTGTGGAGGGGCACGGGTCACGTTGGCGCGCGGTCGGCATACCTTCTTAAGAGGTATCGATCGGCCCGCTGAGGTTGGCATCACGCTGGCATCCAGCGACCTTTGGAGCGCTAGTCGTTAATAGTGCATATCGACACATCGACGAGACTCTCGACGTTGGCGTGGCGCGGTGCGATCTGGTTCAATAACATGGTCTCGGGCGATAGGCGCCCGGCCGGGAGACGCGACCGGATGAGCGAAGCGAGCCCCCTTGAATTACCGAATGGGCCGGAACGAGACCGGTCTCTGGGCCGGGTTTCGCCAACACAGACCCAAACTCAGACCAGTGTGAGCCTACTAGAGCGTCTTCGTCGCGAGTCATGGGACGAGTCGAGCTGGCAGATCCTCGCGCTCCATTACGGCGGCAAGATCCGGGCCTGGTGCCTCCAGCGCGGCCTGCAACCCAACGACGCCGACGATGTGGCCCAGGACGTCCTCTTGATCGTCGCGCGTCGGATCCGCGACTTCGACCGCCGCGGTCGGGGGAGCTTCCGTGCTTGGCTCCGGACGATCGCCTACCGGACCTGGTGCGACTATTTGGCTCGCGAGTCGCGCGGCGCGACCGGCACGGGCGACACTGGTGTGCATCGCGAACTCCACTCGGTGGCCGCACGCGACGACTTCCTCCAAGTCTTCTGCGACGAATGTGACCGCGAACTGCTCCAGATGGCTATGCGGCGGGTCCGGGACCGGGTCCAACCGCGGACCTGGGAGGCGTTCCGGCTGACTGCCCTGGAGGAAACCACGGGCGCCGAGGCGGCCCGACGTGTCGGGATCAGCGTCGCCTCCGTCTTCGTGGCTCGGCATCGTGTCCAAGCCTTGATCCGTCGCGAGATCGACCGGCTCGACGACGAACTGGTCGCCCCCGCCTAATACAGATCCGATACGCGACACTCAATCGATCGGGATCGACCTATGACGAAATCACGAGTAAATCCAACGACGCGATTCGGGCTCGTCCTCTTGATCCTCCAAGGGTTTTTCATCGTCAACATTCCTCACGCGATGGCCAGCGCATCGGTGATGGACACGACCGACCGAGAGTTTTGGATCCGCCATACCATCGACAGGTCGTCCCAAGGCGCAGATGGAGTCCGCCTGGGCGACCTGCTTGGCGACGGTCGCCTGACGATCGCGACCGGCTGGGAAGAGGGGGGGCAGGTTCGCTTAGCGTTGCATCCCGGTGTCAGGTCGGTCCACGACCCCTGGCTGAGCGTCACCGTCGGCGCGGTCCGGCATGTCGAAGATGCCTGGCTGGTCGATCTTGATGGCGACGGCCGCGTCGAGATCATCAGCGCCGCCGAAGGGTCGACCCGCTCGTTGTTCGTCCATGAGCGTAGTGGTCCGGACTCGGAGTGGAATCAGGGAGGATCGTGGTCAACTCGACCCATTTCAGTAAGTGTTTCAACGCAGATGTGGATGTATGGGATCGCCGTCGACCTGGATGGCGATGGAGCGGTCGAGTTGGTCGCCGCCGGCAAGGGACCCAACGCATCGCTAGGATGGTTTGGTCAAGATCGCGGTTCTTCCCTCGGTCGCTACGTACCGGTTCGTCCGGTCGGCTGGATCATGACGATCGCCGCCCACGACTTCGATGACGATGGCGACCCTGACCTCTTCTTCAGCGACCGCAAAGGAGACCGCCGTGGGGTCGGCTGGATGGAGAACCCCGGGCCGGATCGGCTGGCCGATCCAGACGCCTGGCGCGAGCACCGGCTGGGTGGTGAGGACTCCGAGGTCATGTTCGCCCGCTTGATTGATCTCAACGACGACGGCCGACTCGACGTACTCGCTGCGGCAAAACCACGCACAGTCCTCGGCTTCCTTCAGAGTGGTTCGGGTTGGCAGGCCTGGCGGCAGACGTTTCCCGACCGGTTCGGTACGGCCAAGGCGGTCGACGCCGCCGATCTCGACGGCGACGGGGACCTAGAAATAATCTTCACCTGCGAAGGGGCCACGGACGATCGCTCCGGGGTCGGACTGATTCCGCTCCGAGGACCTGTCAGCTCGCAGGATGTCTTCGATAACCGATCCGTCTCGGTCTCCGGACCGGAGGGAATCAAGTTTGATCGCATCGAGTTGGTCGATCTCGACGATGACGGCGACCTCGACATCCTCACCTGTGAGGAACGCACAAACCTCGGGGTTATTTGGTATGAAAACCCCCGATTCTCGAACCCTAAGTAGTTTCTTGTAAAGATTGCAAGGCGGAGAACGAGAGCCACTCCTGATGACTCCACATCCACGGTTTCTGATGACGGTTGGTCTCGCGGAATCGCTCCGGAAACGACGTGTTGACCGTCCGGCTGACCATGGAGCGGCGCAAACCTCCAACAAGCCCAGCACCATTCCGAAGACCAGACCAATCACCAGCCCGACGATCCGACCGGACTGACAGAGCTTGGAGACCGTCGCATAGTCAGGATGTACCGGATCGGCGATCCATGGCATCGTCGAATGTCCGATCAAGCCCGATTCGGGCAGGACAAACCCCAGAAGACCTCGCAACGGTCGCCTCATAGCCGGCGTCTCTACTGATGGTGATTCGAGCGAGCCAATCCGGATCGGTCTGGCCCTTGACGCTGCCGACCAGTTCGGTGATAACCTGCTGGCCCTGCGTCTCAAACACCACCATTGTGTATTATTGATCTTTTGTTGACTTGTTTGCAGATTGACGCCGGAGGGAGGATCGATCTCCTCCGGCGGTTTCAGGATGTTCATCTCACGAATACCCTTGAGTTGAACAAAACAAGTCGTTGATACGATCGACCTCAACGAGCCTAGCGTCGGATAACCAGACCGGCAGCGCCCAGGACACCCAGGCCAAGCAGGGCGATCGAGGTAGGCTCGGGGACGGCGACGATCCGCCCGACCCCGTTGAACGAATAGGCCGGGTCGTCAATCACACCGCCCAAGGCGTCCTGGATGTAGTTGGAGAGGGCCTGCTGGTACGTGACTCCGACGCGGGTGAAGTCGATCCCATCCTCGATCCCGTTGCCGTTCCAGTCATAGCCATTATTGTCACCGAGCAGAAAGTCGATCGTGGCCAGGCCGATGGTGTCGTCGGCCTCACCGTCACCCCCACCGACGAACTCGCCGTTCTCAACGATTACGGTGCCGTCGTCGAGGATCAGGCTGATGATCCCGTCGCCGTTGGGCAGGTCAGGGTTCCACTCGATGGAGAAGCCGGAGATCTGGGCGAAGCGGCCGGTATCGCTGTTGGCAGTGTCTTTGGCACGCGAGACAGTGTTATGCTCACTGAGATAACAAAAATTCGGCCAAGATTAGATAAAGTCATGGTTCATGAGGAGGCATGTGGTCCGATATCTCGGCGCTGAAAGGAGAGAAACTGCGGGTCGGTCTTGTACCGGGACGGGCCGAGCCGTCGGAGGGTGCCTTTGCCAAGTTTGAACCGATAGCGGCTGCTGATCGGGTCAGGGACGCGGTGGATCAGGCTGTTTGCCGGATTTCCGGGGATCAGGAAGTACGTATACAGGACGCCGGGCATGACAGCCGGCGTGACCATGGCGATGGCGGTGATCGACGCGGAGGTCGTTCGGATGTGACCGTTGGCCTCGAGCCAGCCGAAGCCGAGCTGGTCGGGCCGGGTGGCGTGGAACCCACCGGTCTGGAACAGGATGTCGTTGCTGGCCAGTTCAACTCGGTCGCCGCTCTCGACTTGGTACGCCTCGGCATCTTTGGGGTGGATCTCGACAAAGTTCTCGGGCCAACGCCGATCGATGAACGGCTTGCGAGTCGCGTCGAAAGCCGACTGCCAGAACTCGTTGATCCGGCCAACGGTGACCCAGAATTCGCCAACCTCGTGATCAGGTTTGATCCGCTCATAGAAGTCGGCAAATAGTTCCCATGGGCTCTGGATCATCAAGCCCTTGCCGCTGTGCGTGCTGAAGGCAGTCAGCCACTTCGCGTGGGTCGTGGGTCCCTCCGGTGTACCAAGTTGGAGCGTCGAGTCGTGCAATCGGGTGGTACCAACCAGTTCCCCGTCCACATAGCGGATCGGGCATTGGATACCGGTCGTTCCCATGCCTCGGAGCAGTTCGTGGGCCGAGACGCCATCGCGACGCGCCTTCCAGACCAGCGGGTAATAGTCGAGGATCCCACCACGGCTGAACCGCGCGGCTTCCTCGAAAACGTCGTTGTCGGTGGTCCAGTCATATCCTTCGAAGCCCATGACGCGGGCGAACTGGGCGATGGCCCACCAATCGGGCTTGGCCTGACCCGGCGGGTCGGTGAACCGTCCATAAAGCCGGAGCCGACGCTCGCCGTTGCAGCGAGCTCCGTCATGCTCGCCCCAGCCGGCCGCCGGAAGCACGATGTCGGCCAGCTCGGTATTCAGCGGTTCGACCGGGTAGATATCGGAATCGACCAGGACCATCCCCCCCGAATCGACCCGTTGAATGAGGGTGGTGATGATCCGATCGACGTCCGGATCCGTCACCTGATGCGGGTTGCCGACGGTCTGGGCGCGGATCGTCTCAGCGAGGGCTTGGCTGGCGGCCATAGCACCGGTCCAGGTGGTCCCGATCACCCAGGCGAACCGGACGCGACCCTGCTCGACCCAGCGGTCGAGGTCCAACTCGATCTTGCGACGACCGGGGAGTCGGCCCGGCGACTTGTCAATTGGGTAGGGCGCGGCGGCCATCCAACCACGCTGGTGTCCGCCCAAGCGACCGATGACACGTCCGGGGCGGTTGCCCGCGCCACAGAGGAATCCCAATCCGGCTAAGCTGGCCGTGTTGGCGTAGTTGTTCGACCAGTAGTTGCCCTTCTCGAAGGCGAAGCTGGTCTTCGGTCGAGGCCCGCCAGCGCCAGTCAGTGATGCCGCGGCACGCTCGATCTGAGCACGAGGAATCCCCGTTTCGCGCTCGGCGAAATCGATCGAAGCCGGTTCGTAGTCGAGGAGCCAGGCTCGATAGTCGTCGAAACCCAGCGCACCGATCTTGCCCCACGTCGTCCGCCACTGCCAAGGGGTGTTACGGGTCCCCCGACCCATCCCCATGTCGATTTCCCAGGCGTTGGCGATGTGACGGTCGAGGAACTCCTGATCCTGCCAACCTCGCTCGAGGATCAGACGGGCCAAGGCCAGTTGCAGGAGCGTGTCGGTGCCTGGCCGAATTTGGAGGAACAGGCCCCCGTGGGCCTCGGCGTAGGCGACTCCGGCGGTCCGTCGAGGCAGGACCATGATCAGGGTCGCCTCGGGCCGCATCATCGCCTCGGTGAAGACAACCGTCTTGGTCTCGAACGGATCGGTCCCCGAGATGAAGAGGACCTCCGCGCTGGCCCAGTCCTCATAGGACGGGCCGAACGTCTTCAGGCCGGCGTCGTCGAGCCCCGGGGTGTCGCTGCCCATCGAGGGCTTGTCGTGCTGCGAGAAAGCTGGCGTCTTGATTGACTCGAAGGCGAGTTTGGTGATCGCGTAGGTGTTCTCGAAAAATTCATACGAATACGTCTTCATCGCCCAGGCCGATTCACCATGCTGGGCCAAGACATGCCGGCTGACCTCGGCCATGACTCGGATGGCGGTCTCCCAATCGACGGGCTGGAGCCGACCACCGATTCGGATCTGGGGGTCGCGGAGCCGATCGCGCGTGGGTCGTTCAGGGTGATAGCTCTTTAGAGCGAGCGTTCCGCCACGGATCGAGTGATTGCCGCCAGGATTGACGACCTCGGCATCAACGTCAGGCACGATGACGACGTGGTGGTCACGGCCATCGATCCGAGTCAGGCTGTGCTGGTTGGGGCTGACCCAGTGGTCGTAAATGCCAGTCGGGAAGTCGACGCCAAACGCGTTGTCCGCCGCCAACGGTCCGCCTTCGGACCCGACCGGCCAAGTATAGGCCTTGTAGCCACAACCGACGATGCAGTAGGCACAGGCGGTCGTGACGACCTGCGCGTCGGGTGGCGGAAGCGGGACGCGGTCGGTGTCGACGTCGAGTGTCTGAGGAGCAGTCGGCTTCATGGGAGAAGATCGCCGATGAATTCGAGTACCGAAATGGACATGATTGATGTTGCTTCAAATTAAAAATGACAAACAAACTATTGTATCGTGGCTGGGTCTAGTCGATTGTCGTGGAACCCGTGGATAAGTCCTCGGACGGCAACGGCGTCGAGGTGATCTCCATCAGGTTCGAGGACGATCTGGGGGAGTCCCTGGGTGGCGTGTCCGCTGACGACGGCGCCGAAGCGGGTCAGGTCGAAGGTGGTCCAGTGGAGCGGGCAGGGGCCGGCGACGCCGGGATCGGCTTGAAAGACCGATCTCGGGAGAATTTGCCCCATATGCGGACAGATCGTGTTGAAGGCAACGATGTCTTCGTCAGGACCAACCCCGCCTCCGGCCGGTCGGCCGAGCTTGATCAAGGCATTTGTGCAGTGGGGGTGGTCCCAAGGGTAGCGGAAGAGGACCGGCTTGCCGACCTCCAAGTCGGACCACCGACCGAGCTGCTTGCGTGGGTAAGCGGCCACGCGGGCTTGAACGGTGGCGACGGCGTCAGACCCCGGCAAGGTTAAGGCAACGATCGTCGAGCCGGCGGCAAAGAGGAACTCGCGACGAGCCATGGCGTCGACGGCAGCACAGCGCTTCGGAGTGGTTGGCAACGCCGTCGAAGGCGGAGCCGACGTACCTTGATGGGAATCGGGATGCGACGAGGTCATCGGCGTGACTCGCGATCAGTCATGGAGGGGAGGGAACCGTAGGGAGGCAAGTCAGGCACGTCCGCTTTGGGAAGCGTGCCGGAGAGGCTCTCCAGGAACGCGATGAGGTCGGTGATCTCGGACTCGTCGAGCCTCAAAGGTCGCAAAACCGAGTCTTTCTGAGGTGAGTGGCCACCCCCACGATTGTAGAATCGGACGACGTCTTCGAGTGTGGAAAAGACCCCGTTGTGCATGTAAGGCGGTGTGTGGACGAGTTCGCGGAGCGTAGGCGTCTTGAACTTGCCGCGATCGTCGTCATCCTTGGTCAGATAGTACAGCCCGTAGTCGTCGATCGCCTCGTCGTAGACCGGCCTCGGGACGCCCTTGATCGTCTGCTCATAGCGGAAGGTGATCTGGCGGAGCGGACTGGTGAGGAACTCGGGATTGGGCGGGACGCCGAGCGCGTGGTAGGAAAGGTCGCTGAGCAACGGTCCATGGTGGCAGGCGATGCAGCGGGCCTTGCCGCGAAACAGGTCGAGACCGCGCCGCGCCGATGTGGAGATCGCATCGTCGCTTCCATTGAGGAACCGATCGAATGGTACATCGGTACTGATCAACGAGCGTTGGTAGGCGGCAACGGCTTTGACAGCGTGCTCCCAGGTTGGATAAAGGCCCCCGAAGACGTCGCGGAACCGTCGACGATATTCGGGAATCTGGAAGAGACGCTCTTCGGCGAGGGCAACGTCGAGGTTACCAGCGACCGCCCCGGTCCAGGCCCCGGCGTTCTGTTTCTCGATGCTACTGGCAGCGCCATCCCAGTTGTATCGGGTGTAATAGCCGGCGTGCAGCACGGTGGTCGCGTTGCGCCAATGGCTGGTGCCGGTCCCGCCCATCGAGATGCCCGAGCGTGCCGCGTAGCCGCTGACCGAAGGGTGGCAGGTATTGCAACTGATCGAGCCGTCTCCCGACATCCGTGCGTCGAAGTACAAGAGTCGGCCCAGTGCGACCTTTTCGGGAGTGGTCGGGTTGTCGGGGGGATAGGGCACTGGCGGCAACGGGCCGAGTGGTGGAAAGTCGTCGGGGTCGATCGGGACGTCGATGCCGTCGTTGCCCGAGTCGTCACAGGGTGATTGTTCTCGGGGTGGTTCGGCTGTCGATGTGTTGCGTTTTGGCGGTCCCGGTGGGATTACGCCGTAACGAGGGATGTCGGGGACCTCGACCTCAAGCGCCGGCCCGCTGAGGGCCTCGAGGAACGCGACGAGTTGGCCGATCTCGTTTTCGTCCAAGCCGAGAGGAACGAGACTTGCCCGCTGTCCCTCACCTCCACCCCTGTTGTAGAAGCGAACGACTTGTTCCAGTGTGTCGAACCGTCCATCGTGCATGTAAGGTGCGGTCCGGGGCAACTCGCGGAGGCCCGGCGTCCGAAAGGCGCCTCGATCGGCTTCGTCGAGCGAGACCGCGAAGCGACCGACGTCCTCTCGGAGCCCACGCGATCCGGGGACGCCGAGGCTCCGGAAGAAACGTCGGAAGGTGACGTGACGCTCGGGGTCATCATCGAGCAGCGCCGACGGATCGGTGTCGAGGCCAAAGTCGTGGAACTGGCCGTCGGAGAGGACCGGGCCGTAATGGCAACGGATGCAGCCGGCCTTGCCCTGAAAGAGAGTGAGGCCCGCCTTAGCCTCGGCCGCGAGTGCGGCTTCGTCCCCATCTCGATGGCGATCATAAGGAGATTGTCGCGAGCGAAGCGAACCAGTGTAGGCGGCGAGGGCCTGGAGGGTTCGACCAAAGCTGGGTTCGGCTCCGAAGGCACGTTCGAAGAGGTCGCGATAGGCGGGCACTTGCTTGAGCCGCTCGACCATCAGTCGACCATCGAGGTTCATGAAGTGGGCCTCGATGATGTGATCGCGGATTAGCGAGGCCAACTCGGCTGAGGCAATGCGACCGTCCCAGTACAAATCGGTAAACCCCTGACAGTTTAGGACCGAGGGTGTGTTCCGAAACAGAGATGTTGATGGGTATCCTCGACTCAGATTTCGTCCGTCGGTGAAGGCATAATCGGGTTGATGGCACGACGCACAGCTTAGCGCGTTGTTGCCAGAGAGGCGTCGGTCAAAAAAGAGATATTTGCCGAGCGCGACTTGAGCGTCGGGATGCTCAGGGATCTCCAGGTCAATCGCATCGTCGGATCGGGTTTCGGGGGGGCGAGTGGCGTCGAGTGTCAGTTCGGGCTGGTTTTCACTTGGGGGCAACGGTTCGAGCGGCACATTGTCTCTGGGACGCTCTCGCCCGAGTCTGGCGAGGTAGTTGACGAGCCGATCGACCTCCTTGTCGCTGAGGGCAGAGTCGAAAGCGCCGAGCATGATCCCTTTGGAGTAGGTGGTGCCGTCGGGCTCGGGCGGGGGGATAAAGGCGTCGGGATCGACGATCGCCTCGCGGATATAGGCTTTGGCGGTGTATCCAGGACGACGGGTCTGGGCGAGCCGACCGATCTGGGTGAGGTCGGGTCCCACACCGCCGAACGTGTTGGGCACGCCGGGGATCCTGTGACAATTGCCGCAGCCAGCGAAATCGACGATCTCGACGACCTCGTCCGGGGCCTGGGGTCCAACAGCCGCAGGTACATCTTGGACGAGCGCGTGAACAGGACCGTGGATGGCAATGATCGCGATGGCGATGAGATACATCGAGGGTTGCGGGAAGACGAGGGATCGGACCGTCCAGAGGGACATGAAAAACTCGTGGTGATTAGGGATGATCTTTTGGTCAGATCATGGACCTGCGATTGCAGATCAAGGAAAGGCTGGAACTGGGGATGATCCGGCTACAAGAGGGCCGAGCCACCGCAATTCCCATGACAAGGTCAGGGTATCGTTACGATCCATCGGGTTCCAAAGAAAATCCGGTCGTCTCTGAAATCCACACGGAGACGATTCAAGATAAATCCGTCACCCTTTATCGTTCGTGTGAACGATTGTCTGTGTCATCGCATCGAGGATGGCATGCTCGTCGAGTCGACGAGCGTCGTCCTGGAGAACGACGCGTCCATCGCGGAGCACGATAATACGGTCAGCTACGCGGAGCAGTTCGGGGGCGTCAGCACTCATGACGAGGATTGCGAGTCCGTCCACGGCCAGCGCGTCGATCTTACGGTGGATCGCTTCGCGGGTCCGGACGTCGATGCCGCGTGTCGGATCCTGGAGTACCAGGAGGCGTGGGGTGGTGGCGAGTTCGCGGGCCAAGAGGACCTTCTGCTGGTTGCCTCCCGAGAGGGTCAGGACCGACTGGCCGAGTCGCTGTGCGGTCACCTCGAGATCGGAACAGGCCCGACGCGCCAGGCGTCGCCGTGCCCCGCCGTAGAGCCAGCCGGCCCGGGCAAGCCGACCGAGGCTGGAGAGCACCGCGTTGGCGGCCACGTCACTCGTCCCGATGAGCCCGTCGCGTCGACGGTCGGCCGGGACCACGGCGACGCCTTCCCGTTTGGCTCGCGCAGGGTGACCGGGACGATAGGGTCGTCCGTCAATCAGAATCTCGCCGGCAATCGCCGGTTCGGTCCCGGACAGAATCCAGCCCAACTCCTCGTGACCTGCGTCGGCCAGGCCGGTCAGGCCAACCACCTCTCCGCGTCGGACCCGGAGATCGAGCTTGTTCAGCTTCGAGCCGACCAGTCGGACGATCTGGAGTCGATCGTCCGGCCCGGGTCGATCTCCGGCATCGGCAGGATCGAGACCATTCGGGCGATGACCTCTATCGGGTCGGACGTCAACAACATCGCCGACCATGGCGTGGATGAGGGCGTCGCGGGATAGCTCGGGGGCGTTCCAGGAGCCGATCCGTCGACCGTCGCGGAGCACGGTGATCCGGTCGGCGATCCGTTCAACCTCGTCGAGGTGATGCGAGATGTAGATCAGAGCCAGGCCACGGCCCTTGAGGTCGTCGAGGACCGCAAACAGACGCTCGGCCTCGGCGCCGGTCAGCGCGGCGGTTGGCTCGTCCAGGATCAGGACCCCGGCGCGTCGCGAGGTCGCTTTGGCGATCTCGATGAGCTGACGCGGCCCGGTCGCCAGCCTGGAAGCCGGCTGACGCGCATCGATCGGGAACCCCAGATGGTCCAGATGCGCCTGGGCCTCGCGACGGAGCCTCCGACGATTCAACCAAGGGCCGGTCCGGGGTTCGTGGCCCAGCAGGATGTTCTCGGCGACGGTCAAGGAGTCGACGAGACTGAACTCCTGATGGATGACCGCCACACCAGCGTTCAGGGCATCACCGGGATCACCGAAATGAACAGTTTGGCCGTCGAGTCGGATCGTGCCCGCATCGGACGTCTCAGCCCCGCCGAGGATCCGCATCAAGGTGCTTTTGCCCGCCCCGTTTTCGCCACAGAGCGCGTGGATCTCTCCGGCCCGCGCTGTTAGGTCGACGCCTCGGAGCGCCCACGAGCCGCCGTAACGCTTGGTGATCCCGGTCAGTTCCACGCGCGGTGCAGTCATGAGGATTACGGGCTGAGCTGCAGGTTCAGGAACGGAACCGATAAACAATCCAATCGAGGAGGTGGAGACACAGCCAGATCGGCAGGATACTCAAGGCGAGCAAGGGTCGATAGGTCCGCAGCGCGTCGGGCCCCGGATCCGACGCGTCGGTCAGATGGGATTCAACGAGGATCTCCTCGATCGGGACACCAAAGTCGAGGATGAATCGGCCTAACGCCACGATCCCTTGGACCGTCAAGGCGATCCCCAGGGCCAGGGCGAGCCGGAAGTGTCGGTGGACGACCGGTTCCAGCTTGATCCGGATCTCTCCGGTGCGCTCGATCTCCTCGCCCGCCTTCAAGTCATAGTGGAGTCGTTCGGGTTCGGAGAACAGATTGTCACGGTTGGGCAGCTCGACGAAGAATCGCCAACCTGGGCGACCGGCGGTGAGGTCGGGTGGTTGGACGGTTCGGATATGGACCTTGTTGGGGATCTCGCGGAGGGTGACCTCGTCGACCTCGCCCTGCTGTGGCACGATCGTGATGGCATAAGTTCGGCCCGAGCGCATTGGGAACTCGCCGCGGTCGCGGGTCAGCGGTGCGCCCTGGAGATTCCCTTTGCGGTCGTGCTCCTCGATGGTGATCGCGTCATGCGAGAGGGGCCGGGGCTTGAGGAACCGGAACCGCGGGGACTCGACCTGGCGATCGACCGTCGGCACGGGCAAGGTGTGCCGCAGGCCGATCGTCTCACCTCTGACCTTGGCCTCGATCTCGAGGGCCAACTCGTCGGTTGCGACGATCAACTCGAACCGCTCGCGATCGTGCCGCTTCAGCAGCGTTCGGTGGATCGGCACGATCCCGGCCCGGACGACCCGACTCGGGTCGATCCGAATAACTAGGTCGCGGAACTCCGTCGTCCCGACGTGTTCGAGATGCAGAGCGACCTTGGTCGCCGCATCGTAGGGGCAGACCGTCTCCAGTCTCAGCGCGAGTTCTCGACACAGCGAAGGATAGACCGTCGGCCGAAGGTTGGGAAAGCGGAAGACGTCCAGCGGATACCCGTCGACCTGGAGGTAGATCTTCGAGAGGCTCGCCGGGGTAAGGGACTTCGGTCGGACCGGCAGGGTCAGGATGTATTCCTCAAGCGGATTGAGGACCGTGCCGCGCACGAAGAGGTCGGTGTCGACTTCGAAGTCCACAGTGTCGACGACGCCGATGCTCTGGAGTTGCAGCGGTTCGTCGATCTCCGGCGTGGGCCGAATGACTACATGCAGGTCGGTCCACTCCCCTTGATAGAGCGTATCGATCGGGGAAACCTCGATCTCGACAGGAATGGCCGGCTTGTCCCGATCGACCGAGGTCGGACGGATGGCCGGGCGCGTCGAGGAGGTCATGTTGGTGATCGTCATGCCCGATCCTCCTCGGCATCGGCCTGATCGATCGGATCGGGTTCGCCAGCGAGATCGCGGAGCTGCTGCTGGGTCGCGTCGAACAGATCTCCCAGGTAGGTCCGGCGAATCTCGGAAATAACGACCCGACGCCGTTCGTCGAGTTGACCCTTCTCCGCATAGCTGGCCGTCCTCGAATCGAGTTGGATCAGAGCCCGGACGATCGACTCGGTTTGTTTGGGGACGTCGGGTCGGTATTGGATCTGGTCTGGCTTGGGATTGTCGACATCGATCCCGCCTCCACGGACGATCCACATGGGATTCCGCTTCTTCGTCTTACCCTTGAGAATGGCGAAAGCCTCTTGGATCGGCTCTTTGAACTTATACCCGAGCCGCGCTAGGTGGACGCGAACCCAAGGCTTGCCGGGCAGTTCAGGGCTCGTCGCCTTGAAGGCGACGACCTGGAGGGTGACCTCGTTCTCGATCAGCGAACTCTCGGTCAGTTCGAGATCCCACTCTTCCTTGATCAATAATGGGTATCGATCGATTAGATCGAGAACATGCTTGGTATGGTCTTTAAAATAGGTGAATTCGCTTTCATCATCTACCTCGCGATCGACTTCGTTTCGGATGAACATATAGTCGTGGTGAGGGCCAATGACTAGTTCGCCGAGTGCCTCGCGGAACCGCGTCTCGTAATGACGGAGGAGCGAGCGGAGCGTCGTCTCATTGAGGGCGCCGGCGATGGCATCGCGATCGAGCGGGAGGTAGGGGTTGTCGGTCTCGTGGAGCCGATCACGGAGCCCGTCGGGATCATTACCGAGCCAGAGATTGATCCGTCGCTCGTAGAGGGCGAGGGCCTCTTGGAGTTGGAGGCTCCGGAGGACGAAGCGGGGGTCGCGGCTGATCCGGTCGCGGAACTGACGCTCCATCTTGGGATAGAGCCGATCGCGTTCGGAGATCGTCATGGTAAAGAGGACGAAGACGTTGGGCAGCGTATTGTAGAGTTCGCTGAGCTGAGCGAAGAAGCGGAGCCAGTCGTCGTCGGATTCGAAAAGTTCGTCGCGGCCCTCGATCTGGTCGAAGGCGAAGAGGACGACGCGGCTGAGGTCGTCCCGTTCCCGGGCGTCCGGTCCGTCAGGTCGGTCTGAGGGACGCGACTCGACTTCAGGCGCGAAGAGGCTGATGAGGATTTTCAAAACATCGATCTGTTTGAAGGTCTGATCGATCGCGTCGCGTGCTCCGAGCCGCTTGAGGAACGCATCGCCGACGGTGTGGCCGAGCAGCCATTGATCGACCAGGTCGCGGTCCTCGGGGAAGAGGGTGCGAAGCAGAACCTTGGCCACATAGCGATGGAAGGGATTGCTGGGCTCGGCGAGGAACCGCTCGCAGAAGGCATTGGCGAAGGCCGGAAACTTGAGGCGCCGGAAGACCTCAACATCGCGGTTGCGGGCCATCTGCTGGATTCGACCGCGGTCATCGACGAACGGCGCGGTGATCCACCCGAGCGGGCCATTCCGCGTCTGGCCAAGGAACGGTCCGAGCTGATCCGGGTCGGACACGATCTGGTCGAGCGCGTAAAAGGCCAGTTGTTCGATCCGCGACGTCAACAGCGAATCGAGCCGCTTTGCCGTTGCGGATCGGCTTTTGGCTGCGGCGATCGGTCGGTTCAATGCTGCGAGAAGCCAATGGAGGATGGCTGCCTCGAACTCTTCGACCTTCCAATGGTTGGAGTTACCGACCAGGACGTAGCCGAGCTGATCGGCGGATCCGGTATTCCGGAATGCGTTGATAATGTGGCTCTTGCCCATGCCCGGGTCGCCGGCCAGGATCACGACGCGTGACCCGCCTCCATCCCGGATTGCTTCGATCCGCGCGGTGATCAGTTGGCGGACCTCGGCGTGAATCTGTTCAACGTCATAGCGTCGGATCTGGGAATCGTAGCGGACGACCTGATCGGCCGAAAATGGGGTCCGGTTCCGGTCTTCGATCAGGCGTTTCTTGTATGCCGACAGGATCTGGTATCGGGCCAGTTCGGCATCGGGACTAGGGGGGCTGGATGCAAGGTCAGGTCCCGTCACGTCGTCGGACGGCACGTCGGAATCCCGGACGTCATCGTCGGTGGTGATCGCTCGGCTCATGAGTGGAGTTTATCTCCGGTCCACATAGTAAAAGAGGGTGTCATCACGTCGGATCGCCCACTCGGGATGATCGACGTGATGGGGTTCGTTGGCGATCCGCAACTCGAGTTTGCTCTGGTCGCGGAGTCGGAGCAGTTCATCGTGGAACTGTTCGATGGTCAGAGAGGGTCGCTCGCGGAGAGTCTTCTGAAAGAGCCGGGGAATATCAATGATGCCGTCGCGATACTCGTCGCGGAGCCGGAGTTCGTCGTAGCCCTCGAGGATGATCGCGGCGAGGTTGTCATCGGAAGAAGGCTCGACACCCCCGACTTCGGTGCCTTCGGTCGTCGCTGTATCGCTAGCTTCGGAGTAGTCTTCGGTTTCCGGAGCGTCGTCGGCATGGGCCAGCGGGGTGAGATAGGCGTCGATCTGGACGGCCATCTGCTCGTGTGACTGCTCGACCTGGCGGAGGAGCTGCTGGCATTGACCGATGACGTCGTCGCGGAGCTGGAGCAGATCGTTGGCGCGTCGCTGTCGGAGTTCGGGTCCGGGGTCAAATGCCCCCGCCAACCGAGCCCGGCCCGAGTCGGTCAGGGAGTAGTGGACGAGGGACTGAGTGGCCGGGTTCCCTTTCTTATCGAGAGCTCGTTGCCCCTGCTTGTCGTATTTGGGTACTTTGAGCCGGGCCTGGTCGAGCAGGCCAGCCTCCAGGGCGTCCTTGATGGCCGCCTTCATCGGCTTGGCGGCGAGCACGTCGATTTTGGAAGAAACGTCGCGGGCGCCATGGACGTGAACGGCCATCAGGGCAACCAGCAGATCAGGGGGTGTCATCGAGGGCCTCGGACGGCAGAACACATCGGTGGTCGCGAACATCATTTAGGATGACCGCCAATCGCTCGGCATGCAAGCCGGTCGAGCATCGAGTTTGGTGCGCCGGGTCGGGACGATGCGATTTGCCCACAACTCGGGATGGTACGACCCAGCTTGAACCAGAAACCGAACGAGTAATCCTACATCCATGAGGAATTTGGAAATGATCGAGATTCGAGGGCGGTCTTTTCAAAGGGTTCGACTTTTGCTGATGGGGATCCTTGCCTTAATCGTCGCGCCGGCCGGATCGATCGGCGACGAGTCGGACAAACCAGCAGCTCCGCTGAACGTGCTGTTCGTGCTGGTCGATGACTGGGGCTGGACCGATGCGGGTTGCTTGGGGAGCGACCTCTACGAGACACCGAACATCGACCGCCTGGCCGCTACGGGTGTGCGGTTCACGGACGCCTATTCCGCCTGCACGGTTTGCTCGCCGACCCGCGCCGCGGTGATGACCGGTATGTACCCGGCCCGGACACGGGTAACCGACTGGATTCCCGGCCATGGGCGGCCGAAGGCGCCGTTGCGGATCCCCGACTGGACCCAGCGCCTCGAGTTGAGCTACACGACGATGGCCGAGGCGTTGGGCGCGGTCGGATACCGGACCGCCCACGTGGGCAAATGGCATCTCAGTTCGATCAACGAGGTCGGTCAGCGCGACTTCTGGCCGGAGCGGCAGGGCTTCGACGTCAACATCGGTGGCACCAAGTGGGGCGCTCCAGGCAGTTACTTCTGGCCCTACAGCCGTCCAGGACGCCCCATGTGGAACATGCCTCCCGGACAGGAGGGGGATTACCTCACCGATGCATTGACCGACAATGTCTTGACGATCCTGAAAACTTGGAAAGACGAACCGTTCTTCATCTATCTGCCGTTCTACACGGTGCATACCCCGATCCAAGGCAAAGCCGACCTCATCTCGTCCTACCGCGCCAAAGTAAAGCCAGGCATGCGGCACACCGACCCAGAGTACGCCGCGATGGTGGCCAGTCTGGACAAGAATCTCGGCCGGATCCTGGACCAACTCGACGCGCTGGGCCTAACCGATCGGACGGCGATCTTCCTGACCGGCGACAACGGGGGTCTGGAGAGCCGACGATCGGGTGGTCCGACCAACAACGACCCGCTCCGCGAAGGCAAGGGGAGCAGTTACGAGGGCGGCGTCCGCGTCCCGGGGATCGTCCGGGTCCCTGGCCTGACGCCGACGGGCGTCGTCTCGGATGAGCCGATCCTCTCCATTGACTACTACCCGACGATTCTCAAACTCACCGGGGCTCCGGGAGTCGAAGAGCACAACGACGAGGTCGATGGGCTTGACCTTGGGCCGGTCCTCGCCGATCCCGAGGTCGAGCTTGACCGCGACGCCCTGTATTGGCACTACCCCCATTATCATCCAGGCGGAGCAGTACCTCACAGCGCCATTCGGATGCGTGACTGGCGACTCGTTGAGTTCCACAACGGAATGCGTGTCGAACTGTATAACCTTCAGGAAGACCTGGGCGAGACTCAGGATCTCGCTGAGGAGCGTCCCGAGGTCCGCGACCGGCTTCGTGATCGGCTTCACGCTTGGCGCGAACGGCTCGACGCTCAGATGCCGACGCCCAATCCCGATTACAAACCGAGCGCCTCAGGAAGCTCCGGCCGTTGATTATTCTGAGGACGAAGGAAAAAGGCCGCGACTCCAACGATGATTGGAATCGCGGCCTGCTTCTACTCGATCGAGAGATCCGACATCACGACGGGTTACGAAAAGGCCTGGTCAACAAGCCGATCAACCGCGTTCGTCTTTCTCATCCTCATCGAAATCGACGTTGTCGGCACCAGTCAAGAGTGGCAGTTCCTGGTTGATCCTGGCTTGAGAGGCAGCCATACGGAACTGATAGCTGGAATTGCTTTGTTCTTCGGCATCCGCGCCGAGCCCGCCGCCGTTACCGAAGCCGGCGCCGCGTCCGAAACGGAACCCAGGGTAGATGGGGCTCTTGGCCGGCGGCGGCGGGGGCCCCGGAATGGTCGGAGGATCGCCGGGAATACCAGGCCCTCCAGGCCCGCCGGTATCAGGATCGGGTGCGTCCGGGCCGAAGATGGTCCGGACCGGAAGCGCGGTCAACTCGAGTTCATCGAAGGTGGTCCGGGGCATGATCATATTGATAAAGATCAATTCGAGATCTTCCGGATCCACGCTCTGGTCAACGTTCCGAATGCCGATCGGCCGCGAGTTGCCGCCGCCGAGGAGGCTGATCTGGCCTCCGGTGTTCATGACGTCGTCGGTGCTAAGCTGGAACGCTTCGGGCTCTGGCGAACCATCATCGGGCCAGACTTTGGCGTGAAGGGTTCCTTCGATCCGACTGAGCTTGACGTGGTACCAGTCGTCTTCATTCCAGGAATAGGGCTTCCCGTCGAGCCAGGAGTCATACCCGACGAAGGTGTTGATGTCGATGTCTGAGGTCTTCAGCAGCGAGATGCCGGTCGATCCATCTTCGAACTTGCGGAAGACCAGCGAGTAGTTGTTGGCTAGGATCGGATCGACGACGCTGATGCCGGCGCGGGCGAAGCCGGAGCCGGGGTTAGGCAGAACCGAAGGCAACGCGCCCAGGAACGGGTCCGGGTCGGGGAGGAAATCGGGTCGAACCTTGACGCTCAACTCGAAGTTGGTAGGCAAGGTCGTATCGATCCGGTTGTAGCGGTATTCAGGCAAGTCTTCGTCGTCGAAGGGGAAAATCTGCTGGGTCGAGAGTTCGCCCTGGCGGATGATGCCTTGTTCGCGCTCCCACTCACCATCGATGATCAAGTAGGCTGGGTCGGGGGCTTCGAGGTTGAAGTCGTCGAAGAAGTCGGAGCCGGGCAATGTTGGATCGACCGGCATCGTTGTCACTTCGGCGATGGTCGTGGAAACAACGCTGTTGCCGAGTCGGAATGAGTAGGAAGTCTCGGGATCGAGCCCACCAATGGTCATCACCGGACTACTTCCGATGGTCGAGACCGGGGTAAAGGTGACGCCATCGGTGCTTATCTGGACCGGGGTGTCCGGAAGGGCGGGGAACTCCCCAGTCCAACGGAGCAGCACCGTGTCTTGGCTCACCGGCTCAGCGGTCAGCTCGCCCAATTGGAACGTCTCAGCAGTTAAGGCAGCATGGGCGTCGACGAGCCCAGCGGTGGGCAGAAGCCCTTCCAGTGAGTCGAGTTGCTGAGCGGTCAATTCCAGAAGCAGGGCGATGTCTTCGGCGTCGAAGTCGGGCCGGTAAGTCCGGATCAACGAGACGATGCCGGTCACGTGGGGCGCGGCCATCGAAGTGCCACTATTGAAGGCGTAGCTACCGTTGGCGTCGCTGATGCCGTTGAGACCGGTCTCGGGATCCGGGGTGGGGAAGGTGCTAATGATGCCCTGCCCAGGCGCAGCGATGTCGACCGACTCGATCCCGAAGTGGGTGAACGAAGCGGGGTTGCCGTCCTGAGCCAGCGCCGCGACCGAGATGATCGTCTCAACGTCGTAACTGGCCGGGAAGAACGGGAAGATATCATTGTTGATTGAGAAGTTCCCGGCGGCGGCAACGAAGTTGGCGCCGAATTCGCCGGCATACTCGATCATGGCCTCGCCCAAGGCACTTGGAAAGAACCCGCCGTAGCTGGCGTTCATCACCTGGGCACCGAGTTCGGCCAAGTAGGCGGTGGCGCCGGCTGTGGCGGTGGTTGGTAGACCGAAGACGTCCGAACCGCCGCGGGTGTGGACCAAGACCGGATAGCGGTTCACGCCGGCCACACCGATGTTCGGGGTGGGCAAGACATTGTTGGGCGTGGCGCCGACGGTGCCGGCCACATGGATGCCGTGCGAAGTGAACTCATCGACCTGGGGGTTGTTGTCGTTGTCGACAAAGTCCCAACCCAGCAGGTCATCGAGGAACAGATTGCTGTCACCGTCGACCTCGTCGATGAACGCGTCGGTCCCCAAAAGGTCCAGACCATCGACGAACCCGTTGTCATTGTCGTCCTCGACGAGCCCTTCATTGGACGCATCGTTGAGATCATAGAAATCGAGTTCGCTGTTGCCGTTCGTATCAACCCAAACGACATCGGCGGGGATCTCACCCTGATTGATGTAGGTGTTGAAGATGAGGTCGGGGTGGGTCAAGTCAACGCCGGTATCGATGACGCCTGCTAAGGCACGTGGTCCTTGCGAACCGTCCGGGTTGATCACAAACTGCTGGCCGGTGAAACCTTCATCCCAAGCGGCCTGGATGTTGATGTCGATGCCGTCGTTGTTGAAGCCCCATTGATCAACGTATAGATCGTCGTTCGTCAAGACCAGGGGCGGGTCAGCAGTCGGTTGTTGATAGAAGCCGTACTCGATCCAGACGACCTCATCTGTCTGGGCGAGTTCGCGGATCAGGTCTTCGCGAAGGGCCGGATCGTTGAGCTTGAGCGTTGAGATCTGCGGCCCGAGGGTCCAGAGGACTTCGGTGTCATGCTGTTCGAGAATCTCGAGCAGGCCCTCGCTGATTTCCTGATCCTCGGTTTGGATCAGAAGTTCATCTTCGACGATCTCGGGGGCAGGGATGTCGGGATGACCGGGGATAGGCAGGACCGGGCCAGGACCGCCCGGATTCGGTCTCGAAGGTGGTCCATCAGGCAGGGGACCGTCGATACCCGGTTCGCCGAGGACTGGTCCGATTGGAGGATGGCCACCGAGATCCCCAGGCCCGCCGGGATTGCCCGGATTGGTCGGAGGCATCGTCTCGAAGCCTGGGAAGAAATCCCAACCACCATAAACGGTCAGCAGAGTCCGCGATTCCAAGGCTTCAAGCGTTGTGCGGAGGGGTCGACGAGGTCGTCGGATCTTCGTCATGGCAAGCACCACATCACAAGCGGGGTAGGAAGGATCAACGAGGTGAGAATGGTTTTCAAAGATCGATGAATCCTTGGCTCAACCGGGATAAGCCGTCACCGAAATCGAAATACGGTAGGGGCTTGACCTGGGCGAGCGAACCCTGTGTAATCGGCGCAACACAAGGGTTTGGTGGGCAACTCCATCATTCCCGATCATCTGGTCGGATGCAACCAAGAATTACGATCATCAGGTTGCGTAGTCGCTGAATTTGCCAACCATCATGGTTATCTGATAAACACTTTCGATGACTGCCAACCTGAGACGGTGTTTTGTTTGTTCGAATCAAGTCACAGCGTTGAAGCGTAACCGACCGAGGGAACGCTTGGTCATTCAGGATCATTCTCGTTTGTCTCGAGGTTTCGAACAGGCCTCGTCTCTTCGACGAATCGATCGAGTTCCGCGTTGACTTCGCGTAAGGCTCGATCGAGGTCGTTGCGGTACTTGAAGTTGACCGCATCGCGAACAATTTTGGTGATTCGCACTTGCAAGTCGCGGAGATCGCGGATCGCATACCTTTCCGAGGCCGCCAAGCTGAGAACCTCGACTCGCAATCTCGTCAGTTGCTCCTCGAAGGCGTCCGGATCGGCTTGGCTTTGGGAGACGTGAACGAGTACGAGCGAGTCGACAGCATGGGCTACGTCGTTGGGGTTGTAGCCTTTGAGCTGTCGACGCTCGCTGAGATATCGGTTGATCCGCGATCCGGCTCGACGCGTGATATCGATCCAGATGGCTGCTAACGCCTCTGTGGCCGAGTCGTCGTCGGCTTGGGAGACGATCGCCTCAAGTTGGTCGGCCCAGCGATCCAACTGCTCGACCCGGCTGATGTTGGGGAGGTTCGAGGCGGTCACGTCGACCAACAGGGCGCGGGTGTCCTTAACGATGTCTTTCCAGATCGCCGGTGAGATCCCATCCGGATCGAGTTCGATCAGCCGATCGACCGTCGGCGCGACCGTTTCACGTCCATAGGCAGCGATCTCGCGGACACGCGGTCCATAGACGAACCGGCTGTGGACGAACAAGCTGAGCCAGAGGATCATCACAACGATCGCGGCGACGATGACGATGAGTCGACCCGAAACTCCTTGCTTGTCCGTCGTTGGGGACGCGACCTCGGATTCCATATCGGACACACCCAGTCCTTCGGCGTAATTCGATCCCCCTTGGCCGTTCGCTCTCGAAGGCATGTCAACACCGATTTCAGTTTTGAGGCGGGGCGGGTGGTGGATCGACGGACTCGGTTCCATGCGCGTTCTCGGCGTGGACATCCGGGTCGCGTCGGCCCATCCGTCGGAGAAGGATTTGGAGGTCGGCCCGGCCCGCCGGCGCGATCAGGTAGC
The DNA here is from genome assembly GCA_964609385.1 of uncultured Planctomycetia bacterium. Classification (GTDB taxonomy): domain Bacteria; phylum Planctomycetota; class Planctomycetia; order Isosphaerales; family Isosphaeraceae; genus CAZSSM01. Next base: position 131,165 of record CAZSSM010000003.1, read on the forward strand.
CAGCGGTGTAGGCGATGACTCCGAAACTCAGGTGGGTCAGCAAAGGCCAGGCCGCCAATAGCGGAGCGTCGAAGGCTGGGCTCGGGTCAGGCGAGAGGACGAACCTTGTCAGTCCGCTGGCGAGGGTCAGTCCGATCAATCCGCAGAGGGGCGCTGAGAGGGTCCGATTGAGGAACGACGACCAGGTCATCTCGAGGGTTCGGAACAGGTACGCTCCGGGGATCAGGAAGTTCCCGGTCAGGCTGGTGATGACCGTTCCCCAAATAACGCCCGGCATGCCCAGGACGTAGGTCAGGGCGATGCTCACGGGCAGGTTGACCAGCGACGAACCGATGGCGGCCCAGGCGATCGGGGCGATCCGACCCATCCCGATCGAGACCTGCACGTGAACCGAGAGGGCCAGCGGCAACGTCGCCAAGAGGAAGATCTGGATCAAGACGGCATCCTCGCCGTAGACCGTGTTCGGGTACATCCAGCTGAGCAGAAACGGGCGGGCGTAGAGGCCGGCCAAGGCGACGATCGGCACGAGCAGGCCGATATGCAATCGCGCGACGTCGTAGATGAGCCGATCAAGCGAGCGCCGGTCTTGTGCGGCGACCAGGCTGGCCGCCGCGGGCATGACCAGGTGAGCCAGGATCCAACCGGTTTGGCGTACGTAAAAGAACGGTTTGCTGACGAGGGTGTAGACCGTCAAGGCATGGTCGGTCTGGTCGGCGATCAAAAACCCAATGACGGTCTGATCGACGCCAGTGGCCAGCGCGACGCTGAGCTGGATCAAGGAGTAGTAGAGGCTGAACTGAAACAGGGAGGCGAAGTCGCTCCGATCGACGCGACGTAACCGAAGTCGGTAGCCGACCCTGCGGAACAACACCCAAACACCGGGAATCAGCGAGAGGCCGATCTGACAGCTGAGCTGGAACGCGAGGATCCAGATAAAGTCCCAGCCCGCCTCGATCCCGCCCCAGAGGATCGCGAAGCGACCGAGCACGATCAGCACCTCGAAGGCCGGAATGAGACCGTAACGTCGGGCGGCTTGGAGAAGGGTCACCACGATCGTCGAGATCCCGCAGAACGGAGCGGTCAGCGCTTGCAGCCAGAGGATCTGCCGTGAGAGTCGGTATGCCTCGCCCTCCAACTCGGATGCGGGCAGTCCGATCTCCGCGATGCCGACCAGAATGGCCGCCTGCGCCATCGAGACGATGCTGTAGAAGATCACGCCGCAACTGACGGCCCGATCCAACTCGTCGCCGTCGTCGCAGGTCCAGGCCTGAGAGATCCGCCTCGCCAAGGCCGAGGACATCCCCAGTTCCAGTAGGTACTGGAGGAAGCCGAAGCTGAAGGCGAAGTTGAAGGCGGCATTGGTAGCCTCGCCGAGCTGATTCAGGATCAGTCGGGTCGTCCAGAGTGCCAAAGCGGCTTGGATCGGGGTACGCAAAGCAAGCCAGAAGGAACCTTGGAGCAGGCGCGTCAGGACCGGAGGTTTCTCCGGTGAGCCACCCTCCCCCGGCGAACCGGATCTCTGACCTTCGATGGGGACCTCGACCGACGCGCTCACCAGGACGTCCCTCCATTGATCATCGAGCGGTCGAGGTTCCCCTCGATGCGGGTGAACGTCCCGTTTCCGTTTCGACCCGTGTAAAGTCTGGCGGCTCCGACCGCCTTCGACGAATCCCCTGGTCCCCCAGCATCGACAACCTTCGGGATCGCCCCCCGACGACTGGACGGCTTGACTATAGCGGGCACACGCCATGCCTCCCAGGCCGATTCGTTCACCGATTGTCCAGTAGACCATTCCTTCGAGACGCACCAGACCGACGGAATTTCTGATCTCGACGCGATACCGTGATCGTGAAGCTCAACGGAGGTGTCACCATGCTGAACGTTGACGTTGTCGCAGTCCTCGAAATCGTCTCACCGGGCAACACGGACAGTGAGCACGCCGCTTAATCCTTCGCCCGCAAGGCCGAGGTGTTTTTTGGCCAAGGCATTCACCTTCTGGTCGTCGATCTCTTCCCACCCACCAAGCGGGCCCCAAGGAATCCCTAAGCTCATCTGCGATCGGATCCAGGACGAGCCATTTGAACAGCCATCCGACAAGCTACTGACTCTCGCCGCCTACGCAGCCGGGCCGATCATCGAGGCCCACGTCGAACCGATCGGCCTCGGCGATGTCATGCCCGACATGCCGATCTTCTTAACTCAGGCCATGATATTCCCTGCCCGTTGGAGACGACCTATCAGGTCCCATGGAATTCCTACCCGGCCTCGCTCCGCGAACCGGTGGTTACCGAATGAGATTGATGCGTCCTTAACTTGATGAATGTCCCGGGCCCAGCCGCACTGCCCGATCGACCCACCGATGTTGGCATCGTATGATCGGGTGCAACGGGACTAGATCGTGGCCAAGAACGAACTGGCAAGGATCGGCAAATGAATAAGAGACCCGGGGTTTCGCTTGCCTTCGTCGCAGCGATTTGCACCTCGATCGCGTCCGGTTTTGCCATCGCCGATGTGATCGACCCACTGGACGGTAATACTTTAAACGCTTGGGTTACCGAATCACACCAGAGATTTGTAGATAAGTTGAATTCAAGCTCCGATCCGATCTGGTCGGTCCACGAAGGGGTCTTGCATTGCAGCGGAATCGGGGGCGGTCAGTTTCGATACGACCGCGAGTTAGGCGACTTCTGCTTGAGCTTGGAGTACCGACACGGGCCTGGCGCCAACAGCGGCGTCTCGTTCCACGCTCCTCCCTATGACGGGCGAGGGGGCAACCGGCCCTCAGTCCAAGGGTTCGAGATCCAAATCCTCGACGACGCAGGCAAGCCAGCCTCGAAGCGTTCCACAGGCGCCCTCTATCGTTACGTCGCCCCGGCCACTTCGGCCGCGCGACCGGCCGGGCAATGGAATCGGCTGGAGGTGACTTGTCAGGGATCGCGGATCCGCGTCGAACTAAACGGCGCCGTGGTCCACGACCTTGACCGCGACACGATCCCTGAGATCGCCGATAAACCCCGTCGCGGTTATCTCTTCCTCCAAAATCACGGTCATCCGATCGACTTTCGCCACATCCAGATCGAGCTATTGGACAAGCTCCAGTAAAGACTCATCGGCTCGTTGACTGGCTGACGGTTGGTCTTGTCGAGTGTCCGACGGATCAGTCTAATGAGCCGGGAAAGGTATTGCGCGTGAACTAGACCCAGGTCATGCTGTTCGGGGCGTCGGCCGGACACATCGGGACGGGATCACGCCCCCACCTCACGGCCACCGCGCGGGATTGCTGGTGGTCGTCGCGGAGCTTTTCCCATGGCAGAGCGTTCGGGCGTGGACGGTTTCGAGCGGATCGCCTACCTGGGGATCACCTTCGACGACGTCCTTTTGGAACCGGGCTACAGTGAACTGCTGCCTCACGAGGTCGATCTCAGTACGCAGTTCACCCGCCAAATCAAATTGAATATTCCGTTGGTCTCCTCCCCGATGGACACGGTGACCGAGTCTGAGTTGGCTATTGCGCTCGCTCAGGAAGGCGGCCTAGGGATCATCCATCGGAACATGTCTCTGGAAGACCAAAGCCGCGAGGTCGACAAGGTCAAGCGGTCCGAGAACGGGATCATCCTGGATCCGATCACCCTACCCCCAGATGCGAACGTTGGCCGAGCACGTCAAGTGATGTCGGACAACAACATCTCGGGCGTGCCGATCGTTGTCGATGGCTACCTCCGCGGAATCTTGACCCGACGCGACCTCCGGTTCCTGGAGCGTGAGGACGTTTCGATCGAGGATGTGATGACCAAGACCAACTTGGTCACCGCGCCCTTAGACACGAGCCTGGAAGAGGCCGACCGAATCCTGACCCGGAACAAGGTTGAGAAGCTCCTGCTGGTCGACGACGACTACAAGTTGGTGGGCCTGATCACGATCAAGGACATCGACAAGCTGCACAGCTATCCCAATGCCTGCAAGGACGAGCGCGGCCGACTTCGTGTCGGGGCGGCGGTGGGCGTGCATGATTACGAGCGTGTCGAGGCGTTGATTAAGGCCGACGTCGATGTGATCGTCGTTGACTCGGCACATGGCCATTCCAAGAACGTGCTGGAGACGGTCCGTCGGCTCAAGCGCGACTTCTCCATCGAGGTGGTTGCTGGCAACATCGCCACTGGGGAAGGGGCTCGCGCTTTGGTCGATGCGGGAGCCGATGCGATCAAGATCGGCATTGGACCTGGATCGATCTGCACGACGCGGGTCGTCAGCGGCGTCGGCGTGCCTCAGATCACCGCCGTCATGCACGCTACCGAGGTCGCGCCCTCGGACGTGCCGATCATCGCCGACGGCGGGATCCGCTACTCCGGCGACATTACCAAGGCTCTGGCCGCAGGCGCTCACTGCGTGATGATCGGGGGTCTCTTTGCTGGGCTGGCTGAGAGCCCCGGAGATACGGTCATCTATCGAGGGCGGACGTTTAAGACCTATCGCGGCATGGGCTCCATCAGCGCAATGGCCAAAGGGTCCTCGGACCGCTACCGTCAGTCCGGGCAGGCTACCCATAAGCTGGTTCCCGAGGGCGTCGAAGGACGCGTCCCCTACAAGGGCAAGCTAGCCGACTACGTCTATCAGCTCGCTGGGGGCGTCCGGGCTGGTATGGGTTATTGCGGGACCACGACCATCGACGAGCACCGGACCCGCGCCCGATTCATCAAGGTTACCGGCGCCTCGGTCCTCGAAAGTCATCCGCACGACATCGTGATCACCCAGGAATCGCCCAACTATTCCCGGTATACCGGAGGTGAGCCCGACAGCGGTCAGGGTTCTTGAATCGGCCCGGAACGACTTGTCTTGGGCCCCAAGATCAGAAAAGTTTGCCCGGTCCGAAAAATCGCTCAACTCGGGCCGTTGATGCGCCGATATGGTTGCAGACGGCCCGATCTCGCGACGTGACGGCATCCAATGCCTGTCTCGGTCTGGTCCCACGTCACACGGAGGCGAACGGGGGCTGGATCGGACCACGCGAGCGAGTCGCCGTCAGCGATCGGCCCGATCGGGGTTCGGCCGACGGCCCATTAATTGGTCCGTTGGCCCATCTTCAAATAGCAAGGAGGCTCGGCTTGCGTCGCCTGATCCTATCCCTGGCCGCCGTGCTGGTGGTCAGCGTCGCCGTGGCCACCATCGGTCGTGGCCAATACCTTTTCGGCCAAGGTCGGGGCCAGGCACCCGCGCTGCGTGCGACCGAGTCCTCCGGGCCGGGCCGCAATGCCGTTCTGACGGCTCAGAGCGCACAGAGCCTGCTCCGCAACGGTCTCGACTACATCCGGTATGAGCGCTATGACCGGGCCCTGGAATTCCTCCATGAGGCCGAGCAGCGGATCGACCAGCTTAGCCCAATCGAAGTTGGAGAACTCCGACGTGGTCTGGAGACCGCACGGGCGCGGATGGACCGTCCCTCCAACGCCCCCGTCGCCGAGAGCTACGCGATCGACCGGCGACCTCAAGCCGGGAGCTTCATCGCGGCGCCCGTCGATCGCCAAATCGTTCAGACGGCCGGCTCGGTCCCGTCCAACTCGCTCAACAACTCTGCCATGAACACAACAGGATCCGACGACTTTCCATCCATAACTGATTTCGACCAGCGTGTTGATCCGCTCCACGATCTTCCTGTGCCCGACTTCAACGCGGTTCCTCAACCGTCGTCGAATCGCCAGACCAGTCCATTATCGCGATCGAGCGCCCTGAGCCCTGAGGCGACTCAGCCCGATCTGGACGGACTCCCCAATCTGATTTCCGGCGAGTCCAACGACGCCCAATCATCGCAACACTCCGAACCGGTCGTCCCTTTCGACGAGCCGTTCTCAGACGAGTCGTTGCCCGACGAGCCAATCATCGTCGCAATGCCTGAGATCGACGACACGTTCGAGCAACTGCTCGGTCCACCGCAACCCAACGATGACGAGCCAACGCTACCGAATCCCACGCCCCAACAACGATCCGTTCCTTCAGACCCGATCTCAGAGGTCTTCGAAGAACCCATCGAGGTCGACTTCGATCTGGCTTCGGCGTCTAGTCCCGAGTACGACGCGCGGATCGAGCCGGAACCCAGGCCGGTCGCGCCTGCCGAGCCAGGCCCGGTCGTAATCGAACTCGGACCCAGCCCGGATTCACCGCCCACGCGATCCGAGACGTCGGGGGGGTTAAAGCCGATGGTCATTGCCCTCCCCGATCCGGTTCCTTCTAGACGACCCGATCCACGAGGGTCCGAGCCGACCGGAGCGCCCGTGTCGGATCTTCCCGACCTGCCTGCTCCGGCCGATGAACTGCCCGAATCGTCGGCCGATCGCGGAACGATCGCGGAGGATTTGGGGGTCGACGATCGGCTCGAGCAGTTTGATGCCGAACTGCCTCCGCTGCCACCGGCCCGCGAAACCTTGCCGATCATCCCCACTCCCGAGCCGTTGCCCGATCAGCCGATCCCCGAGACCGATAACGATGCCTTCGATCTACCCCCACTCCCCCTCACGGAGTCGCCCGGGCTCGATGGCCCGTCCCCGCGTCCCATCCCCGAGTTTAGTGGCGTTGACTCCTTCCAGACGCGTCCGCAAGTGGCCCCGTCTGCACCACCACAACAACAAACACATCCCGATCTCCCGAACCAGTCGTTCGACCGCTCCCGACCCGGCACCCTCGACTTCGGTCCGGTCCGCATCGACGACGTACTGGAACAACGTACCTTCGCCGGTGGGTCGGTGTCGCGACCTGACCTCGACCTGGACCGTCTCGATTCGAGACGGCTCAGCGACGACGAGTTTAATCGTCAGCTCGGCCAACTGGGACGCTTGGAACCTTCAGATCGGATCGCGCAAATCGAGCCGGGCCTCGGCTTCGATAATGCCCCACCCCTTGGTTTCGAGGACGATTTCAACACCGAGGAAGTCACCCTCCCTCGCGCTCCCAGCCCCACCGAGCCCCGACCGATCCTCGGCGTGACTATCCCCGAGGACTTCGACGATATCCCCGTCACTCCCAGACGTTTCCAACCGTTCACCAAATACTGGGCCGCTGCCGCCACAGCCCATTTCCCGCTCTATTTCCAGGACGCCGTCCTGGAACGTTACGGCCAGACCGTCGAACAGACCTTGGGACCGGCCGGACGCGTCTTCACCTATCCGATCGATGATCCACGCCAGTCAAAGAACCGCGGTCAGATCCTTCAGCCGGTCTTCTCAGCGGGCCTGATGGCTGCCCAAGTCCTCGCCTTACCTTATCGGCTCGTCGTTGATCCGCCTTGGGAAGCCGAATATGACCTGGGTTACTACCGACCAGGAGATCCGATCCCGCCCGACACCTATTACTTCCCCATCTACGGAGTTGGCCCTCCACTCCAAGGTAACAATCATTGACATCAATGGGTCAACGGGTTTGTCCATCAGCCGGACCCAATGACCTCGTTTTACCAACGACCCGTCTCGGATCGCCCTCGTGGATCCGAGACGGGTCGTTTTCCGTAGGTAGGTTCGATGGCAGCGATGAAGATTCTTCCAAACGGACGATGACCAGCCTCTCGATGGCACACCGCTCGAACTCCGGTTCGACTCCGGTTAGGGTAGATTTCGTTCGTGTTCCACGATGACGTGATCGACCCTCTCCATCTCGACGATTTGGCAACGGGAGCGACCGATGCGCCTCAACCTGTCCCATGGGATCTCTCTGGGCTTCACAGCCCTGTTTGCTAGTCTCCTTGGAGTCTCCTCTTCAACGGTCTCTGCCGACGATACCGAGCCGGTGGGGCTCTGGACCCGCTGGGAGGCCACCTTCGAGGCGGACACCGAGGCCGATCCCGCGATCGAGTTCCAAGTCGTTCTGACGGCGCCTAACAGTTCGAACTTCACGATTCCGGGATTTCACGACGGCGGACAAACTTGGAAAGTCCGCTGGATGCCCTCTCAAACCGGCCGTTGGCGATTCGCGACGGAGTCTAAGCCATCGGTAGCAGGTCTCGATGGGATCGAAGGAACCTTTGAGTGTGAAGTCGTCGAGTCCGAAAACCTATTGATTCGGCACGGGGCCTTACGAGTCTCCAAAGTGGGACCTTACCTAGAGCACGCCGATGGCACACCCTTCTTCTGGCTCGGCGATACCGCCTGGAACGGCGCGCTGCTCTCGGAAGCAGAGGATTGGGACCGCTACTTGGAGGACCGGCGTGCCAAGCGCTTCTCCGCGATCCAACTGGTGACCACGCAGTGGCGGACTGCCGCGACGAACCTCGAAGGCCTGACCGCCTACGAGGGACGCGAAACGATCACGATCAACCCGGCGTTTTTCGAGCGAATGGACGAGCGAATCGAGGCGGTCAATGCGGCCGGCCTGCTGGTAGCTCCTGTGGTCCTCTGGTCGCTCGGAGACGTCTCCGAGACCCCCGGCAAATTGCCCACCGATCAAGCGATCCGACTGGCCCGTTACATTGTCGCTCGCTATCAAGGAGACCATGTCCTTTGGTTTCTTGGCGGCGACGAAAATTACGGTCCGGAACGCGCAGATCATTGGATTCAAATCGGCCGAGCCGTTTTTGGGGAGATCCCCCATGCGCCCGTCACGCTCCACCCGGGAGGAATGCAGTGGAAGTTCGAGCCGTTTTATGATGAACCTTGGCTCGATGTCCTGATCTACCAGAGTGGACACGGAGACGACTTGCGGACCCTCGAATGGATCCACTCCGGGCCACCCGCTCGTGCTTGGCGCGACGTCCCCGAGACGCCGATCATCAACTCCGAGCCACCCTACGAAGGGCACGTTGCCTATCAATCGCGACAACCACACCCGGCCTACAACATCAGACGCGCGTCCTACTGGAGCCTCTTGTCAACACCCGTGGCTGGCATCACCTACGGGAGTCACGGCGTTTGGAGTTGGGAAGAAGATCCGGCCGTGCCCCGGAACCATAACAATTCCGGCATCGCACCGCCCTGGCACGAGGCAATCCAACGCCCCGGTGCGACTCAGATGGGATACCTCGTCGATCTGTTCAAATCGTTCCCCTGGTGGCAGCTTCGACCCGATCCCGACCTCATCGTCGTGCAGCCTGAACCCGACGACCCCTCGAACTACATCGCCGCCGCCCGGACCCCCGAAGGACGTGAGGCGCTCGTCTACTTGCCCCGAGGAGGCCGGGTCGCCCTCCGCGCCGATCGGCTTGTCGACGATCCCCGTTCCTCGTGGTTCGACCCCCGGAACGGTGAGACCTCCGATGCCAAGCCTGAAGCAGTTGACGATCCGAAGTCCTTGGTCTTCCAGGCCCCCTCGGACCAAGACTGGGTGTTGACGATCCGTCGCTGACCACAGACTATCGAGTCAACAGTTGACAGTGGTTTACTTATCGATTTGAACTGGCGGCTCTTCGAACTCTCAACCTCCGTCTCGGTCGAGGAGTTGTTGGGCGGCATTGACGACCTGGGGATTGGGATCGTCCACCCAAGTCAGGACGGCGGCGTCTAAAGGCTTGGGTAACTCCGGCAGCCTCCAGAGCAGTCGGAGCACGACTCGGCGCGGCTCGATCTCATCGACAGTTGCCTTGCCGTTCAGGAACTTCGCGAGCATCGCGTCCGATGCTCGCTCGAAGACATCCTCGGCCTCGCTCCGACGATCCTCGCGTTCCGCGATCCGATCTCTTCGCGACTCCTCGTCCTCGGGCGACCCGGTCGGGCGTTTCAGGTCGACGAGGGTCGCGAAGGCGTCGTCGAGCCCACGCGAATCGCCTCGGGCGGCGAGGGCCTCGCAGAGTCTCATCTGGTAACGGTGCTCATCGCGGAGGATCCCGAGATCGTACGCGAGCCGGAGGGCGTCATCGGCCTCTGGAGTCTCCACGTTCCAGAGGTAAAGCACGGCGTGGTACGTGGCAGAATCTGGGGGTGCGTCGCGCTGAAATAGAACGCGGACCGCCGGGACGAACACCGGATCACGGCTCGCGTGCTCATCTGAGACGAGTCGCGACATTGCGACGTGGATCGAACAGATGAGCGCTCCACGACCTCGAGGTATCCCTGCGAGGGATCATCGCAACGAAAGCTGTCGGGGTGAGGCTAAGGAGGTGTTCGCTGAGCCGGAGCAAGGTGCAGGCATAGTCGGTGGGCCGGACTCGCTATAGAACGCTATTATCGTAGAGTTCTTTACGCGTTCCGGAGAGGATCGAACCGAAGAGATGAGTTAAGGGGTGAGGCCAGCCCACAGTCTGAACCCAACCAACCAACAGAGCGCAACATGCAATGTGATCGCACTATCGCGCCGACAGTTGTGTGCGCGGACAAGTCCAATGCCGACAACTGTCGGCGCAGCTCCAGCTCGACCTGGTCCAGCATCTCGACAATCTCGTCACAGATGGGCCAGTAAGATCGAGATTCGATTGAAAGAGCAGCTTGGTGGTGTCCTGGATCGATTGCTCGCCTCGCGCAAGCCTAGGTTGGATCACGAGTTAGGGTGACGCATAAGGCAAGTAACTTCTTTGCTGTAACTTCTAGCCCGGATCGGACTCACGCAATTCGTCGCAGTCGATCAAGGACACCACCGGCAGTTCGGGTCGCAACAAATCGAGAATGACATATCGTAGGATCAACATGTCCAAGATCTTGATCTTCGATCCGGGACATGTCAGAATGCTCGATCTTTCGAGTAGGAATCGAGACTGATGGGAAACGCTCAGACTCCGACTGTCTCGGCATCGTTGACGCGCTTTAACCAGTGCTCGGCCTGGGCGTACTTGCGTTTCCGGACCGCGTCGATCGCTTCCTTATAGTTCAGCGTGACACCCCAGACATCGGTGGTGAAACGCTTTTCGGCCTTCATCCGATCAAAGAAGTCGACCGTTTCGAGGTAGGATAACCTTCCTTCGTCATGCGCGATCGAGAGCAAAACATCATAAACATCATCGGCCATCTTCGAATCACCGCACACGTAATAGTGGCAACGGGGATCGCGTAAGAGTTCCCAGATTTCTCGAGAGTTTTTCTGAAGCAAATGCTGGACATAAACCTTCTCTTCTGAAATCCGTGAGAAGGCGACTTCCAATTCATTGAGGATTCCTTGACGCTTCCAAGATTCGAGTTGGTCCCGATAGAGGAAGTCGTTGAGATTTCGGCATCCGAAATACAGGGTCGAGGAACCGAGTTCGTGAGGAGGATCGGCCTTAAACAATGCCTCGCGATGTTGGCAGAAACTGATCAACGGGGCGATCCCGGTGCCCGGTCCGATCATCAGAATCGGCGCTTCAGGGTCCTCAGGAAGTCGGAAGTGGGACGATCGAACGGCGATCCGTGCCGTATCTCCTCGATGAGGTGAAAGGCCGGCGAGGTAGTTCGAGCAGAGACCCGGTCGAGTCTTGCCGGCGTTGGTCTCCACCGTCACAACACCGACGGTAATGTGGAGTTCACCGGGCAGTAATTGCGGAGACGATGAGATCGAGTAGAGCCGCGGCTTCTGACGCGGGAGCAATTCGACCAGCGTCTCAAGTTCGAGGGAGACTGAGGAGAACGCTTCCAAGAGGTCTGGGAGGTCGAGCAGCGTATCGGCGATCTCTTGCTTCAAAGTCAAGGCTTGCTCATTATTTTTGCCTAGTGCGAGGGTCTCCATCCAGTGTTCGAGCCGTCGACGCTCCTGGGAGTCGTCAGCGCGTTCATACATGGCGTTGAAGAGTTCCTCGAACGGTTCTTGGAGAGTCAGGTCCAACTCTTCACCGAGCAGCTCCCGAACGGTCATGACGCCGGGGAAGGGGACCGGATCGTCGGTCGGTTGGCCGTCGGGCGTTTGATAGGACATCGTGATCGAGGTATCCGGATCGATGCGAAGACGCCGGCAAAGCCGCTCGACCTGAGCCGGCGGATTAATTGGGTGAACGGCCACGTGATCGCCCGGGAGATACTCGAGACCGGTGTTCGAAATGTCGAAGACGATCTGTCGTGTCGAGCGACTGCCGGAAACGACGTCGTTGAGCAGTTCGCAATTGGCAAGGACCGGGACCTCGACTCCGTGATGGCTCGTTTCCCGCAGCGATTCGCTGACGTGCGTTGAGCCGAACTGGATCGCCAGCCGACTCGCCTCCATGATGTCTGCGGTGCTCAAGGTGGTCTCGTCATGCCCCAGAACCGCTGCGACGGTGCCCAGCCACTCTTGGAACGTTTCCGCTTGACCTTGCAGTTCGTCTCCCTTGTGCAGCGGGACCAATGGACGACCACCGAGCCGCCGAAGCTCACGATCCAAGGCGGCGCCCGCCGCGCAGAACTTCGGGTAGATCCGGCTGCCTAGCGCCATCACCGCATAGCCCAAGTGGGAATGCGACCCGTCCGCTTGGGTTCGGATCCGATCCATGAACTGGCGTGCGTTCCCTGGGAACTCGCCATCGCCGAAGGTCGAGGTCAGGGCGAGGACCCGTCGGTGCTCGGCAAGCATCGATGCGTTGCAATCGTCCAACGCAAGCACTAGGGGCCGGAGGACCTTCAGCTTCCGAGCGGCCTGGCGGGCATAACGTTCGGCGGTGCCGGTCTCCGAACCGAACAGAATCAGCAAGCGATCCGTTCCAGATTCCTGTTGGTCGGCCTCTCCGGAACTGACGTCGACAACCTGACCATCCTCGACAGCCCACTTGTCAGCGGCGTAGTGGTACTGAGGCTCGACGAGGAAGTCACGCATTTCATGATGCCAGACCGGGCAGGTGCTGCCACCGGCAGGGGGGACGATCCAAGACCACTGGGCCGGGGTCTCACGCCCAGCGCGTTTCTCCCGCAGGTCGTGCGTCAGGAATTGCTGCGATGCGGTCTGATGATCGACCATACTGACCGAGGCCTTCTGGAACGAGTGGAGGACCGCCACGTTCAGTTCCAGGAAAGCCCGGTCGCGCCAGAGGGTCGACTCCGAGCTGGTATCCAAATCCAGCACGTTCGCGATGGCGTTCGCCTTACCGTAGCGGTTCTCTTCCCAGAGGTTCCGCGCGATCTCGGTTCCCATAAACCAGCCGTTGAACGGGATACATCCATAGTCGACACCGCCCAGTTCGACACGGAAGTTGCTCAACGCGGGGATCGCCACCCATCGCAGACCGAGGGATGCGAACTCGGGGATGGTCGGATGCTCGATCAGGACTTCTCGAACCTCATCCCTGGGAAATTCGTACATCCGCACGGGATGCCCAGGAACATCGATCACGATCGGGAGCAGGTCGAACTCGGAAATCGGGTTGGGCGGTTGCCAACCCAGCGATTGAAGTTTTCGGGTCAATGCGAGGTTCGCCTTATCACCCACGATCGAACCGTCCGCCTGTTCGTAGGCGGCATAGCGGAACAGTTGGGGGTTCCAGATCCGTGGTCCCCAGAGTTCCCCGGGGTTTTTGGGTCGAAACAACGTCAGGACAGCCTCGAGGTTGGTCCCTGCGCTGGCGATCCGGACATGCTCGCGGCACTCCTCGAAGATAGCGTCCGGATCCGTGACCTCGCGACAATCTCTCACGATCAGCGAGTTCCAGGCGATGCGTCCGATGCACTTGGCCGAGTTCCTCCATGCCACCCGCACCCCGTACGTCAGCTCTTCATAAGTCTGTGTATACGTGCCGGTGGCGTGAATCTCTCGTTCGATTTCCCTCCAGCGCTTTGCCTTCGACGACGACTCCCATTGTTGTTCGTCGGCGACCATATCGAGGAACTGGGCGGCCTTGCCCTTCAATCGGCCTTCCCTAACAGCAGGCCGTTTCATGATGTTGGTGACCCGATCAAACACACATTGCCACGCCTGTCGCTCGGGCTCGGCGAAGCCGAGGTTATGCTCTTCAAGTAGAGAAATCATTTGTTCGGCGATGATTGAATAGGCATCGGCGGGGATCCCATGGAAGCGGTGCGTGCGACCGAGTTCTCGGATTTCCCGGCGATAGCCTTCACCGCTCGCCAAGCAGTTCATGAGGAAATCGAAGGAGGAGATCAAGTGAGTTGCCAACTGGTCAACGTTTGTTCGACCGAAAAACGGCAGGACCTCAGGATGATTTTGGAAGAGCCGCTGGTAGAACCGAATGCCGGCCTCGCGACGATTGTCACTCAGGTCTTCCCAGGAGAGTTTCATCTTTTTGATCATTTTGCTCGTGAGCGCCTCGTCATAGACGATCACCGCTTGAAACATCGGTGCCATCACATGTTTCGAGAAAAACTTGTAGAGTGCCGAGGACGATCCGGTCTCCATATTCTCGGCTTCATATTCTCCGAGATAGGGGATCTTCGGCAGCATCCAGAGCCAGACCTTGCGCGCAGCCTGCCAATGCTCAGCTCGCATCCCCAGGTCGGCGAAGAGCTTTCCATACTCCTCCAACGTGTTGCACTCACGGTCCGGTGAAGGATGCACTGCTTGATAAGACTCTCGGAGGACTCGTTCGGTCTGCGGAAGCAGGGACCGGACGCACAGGTCGAATAGGCCGAAAAAATAATCCGGCATGTCGTCCGTGAAGTCCCCGAACAAATCGTTGAGATCGGATTGCTCAATCAGCATTCGTTTGAAGAACATCTCCATCATCAGTTCTTCAAAGGCAAGCAGCTTGTTCCAGGTGTCTTTGACGATGACCTGTTCTTGGACACTCAGCGAGAGCGCATCCAACTCGTCAAGACTCTCGATCGACGCCCTGTCCTCAGAGGGCGCACTCAACGTCGGCGAGGTGCCGAGTCCATAGGCGATAGCGAGGCCACCTGTCGACTTATGACCGAGCGCGTTGGTCAGTCGTACATCGAATCTCAGGTCGGGAGCCGCCGCCCATGTCGGGACCGGCCTCTGGATCTCAGTCGAGGGTTGGCCAGCGAGCTCTTCCACGACGTTGAAGTCACAATGTCCCACATCCTGCCAGGGTTCGTTCTCGCGCTCGCCACGCGCCAACAGATCGATTTGAGCCGTGCAGTCGCCGTGATGCTTAATGTTCAGGACCCAATGGGGGATCCGTCGCGGGGGTGCCTCCGTGCTAAGGAGTGTTTCGCCGGACGGGGAGCGTAGGGCGATTCGGCACTTGTACGAGTAGCGTTCGTCGATCGGCCAATTGGTGACGGTGACTCCTGTCACCTGGATCACGGATTTCCCGTTGGAGTTGCCGGCGCTGGTCTGCAGCTTCTCGGGATGTCGCATCGTGATTCCGTCTCGTGCGTGGAAGTCGGACCGATAGGATGTCCATCGACAGGACTCACCTCGAAACTCATCCTGAGGTGGGTCTGTACGTCTGATCGCCCTAGATCGTCACGCTCAGGCCATCGCGAAGAACACTCGGTCGATCCCAGCCCCGGGGCGGCACGGGGCCCAGACCTTCCTACGCAAGCGTGCAGTTCCAAACACACCGGCGTGTGTTGCCAAACAAAGAACCGAAACCGCCTGGTTGTGGATGATCCGTTTGCTGCGCAGCCCACAACAGAACGGATCGCAATAGAATATCGAAATTCCCAAGAGAAGGCGACTTTGAGGAAACGGAGGTTGCACCAATCCGACACGGACTCCAGACATGTGTGAGGCAACTCATCAGACAACGACGCGGTCTCGATGTGCAGGCAAGATCGAATCGTATAACGCACGACCTTATTATCAGAATGCTTGGTTGAGTCCGAACCAGAATAGGGGCGCGCGTCCGGTCCCGAGGCCGACTGGCTGCGCGATGTCGAAGCGGAGGGTGGCGCGTTCCAGGAACGAGAAGAGGGTCAGATCGAGTCGGAGTCCCGCGCCGACACCGTGGACCACGTCCGAGGAGCGTCCGGCCAGGAACGTCTGGCCGACGTCATAGAAGACCGCCGCATTAAGGTTCCGAAACCCGACGGCGTGATTCAGGGCAGGGCGGTCGATTCCGCTCCAGATCGGCAACCGCCACTCCGCGGTGAGCAGCCAGACAGCGCTGCCGATGAACTCGTTGAGTCGGATCGCGCGATGCCGACGGCCGCCACCCAACCGGAACAGCGGCGTCTCCTCGGGGAACCCGATCCCACCATACCCACGCCATGCCAGGCGAGTCCGAGATAGGTAGCCGTAACCCTCGGGGAGTTGTCGGACAAAGCCCAACTCGCCGAAGACCCGAGTGTAATCACGTGTCGATTCGAGCGCTTCCAAGCCCTGCTCGGCTCCCAGTTCGACGAGGAACCCCTCGACCGGATCCCAGTACGGGAACTGGGTATTGAGCCGGAACCGGGCGCCTAAGGCGTTGAGCCGTCCGATCACGGGACGACCGTCGTCGCCGGGCCAGAACAGGTTGCCCGTACCGAAATAGCCCTCGAAGAATCCCGGATCGTCCTGGAGAAAGCTGGAGCCCGGCAGCAAGGTCCGTCTCAAGTAGACCCGCCCACCGCTGAGCCGTCGCGAGGAGAGTTCGTTGTTCTGCGCATCGTTGAGCCCCTCCTCATAGAAGACGCCGAGATCCCAAGGACTCCCGAGGATCCGGGGGATCCGCGCCTCGCCGCCACCGATCACCCGATCCAGCGAGGGATCGCCGCCGAGGAACCCGCTCAGGGAGAACCGGTTCGGCTGATGAAGGACCGTCGCCAAACCACCGCGACCGTACTGATCGACAAAAGGCCCGGTGGTGATCGAAAGCCGGTCATACGCCATGAATCGGGAGGCCGAGTCGAGCGGCGTCAGGAACGGCGTCCAACGCAGCTTGATCCGATGCCGCCAGCGATCGTTGAGTCGATCCGAGTCGAGCAACATATGGTCCGGATCGACCTCGACCTGCTCGGGCGGCGCGGGCGCATCGAACTGCACTAGCCAGGTGTCGCCTCGGTGTTCGACCCGAGCGGGTGATTCGCCAACGACGACCGGACCGTCGGTGTGGATTGGAATCCGGACCTCCGACCCATCCCGGCAGATGCAGAGCAACTCTGTCGGCTCGGCAATCGAGCCCTGCTGACGCAACTGGACCGCGATCCGGACCGCATTGTCGCGGGGAGTCGGATTCGAGCGCAGAGGGTCGGTGACGGGACTCCAATCGACCTCTGTGACGGCCCAGTCGGTCGTCGCGTCCTCGACCAACCAGGCATCGAGGAACCGGGGCCAATCATACGTCGGGTCAAAGGCGGCCAGCTCGCGTTTGAGGTCGTCGTAGCGGAATACCCGAAAGGCGTACGCCTGGTAGACGTGACGGAGGAACGTTAGAAAGCGTTCGTCGCCGAGTCGATTGCGGATCATGTCGACGACCTTACCACCTCGGTCGTAGGCAAGGCTGAAGAGCGATTCGAGGTCGCCCATCGCATCGAGGTCGCGGATGACCGGCCCGCCGTTGCCTTTGGCGCGCCAGGCGTAATAGCTCGAGAGCCGGAGGTCTTCGCGGCCGATCGTGGGCATCCAATCCAGTCGCTCCGGCCAAACGATCAGGGGGCCGTTGCGGCCGTACTTTGCCGAGAGCCGCATGTCTGTGAGAGCATTGACCAACCCCTCGTCCATGAACGTCTCGGCATAGCCGTGGGTGCCCACGACGTTCCAGAACCACTGATGCATCGTCTCGTGGGTCACCAAGTGGTCGATGTACCGAGTAGCGATCGGTGAGACCTCCAGGACCCGGCTGTCGAGCATCACCAGGCCGGCGCATTCGTTGCCGTTCCAGCCGAAGAACGAGGCGGCGATCTCGAATTCCTCGTCGTAGTAGGGGCCGAACCACGACTCGTAGAGCGGGATCACTTCGGTAACGTATTCCAAGACGCGGTCGGCGTTGTGTCGGTTCTCGGGTAAGGTGAGCACACGAACTTGCGTCGATCCGGCCTGGGCCTGGCGAACCTCGAAGCGGTCCGAGCAGACCAGGGCGAAGTCGCGCGAGGGGGCGGCCTGAATGACGATCTGTTGACGACCCTCTGTGTTGACCGAGCGCGAAACGATCCGGCCAGTCGAGGCGACCCGCTGATTGGCCGGCAGGTCGACGACCGCCTCATAGTGCGCTGCCTCTTGGTAGAACGGTTGGTGCCAGGGAACGAACGGTGAGCGGTCCCAAGCCTGACCATCGTGAAAGGCCAGGACCGGGTACCAGTTGGCCAGATACGTAACGCCCTGATTGTGTCCCCAACGTCCCCAGGTCTCGGGCAAGTCCAGGACGAACTCAAGGCCGACTTCGACCGACTCGCCCGGTCCGATCGGCCGTTCCAGAGGGACATGCAGGAGGGTTCCATCCGACTCGTCGTAGTGGAACGGGCGGGGTCGGCCGTCCTGGACAACGCCGAGCACATCCAGCCGACGCCCCTTCGCATCCATCGCCTCCTGGGGGCTCAACCGGAGATACTCCAGCGTCTTCGCCAGCAAAGGACGGTCTGACTCGGGCACTTGATACCGGGGATAGACGTGGAAGACCAATTCCTCGATCGGAATCGCGCCCCGGTTGACGAATCGGACCTGCTCGCGGGCCAAGACCCGCCGCGCCTCCGGCTCGATCCGGATCTGCAACCGATAACGGGGCAGATCGGGAGGAGCGACCGGCCGCTGAACGGCGTCTCGGGAGGGTTCCGAGGCGCCCGGCATCTCGGAGCCGATCTTGGTCTCGGGGTTAGGGTTGGGATTCGGACGTGTGGGGAAGGGCTCCTGGGCGAGACTCGACGACGCATATGTCGCGATAATCGCGAGCGCCCCCAGGAAGCGTCCCCAATCGATGATCCGAGGTGATCGTTGGAGCCTGGTGGGGCGAGTCATGGTCATTGAAGGGCGCACCCCATCCGCTTCCCAAAGGCAGGGCGACCGCGACTCAATATCGCGATCGCCGGCGCGATCCATGGAGTCGTCCGGGTGCGCGTCGACGATGATCGGGCCGGAGGCTATCCCGACATCGTCGTCTTAGGAAGGGAGGTTTCGCGGCAGCAAGACCGAAGCGACGACCTTCACTCCGTCAATTCGGAGGATCACATGCCAGAGACGGTCCAGAACTTGACGAATCCCTCGGGCCAGTATCGACCCGGTAGCGGCATGACGATGAACGGCTTCCGGGGCATCACGAGGATTGGCAGGAAGGGCCGACAGAGTTTGCCACCCGGGAGGTGCTTACGGGCGAATAAGGTCGTTGAGATCCGATAAGGAACGTTCGGACTGATCACCTTTGGAACCTGGATCCCGAAAGCACGGATATGCTCGTCGGTCAAGTAATGGGCGATCGGCGCCAGTTCGGGGTGATCCGGCTCTGTGTTCTTCAAAGCGGATATCTGACGCGCGATCGCGTTGAGCGACTCGGGATCCCCGCGCTCGTCGTTCGAATACGGGTAGACCAGTTCTCCAGGAACGTCGTCCGGACCTTCAGAGAAGATCCGATAGTTCGCCTGAATGATATGGCCCCAGCAGATGAAGCCTTCGTGGTAGAGATGGCCGAGCTGCTCGAAGATGACCTTGATCGGATCGTCAGGATTGTTTCGGAGCCATTCGGGCTTAGGGATCCGCAGGTATGTCAAGCGATCCCAAATGAGGATCGAGCGGGGCGGTTCACCGAAATTGTCGATACACGCGGCGAGCACGTCGTCCATGGGAGAGGATGACCTTTGATTGATGATCAGGCGGCCGGGAGTCGGTCCCGATCGTGGGGCGCATTGAGGTCGAGGGCCGGGCCGTTGGGGACGATCCGGGTCGGGTTGATCCTACCGTGGCTCTCATAGTAGTGCCGCTTGATATGCGTGAGGTCGACCGTCTCGGCGATCCCAGGATACTGATAGAGTTCGCGGAGGTAGGGACCGAGATTGGAGTAATCGGCGATCCTCCGGCGGTTGCATTTGAAGTGGCCGACGTAAACCGCATCGAAGCGGACCAGCGTGGTGAAGAGCCGCCAATCGGCTTCGGTGAGCCGGTCACCGACCAGATAGCGCTGATCGGCCAAGCAGCGATCGATCTGCTCGAGGGCGTCGAACAGTTGGCCGAACGCCTCGTCGTAGGCTTCCTGCCTGGTGGCGAACCCGCAACGATAGACACCGTTGTTAATATTCGGATAGACGAACGCGTTGGTCTCATCGATCGCTTGGCGAAGCGGCTCGGGATAGAAATCGAGGTCGGGCGTGCCGGCAATCGCGTCGAATTCGACGTTGAGCATTCGAATAATCTCGGACGACTCGTTGTTGACGATCGTCTCGGCCTGTTTGTCCCAGAGCACCGGGACGGTGACACGACCGGTGTAGTCGGCCTTGGCAGCGGTGTAGATTTGATGCAGGTATTGGGCCGCCCGGATCGGGTCGGGGATGCAACCAGGGCCGTCGCTGAAAAACCAACCGTTCTCACCCATGAATGGGTCGACGATCGAGAGCGAAATTGCGTCGGAGAGCCCCTTGAGCTTTCGGAAGATCAGGGTCCGGTGCGCCCAGGGGCAGGCTAGTGAAACGTAGAGGTGGTATCGACCGGCCTCAGCGGGGAATCCTGAAGAGCCGTCGGCGGTGACGCGATCGCGGAAGGCCGAGTCTTTGCGGACAAACTTGCCGCCGGTCGACTTCGTGTCATACCACTGATCGCGCCAAACACCCTCAACCAGCAATCCCATAGTGGCCTCCCACGGGTCAACTCTCTGGATGGACACTGATCCGATCGGATCGTCGTCGCCTCGAGGATTACTCGTCGGTTAGTCCCGGTCAGTTTACGGTCCGGCCGCAATCGAGGTGACGGCCTCGGCCGCACCCATGCCGGTGGTCAGGACCGACCAGAGAACACCAGCGGCGATGGCCGAGCCGATCACGCCGGCGACGTTCGGGGCCATCGCATGCATCAGCAGGAAGTTGTTCGGATCTTCGTGCTGACCGACATGCTGGACCACCCGCGCTGAGTCGGGAACTGCTGAGACGCCCGCGGCGCCCACCAACGGATTGATCTTCTCTTTGAGGAAGAGGTTCATCAGCTTGGCGAACAGGATCCCGCTGGCCGTGGCAATGGCGAAGGCCAACGCGCCCAGAGCGAAGATCAGGACCGACTGGAACTTCAAGAACGTCTGCGCTTGTGTGCTGGCGCCAACGGAGAATCCCAGCAAGATCGTCACGATGTCGATCATCGCGTTGCGTGCTGTGTTGGCCAAGCGATCGGTGACCAAGCTCTCTTTGAGAAGGTTGCCGAAGAAAAGCATCCCGATCAGGACGATTGCCCCCGGCGCGATCAGCCCACAGATCAGAAAGGCCAAGATGGGGAACAAGATCCGTTCACGCTTGCTGACTTGACGCGGAGGGGCCATCTTGATCCGCATCTCCTCCTTGCTGCAGAGGAGCCGCATGATCGGCGGTTGGATGACCGGGACTAGTGCCATATAGCTGTAGGCGGCGATGGCGATCGCCCCGAGCAACTCGGGCGCGAGTTTGGCCGAGAGGAAGATCGCTGTGGGGCCGTCGGCCCCGCCGATGATCCCGATCGCCCCGGCTTGCGAGGGCGTGAAACCCAGGAACATCGCGCCGATGAGCGTCAGGAAGATGCCGAACTGCGCCGCGGCCCCCAAAAGAACCAACTTCGGGTTGGATAGCATGGTCGAGAAGTCGGTCATCGCCCCGATCCCCAGGAAGATCAATGGCGGGAAGACCCCCTGACGGACCCCGAAGTAGATGTAAGAAAGCACACTGTCTTGGTCGTAGACGCTCAGCGCCATTCCCTCGATGTACGGGATGTTTCCGACGACGACTCCGAAACCGATCGGCAGAAGCAGTAGAGGTTCATAGTTCTTGATGATCGCCAAGGCGACGAACACGAGGCCGATGAGGATCATCAACAGGTTGGACCAGGTCATCAAGGCAAACCCGGTCGATTGGAGGAACTTGAAAACGATATCCATGGCGTCGACGACTCATCGAAGAGGGGCGTGGGGGAACCATTCAGAGGAACGGGAAGGGACGAGACACTCCCCGGAGATCGACCGGGACCTGCCGTCACGAACTGGAGCCGATGAGGATCAGTTCTTGTCCTTGATTGACGGAGTCGCCGGGACCGACCTTGATCTCGACGACGGTGCCGTCGAACGTGCCGCGGATCTCATTTTCCATCTTCATCGCCTCGAGCTTGAGCAGGGGCTGGCCGGCCTTGACGGTGTCGCCCTCCTTAACGAAGACCTCCAGGACAGCGCCTGGGATCGGGGCGGTCACGGCGCCGTTGCCTGGCGAGGAGGCTGTCGGCGGCTTGGCGGGTGCGGCGGCCGAGGCTGGCCGAGCCGGGCTGGCCGTGGGAGCCACGCTGGGATTGATCGGCATCGGCGTCCCCGAGATGACCTCGTCGATGGCAATGGTGATCTCCTGGCCATCGATCTCGAGGATCGCATCGCTGACGCTGAGGTCCTTGACCTTCACTTGGATTGGTTTGCCGTTAATCAAAAACTTATATTGGCGCATGGATCGCTCAGAGACGGGCGGAGGGATGGAGGCGAGGGCTTACGTCGGTCGACCGTGAGTCCCACGTCGGATCGAAGGGGATCGTCGGAAGTCGGTTCAGTCGATGGTCTGTCGACAGCCGATGAGATCTCTCGGCGTCACATCGGTTTACATCCGGGTAGAGAGCCGTCGCATCTTGCCCACCACCCCCCAGACGTTCTGTCGACGCGACTCATCGATGGTGATCCGGGACTGGCCGCGGATCCGCGTTAACTCCATGTGGACAACCAGGGCAACGGCCGCGGCGGTCTCGGGAGGCAAATGCTCGGGAATCGTGCCGGGTCCGGACGACGCTTCGATCTTGGCGTGGGCTGATGTCGTCGACGGCGATGAGCCGCGAGGGCGGCGTGGGGCTAATCGACGATCGAGGATCTTGAGCAGCTTGGGTAGGAAGGCGATCATGAGGCTGATCGACAGAAGGCCCAGAAAGACGATTGTCATCCCGGTGATCGTGATCGGGATGGCGTTGCCCTCGACAACGCGATCGAAGCTGAAGGCAAACTGGAACGTCTCCGCAGCCGTTTCGTTGGTGGATATCAAGCTCGGGTCGATCGGCGGCAGAGCTCCAGCGTCGCTGAGGTCTGTCGTGTCGACATCGACGGAGGGGACAGCATCGGCTTGCGGCGGGGGCGAGGATGAGGCGGGTGACTGCATGCGCGTGGAGACTCCGGGGCACATGGTGGTCCGGTTCGGTCAGACAGGTCGGACCGGACCTGATTCGACCGACCCGATCCGGCCCGATCCGATGATCCGATCACAAGGGGATGTTGCCGTGCTTCCTCTTCGGGTTCTGATCCTGCTTGTTTTGGAGCATGCCCAGCGACTTGATGATGGTAAACCGGGTCCGACTGGGTGCGATCACGTCGTCGATGTATCCCCGCTTGGCAGCGTTGTACGGGTTAGCGAACTGTTCGGTGTACTCGCGGGCCTTCTCTTTAAGAAACTCTGCCGCGCCGTCACCCTTCTCCTTGGCTTCGCGGGCGTAGAGGATCTCGACGGCACCCTGCGGGCCCATGACCGCGATCTCCGCAGTGGGCCAGGCGAAGTTCAAGTCGCTTCGCAAGTGTTTGGAACTCATCACGCAGTAGGCTCCGCCGTACGCTTTGCGTGTGATCATGGTGATTTTTGGGACCGTTGCCTCGGCATAGGCGTAGAGCATCTTGGCGCCGTTGCGGATGATGCCACCGTACTCCTGGGCCGTGCCGGGGAGAAAGCCGGGCACGTCGACGAAAGTGATGACCGGGATGTTGAAGGCGTCGCAAAAGCGGACGAACCGTGCACCTTTGATCGAGGCATCGTTGTCGAGCACGCCTGCGAGGTGCTGAGGGTTGTTGGCCACGATCCCGCAACTGATCCCGCCGTAATGGCCAAAGCCGATGATCAGGTTGGGCGCATAGGCCGGCTGAATCTCGAGGAACTGACCGTCGTCGAGCGTCTTGGTGAGCACCTGATGAATGTCGTAGGCCTGGTTCGGATTCTCCGGGACTAGGCCGTCGAGCGACTCGTCCTCGCGTTCGAAGGGATCCTCAGTCGGGCGGTTCGGCGGGGCTTCCAAGTTGTTCTGGGGCATGTAGCTGAGTAGCCGCTTGATCTGCTCGATCGCCTGATGTTCGGCGGCCGCCGCGAGGTGGGCCACGCCGCTGCGAGCCGTATGCACCGATGCTCCCCCGAGCGATTCGGTGTCGACGTCTTCATGAGTGACGGCCTTAACGACTTTAGGGCCGGTTAGGAACATATAGCTGTTGTTTTCGACCATGACCGTGAAGTCGGTTAAGGCGGGCGAGTAGACCGCGCCGCCGGCGCAGGGGCCGAAGATCCCAGAGATCTGCGGGATCACGCCCGAACTGCTCACGTTCCGGAGGAAGATATCAGTGTAACCGGCCAGGCTCTCGATCCCTTCCTGGATCCGTGCGCCGCCGGAGTCGTTCAGCCCGACCACGGGCGCCCCGTTCTTGACGGCCATGTCCATGACCTTGCAGATCTTCTCGGCGAAGGTTTCCGAGAGCGAACCGCCAAAGACAGTGAAGTCTTGGCTGAAGACAAAGACGAGACGCCCGGCAACAGTCCCGTAGCCGGTGACCACACCGTCGCCGGGAATCTGCTTCTGATCCATCCCGAAATGCTGACAGCGATGGGCCTTGAACATATCGAACTCTTCGAAACTCCCCTCGTCCAACAGCACGTCGAGCCGCTCCCGCGCCGTCATCCGCCCTTTGGCGTGGTGCTTGGCGATCCGGTCGGCCCCGCCGCCTTGACGGGCTTGTTCGCGCAACGCGTAGAGTTCACGGAGCTGATCGTTCATGAGTCGCCTGGGGACCTCCCGTGATGCCGGTGGAGCGAGCCGTTGGGTCTCGGAATCTGGGCTTGATGGCGAACGAGTCCGAGCCGACTCCAACGGAGCTTTCAGCCGTTGTAGTAAACCTGATAGAGCGTCTCTTGGCCGGTGATCGCGTCGACTTGGGCTTGCAACGCTGCGCGTTCTCCACTGGCCAGCCAGGCGTCCCAGTGTTCCAGCGAATCCCACGTGCTGATAACCAGAACCTCTTGGGGATCGTCTGCGTTGATCAGCGTCTCTCCTGAGATGTAGCCCGGTTGGGCCATCGCTAGGCTCCGGAGTTGTTGGAGCAACGGCCGGAGCAACTCAACGCGATCGTCGGGGACTCGTCGTTGGATGATAATCTTGGTATTCATGAAGTTGCCCCCAAATCGTGTCCCGGGATCTCCGAAACCCACGTCGCGTCGACGTGCGTTTGGAAATTGACGTGCCCGGATGGTTCGGAAGGCGCTGTGCGTCGCGGCACGACGTCATTGCGATTGGCCCTCGGCAACGATCGGCCGTGGTCCTCATCAGGGCCTCATGGGTTCACTATGAGGGCTCTGATCGGGTCGATCAAGCGTTTCCCGAGTCCGAGCTTCAGTTTCATCGAGCCTTCATCGGGTCGACTCACGTCCGGTCGATCCGCACAAACTTGATGCACTGGTTGCGCCGTGACCACTCGGCGCAGAATCTGGGAAGGCGTCCCTGTTTCCTTTGAACGCGGAGGGAGGATCGGCCATGATGGTTGGAGATCGTATGGATTTCGACCCGGTCCTCACCGCGATCGATGCGGGTTGCTGGATCCCGTTGGGCTTCCCGTGACCTGGCCGAAACGCTTTTTCCCTGAAGGAGTCGACTCATGAAACCCGTTCATGCGATCAATCATATTGGGATCGCTGTCAAAAGCCTTGATGAACAACGACCTTTCTACGAAACAACCTTAGGGGCAATCTTTGAGGGGGTCGAGGAGGTGGCTGACCAGAAGGTCCGGGTCGCCTTCTACAAGGTCGGCGATGTCCGACTGGAGTTGCTGGAGCCGACCGACGAGTCGAGCCCGATCGCGGTCTTTCTCGAGAAGCGGGGACCAGGCCTGCATCATGTTGCTTACACCGTCGATGACCTGTCGGCGCGGATCGCCGAGCTGAAGGAGGCAGGGCTCCGAATGATTGACGAGCAACCGAGGCCGGGCGCGCACCACACCCAGATCGCCTTTGTCCACCCAAAAGCCAGTCTCGGCGTGCTTACCGAACTCTGCGAGCCTATGGGCAACAACACCTGAGTCGCAGGTGCCGAGAAGGCCAGCCTCGAACAAAACATGGTCGACACCTTGGTCAAGGTACACGACAATAGCGTTGATGGTAGACGTTCGCCCTTATGTTTGAAACACTTTTCGTTTACAGTTTGCTCGTCTGCAATCTTTTCGATTCATGCTTGAAGGAGCTTTCTGGGGATGGCGACGGTATCCGGTTTCCCGGTCCTCAACGCCGACGAAGCGGCGGGCCTGATCGACGATGGTTCGCTGGTGGGCTTCAGTGGGTTCACTCCAGCCGGCGCGGCAAAGGCCGTACCACTCGCCTTGGCCTCGCGGGCCGAGCGGTTACACAGCGACGGCCTCCCCTATCAACTCCGCGTGCTCACTGGAGCATCGACCGGTGAAGACCTTGACGAAGCATTGGCACGCGCTGAGGCGATCGCCTGGCGCGCGCCCTATCAGAGTTCCGCAACGCTCCGCAAACAGGTCAACGCCGGTCGTGCCCAGTTCGTCGACATGCACCTCTCGACCGTCCCGTCGATGGTTGCCGCCGGACACTTTGGTCGCCTTGACTGGGCGGTCATCGAAGCTACCGATGTCACCGCTGACGGTCGTGTTTATTTAACCACATCGATTGGGGGATCTCCCACCTTTCTCAAGTATGCCGATCGCGTGATTTTGGAGGTCAATCGGCGGCCACCCCCAAGGCTCAGCCAGATGGCTGACATCGTCGTCTTGCCTCCCCCTCATCAACGTCAGCCGCTGCCCATCAGCGATCCACTCGACAAGATCGGTTTCCCCTATGCCTCGGTCGATCCATCGAAGATTGTCGGCGTGGTCGAAACTGATCTGACCGATCGCGTCCCTGCCTTTAGTCCCCCCGACGCGATCAGCCGCAAGATCGCCGAACACGTCGTTCGCTTTCTCATCGACGAGATGCGCGCTGGACGAGTCCCTGAAGGTTTTCTCCCGCTCCAAGCCGGAGTCGGTAACGTCGCCAACGCGGTGATGGAAGGACTCGGTCGCGAGCCCGCCATCCCACCCTTTGCTATGTATTCGGAGGTCTTTCAAGACTCACTCCTGGACCTCATGAATCAAGGGAAACTCACCGGGATCAGCACGACCAGCTTGACCCTCAGCGACTCGGTGATGGCCGATTTCTTCACCAACCTCGACGACTACGTTAAACGCGTTGTGCTCCGCCCCCAGGAACTCTCCAATAATCCTGAGGTGATTCGTAGACTCGGAGTGATCGCACTCAACACGGCCCTGGAGGTCGACATCTACGGGCACGTCAATTCCACGCACGTCTGTGGAACGAAGATAATCAACGGAATCGGTGGAAGCGGTGACTTCGCACGGAATGCCGCGGTACCTATCTTCATGTGCCCTTCGATCGTCAAGGGAGGTAAGATCAGCTCAATCGTTCCGATGGCCAGCCATATTGACCATAGTGAGCACTCAACGCGTGTGATCGTGACCGAGCAAGGGCTCGCCGACCTCCGAGGTCTCAGCGCAGAGGACCGCGCTAAGACGATCATCGATCAGTGTGCCCACCCGGCCTTCCGCGACTATCTCCACCGATACCGCGAATTGGCGACCGTCGGGCATATCTGCCATGACCTCGATCGTTGCTTTGAGCTACATCGGAACCTTCTCCAGCATGGCGCGATGCTGCCCGACCTGGACCTCAGCGGGTTGACCCCCGAGGATTGACCCAGGCTGACGAACCGATGACGATCAACGGGCGTCTCGTCCATACCAGCCCCATCGTTGGGGCCGGAGCCGGGCGAGTCGTCGTAGGGCGAACGGTCCCCAGAGCCTTGGAGGAATCGGACCGATGGCAGTTGAGGGCGAGTTCAGCGTCGCCGGCGCCTTTCCGCCGGCCACCTACGAGCAATGGCGCGCGCTGGCCGAGCGCGATCTCAAAGGCGCGCCGTTCGAAAAAAAGTTAATTACCCACACCTATGAAGGTTTAGATATTCCACCAGTCTACACAAGGAATGACTGGCCAAGTCACCTCGATTCGTCCGGATTACCCGGTCGGCCACCTTACACGCGGGGAAGTCAATCCGTCGGCGCCGTCGTTCATGGCTGGGACGTCCGCCAGGAGCACCGCCATCCCTCCGTCGAGTTCGGCAACACCGAGATCCTCGACGAGTTGATGAAGGGCGACACCTCGCTGCTGATTCACCTCGACGGCGCTGCCCGCTCCGGTCGCGACAGCGACCATCCCGACGTGGCCCATACTGCCGGCAGCGACGGCGTCATGCTCAGCTCGATGGAGGACCTCGATGAGCTCCTCAAGAACGTCCAACTCGAGTTGATCCAAGTCGCCTTCGAGCCGGGCGCAGCGTTCCTCCCGGTCGCCTCGTTAATGATCGGGCTCTGGCGACGTCGAGGGCTTCAAACCGACCAGATCCGAGGTGCCTTCGAGGCCGATCCGCTGGGCACCCTAGCCCGTGAAGGTTCTCTGCCCGTCACACTCGATCAGTCGCTCGATCAGATGGCGGACCTCTCCTCATGGACCGCTGCGCACCTGCCCGGCGTTACCGCTGTGGCCGTCGACACCAGCCCCTACCATGACGCCGGCGCCAACTCGGTCCAGGACCTGGCCTTCTCGATGGCCACCGCCGTGACATATCTTCGACGAATGACCGATCGCGGCCTTTCCGTCGATGCGGCTTGCCGTCAGATCCTCTTCAGCTACTCCATCGGCTGTAATCTCTTCCTGGCCCTGGCCAAGCTCCGTGCTGCTCGTCGACTCTGGGACCGGATCGGCCTGGCATGTGGCGCCTCGGAGGAAGCGAGGGCCATGACCATGCATGTACGCACCTCGATGCGGGTCATGACCGCACGCGACCCCTGGGTCAACATGCTTCGGACCACCGTCGAGGCCTTCGCCGCAGCCATCGGCGGCGCCCAGAGCATCACTGTGGCCCCCTTCGACGCGGTCATCGGCCTGCCCAACGCCTTCAGCCGACGGATCGCACGGAACACCCAACTCATCCTTCAGGAGGAATCGCACGTCAACCGCGTCATCGACCCGGCTGGCGGCTCCTGGTATGTCGAATCGCTGACCGATCAGCTCACCGAACGTGCCTGGGACTTCTTTCAGCAGATTGAGAGCCATGGAGGGATGGCCGAGGCGGTCCGGGACGGCTGGGCTGCCGAGCAGGTCGCTCAGGCTTTTGCTCCGCGACTCAAAAATCTCGGTCGTCGCAAAGACGCCATCACCGGCGTCAGCGAGTTCCCCGACCTCCATGAAGAGGCCTTGGAACGGACGCCGCCCGACCTCGGTGCGCTCCGGCGACAGGCTGACCAGCGGCTCGCAGATCAACGTGCCCGCGCCGATGCCGGCGAGCCTCTCGGACGACTCCAGGGGCTCGCTTCCGATCCAAACCGCGACCCGGACACTTTGATCGAGACCCTCATCGAGGCTGCGTCTCGAGGGGCAACCCTCGGCGAACTGTCGTCGACGTTCTTCGATTCAGGTCCTAGTGAGGCGATCCGACGGTTCGAACTTAACCGCTTCGCCGCCCCATTCGAAGAACTCCGAGACGCTAGCGATGCTTTCCAGATCACCAGCGGTCACCGCCCCCAGGTCTTCCTCGTCAACCTTGGCACCATTGCCGAGCATACGGCTCGGGCCACCTACACCGTCAACTTGATGGAGGCCGGCGGTATCGAGCCTCTGACCAACGACGGGTTTGCTCCCTCCGATCCCAGTGCGGCCGTCAACGCCTTCCGCGACAGCGGCGCCTCGGTGGCGATCCTCTGCTCGACCGACAAGATCTATCCCGAGGTCGTGGCGACGATCGTTCCTCAGCTCAAGCAGGCCGGCGCCGAGCGGGTCGTCCTGGCCGGTCGCCCCGGACAACAGGAGGCGGCGTTCCGCGACGCAGGCGTCGATGAGTTCATCTTTATCGGTTGCAACGCCTTGGACATTCTCAAATCCTTGATGCGCACTCTGGGGGCCATCACATGAGCCCGATCCCCGACTTCCGGAACGTCCCGCTCCAACCCGACGCGCCCTCTCGATCGGCCGGGCCACTCGATACCGAAGCCCGGAATGCCTGGCGCGAGGCGATCGTCAGTGGCACCCGAATGGCTTGGGACGATCTGATCTGGAACACGCCCGAGGGGATCCCCGTCGAGCCCCTCTACGCCGCCGCCCATCTCGATCCAGTCGACCACCTTGAGAGCATGCCCGGCGTCCCACCGTTTCTCCGCGGCCCTTATGCCACGATGTACGCCCTGCGGCCCTGGACGATCCGCCAGTACGCCGGGTTCTCCACCGCCGAGCAGAGCAATGCCTTTTACCGGCGCGCCCTGGCTGCCGGCCAGAAAGGCCTCTCGATCGCCTTCGACCTGGCAACCCACCGTGGCTACGACTCGGACCATCCGCGAGTCCATGGTGACGTCGGTATGGCCGGCGTGGCCATCGACTCGATCCTCGACATGCGTCGGCTCTTCGACGGCATCCCGCTGGACCGGATGAGCGTCTCGATGACCATGAACGGCGCCGTCCTGCCGGTCATGGCCCTTTTCATCGTCGCCGCCGAGGAACAGGGCGTCCCCCCCCAAAAGCTCTCCGGCACGATCCAAAACGATATCCTCAAAGAGTATATCGTACGGAAAACGTA